>NZ_JABFCP010000009.1:0-1010768 GCF_013087615.1 Rhizobium sp. WYCCWR 11152 | reverse complement strand
GTCAACGTGGCCAATCGTGCCAATGTTGACGTGCGGCTTGTTGCGCTCAAACTTACTCTTTCCCATTTGAATGCTTCCTGTGAACGAAAATGGTGGCCCCGGCGAACCGGTTTAGTGCCGCCGTTTAAGGCTTTCAGCGACATTGCGCAAGACTTAATTGCAGACGCCAAACTTGGCCTGACAGCGCATATGGGAGACAATTCGCCGCCTGCAAGGCGATTCGCCAAAGCCCCCTCGAAAATCGCTGAAATCTTAGAGAAAATCGCATTGACCGCCGGAGACGCGCTATAGACGTTCGGCGTAGAGCGCCCTTCCCCACCAGTCGATAATCGCAATCGTCAGCTTCTTCGCCAGCGCCGGAGATATCTCGGGGACTATCACAGCAGCGGTCGAATAAAGTAGCGTAACGGAAACTGGAGCGGGTAGCGGGAATCGAACCCGCGTATTCAGCTTGGAAGGCTGCTGCTCTACCATTGAGCTATACCCGCGGGGTGGTCCGATCCGATGACGAATGGTGGAGAGAGTTGGATTTGAACCAACGTAGGCTGAGCCAACGGATTTACAGTCCGTCCCCTTTAACCACTCGGGCATCTCTCCAGTTTTCGTCCGGATCGCAAGACCAAGTTCGTCAGACTTCGAAGCGTTGCTGCCCGTCGTCTGCGCCGCGTATATGACCGGAGCATTTCAGTCTGTCAACACGATGACAACGGAAAAAACACGAAAAATTTCATTCACCACCGAAAGCCGGCATATGAAAGAAAGCCTATGCGGCAGCGAGCGCCATGGCTATAAAGCTGCATGAGCAAAGACAACAAATCCGGCGGCAAGACCGCGACAGACCCATCTGCCAAGGATACGCATTACGCCACTCTGCGGCGCGCCCACCGCGACGCCAAGCGCGAACGCGGGGAGATTCCGACACCTCAGCCGCAGAAGCGAAAGCGCGGCGGCGAAGACTGGAAGCCGCCGGCGCTTGCGCCCGACCAGGTGCATCTCTATGGCCTGCATACGGTGCGCGCAGCGCTCGACAATCCCGAGCGCAAGAAGATCAAGCTGTTCGTGACTCAGAATGCGCTGGCGCGCCTCGAAGTCGACCTCGAGGCGCTCGGCATTCCCTTCGAGATCGTTTCGCCGCAGGAGATCGACAAGGTGCTCGGCCCCGAGGCGATCCATCAGGGCGTCATGCTGGAAACACGGCCGCTTCCGGTACGCCGGCTCGAAGCACTGAAGGAAAGTCCTCTCCTGCTCGTCCTCGATCAGGTGACCGATCCGCACAATGTCGGCGCGATCATGCGCTCGGCCGTCGCCTTCAATGCCGGCGCGGTAATCACCACGCAGCGACACAGCCCGACCGAATCGGGCGTGCTCGCCAAGTCCGCCTCCGGCGCGCTGGAACTGATACCTTATATACAGGTCACCAATCTCGCCGATGCACTCGGTGAATTGCACAAGCTCGGTTTCTCCACCATCGGCCTTGATTCGGAAGGGCCGGCGCCACTCGAAGGCACCTTCTCGGGCCAGAAGGTGGCGCTCGTGCTCGGCTCCGAGGGCAAGGGACTTCGGCAGAAGACGCGGGAAACCGTCAACGCACTTGCCCGTCTCGACATGCCGGGCTCGATCAAATCGCTCAACGTCTCGAATGCGGCAGCAATCGCGCTTTATGCGGCGCGGCTTCACCTGAAGGCATAGGCTGGCCCGCAGCAAGGGCAGCCGGTCGATCCGTCCATCGGCCTGCGCGCCGTATCGCCTGCATAGGCCACTTCGACGGGATAGACGATCATCCGTGACGTACAGCGCCGCGCGTCTTTTCAGACGCGCTATCGATTCGGATTTAAGGAATTATGCAGGAGTTCGATGCGGCGCGACAAATGGAAAAGGACACGGACAACGCTCGTGCAACGCCCGACCGATGCCGGAAAAATCCACTTTTGCCTTGGAATGACGCCCTGGAGCACTATGATCGGGCGACGACCGGTTGTTGCGACCGGCTCACAAGCAAGAAGGAACGATCCCTATCATGGCCATTCGACCGCTGATTTTCGGTATCCTCTTCATCGCGGTCTTCGTCGTGATTATCATCAGCATCATTTGGGTGGACACGTCGCACCCCATCCACCAGCCCGATCCTCTCTCGCCGACGGCGCCTGGCCCCGCGACGCCGGGCCAGGTGCAATAATACTTGCAGGAACGCGGACGGAGATCATGCGTTAATCCCGGAATCGAACGAGGATTGAACGCTTATGCGCATAATGATCGCCGTCGTCGCCTTCATGATCGCCTCCGTACTCAGCATCGCGATGATGTCGCCCTCCGGCGCCGGACAGACCGGCAATGGCGACAGGATCGAGGCGAGCGTCAACGAACCCCTCACTCATTAGAACAGGATGACTTTAGGCCGGCTCGGCCTAAAATCTGAATCCTGTTCTAAAAATAAATAGTGGGAGCATGATGTCGTCCGAAAACCGATCACACTTTTCGGCATCATGCTCTAAAATAACGGCCCGGATGATCCGGGCCGTTATCGTCAGCTGCGGTAGAGCCAGAACGGCATGCCGCGATCGCGATGGCGCCAGTCGCGGCGTTCCTGCCAACGCTCGGCACGCCACCGCCGCCCGTGACGGCGATCATCGCGCCAGTCGGACCGGCGCCAATCGCGCCCATCGCGCCAGCCACGATCATCCCGGTCGCGATCACGTCGCCAGCCACGGTCGTCGTGGTCGCGATCACCTCGCCAGCCATCACGAATTTGAACGATGTCGCCCTGCGCCGTCACCGCCGGCCGCTCGGCCGGCATGGCGGCCGCCGGTGCGACGGACGCGAAAGCCGCGCCGACGGAAATGGTTGCGGCGAGAAAGAGATGTGCGAGCTTCATGGCTATTTCCTCATTGATGATGAGGCGAAGATAAGCGGGCGCGGCTGAATTGGCGGTGAAGCAGCCCTTCACGCGCGGTTCATCGAGCGATATGAACCTTCTGAAAAGTCTGCTGGTGCGATTGAGCGCAACAGCGTCGAACCCAGACTATGGACTAGCAAACGGTATCGCGCGGAAAAGAATGGTGCCCCCGGCAAGGTTCGAACTCGCGACCCCCTGATTACAAATCAGGTGTGAAATCCTTATGTAACAGCGCTTCTGCGGCTTCATGCGCCATTTGTGCGCCATCGCCGAAAATGGACGTCGAAATCTGATCCATGATGTTACGGTGAGTATCGCTCGGAAACATGTGCCCATACCGGCTCATGGTGACGGCGAGTGAGGAATGACCGGCAAACGTTTGAACCGTCTTGGGCTGCATATCAGCTTCGATCCATGTGCTGATTGCGAAGTGGCGGAGCGCATGCCAATTGAACGGTTTGAACTTCCTGCCTTCATCTGTAGCCTTCTTGGCGGCAGCGATAAGCAGCGGCCGGAACTCGCGTTTCAGGATATTCTTATGATCGAGAAAACCGCCCTTGGCATTTGGGAAAATCAGATCTTCTGCTTCCGAGCTCTTGGCTGCTTCTTTCCATGCTCGCAACTCGGCCAACATAGCTGAGGAGAGTGGCACGCGCCGGATGCCTGCTGTTGACTTGGTGGTGTCCTCATTTTTGTAAGCGTCGACACGACCGTCGACGGTGAGCTCGCCAGCGTTGAACGCCGCGTGTTTCCAGCGAAGTGCATAGAGTTCCGAGGCGCGGACGCCGGATGAAGCCGAGAGCCGCATACGAACCCTCAAGCTTCCCGCCGCTTCGGCCAGCGCTGCGGCAAGATCCGCCTTGGATGGCGGTACAACCTTCTTAGACCCCTCGCCTCGCTTGCCGGTGACGCGGATGCTTGCCGCCGGATTGATCGCCATCAGGTCGTTGCCAACGGCGTTTTGTAGCGCGCGAGATAGACTTCCAAGAATGCGCCGAGTCGTCACCACGCCGACGCCAGCCGCCCGCAAACGATCGCGGAAATCCCCGATCACCTTCGCGGATGCTTGGGAAAGTTTCATGGCACCAATACCTCCATCGAAGATAATCCTGGTCTTCTCCGGTTGCTTTGCTCGGTGCTCTTCGGTCGGCGCCACATAATTGCGGAGCTGTCCTTCGACGGTTCGATAATAGTGCTCGGTCACATGCTCGCCACGGTCTCTCCTATCAGCCAGAAGCTTCAGATAGTCGGTTACGGCGTCATCTACGGTGGTGCTGGCCGCATCAGCTCGGAACGTGCCAACGGCGACCTGGTGCGTAACTTCGGTGCGGTGCGCTTCGGCATCCCGCTTTTTGTCGAACTGCTTCTTATGGCGCTTGCCGGATGCATCTGTCCAGGCGAGTACCCACGCCTCGTGGTCGCCGCTCTTGTTCGTCCATTTTCGTTTTGTGATAGTTGCCATTCATGACCCCCTGATTGGATGGAACATGAAAGCATGGCACGGGGCGGCAAGCAAGGTAAACCTTGCAAAAAATGTATGTTTACGCTATTGTGGGAATTGTCGATAGGGCACACCTATCCACGTTCAGAATTAGCATGTTTACAAATATTCTGTCAACCCTTGAGAGGAGAAAAAATGAAAGCAGATAACGACAACTTCAGCGGCGACCTCCTTATCGGCGCCAACGCCATTGCGAAATTCCTAGGGGTATCGAGTCGGCAAGTCTATCGACTCACCTACGACGGGATCATGCCGCATTTCAAACTAGGCGGAAGCGTTGCGGCTCGCCGCTCCTCTTTGACCAAATGGATGGTCGACGCGGAAAGGGCAGCAGCATGATCTTTTCGCCCGTTACGTAACGCTTAGCGCCCTCCCCTCAATCACAGACTTAACCACCTGCCGGCAGCGCCGGCAGGCGCGCGCCGCTGTGCGCGAGAAAGGAACCGATGAGAATCATTGACTTCGAAATGTCCGGCGGCTTCGCCGGAGAAGGCACCCACGTGCTTGCTCGCTTCAGCGTGCAGGTAACCGACGACCTCCGCCTGTGCGGCTTGAAGCTTGTCGACACACCAAAAGGGCGCCGGACCTTCTTTCCGTCCGTATCCGGCGGCGGACGGTCGGTGACCGCTTCTACTTCGCTTTCCCGCCAGATCACCGCAGCAGCTTCCATATTTTTCGAGGGGCACGAAATCGCCAATGACCGCAAAAAAGCAGCCTAAGCCAGATCCAAGACCACACCGCGATGCATTTTACGAGGTCAACAAGGCCGCCCTCTGGCAGCTGTCAGGCGACGTTGTACTGGTGCCGGACCCTGATAACCTCGCGGGCCTGACACGGGATGCACTCACGAAGATATCTCACTGGTCAGACATGACCGATGAAGACATCCCGCGGCTCGGTATCATCACCGACAGCTTCTTTCGATTCATCGAGGAAGGTCAGGATGCGACCGTCCTAACGCTCTGGCGCGGTGGAACTCCGATCGTCCAACAGATCGACGGCGAGCCGTGCGAAGCGGCCGTAGATCTAGTAATGGACGCGATCACCGCTATGAAGCCGTTGCAGGAGAAATGGCACGGCCTGCCGCCGCTTGAAGCCGAGATTGAGATCCTGGCGTACAGCAAAGGCTTCGTGGCCGGCCATCGCCCCAAGTGGCTTGAGCGCACGGCGCGCGCGAACCTTGCCGAGCGCGATATCGACGTGGAACAGTCCGAACCTGCGCCGGTCGCCACGAATGATAACGCGCAGCATGACGAGCGCCTAGTGCCCTATCTGGCCGCTTTCACCGGCCCGGACGCCTTCATCAGCGGCAACACGGTATTTGGCGCAGTCGTCGGCGGTCTCACTGGCAAAATCCAGATTCTCGCAGATGGTCGGGCCTTGTTCACGAGTCGACTTTCGAAGAAGTTTGTAGAGTTGCCTGTGCAGCCCAAGTCGCTGGCCGCGTCCCCCTTTACTCTAGGCGACCCTGCCAGCCTCCCAGAGCGGGACTGGCTATTCGGTCGGCACTACATCCGTCGTTACGCTACGGCGTCCGTGGGACCTGGCGGCGGTGGCAAGACCGCACACTCGATATCAGAGTCGCTCGCGATGGTAACTGGCCGTCCGCTGCTCGATCCTCAGGGCGCCCTGACCAAGCCACTTAAGGTATGGTGGGTCAACGCGGAGGATCCGCAGGATGAGATCAATCGGCGATTCCATGCCGCTGCGAAGCACTTCGCCGTTTCTAATGAGCAGATCGGCGGACGGCTCTTCACAGACTCTGGACGCGACCAGGAGTTCGTTATTGCACGACAGGAAGGGCGTGATCTGAAAATCGTCGAACCCTTCATAACCAATATGGTTGCCGAGATTCGTCGGCGCGAAATCGACGTTGTCATCGTCGATCCATTCGTCAGCACTCATGAGGCACAAGAGAACGACAACAGCGCGATGCAGCGTGTTGCGGCAGCGTGGGTCCGGGTTGCCGACGAAGCGAATTGTGGCATTGAGCTCGTCCACCATGTCGCAAAGAACCAAGGCGAGGTCACAGCGGATAGCGCGCGTGGCGGTGGCGCGTTCAAAGACAAGGTCCGCTCTATGCGCGTCTTCAATGTGATGACGCCGGCAGAAGCGGAGAAAGCTGGCGTCGATGATCCTCGCGCCTACTTCCGCGTCGACTTCGGAAAGGTGAACATGGTGGCGTCGGGCCAGTCGCAATGGCGCAGGTTCGTATCGGTGCCGCTGGGGAACGGCCGCGGTCTGGCCAAGACTGGCGATGAGATCGGCGTGGTTGAGCCTTGGCGCTGGCCGTCACGCGAAGCCATTGAGGAGCGGGCCGCCTCGGCTCGTGCTGCCGTTGTTGCGGATGTTCCGGCAGAAAACCTGGCTGGCGTCAAGGTCCGGCTCGAAGCCTCCGACTATAAGGCAGACCAACGCGCCAAGCATTGGGCTGGCAATCTATTGATCGAGACTGGAATTGCGGATGGCAGGGAGCAGGCCAAGGCAATGCTCGCCGCTTGGATTGACGCCGGTGAGCTCGAAATAGTCCGTATGAAGGACGCCAGCCGGCACGAAGCAGACTTCATAAAACCCATTGCGGGGGTCTAGTTTCAACCCCCGCAAACGGACTTCCGCACTCCCGCAAAACAGTGCGGCGGCGGGGGTTATTCCTTTTATGGAATACCCCCGCACCCTGCATGTGTTAAAAAATTAGACCCCCGCAGATGACGACCCCCGCAGGCAGAATGAACACTAGCCAACAAATTGTCCGAGTAAGGACTTCTGGTGCTGCTGGTTTTGATAGTTGGCGCCAAGGCCAAACAAGCCACCAAAAACAGCGGCACTGTTCTGACGATTGAGCGGAGCGTTGTGCCCATTCCGTAAATCGGTTTCTATTGCGAAACGCTCGGCCTCGGTTTTCGCCAGTAGGTGAACATGGAGTTCGTTGCCGCCGAGGCGAATGGCCTGCAGCACCTTATCATGCAGGTGTTCTTCCATCCGCCGCGCAGTGTCGGACGTCTGTCCAATGTACAATGGGTGGGCACGGCCAGTGTCATCTCTGCGAACCATCACGTAGACAGATGCGCCTGTGATGTGTGAGGAAAATAATGGAAAGACTGTAGTAATCCACCATTGGCCCGATCGTCCTTGCCAACGATGGAATTGATCGTGCGATGGTGCCGCGAGAAGTCCGAAGATGCCAGTGCTCATTTCAAGCTCCGATGGTTCGAATCAAACCCTCCGTAAAAGATGATGACAGAACATTAGGGAAGCACAATAGAAGGCGCTTTCCAGACTCTCATACTAGATGTAGAAGGCCGGCATTCGCGCCGGCCGACTTAGCTTCATTGCTATTGGTCTGTTCTACGACTACGCCGTTTGATCGCGGCATGTATCTTCAGAGACGTGTAGACGAAGGCAGCCGCCGCCGCAGCGGCCTGTAACCACTGAACCACATTGTCCATAAATACCGACCCTTGGCTTGCGCGAGATGGCCATCGGCGCTATCACGGTGTTGCTCAGACTACCGTTGCTGCGGTAGCAATCTTGCCTACGGGCCAGCCTAGCACCGCAACAATTCTTGCTACCGATGGGCTTCAGATTTGCATCTGGAGCCCTTCATTTATCCCATGGAATGATGCGGCCGGGAAGAGTATGCGGAAATGCATAGAATCGATTTCCGAGTTTTCCCCAACTTGCAACTGTGTTGTTGCATTCCTGCAATAACATCTGTGGACTGACCAGGGGTCGGCTAGTCGGTTATTACCAATATCCACAGGTCGATGCTGTTGACATCGCCACGTTCTTGAAAATCAACAGTTATCGTCTATCAGGGCGATCCATCACTTCGCCGGACACCACATTTTTCTCGCTAAGAACAATTCGTTTCCGGAGCGGCCGTTCTTACAATTGTTTCGTAAGGATGGCGTCCAAACGAGCCTGTTGCGCGGCAATCTCACTTGCTGAAGATGTTTTCCCAATCATAGCGCTACCGTTCTGTAAACCTAGTATGGCTAGTTCCACAATCCGCGGCACCGTCGTAGCTCCCTCCCACTTTAGGATGCTGTGCCGAGAAACGTCCAACTCCTCGGCAAGCTCCTTCTGAGTTTGCCCCCGCTCCTCGCGCCAGCGCTTGAGATCGCCACCCTTCATTTTAAAGCCGTCCGACTGAATAAAGCTTTCAGCCTACCCTTCCATAAATTGAGGTCGATCGCGAGAGACGTTCTCGAAACCAATTGCCCGGCGTTATCACTGCACGCTGGTAAATTGTCGGGCATGTCGATATCTGCGACCTCAATGATAGTTTTCTTTGTCATGTCTTGGACTCCTTTGCCTGTCGACCCAAGGAAGCGTAGCGATCAATTGTTAATAATTCGTTCTCGCGGCGTAGATTTTGACAACATCGAACAGGAGGGGAGCACCTCCAATCTCTCCGCCGCCCGCCACAGCGTACCGGCCGCCTCGCTTCGCACTAACGCTAACTCAGGAATTCTCAGGGGCGTGCGCAGTGCGCGCACGAGAAAACGTTGAGCTTTTTGGGATGCGGAGGGGCTTATCCAATAGCTAGAGACACCTCGCGGCGCTCAACCCGCGTCCCCCTCACGTGGGCACAATTTCGGATTCTTTGATTTTCGCGAAATCAAAATGCAGTGGATATTTTTGGTTGTTTACACTATATCTTGTTACTGCAGCCATCATCACCACACGGAAACTTTAGCCGACCGCGCAAGCGGTCAGACGTCCTCGATTCATGGGTGATAGCATGACGACGAGAATAACTTTCGCGCGCAAGAATACCGACGGCCAGATCTGGGAGGCGCCACCTAGGCTACACGCGCCGGCTAACGACAATTTCCGCCCGATCGCCACCGGCTGCGGCGATGAACTCGAATTCATCGATCGCGGCAAGGCTTGGTACTCCTCAAATTTCTACAGAGACCAGCACGCGAACGACCGACGGGACTGGCCGCTCGAGAAACTTTTGAATACCGAACAGAACGATCATTGCCTTCGACTGGCAAGGCGCTATCGGCACCTCCACGACACCGCCACCCTGCCCACCGAGCTCATCGGTACCGATGCGGCAGACAATGTGTACATCCTCCACAAAGAAGACGCGGAAGGGAAGCCGAAGGAGATCAAGATTGTTACGGGAAGGCGAGCGAACGTGGACACGGCTCCGACACGCGCCGCTGCAATGACCAGTGAAACGAAGAGGCGGGCCACTCCCGTACCCAAGAAGTGGCAAGGCGACATGCCACAAATTGCGAAGCTCGATGCTGGCCGCGAACTCGCATATCTCAGAGCGCGGCTATCCGTGACCGACAACATCATATCGGCATTCGAGATGGCCGTCTTAGACGGCGATACTCTTGAAGCAATCGGCCGGGCATTGGGTGCTGGAAGCAAGGGCGCGAAAGGCGCGGCGCGCGCGTGGATATTCGACGGTTTTCAGATCGTCGATCGCTTCTGGCTACGACGGGCTGCGTGAAGGGGTACCTCATTCTCGAATCCCAAGAGCTATAGGCAGGAATTAGGGTCGCTTCGGCGGCCCTTTTTGTTTGCAAGCCGCCTATCACCGGCTTGCCGGTGGGCTGCCCCGCGGGGTGTCTCACCGTCAAATCTCGGTGCTCTGCACCGATCGATCGAGCCGGTCACGCCATACCACGCGTGACCGGCTTACGCATTTGCCCCCATTGGTGCGGAAACCGCACAGATTAGGAAAACACATGGCCCTCTCCGGCCTTCATGTCGTCGCCGGCTATTCCGGCTCGTATCTTAGACACCGCACACAAGCATTGCTCGCCCGACCGGTATGGTCGGAAGCGCCGTCGTCCGGCGTCACCACGACTAATTCAGCTCCTGCCGATCTGGACAGTTACGGCCAGCCGCTCTTTCGAATTCGCGCCGCGGCCGACTCGTTCGTGTCAGTTGGCAAGTCTCCGAACGCAACGAGCGGCACGAGATTTTTCGTGCCAGCCGGATCTGACTACGATCTGTTCGTCGAGTTTGGCGACAAGCTCCAGTGGGTCGCCGCGTAATCCAGTTGGCGTGGCGCTCCGTCCTGCGCGCCTGCCATGGCCCGCGTCGTCGAGCCAAAGCTCCGACGCGGGCACCCCACCTAAGAGGAGATCATCATGCGCGAATCGCGCCACCTGGGGCAAATAGCCCGGCTATTTCACCAACCGATATCCAGGGTGCGCCAAACTTTACGCGCCCTCCGCGAGGCCGGAATGCTGCCTGGCAAACGTGGCGGAGACCTGCGGCCGAGCCACATCGCCGACGTCGTTTTCGGCTTGTGCGCCGAAGGTATTCAGGCCTCTCCGCGGTGCGTCCGCGAACTGCGCCTGGCTCGGCTTCAGGATGCTGCGGACCTGCCGGCAACCGCCGGCGAGATGTTGCGCGCCGTGATCGAAACGCTGCCGAAGTCGCCGGTGCTCGGCGATCTTGACCTCGACGATGGGTTCCTTTCCGTGTCCGACGAGAGCGTCATTCTCGAGTGCCTTTCCCTCTCGGGGAAGCGCGCGGTTGTTCGATACGGCACAGCCGACGAGACCGCTTCACCAACCTACCAATTCAAACTGAACGAGATCCGCGAACTGGCGGAGATCGTGGAGGCCTTCAACTGTGAAAATCGAAAAACTAAAACATACTGAGCGGCATGACGAACTCGCAGCCAAACGCAAGGAGATCGGCGAGCAGCTTGCAAAAACAATTGCCGATCAACTTGCGCTCGCCCGAAACGACGAGCCAGAATTCGGCACTGCAGTAGACAGTGCGGAGGCGCTCCGCGTCGCCGAGCTAATCGGACAGCCGCCTGCACAAACGCCACCGAGCAAGCGGGATAGACTTGCTGTCATGGCGAACGAGATTCGCGCCCTTCGGGCCGCAGGCGCCGTGCTTGACGGACAAATCGCCGTTGAGCGCCAGCGCGCCCAGAGCGCGTACAGGTCGGGAATTGCGCCGACGTATCGCGGCAAGCTACGGGCCGTGGTTGATGCCATGCGCAATGTGCACGCCGCGACACTCGATCTGCATGGTCTGGCGACGGTGGTGGAGGACCAGGGCATCTCCATCGAGTCGCTCGGGTTCTTCTCTCCTTCGCTTCTCGGCAGCCCGATCGATCCACATAGCTCGATGGCACGCTTCTTTCGTGAATCCGTCGAGATTGGCGTCATCGACAAGAAGGATATCCCGGCGGAGCTGCAGTACCGATGAGAGCGCCGGCAATTTACACAGGCGGCAGACCACGAAGCGTCGAGCGTTTCATCGATCGTGCTCGCGGTACGGCCCGGCAGCCCGCCGAGCCAAAGCCCAGATTCTACGGCAGTGACGGCCGAGAGCTCAAGCGGCCAGGCATCCAGGGTTTCGCCTGCCTGACGGAAAAAGCATTCGAGCACCAAGGGCGCCTCGTCTATTTCGAGGCCGCGGCATTCGTCGACACGCTTCACGACGGCAAGGATAAATCGCTGTTGTTCGATCACAATGCTTCCCGCCAATACGGCGGTATTGCCGGCGGTCTGGAGTTCGCGAACACAGTTCGCGGCCTTGCGTTCAGAATGCCTATTGCCAGCACGACCGATGGGCGTGCCGTATTTGACAACGTGAAGGACGGGCAACGGGCGTGCGTATCGGTCGGCGTCGCCATCGAGGACTTCAAGACTCAAACTGTCGGTGGATATGACGTCGACGTCATCGCTCGGGCGACACTGAAGGAAATCTCGCTCTGTCGGCAGGGTGCCGTTCCCGAAACCTTCGCGACCATTGTCGACCTGGAAGACGAGGAGCCCGACCTATGGCTGGCTGCGCGTGCGCCGCGGTTCGCTGCGATGAAAACGGCCAGCAACGTAGACGCGCGCGTGAAACGGATCACGGAAGCCTTGGCAAAGCTGAAGGCATAGCCCCGGGGCATCGAGATCGCTGGGGCGCCTAATCTCACGTAACGACGGCGGAAGCGACAGCGCTAGGCCGCCCGCCCTTCGATCCAACCGGAGGTAATCTTGCCCCGCAAAAGACGGAAATCAAAAGCCCACCCCGATGACATGATGGCGTGGGAAATGATCTTTCAGGCCGGTCGCGACTATTTCGACGATGCGAAAGACGCCGGCATTGAGGTGGATGAATACCGCCGAGCTGACGACGCAACCGTTGCGGAAGCCTGGCAACGCCTCGGCGCTGAATATCTAGAATCTTGGATCGACAAGCAGTCAGAGCCGTGGGCTCTGAAGGAATTCGGGCAGCCGGCCGTTCGGCATCGGAGGCGGCGACGCTAATTGGTGACCCCCGTCATTGCCAAGAACGTTCCTATCGATTCTCTCGCACCGTCCTCTTTACCGAAAGCTACGACACTTGCCATCGAACCCCGACCGGCATTTTCGCCGTAGCAACTCGCCAAGATCAGTGCTCCGTCCTTCTCCCCTGAGAACAGTTTTTCGCTCTTATCGAAGCGGGATAACTGCATGGCCTTTAGCGCTTCTCTAAGGTCGATCTCGCAACTTGCGTCCGTTTCCCAAACTCGATCGGGAGTTCTCCACTCGAAATAAGCGTTACGCAGATCGAGATTTGGGGCGTCGTTCGTCCCTTCATCCGTTTTACCGCTACCGCCGTCAGGTATCGCGCCGATGTCTAGCCCCCATACATTAATCGGGGCATTATTAGATCCTCGGTGAACCGCAATCAATAGTAAAGCGACCAAGTATACCACGAGTAGACTCAGAATAACTTGTATCGCGAACCGAAAGTAACGCCTGCCTTCTGGCGTTTCAAGAATTGCCGACATCGCATCTTTAATCATCAGCCCCACCCCAGAGATCGCATTAATCATGCGCGCTCATTCTAATCTTCGCAAGACAGCGAACACCCGCAAGCCAAAGGGTGGCTTTGAACAAGGAACTCCAATGACAATCACCATGGCGTCATCGGGCGCGCGGAGGCCTCTGCATGGCTGACAATACCGATGACCTGATTATCAGCATATCGACAGATCAGGCCACGCTCCGCCGCAGCATCAAGCGTATTGAACAAGATCTCGGCACACTTGCCGGAAGTGTCCAGAAGCAATTCTCAGCGGTCGGCAAGTCGATCGACAATTCCGTTTCTTCGACGCTGCAAAACCGCATCAACAATATGGTTGGCATCGGCAAGGCTGCTTCCAAGGAGTGGGCCGGCGCGCTTGCCGATCAGGGCAAGGAGCTAGAGCGCTTGCGCGCTCGCTACAGCCCGCTGTTCGCTGCTCAGCAGACGTACACGGCCAGTCTCAAGGAAATCAAAACTGCCCACGCCATCGGTGCAATCTCCTCCGCGGAGATGACGTCGGCGCTCGACCGGGAGAAGGCCGCGTACACGTCGCAGATTGCTGCCATCAAGGGTCGCAATGCAGCATTGGCTGCCACGCCGTCGCAGCGCAATGGCGGTGGCTTCCAGACCGCCAATATAGCGGCACAGTTTCAGGACATCGCAGTAACATCTGCGATGGGCATGAACCCGCTGCAGATCGCTCTGCAGCAGGGCACGCAGCTTTCATCTGTGCTCGCCACGATGGGCACCGGCAAGCAGGTAATCGGCGGCCTCGGCGCTGCATTCGCTTCGCTGCTATCACCCATCTCGCTGGTGACAATCGGCCTTGTCGCGGGGTCCGCGGCGCTGGTGCAATATTTCACAGCCGGCGAAGACGGCGCCAATAAAACCACGCCTCTGATCGAGAAGCAGAACGAGGTCATCAGGGATGCTGCGGCAGCCTGGGGTGATGCTCTTCCTTCCGTGACGAAGGTCGTCGATCAGCTCGACCGGGCGAAGCAGATCAGCACGGGCCGCGAAGCCGGCGACATTCTCGGCGCGAAGGCGCTTGATGGTCTCGGTGAGAAGCTTGAGGGCATCAACCGGCAATTCACCGAGGCCATGCGCGGTCTTCGCGGCATTCAGGCGGATCCGGCATTCATTCGTGATTTCGGCAAGGCGTTCAGTGACCTAAAGGAGCGGCTGGACAACGGCACGGCTTCGATCGCCGACATCAACGCCGCCCAGCAGATCCTCGCCAGCGCTGTCGACCAGTACGGCGTTAAGTCGGTTCTGGGCTTTCGCGACGCGTTCGACAAGATCACCGAATCTATCCAGAAGTCTATCGAGGCATCTAAGGCGGCGCGCGAGGAGTGGGTGAAAGCTTTGGCCGGTGCCACGAGCGTTCAGGACATCACCGCCGGCGCCACATTCCGCGATGAGAACGGCAAGACCCACCAGACCGGCACATTCACGCCGAGTGTAGGTCCGACTCCACAAAGACGCCCCCTCATCGAGCTCGAGGGGTTGCCGGGGGCCGACAAGGCCGAAAAGCAGACCGAAACAGCCGCCACGAAGGCCGCCAACGCCTACCGTGACCTGCTCAAATCGGCAGACGACCGTCTCGGCCAGATGCTGCAGGAGATCGACCTACAGGGCAAGTTCGGGGTCGCAGCCGATACGGCTCGCTTCCGCCTCGACCTGCTTCAGCAGGCGGAAGACAAGGGCAGATCGCTTTCAGCCACGCAACGTGCCGAGATCGAGAAGAAGGTTGAGCTCTACGGTAGATACGCAGACGTTCTGTCGAAAACGAAACTGCAGCAGGATCTAACTAACGAGGCGCGTTTCAACTCGCTGTCGAAGGAAGATCAGAAGATCACGACAACGCTCCGTCAATACGGCAGGCCGGATGATTTGAATAGCGAAGACGCGGGACAGATCCGCCAGTTCCTGCGGACTGAAGATCTGCGTGGCGACCTCAAGGACTTTGCTTCCGACTTCAAATCGGCCCTGCTCAACAATGGCGGCGATATCGGCAAGGCTTTTGCTGACTCTATTCAGCGCGTGCTCTGCGGCGTCGATCGCAACATCGATATCAATCTGGAGGGACTCGTGTGAGTGCTTTTTTCGCGATTAAGGCCGGCGATCGGTCTTTCATGTTCACAGATGGCGCCGGCTATACGGCCGATGGTGTCATTCGCAGTTTCGGGACGAAAGTGACTGTCGCCGCTACCGTGCCGTTTGCTGCTACAAGTTTGGGAAATGCCGATCTCGGCGAGCGCACCCGCACCTTCCTTTTGGCGCAGGCGGAGAAATTTGGTGTCGACAATTTCGTCGACGTTTTCATGCCGTCGTTTTTGGCCGAATTGAAGGAAACCTACCAAGCACTGCCAGGCAATCGCCATAACAACCTCATGGTGGCCATGGTGCTCTGGTCGGAAACGCGTGGAATTCAGCACCTGGGCTTCCAGACCGCAGCCGAGCAGGATCGCGACGACATCGTGCCATTCGCACTTCGCGACCTCGGCAATACCGCCATGCGCGGGCCGGAATTCCCGATCGAGCGAATGTCGACGGTCCGCCAGCCGCTCGTGGGTGAGAGCCAAGAGCAGTATCTGCGCCATGTTGGTCTCGAGGTCATGACGTTCATGCGCCAACGGGCCGACGTCACCCAAAACCGCCGAGGCACGGCAGACGAGCCGCAGTTTTTTGTCGGCGGGCACATCGATCTCACTACCGTCGATAGCGCAGGCGCCCGCATAGAGCGGATCCATGTCTGGCCGGATAAAATAGGCGAGCGGATCAACCCGTTTGCCGCGGTCGAGACAGTCGTTCCGTTCGGCAACCGCGCCCAGCGTCGTGCTGCCGGCAAGCTCCACTCGGCCGACTTCAGACGGCGGTTGGCGTGATGGCCGTTCGAAAAACAACGACAGGCAATAGGAAACCAATGACAACCGAAAACCCCAAACCGGTCGAAGACGAAACCGACTTCTTCGGCACCGACAGTTATTTCGGCAGAGATCGTTTTTTTAGCGATCAGCCAGCCGAGGACGACGAGAAGGAAGACAACGCATGACCCAGGCCACCACATGGTCGGTCCCTCTCGTCGGCCCGGCTTCGCCGACCGCCATGACACAGAGAATCGACGATTCATTCGACGCGCTGCTGTCTGGCCACTCTGGATCCTCGCGGCCGACCTACGCCGTCGCTGGGACGGTCTGGGAAGACACCTCGGTAGCAGGGGCAGTCAAATATTACCACTATGACGGTTCAGACGACATTCTGCTTTGGACCGTCAACACTTCTACGAATGTTGTGTCCTTCCCAGCCGCGACTGTTGGCTTGCAGAACGCTGGCGGCTTTCGCTGGCTCTTTGATGCGACAGCGCTCACGGCCAATCGCACGCTCAAGATGCCGGATGCCGATGTAGACTTGAGCAAGGTCGGCATCAAGGCGACGCAGACGTGGCGCTGTCCGGAACCAGCCAGGACATCACCGGCATCCCGGCGGGGGTGCGCCGCCTGACAATTACCCTAAACGAGGTGACGGTTAGCGCTGCGGCGCAGCTTTACATCCAGCTCGGAACGTCCGGCGGCATGGTAACAACCGGATACCTGGCCTCGAACGGTGCGGTATCGAGTGTCGGCGCCAACGCAGGCACATCAACGGTTGGCATCCCAATTGCCTACACCGCTACAGGCGCCGTTGGCCCGTATCGCGGGCACGTTATCCTGACGCGCTTCGGCTCGACTAACCGCTGGATCGCTTCAATCGTGGTCCAGTATGCGAGCGGCATTCTCGCATTGGCTGCGGTGGGCGTAACCCTGTCAGGAGCGCTCGACCGCATCCGGCTCACTACGGCGGCCGGAACCGCGACACTCGGCGGCGATGTCGAACTTATAAGGGAAATGGACGTCTGACATGGCGACACGATCAATCTTTAATATTGCGACAGGCGAGACCACGACAGAGGAATACGCGCCGGCGCCGTATACCCCTGCGATGGGTGACTATCAGGTCGCTATCCAGGCTGTTGTCGACGAGACGGCACGCTCCAAAGAATTCAACGACGGCGTGACACTCGCAAGCTATGTGGCTTCAACCGTCGGGTCTTGGGCAGCGCAGGCGCAGGCTTTCGTAGCGTGGCGCGACGCCGTCTGGTCGCATTGCTACA
The DNA here is from genome assembly GCF_013087615.1 of Rhizobium sp. WYCCWR 11152. Classification (NCBI taxonomy): domain Bacteria; kingdom Pseudomonadati; phylum Pseudomonadota; class Alphaproteobacteria; order Hyphomicrobiales; family Rhizobiaceae; genus Rhizobium; species Rhizobium sp. WYCCWR 11152. Next base: position 993,443 of record NZ_JABFCP010000009.1, on the reverse strand, counting down.
GCGAGCTCGCGAAAGTGCAGAGCGGTGTTCGGGAGCAGCCGACGGTCGATGCGTTCCTGCATGAACTTCCCGAGATAGTCTGGCCATGATCCTCCGCTATCTGCTCTATTGGTTGCCAAACATCATCCTCGTGTTTGCCTCCTATGCCCTGTCGCCTTTGCTGGCCGCTCTGTCGCTCATGACCGGCCCAAGGCTCCCCGGCATTCTGCAATGGTTTTCCACGCTCGACGCCAATCTTGACGGCGGCATATCGCAGCGCGTGAAAGGCTATCGCGCCGGCCTTTCTGGCTGGCGTCTCTGGTGGCAACGCACATGCTGGATCTGCCGAAACCCAGCACATGGCTGGCAGTCGGAACTTCTAGGCATGCCGGCTGCCGGCAGCATCATCGTCCGACAGGTGATCAGCGATACCCCTAAAAATCAATGGTACGTCATGGAGACGGCCAAAGGTGTCCGGTTCTTCTGCTTCAAGCGCGATCAGCCGCTGTTCGGCGGCTTCTACCTGAAGCTCTGGTTCGGCTGGGTCAACAAGGCCTACGACGGCCGCAACCATCACTACGCCTTTCAGATCGGCCCTAAGCGGGCCTAACCCCCAAAACAAACCGGAGCCCATCATGCTTCGCACGCTTTTCTCAGGCGCGCGTGACGCTGTCGCGCGCGTGCTGATCCCCGATGCGTCAGGGGTCGTTGCTTTCTCCGAGAAGTCCAAGGCGGCACTGGCGGCTTACCGGGACGCAAGGCGCCACTTTATGCGCGACTGGGAGGACGAGGGGCGGGCTTCGGCCCGCTCAATATTCCGGCGATTCGTTTCGCGGTACCGTCCGTCTGACCACAAAAAGAACGCAAACGGAACGAAACTGTGGATTTCTTGCAATGCAGCTATGTGTAAATGTAAATCATGATAAGCTGCTGTTTTCACGAGGAAATTCAAAATATTTTGTACTTGACTTTTTCTTACATCTGCGGATAATAAGGCATCCGCACGAGGGTAGATATTATAGCTATAGACAAAGGAAATTTTTCCATTAAAAAAGGGCGTGCTGATTGTCAGCACGCCCTTTCGTTGAAGTGGTCTTAGTTTTGAAGGCTGGGCCGCCAAAACCAGAGAATACACCTCGGTTGGCACTGGGTTTGTACCTCTGTGGGGCTTTTAACGCAACCCTATGAGGTTACCATGTCTACTCGTAAGACCCATGATGCATCCCGCAGCTCCGAGTCGGGGCGTTTTGTTACTCCCGAATATGCTGCCAAGCATCCTAAGACGACACAGAACGAACGTGTTCCCAATCCGGGCCGCGGTGATACCAAGGGTGAGCCGCCGCGCAAGAAGTAGCATGGCTCATAGTTTGGCGGCGCTCCGTAAGGGGCGCCGTTTCTGATATTGCGCTGCTTCAGTGGTCTGGATGCTCTCGCATCCACTTGTCGTACGGATCTTCCCTATCCGCCGGCCATCAGGCGGGGTTTGGCGCTCATTTCTTGACAAACCGGCGGTAGCTTTCATTGACGACATCGAATAAGTCGTCTGCTTCCGGCAGGTCGACCGCTTGAACTATGATGAACCAAGCAATCCACTCGGAATCGGAGGTCTCGTCGTAATGGCGCACAAAGTGGCGGCCGACGACCTCCATGATTGAGATGCCAACATCATGAATGGTAAGGGTGATGCGGTCTCCGATCGCGGGGATTGTGTTGCCGAGATCGGCCAATAGATGCTCGCCTTCGACCTGATACTTTCCGTCGCCTTGCCGCTCTAAAAAGTACAGCAACTCATCAATAATTTTCGGCATGAGGGGCTATCCCTGACCATCCCGGAGGCGAACGCCGGGGCCGCCAGAACCTGCATAGTCGCCATCGATGAACGCGATGCCGGCAGCCTCGAGCGCGCGGACGACAGCGGCCACGTTGTTTGTCATGCCCGGCACGGATCCAGATGCGCCCTCCATCCGTTTCAATGTCGGAATAGAGACGTTTGCAGCCTTGGCGACGTCGGCCTGGCTCAGTTCGGCAAGTGTCCTGGCAGCGGCCAGTTGCCGCCCGGTGATTGATGAGTGATCCATAAGTATCAAAGTTATCCAAAGGTGTTGACATAGGGTTCGCGGTGATCTAAAGGTATCACGTCGACCCTTTCGAAGCAACGAGGAGCACAACAATGACCATTCATGCACCGATAGGCCACGCCGATAGAAGCTTACTGCCACGCTCTTTGCTTGGCAGACGACAGACAAGAGTTTACCTCGCCACTGATTTCCAGTTCGCTCCAGGCGACACGGTCGCTTTCCACGACCACGTCGCGATCGTAATGACGCGCTCTCGGTCGGCGTTCGGAAGAGAAATCTACTGCATCCAACTCATAACAGGTGACATCGCTGGCCGCCCGTTTCGCACGGTCGAAGGAAGCCATCTCACCGCCTGCGAGAATCCATATGAAGACCGGGGTCAAACGCGAACTGCTTCGTAGGCTCTTCCAAAAGCAGGATGGGAAGTGCTGCTACTGTGATCGACCCATGGTCATCCTGCCTCGCGGCGGCGGCCGAAGCCGACCGGACGCCGCTACGATCGAGCATCTTCTGACGGGCCGCGTTCATGGCTGGACCAAGTGGGACAACATTGCCGTGGCTTGTCGCGAATGCAACGGAATGCGCGGATCCGGAATGGATTGGCTGACGTTCAAAACCTATCGCCGGGGCGAGTTCTGGGAGCTCATTGGCGGAGGAAAAGATTTCTAATCGGCCCGCCCTGGCCGATACGCGCTCGACCGCAGTCGCCGCATGATGCGGCTGGCCGCCACCAATTACCAAGACCACCACAGCGCGCCGCCGGCCTCACCAGCCGGCGGTTTCCTCACTTAACGGAACCTTATGTCTCGGGCCGGGTTTCCGTATCTCTAGGAAAGGAATAACCCGTGAAAAAAATTACGAAAATACTCTCCGCCGGTTCGCTTGCGGTGGCTATGAGCTTCACGTCTCTTACGACCGCATTCGCTCTTCCCGTCGCAACTCCAAATGTTCCCGTAGCCACCTCGCAGGTGGATCAGGTGCAGTATCGCGGCGATAATCGTGATCTCCGCCGCCATCGCAACGGTTACTACCACGGACAGCGCGGCTACCGGGATCGTCGACCGGGGTATCGCCGGCATTCTGACGGTTACTGGTATCCGCTAGCTGCGTTCGGCGCTGCTGCAATTATCGGGGGAGCAATAGCCAACCAACCCCGCGCCAACTACGGTGGCTCGCGCCACGTACAGTGGTGCGCGGACCGCTACCGATCATACCGCGCCTATGACAATACCTACGTCCCTCGGGCTGGGATGCGTGCGTACTGTAATTCTCCGTACAGCTGATTGTAGCTCATAAGCGATCCGCCAGCCTCATCAGCTGGCGGTTTTTTCGTGTTTAGATGGCGGTGCCTACGCGGAATTCGTCGGGCCGCTTCACGTAGTCGTCAGCAGTTAGCCAAAGGGTGCCAACTAAAAGCGGTGTCTTAGGACCAAGTCGATCGTCGTCGGTAGGATAACGGATTGGGAAGACCCTGGTCTCGGCATGCAATTCACCTAGCGCTGAGCGATATTCCTCGAATAGCTCACGCGGATTGTTGATGTTCTCGGCGCCAGGAAACATGCCCGATGCAACAGCCTCTCGGTGCGTGATGTCCGCATTACGCCCGGCGGCCAGTCTGAGTGGCTCAACGAGATCCACCGCCCACATCTCATTGATTCGGTGACCGAACCCTACTGCCCTGACCTTCGTTTGGCCGTTGTGAATAAGGCATCCCTTCAACAGCAGTTCAAGACCGTGCCCAGCGAGGTGAAGCGCAGGAGCAAAAAGCATATGGCTGCGCCCATCGACCATTTTGTTATCCAGGACACGGGCGGCTTCGAGGAAGCATTTCGCTCTACTAATAAACCTGCCCGCGTCGGTTTCCTGGAAATCCTCATTCATGCGCGCCCCCATACCATGCGCCATCCATGCTCCACGGAATCCCCGCTACTCTCGGTGAAAGCCCGGAAAACATGGTAATTCTGGCTAAACCAGCGGCGCATGAAAAGCCCGCCTCAAAGGGCGGACTCTTCTTTAAGTCGTTGACTTAACTGTGAAATTTTGGTGCCCCCGGCAAGGTTCGAACTCGCGACCCCCTGATTACAAATCAGGTGCTCTACCAACTGAGCTACAAGGGCAATAATTGCCCAACTAACAGATTCTGTGATTCTGTAAAGGGAAAATCCGCGTCTGCGTGGACTGGTCGGCTGCGGCTCAAAACGCTTCGCGATAGAAAACGTCCTTGTCGCACAAGGCCTTTATCCTTTAGCTAGGGCAGCATCATAAAGGGCATTGCATGGGCCGTTCATTTCAGACGCTTTCCTTTCTCGCCTCACCAACGACGGAGGCGCTTGCCGCGCGCGAGGAGTTGATTGGTCTCTATGGTGACGTACCGGCTGACGAAGCCGACGTCATCGTCGCGCTTGGCGGCGACGGTTTCATGCTGCAAACGCTGCACAACACCATGAACTCCGGCAAGCTGGTTTACGGCATGAATCGCGGCTCGGTCGGCTTCCTGATGAACGATTATCGTACCGATCGGCTTCAGGAGCGCATCTGTGTCGCCGTCGAAAACGTCTTCCGGCCATTGCAGATGACGACGGCCAACGCCGACGGCACCAACTCGACGGCGCTCGCCATTAACGAGGTCTATCTTTTTCGCCAGTCCTACCAAGCCGCGAATCTGAGGGTCATGGTGGATGGGCGCGTGCGTCTGGAGGAACTGATCTGCGACGGGCTGATGGTCGCGACACCCGCCGGATCGACGGCTTATAATCTTTCCGCCCATGGCCCGATCCTGCCGCTCGAGGCGCCGCTGCTCGCCATGACGCCGGTCAGCGCTTTCAGGCCGCGGCGCTGGAGGGGCGCTCTGCTGCCGAACAAGGTAACCGTCGATATCGACATTCTCGAGCCGGAGAAGCGGCCGGTGAATGCGGTGGCCGACAATACCGAGGTCAAGTCGGTGCTGCATATTCGCATCGCCCAGTCGGAGCATGTCACGGCGCGCATTCTGTCTGATCCCGACCGCTCCTGGTCCGACCGTATTCTCGCCGAGCAGTTCAAGGATTGAGACGATGGCAATGCGACGGATATTGATGACCAGCCTCCTGCTTGCGGGATGGAGCGTCACAGCAGAGGCCGCGCCGGCGCAGGATGCCCTCCTGCCGGCATCGGTGATTTTCGCGACCAGCACCGGCTATTGGGAGGACGACGGCAACGCACCTGATGTCGAGCGGGCGCCGACGGGCGCCGAGAGCGTTGCCAATCCCGAGGGAGAGGCCGCGCAGCGCCGCGGCTATTACAAGCTCTTTGCCGTGCGCCAGCCGGACAGGACCTCGAAGGTCTATCTGCAGCAGATTGCCCAGACCGAGACCGGCCCGGCGATCGCCTCGACCATCGAGTTGCAGGAGTTCAGCGACCTGAAACCTTACGTGACCGATATACGCCCCGAGAATTCGAACGGCATCATCAAGCAGCCGGGGCTCTTCGCCACAGTCTATCTGAAGACCGACCCTGCGGCGGAGCCGGATGGCTGGACCGTGCTGATCGACGAATTCGGCGACATCACCGTCGAGAAGGCGACGAATTAACGGCTGGGACGTGTTCAAAGGGGCATCCAAGAGATGACACTGGGCTTTCGCGACGGCGTCCTCTACGACGAGAAGAGGTCGAACTGGGACGCCGCCGGCCCCAGACCCATCCGTTGGTCCCTCTGGTATCCCGCCGCCGATGACGCGCAAAGCGACGTCCCGGAAAGAAGCTGGTTCCAGAAGGCGGCCGTCGCCCGCAATGCACCCATCCGATCGGAGGCCGAGCCCTATCCTCTCTTGCTGTTGTCGCATGGCACCGGCGGATCCGCGGCCGGACTGGAGTGGCTGGCGCGACGCCTGGTCGATCGCGGATTTGCGGCGCTCGGCGTCAGCCACCACGGCAATACCGGCATCGAGCCCTATCGCGCCGAAGGCTTTGCCTGCCTTTGGGAGCGGGCGCCTGATCTAAGCTACATGCTCGACCACCGCGACGAGTGGCTCAGCGATCTCTCTGGCCATATCGATACGAACAGCGTCTTCGCAGCCGGGTTTTCGGCCGGAGCTTATAGCGTGATGCTGCTTCTTGGGGCTGTCGCCCAGTTCTCGCAGTTCGAACCGTCCAGGATGAAACCGGGTGGCGCGCGCGGACCAAGGGAGTTTCCCGACCTTGCCGATCATATCCCGGCATTGCTGCGCACCAGCGATGTGTTTCGCGATTCGTGGGGCCGCATGTCGAAGTCCTACCGAGATGACAGAATCAAGGCCGCCCTCATCTGCGCGCCGGGCCGGTCCGTTCTCGGCTTCAGCGAGGAAAGCCTGAAAGCTGTCGATGCGCCTGCCCTTGTCCTGGTCGGCGATGCCGACACGGCGGCACCGGCCGAAGAATGTTCATCATGGCTGCATGCGCGGCTCCGGCGCAGCGCTCTTAAAATCTTCGGCGGCGGCCTTGGGCATTATGTCTTCGTGCCAGAGGGTACGGCGCTGGGCCTTGCCTTTGCGGCAGAACTTTTTACCGATCCCCCGGGCATCAAGCGCACAGCAGTTCATGACGAGATTGCCGATCTGTCGGCAGCGCTGTTTCAAGACAGCAGCCTCATCGCGGAAAAGGTCACGAATTGAGGATGCCCTCGGAACGAAGACGTATTTGCACCGCGCAGGTAACCCTGCATGTGAATCCTGTCGCCGCTCCTACTCTTTCACCCTGTCGCCGGCGAAGGTTTCCTTCATCGCGCGCAGGATGATGACTGCCGAGGCCGCGCCTGGATCGATGTGTCCGAGCGACCTCTCGCCGAGCCGGGCCGCCCTCCCCCGAGTTGCAACCATCGAACGGGTCGAATTCGCGCCGGTTTCGGCCGCCGCCAATATGCTGGTCCACATTTCGAGGCTACCGGCCGCCCGCGCCCGTGCAGTGACGGCGGCTTCCGTCGCGGGAATCCAGGCATCGAGCATCGTCTTGTCGCCGCGCTGGCCCTTTCCACGCTCCCTGATGCCGGCCGTCATCGCTTCGACGATCGCCGCCTGATCGGCAGTTGAAAGGTGTTCGTCCTCTTTCAGGACCTGGGCGGCCCTGCGAAATGCCGTGGCGTAAAGCGGTCCCGTGGATGCACCGACGGCATTCAGAAAGGCTGTCGCCGCCGACGTGAACACCTCTGATGGAAGCATGTGGTCGAGGTCGAGTTTCGCGAGTTCCCCGTTCACCGCCGTGAAGCCGAGCACCATGGTAATTCCATGATCGGCGTCACCGATAGCCCCGTCCAGATCCGAGAGACGGTCCTTCTCCGCTGCGATCGCAACGGAGATGCGATGAAACATCCTGCTGAGGTGGCGCGCCGCGCTTTCCGACATCATGATCCTCCCAGTTCGAGCAGGATGCGGCCCGTGTCAGCCGGGCGCATCTCTTATACCTTCAGTTCGCGACCCGCAGGAACGCGGTATCGCAAGGATGATGCAACAATTCCGTCAATTCCTGATCGAGGTGCAAGATCGATATGGATGCACCGACCATATCGAGCGAGGTGCAATAGTGTCCCACCCAATTCGCTTCTATCGCGATGCCTTTCGCACTCAGCCGCTGCTCGACACGCCGGAAGAGAATATAAAGCTCCATCAGCGGCGTTGCGCCGAAGGAATTGACCAATACTGCGACGCGGTCGCCCGATGCCGGCTTCATTTCCGCGAATATGCGATCCATCACCCGATCGGTGATTTCATCGGCGGTCATCATCTTTTCGCGAATGACGCCAGGTTCACCATGGATGCCCATGCCGATCTCGATGTGGTCGGGGCCAATTTCAAAGTTGTGGCGACGGGTCTGGGGAAGCGAGCACGGTTCCAATGCAACGCCCATCGTAAATGTCCGTGCGTTGGCCTTGCGCGTCGCCGTTTCGCAGGCGGCAAGCGACAGGCCGCGGTCGCAGGCCGCTCCGGCGACCTTGAAGATGAAGAAATTGCCGGCGACGCCGCGCCGGCCCTCCCTGTCTTCCAGCGGCGATGAGGCGATGTCGTCCGTCGTCACGACCGTGCGGACCGCGATGTTTTCCTCCGCCGCCATCTCGGCTGCCATTTCGAAATTCATGACGTCGCCGGCGTAGTTGCCGTAGACGAAAAGCACACCCTCTCCGCCGGACGCCGCCCTGGTGCATTGAAGGATCGGGCCGGGAGGCGGCGACGAGAAGATATTGCCGACAGCAACGGCATCGGCAAGACCCTTCCCGACATAGCCGAAGAACGCAGGCTCGTGTCCCGTGCCGCCGCCGATCACAAGACCGACCTTGCCGGCGCGCGGTCCCGTCCGGGCAACGAGCGCACGGCGAGAACTGTCGACCGGCTCGAGATAGGCAGCGTGCGCCTTCACTGCCCCGTCGAGCATTTCCTCGACGACCTCGTCGGGATTGTTCAGAAATTTCTTGATGTGAGTGCGAAAACCGGTCGCTGGCGGCGGCGTGCCAATTTCGACCCTCGGGCGTTGCAAAAGCTTCTGGTCGACCTCCGTCACACCGTCCGCATGCAGGATGCCACGGCCCGTCGCGGCATCGGTGATCAGCACGTTGACGTAGCCGCCGCGAAGGGCTGCCAGGATTGCCGGTACCTTGTCGAAACCGCCGGCGACAGCGATACGCAGACCGATCCTCTTCAGCATGTCGAGTGATATTCCGATCGTGCGGTCGTCAAGCGGCCCGGCGACCGGGCGGCCCTGCCCGTCGATGAAACGTCCGGCGACGATGCCTGCGGCATCCTTCGCCAGATATTGCTGCAACGATACCGACTCGAAGAATCCGCTGGTATGGATGGTCGAATTCGGGCGCATGGAGGCGATACCGAAAATCACCTTGTTGGCGCGTGAAAGCGCCTCGAACTGACTTTCGATCAATGGCTCACGCAACAGGATATTACGGACATCCGGAGCGGATACGATCGCTGGAGATGCGATATTGATCAGCCGCGCGTCCACGGCATCGGCAAAGGCCGCTGCGCAAAGTTCGGGTGTATAGGCGAATGTCGCACTGGTTCCGCCGGTTGCCTGGACCACCGTGACGTCCTGCAGGCCGCTTATCGAGGCCTGCTCACCGACCGCCATGACCGTGCGGCCCCAGACGACGGCCAGCGTATCACCGGATTTCAAAAGCCTCTGCAGCGCCTGAGCGCCTGCGCGCCCGAGACGGTCGATGAGCGGGCGGGTATTGTCGTCGCTCGGAACGACGAGACAGTCCTGCAGACCGAAATGCCGTTTCAACTCCTGAGCAATCGTCAGCGAACTCAGGCGCGACGGCTCGATGGAGATATTGACGATACCGCGGGCGCGCGCATCGGCGAGATAACTGTTCACGGTTGCCCGCGAAATCCCCATGGTATCGGCAATGTCGCCCTGCGTCATGCCGTCCTCATAATAGAGCCAGCAGGCCCAGACATAGGGATCATCGCCAAACCGCAGCGGGATGGGCTCAGACGCATCGTCGGCGCTGTTTCGCACGCTACCGTTCTTCCGCGCTGATGATGTCTTGACGGTCATCCTGTCTGGCTTCCCTGCGAGGTTCAAATCGCCCGCGAAGATGAGCGTAAAGGCTCCGGTTTTCAACATTCTCCCGCACAATGATTTCCGGCCGCCAAAGCGGCCGGAAGGTGATGCTCGGGAGGATCACGGGCTCTCACCAAAGCCCGCTGTTTTTATGCGGATGGCCGAAGCTTTGCCTCGACGCCAAGTGCGAGCGACTGGAGGATAAGCGCGCAGGAGGTGGCGCCAGCATCCAGAACGCCAAGCGAACGTTCGCCGAGCCTGCTTGCCCGGCCGATTCTGGCCACCAGGTCGCGGGTGCTGTCGCGGCCGGCCTCCGCGGCGGAAACGAGAATATTCAGCGATTCCGCAAACGACTTTCCATCGCTATTGGCCAGATCGAACGCCTCTATGGCGGGCACGAGCGTATCGAGAAGGGTCTTGTCGCCGACTTTCGCGGATCCGATCGCCTGAATACCTTCAAGACCATTGTGCAGCATTGCGCTGAACATCCCCGCATCGATCTGTACAGCCTTTTCAATCGTTTCAGCGAACTGAATGAACATGACGCCGTAGAGCGGTCCCATGGAGCCGCCGATTTCCGTCATCAGAACTGTGCCGAGCGTGTCGAGAGCTTCTGCGAGCGACATGTCTGCGCCCTTGATCCGTTCGGCTGCCATGCCAAATCCCTTGGCCATGTTAACCCCGTGATCGCCGTCGCCGATCTTGCCGTCGATCTCGCTGAGATAAGCGCGATGCTCGATGATCCGATCCGCGAGCGAGAAAACGATGTCGCCCGAGGACGCGTTGTCAAATTGCTGCATTCGCCTGTCTCCCATCAAGGCATTGCCGGGCAGTGGACATCGACGTCGAGTAGCGTCTTCAACTCATCGTCAAGCGCCATGACGGTCAGCGTCGCACCGACCATTTCCAACGAGGTGAAGTAATTTCCGATATAGGTCTTGTAGATTTTCAGTCCGCGCCCGGTAATCTCGGTTTCGATGGTGTCGTGAAGGATATAGAGCTCGTTCAAGGGCGTCGCGCCAAGGCCGGAGACGATGACGGCCACCTCGGTTCCGGATGCCAGGCCGTGATCGTCCAGAACGATCCTGGCCATTTCGCGTGCGACCTCGGCGGCAGGCTTCAGCGGCTCGACCCGGACCCCCGGCTCGCCGTGATGGCCAATGCCGACCTCCATCGTGCCCGGCGCAATCTGGAAGTTGGGATGCCCGACGGCGGGCAGCGTGCAGGGACCGAGGCCGATGCCGATGGAGCGGCAATTGTCGATCGCTCTTTGCGCTGTCGCCTGCACTTCCTCAATGCTAGCCCCCTGCTCAGCTTTGGCACCCGCGCACTTCCACATGAATATTTCGCCGGCGACGCCGCGTCGCTTCTCACGCTCATCGGGTCCGGCCGAACATACGTCGTCATTGGCGACGACGGTCGCGATCGTGATGCCTTCCTTGGCGGCGAGCTTGATCGCCATCTTCACATTCATGTTGTCACCGGCATAATTGCCGTAGAGGCAGACAACGCCGTTGCCGCCATTGGCTTCGCGCGCGGCATCGAGAAAACTCTTGGCCGTCGGCGACGAAAAGAGCTCACCCACCGCGACGGCATCCAGCATGTTGCGTCCGGTATAGCCGATAAAGGCAGGCTCATGGCCGGAACCGCCACCGGTGATGACGCCGACCTTGCCCGCGACGGGCGCATGGCGCGCAACGATGACGCGCGGATTGCCGTTGCCGAGCCTGACCATATCGGCATGCGCCTTGACGAAGCCCTTGACCGTATCCTCGACGACCTCGTCCGGATTGTTGATAAACCGCTGCATGGTTCCTCCTGTTTTCCGCGTGTCAGACAATGGTATAGCCGCCATCGACCAGAAGATCCGCGCCGTTGATCATCTCGGCGCCGCTCGATGCCAGAAACACCGCCGCCGCAGCAATCTCCTCGGGATAAGCGAAGCGTCCCGTCGGGATGCGCTTCTTCAGCTCCTCGCCGCGCGGGTTATCCCAGGCCTTTCTTCCGAGCTCGGTCAGAACCACCGTCGGCGAAATCGTATTGACGGTTATGCCGTGTTTGCCCCACTCGGCGGCGAGCGTCTTGGAAAGACCGATGACGCCGAATTTGGAGGCGCAGTAAGCCACGTGCTGATCGATCGCGACCGTGCCGGCCTGCGAGGCGATATTGATGATCCTACCGCCCTTGCCGGCCTTGAGCATGACCCGGCCTACAGCCTGAGAGACGAGGAACGTTCCCTTAAGATTGATGTCGATGGTTCTGTCCCAGGCCTCCAGGGTGAGATCCTCGGCGGGGGCGAGCATGGCGACACCGGCGCTGTTGACGACGATGTCGATATGGGCGAAGGCCGCCTGCGCCGCAGCGATGACGGCTTCCACCGATTGCGGGTTGGAAACGTCGCAGACGAAGGATTTCGCGCCATTTCCGAGGGCGTCGGCCTTGGATTTCGCGACCGTTTCATTGATGTCGATGACGCCGACGACCGCGCCCTTGGCGGCAAATGCCGATGCGATGGCATCGCCGATACCGGAGGCGCCGCCCGTTACCAGGGCGACCTTGCCGCCCAGCGAAAAATTCAGATCAATCTGTTTTGAATCGGTCATGGATCTTTTCCCGGCTTGTCTGAGAAATGGGGCGGGCGAACCCGCCCCACCAAATGGATTATTTACGTGTCGCGAGCAGCTTGTCGACGTTTTCGGCCGTCACCGGCGTCCACGGCACGTTGTAGTTCTTGTCCTTGCCGTCGTTCCACGGCATGTCCTTGTAGGTCGCCCAGATATCGGACTGCGGCTTGTAGTCGCCCTTCCTGGCGTGGAAGATGGCAAGATCGAGAGCGCCCTGAGCCTGTGCCCGTGCGTCCTGCAGGATCGACGTCATCTCGCCGGCCTTGACGGCGCGAAGAGCGTCGGTGATGCCGTCGATGCCCGCGATCGCAAAGCTCTTCTCATCGAGCCCCGCAGCCTTGATCGCCTCGATGGCGCCAAGCGCCATCTCGTCGTTCTGGCCGATCACGCCGTTGATCTGTTTCGGGTGCGCGGTCAACCAGTTCTCCATCAGCGTCTGCGCTTCGGCACGTGACCAGTTCGCCGTCTGGTCTTCGAGGACCTTCACGTCAGGGCATTCGGCGAGCGCCTTCTTATTGCCTTCCAGGCGCGAGATCTGAGCGGACTGACCGACCGGGCCTTCGAGGATGACGACATTGCCCTTGCAGCCAAGCTTGTCGAGGACGGTCTTGGCTTCCATATAGCCCGAGATGGTATCGTCGGAACCGACATAGGAGGTCAGCAGGTCGGAATTGACGCGGGTGTTCGAACCGATCACCGGAATGCCGGCATCCACCGCCGACTGTACGGCTGCTGCGCCCGCATCGACGTCGATCGGTGCAAAGATGATCGCATTGTATTTCTGCGTGACCATCGTCTTGAACTGATCCTGCTGAACCAGCGCGTCATAGCGACCGTCGAAAACAGTCAGCTCGACCTCGCCGCTCTTGACAGCCGGATGCTCCTGCATCGCTGCCGCCCAGATCTGCATGAACTCCGCATTGAGGCCGTAAGGAGCTGCCCCGATCTTGATCTTTTCCTGGGCCACGGCCGACGAGGCCAGCAAGGCAGTTGCCGAAGCAAGCGCAATCATAAGCTTTCTCATTTCAATCTCCTCCACTTTAAGTTTTAGCGGCCGACATGGCTCGCCTCTGCAACGGGCCGGCAAGGGCCGGCACGGTTTCCGATGGGGCTCAGGCCCCGTAAGTTCGCTTCTGGTCGAGCATCACGGCGCCGACGATCAGGGCACCTTTCAACACCTGCTGGTAGTAGGATTGGATCCCCATCAGATCGAGGCCGTTGTTCATGACGCCGATGATGAGCGCACCGATCAGCGTGCCCGTCACCCGGCCGACACCGCCCGACAGACTTGTGCCGCCGATGACGACCGCCGCAATCGCGTCCAGCTCATAGGCGATGCCCGCCTGCGGCAAGGCCGAGCCCGTACGGGCGCTGAGCAGCATGCCGGCCAGACCGGCAAGACCGCCGGAAATGACATAGACAGTGAAGCGGATGCGGCCGATGTCGATACCGGAGGTCTTCGCCGCATGCGGATTGCCTCCGACGGCATAGATGTAGCGGCCGAAGCGCGTCCGGCTGAGGATCCACCACGAAGCCGCGAAAACGACGGCGAGAATGATGACGGGTGCAGGGATGCCGAAGACATCGCCGGTGCCGATCCACCGGAAGGCCGGCGTCAGGGCGGGAACAGGGCGACCGCCGCCATAGATCAGCGTCAAGCCGCGCGCGGCCGAAAGCATGCCAAGGGTGGCGACGAAGGCCGGAACGGAAAATCGCGAGACGATCGCCCCCGATATCGCGCCGCAGGCAACGCCGACCAGGATGCCGACCGCAAGCCCGATGGCCACCGGATAGGGCGCACCGGCGATCGCCGCCGTGGCAGAGGTCGTCGAGAAGCTGGCGCTGACAATGCCGGCAAGCGCCACGACAGAACCGACCGAAAGATCGATGCCGCGGGTCAGGATCACGAAAGTCATGCCGATGGCAAGCACGCCGTTGATCGAAGTCTGCAGCAGCACATTGGAAATATTGCCGCCGGTCAGGAAGAACTCGTTCGAGAACGAAAGGACCACTACGAGAAGCAGAAAAGCGAGAAAGATACCGTATTCCTGAATCAACAGTCGCCGCCGATCCGAACTGAACCAGCCGCCGGCATTGCTATCGTCGCTCTCTGACACTCTTGCTTGCTCCTCTGGCGCCGTAAGGATGACCTGATCCTGATCAGGTCGATAGGTGGACGAGTGATTGGGCATCCGTTTCCTCCCGGCTGTAAATTCCCGCGCTCCTACCGGCGCGCATCACCATGATACGGTCCGACATGCCCAGAACTTCGTCGATTTCCGATGAGATCATCACGACCGTTCCGCCGGCCGCGGCAAAATCACAGATGATGCGGTAGATTTCGCGCTTGGCGCCGACATCGACGCCACGTGTCGGCTCATCAAGGAGCAGCACCTTCGGATTGCGCAGAAACCATTTTCCGAGCACCACCTTCTGCTGATTGCCGCCTGACAGTCCCGAGACCGGCATGGTGTCCCGGGCGGCCTTGATCTGAAATTGCGCCTGTATCCGGCGGCTGGCCTCGGCCTCGCGGCGGCGGCTCATGGCAAAGGAAGGGCTCATCTCCGGTAAGCTTGCCATGCAGATGTTGGCACGAACGGAGTCAGAGAGATTGAGGCCCGTGAGCTTGCGATCCTCCGTCACCAGCGCCAGGCCACTTGCCATCGCATCCGCCGGCTTCGACACCGAGATGCGGGCACCGTCGACGATGATCCTGCCGTCGGAAGATTTTTCGAGGCCAAAAAGGCAATTGAAGATCTCGGTTCGCCCCGAGCCCATCAGCCCGTAGATGCCGAAGATCTCGCCCTTGCGGGCGGAGAAGGAAATGTCCTCGATCTTGTTCGGGCAACTCAGCGCCGTAACCTCGAGGCCGGTTTCGGATGTCGGCGTGTTGGTCTTGACATATTCCTCGGCCAGTTCCCGGCCAACGATCATCCGGATGAGATCCGGACGGCTGATCTGCTTGAGATCTCCGCTGCCGACATAGGCGCCGTCGCGAAACACGGTATAGGAATCGGCGATCTGGAAGATTTCCGAAAGCCGGTGCGAGACATAGACGATGCCGCGTCCCTGCGCCTTCAGGCGCCGGATGGCCGCGAAGAGCTGCTGAGCCTCTTTCTCACCGATTGCCGAGGTTGGCTCATCCATGAAGATGACCTCAGCATCGTGGCTTAGCGCCTTGGCGATCTCCACGAGCTGCATCTGCGCAACGGAGAGGTTCATCATGTATTGGGTGGCGCGGATATCGAATTCGAGATCGTCGAGAAGCCCTTGGGCGGAGCGGTTCATCGTCCGGAAATCGATACCGCCGAAACGTGTCGAGGGCTCGCGGCCGAGATAGATGTTTTCCGCCACCGTCATGTGCGGAACCGGGCTCAGCTCCTGCTCGATGATGGCAATGCCGGAGGCGAGCGCGTCGGCGGGACCGGCAAAGTCCACGTCCTTGCCACGACGGCGGATCGAGCCAGCATCGCGATTATGGATACCCATGAGGATCTTGAGAAAGGTCGACTTGCCTGCGCCGTTACCGCCGCAAAGTGCGTGGACCGAGCCGGCGCGAAGTTCGAAGCGGCCGTCGCGCAATGCCGCGACACCACCAAAGGACTTCTTCAGCCCTTCCACATCCAGCAAAAGCTCCACCCTCTTCTCCTCCACACATGCACCGGCAACCGATTGGCGGGAGCCGATCGACATCGGTGATCTCCAGCCCCGATATCGACAATGACATTATTCGACGTCGACTCGACAAATGTCAAGTCAGTGTCAAACTTATAAATGCGAGGGCGGCTCAGCGGACCTTCCGCCGAAAACGTCAAGGCGATCGATCGTCTCGATGAGGTGAAATGATAAGTTCTTACGCCGAACCAGAGCTATGATCGCCTCGACGATCGAGCCGCTGAAGCGGGCAGGACTGCAGCCTTCCGAAACA
Organism: Rhizobium sp. WYCCWR 11152; assembly: GCF_013087615.1. Classification (NCBI taxonomy): domain Bacteria; kingdom Pseudomonadati; phylum Pseudomonadota; class Alphaproteobacteria; order Hyphomicrobiales; family Rhizobiaceae; genus Rhizobium; species Rhizobium sp. WYCCWR 11152. The sequence continues at coordinate 977,310 of NZ_JABFCP010000009.1, read as the reverse complement.
AAAAAAGCCCCGTCTCCGGGGCTTTGTTATTTCAATCCATCGTCAATCCGATCAGTCGACATCCTCGACAACCGCGTCGGCGGCGCCGCTGATGCGGTGAGCGAGTGCTGCTTCCATGAACTCGTTCAGGTCGCCGTCGAGAACGTCGTCCGGTGCGCTGCTGGCGACGCCGGTGCGCAAGTCTTTGACCATCTGATAGGGCTGCAGCACGTAGGAGCGGATCTGGTGGCCCCAGCCGATCTCCGTTTTGGAAGCGGCTTCGGCGCTGGCAGCGTCCTCACGCTTCTTCAATTCGGCTTCATACATGCGGGCACGCAGCATGTCCCAGGCCTTGGCGCGGTTCTTGTGCTGCGAACGCTCCTGCTGGCACTGCACGACGATGCCCGTCGGGATATGCGTGATGCGCACGGCCGAGTCGGTGGTGTTGACGTGCTGGCCGCCGGCGCCCGACGAACGATAGGTATCGATGCGGCAGTCGCTTTCGTTGATCTCGATCTGGATCGAGTCGTCGACAACCGGATAGACCCAGATCGACGAGAAGGACGTATGGCGACGCGCATTGCTGTCGTAGGGCGAGATGCGCACTAGGCGGTGCACGCCCGATTCCGTCTTCAGCCAGCCATAGGCATTATGGCCCTTGACGAGCAGGGTCGCGGACTTGATGCCGGCCTCTTCGCCATCATGGACTTCGAGAAGCTCGACCTTGAAGCGCTGGCGTTCGGCCCAGCGGGTGTACATGCGCAAAAGCATGTTCGCCCAGTCCTGGCTTTCGGTGCCGCCGGCGCCGGAATGGACTTCGAGATAGGTGTCGTTGCCGTCAGCTTCGCCGGAGAGCATGGCTTCCACCTGGCGGCGCGCGGCCTCGGCCTTCAAGGCCTTCAGCGTATCCTCGGCTTCCTTGACGACGCTCTGGTCGCCCTCTTCCTCGCCAAGCTCGATCAGCTCGATATTGTCGTTCAGCTGCTGCTCAAGCTGCTTGACGCCGTTGATGCCGTCATCGAGCTGCTGGCGCTCGCGCATCAGCTTCTGCGCTTCGGAAGCGTCGTTCCAGAGGTTCGGATCCTCTGCCTTGTTGTTCAACCAGTCCAGCCGTCTTATCGCCTGGTCCCAGTCAAAGATGCCTCCTCAGCAGGGTGATAGCCTGCTTGGTTTCATCGACCACGTTTTCGATTTCCGCTCGCATTTTCCTGCTTCTCTGTCTCGGTCTTCTTCAGGTGCTGGTGACATAGAGACGCCCGCCGCGGATGTAAAGGGCCGCGGCGGGCGTGCAAAATTCAGGCCTCGGTCAGAACAGGCCGGGCGTGCCGGTCTGGACGGCCTGGTTCGCCTGCGGCGAGGTCTTCAGGATTTCCTCCGGCGCCATGGTGCTGTCCATGCCGATCACGGAGAAGCTGTCGGCCGGGCCGGTGCCGGGCTTGAAGGCCTCGATGATGGTGTTCGGATCGCCTTCGCCAGCCGCCATACCGGTCTTACGGTCGATCGAAATCAGGTTCATTCCTGATGGAATGACGAACTTCGATTCCGGCGTGTCCTTGACGGCAGCCTGCATGAATTCGTTGAAGATCGGGGCGGAGAGACCGCCGCCGGTGCCGCCGCGGCCGAGCGGGCCCGGCGTATCGAAGCCCATATAGAGGCCGGCGACCAGATCCGGGGTGAAGCCAACGAACCAGGCATCCTTCTCGTCATTGGTGGTGCCGGTCTTTCCGGCGACGTCGCGACCGCCGAGATCGATCTTGCCGGCAGCGGTGCCGCGCTGGATGACGCCCTGCATCATCGAGGTGATCTGGTACGCGGTCATCGGATCGAGAACGGTTTCGCGATTGTCGACGACATTCGGCTCTTCCTGGTTCTGCCAGTCACCGGCATTGCAGCCCTCGCAGAGACGCTCCTCATGCTTGAAGATCGTCTTGCCGTAGCGATCTTGGATGCGGTCGATCAATGTCGGCTTGATCTGCTTGCCGCCATTGGCGATGACCGAATAGGCCGAGACCATGCGCAGCACCGTCGTGTCGCCAGCGCCGAGCGACATGGAGAGAACCGGCATCATGTGATCGTAAATGCCGAAGCGCTCGGCATATTCCGCGACGATGTTCATGCCGAGGTCGTTGGCGAGGCGCACCGTCATCAGATTGCGCGAATGCTCGATGCCCGAACGCAGCGTCGACGGGCCGCCGGATTCGCCGCCGTAGTTTTCCGGCCTCCAGACTTGGCCGCCCGAAACGATTTCGATCGGCGCGTCCATGATGACCGAAGCCGGCGTATAACCATTGTCCATCGCCGCCGCGTAGACGAAAGGCTTGAACGAGGATCCCGGCTGGCGCATCGCCTGGGTGGCGCGGTTGAATTCGGACTGGGCGTAGGAGAAGCCGCCGACCATGGCGAGCACGCGGCCGGTCTTCGGATCCATGGCGACCAGGCCACCTTGCACCTTCGGCGGCTGCTGCAGGCGATAGGAGGTCGACGCGTCGTCACCGAGCTTTGCGACATAGACAACGTCACCGGGGGACACAGCGCCGACCGGCGATTTCGTGGTCTTGCGGGCGCCGTCGGCCGAACGGAAGGCCCACTGCATGTTCTTGGCGTCGATCGTGCCGCGTTGACGGTCGGCCGCAACCTTGCCGCTGCCATCCTTGGCCGGCTGCAGGCCGATGTCGACGGTGCTGTCTGACACGGCGAGTACCACGGCAAGCCGCCATTCCGGCACATCGGACAGTGCGGGAATATCGGCAAGCGCCTTGCCCCAATCACCGCTCGCATCGATCTGCTTGAGCGGGCCGTGGAAACCGCGGCGCTCGTCGTAAGTGACCAGACCGTCCTGCAGCGCCTTGCGGGCAGCGATCTGCATCTGCGGATCGAGCGACGTGCGCACCGAAAGGCCGCCCTCATAGAGGACCTTTTCGCCGTACTGGTCGATCAGCTGGCGGCGCACGGCTTCGGCGAAATAATCCGAAGCAAAGAGCGAGGGGCCGGTGGTGCGGGCGGTGACGCCGAGCGGCTGCTTCTTGGCTTCCTCGCCGTCAGGCTGGCTGACATAGCCGTTCTCGACCATCCGGTCGATCACCCAGTTGCGACGCTCGAGCGCAGCTTCCGGATGGCGGAAAGGATGGTAATTGGCAGGCCCCTTCGGCAGCGAGGCGAGATAGGCGGCCTCGGCGACGGTCAATTCTGTTACGGATTTGTTGAAATAGGTGAGTGCGGCGCCGGCGATGCCGTAGGAATTCATGCCGAAGAAGATCTCGTTCAGATAGAGCTCGAGGATCTTGTCCTTGCTGTAGGCCTGCTCGATGCGGAAGGAGAGGATCGCTTCCTTGATCTTGCGGTCGATCGTCTGGTCCGAGCTCAAAAGGAAGTTTTTGGCCACCTGCTGGGTGATTGTGGAGGCGCCGACCGGGCGGCGGCCGGAACCGAAATTCTGCAGGTTGACGAGGATTGCGCGGCCGAGACCGGTGAGATCAACACCCGGATGATTGTAGAAATTCTTGTCTTCGGCCGACAGGAACGCGGCCTTGACGCGGTCGGGGACGGCCTGGATCGGCAGGAAGAGACGCTTTTCCTTGGCGTATTCGGCCATCAGCGCGCCGTTGCCGGCATGGACACGGGTGGTCACCGGCGGCGCATAGCTGTTCAGAACGGCATAGTCCGGGAGATCCTTCGCGACGTTGGCGAGATAGATGGCAACACCCGCCGCCGCGACCAGAAACAGGACGCAGGCCATTCCGAAGAAATATCCAAAAAGTCTAACCATATTTCAGCTACCGGTCTTTTCGATCTTCAATCGGCGCAGCCGCAACGATTGCACAGATCAAGGCAATTTGCACGTTGCGCGGCTTACTCTATGAGCGCTACCGCCACAAGCCGATTCCGCGCTCAAGGCTTACGAAACATAAGCCGGAGTAACGGCGCGAATGTGAGCAAAATAGGGCTTCCTGCGCCGCATTCACCGCTGCGGCCGCGTTTCATTAGAACTGTCACATCCAAGCAACGCCCGTCGCCGCCGCCAATCTGAGGTATCTTGCTCAGAATTTGATTCATGCGGCGCACTTAAATATTTGTTTTTATGAATCTTTGTTTTTATGCGGCCGCCGTGCCGCAGCCGCTACAGATTTTTGGGCGGCCGTCAGCCGCCATTCGCCATGACTGCGGCGCGGTATCGCTTGACTGCGTCGGTCAAGAGACCGGCGATCTTGCCGCGCCAAGCCTCGTCGAGCAGCAGTTTCTCGTCCTCGGCATTCGAGAGGAACCCGATCTCGAGAAGGATCGACGGCACGTCGGGCGCCTGCAGCACGCGGAAGCCGGCATGACGGTGCGGATTGTTGATAGTGCCGACCTGATCCTTGAAAGAATTCAGCACACTCTCGGCCAGCGAGATAGAGAAGGCCTGGGTCTCGCGCCGCGTCAGATCGAGCAGGATGTCGGCAACCTCGGGCGGCTCGGCAACCGTCTCCTTGCCGGCGATCTGGTCGGAGAGGTTTTCGCGTTCGGCAAGGTCGGCGGCGAGCTTGTCGGATGCCTTGTCGGAGATCGTGTAGACGGTGGCGCCGCGGATATCCTTCTGCTTCAGCGTATCGGCATGCAGCGAAATGAAGAGGCCAGCATGGTTCTGGCGGGCGATCAGCACACGCTGCGAAAGCGACAGGAACTCGTCGTCCTCGCGCGTCAGGAAAGCCTTGATGCCCGGTTCCTTGTTCAAGCGGTCGGTCAAAGCCTTGGCGAAGGCAAGCGTCACCTGCTTTTCCTCGGTCTTGGTGTCGACGCCGATCGCGCCGGTGTCGATGCCGCCATGGCCGGCGTCGACGGCGATGACGAAATCGCCGGGAGCAGCCTTTTGCGGTGCCGGAATGGCGCTCGTCGTCTGCGCTGCCTCGGTCCGATCGCTCCAGGATTGCGTCTTCACCAGTTCGGCAAAGGCCTTCTTGTCGATCATCTCCGCATCGAGCACCAGGCGATGGCCGTTGCCCGTCTCATCGGCCTGCACCTTGGCAAGCGCCAGCTTCACCGGCCCTGCCGTCGTCAGCACGATGCGGGCGCTCTCTTCGTCCATCTTGCCGTAGCGGATATCCTTGAACAGGCCGCGGGCGGCAAGATCTTTCGCCGGAAAACCGAAGGCTGTCGCCGGCAGGTCAACAACGATGCGTTCCGGATTGGCGATATAGTGGACTGAGAAACGCGGCTCGCGATCGAAATCGATGACGATGCGGGTCCTTGCGTCGTCACCGACGATGCGCGCACCGTAGGCAAGCAGCGGATCCCTGGCTTCGACAGAGCTGGCAGCGGCCGGCAGCAGACTAGCGGCCAAAAGCGCCGCCAGAACCCGCCTTGCGAATGTCGATCGCCGCGCTGCGGATTTCGCCGCGATCCGAGCCCTCTTAAACAATAAACCGCCACATCCTATCTGTATTGCAATGGACCCGACGCGGCTGCGGCCAACGTCCTGTGACGAAACACCCGCTGCAGCCTGCCGAATCGCGATCACTTTATCCCCAGTTTGTATGCGTTGCGAAATCCATCAATATTATGGCACATTTGGCTTTTCCCTTGCTATTGTGACACAGAAAACATACAACGAATTTCAGGGTAAAGTGTTGACGGGATAGAGTCGCCGCAAAGGCTGCCAGCCAGATCAGGACCTGGCGCCACACCGGTCATCGTCCGCCGTCTCATGCGCTTAATCCTTAGAACTGGATCCTGATTTTCCGGCTTATTGTCGGAATTCATTGGTGGATCAGCCACCACGCTCTCAGGGAGCAAACTCATCGGACCCGAACGGGTCTTCGTATTTGTCGATCACGCTTGGTTGTTGATGGTTTCGCAGCAGGTTTTATCTGAAGTGTACAGGCCCCGGACCGAAATGGTTCCGGCTGCGGTCTGGCTGCTGCCCTCCCCCTCGCATCAGGCGCGACTTTCATTATCCGGCGCGGCCACAGTGGACCGCATTCTTTCTGTTTCAACAGCAGTCGGGAATGCGCTCTCGCGGCCACGCCGAGGAGCACAGCTTACATGGCAGACAAAATGCTTATCGATGCGTCTCACGAGGAAGAGACGCGCGTCGTTGTCGTTCGCGGGAACCGCATAGAAGAATTTGACTTCGAGTCCCAGCACAAGAAGCAGATCCGCGGCAACATCTATCTTGCAAAGGTAACGAGGGTTGAACCCTCGCTGCAGGCCGCCTTCGTCGATTACGGCGGCAACCGGCACGGCTTCCTAGCCTTCGCCGAAATCCATCCCGACTATTATCAGATACCGCTTGCCGACCGTCAGGCACTGCTTCGGGCCGAAGCCGAGGAGCATCGCCGCGACGAAGACGTCGAGCATGTCGAAACCGCGCCGATGGTCGATCTTTCCAAGCAGGATCAGCCGGATGTCGGCATCGTGCCGGCAGAGACCCCGGAAACGGCTGCCGTAACGGAAGAGACCGCAGCGGTAGAGGCCGCGGCATCACCCGAGGCCACCGAGGAAGCGCCGGCCAAGAAGGCCAGGCCGCGCCGCAGCCGCAAGAAGGTCGTAGAACCGGTTGCCGAGACGACCGCGACCGAGGACGCCGAAGCCGAAGGCGCTTCGAGCGTCGACAATGAGGATGACGGTTCGACCGGCGGCGCGATGGCCGCGATGGTGGAAACTGACTCGATCTCCGAGGACGTCGATACCAGCAAGCGTCGCCACGATGACGACGACGACGATGACGATCACGGTGAAGAGGAAGTCATCGAATCCGTCGGCGCCGAAGACGCGATGGAAGAAGTGCCGGACCGTGTGCAGCGCAAGCCGCGCAAGCAGTACCGCATTCAGGAAGTCATCAAGCGCCGCCAGATCCTGCTCGTGCAGGTCGCCAAGGAAGAGCGCGGCAACAAGGGTGCAGCCCTTACCACCTATCTCTCGCTCGCCGGCCGCTATTCCGTGCTGATGCCGAACACGGCGCGCGGCGGCGGCATTTCCCGCAAGATCACCAATCCTGCCGACCGCAAGCGCCTGAAGGAAATTGCGCGCCTGCTCGAGGTGCCGCAGGGCATGGGCGTCATCCTTCGCACCGCCGGTGCCAACCGCACCAAGGTCGAGGTCAAGCGCGACTTCGAATATCTGATGCGCCTCTGGGAGAATGTGCGCACGCTGACGCTGGCGTCCACCGCTCCCTGCCTCGTCTATGAGGAAGGCTCGCTGATCAAGCGTTCGATCCGCGACCTCTACAACAAGGATATCAGCGAAGTCATCGTTTCCGGCGAAGAAGGCTATCGTGAAGCGAAAGACTTCATGAAGATGCTGATGCCGAGCCATGCCAAGGTGGTGCAGCCCTACCGCGACATCCATCCGATCTTTTCGCGTTCCGGTATCGAGGCTCAGCTCGACCGCATGCTGCAGCCGCAGGTGACGCTGAAATCTGGCGGCTACTTGATCATGAACCAGACCGAAGCGCTGGTCTCGATCGACGTAAACTCCGGCCGCTCGACCCGCGAACATTCGATCGAGGACACCGCGCTGCAGACGAATCTGGAGGCTGCCGACGAAGTCGCCCGCCAGCTTCGCCTTCGCGACCTTGCCGGCCTGATCGTCATCGACTTCATCGACATGGAAGAGAAGCGCAACAACCGCGCCGTCGAGAAGAAGCTGAAGGAATGCCTGAAGAACGACCGTGCCCGCATCCAGGTCGGCCGGATCTCGCATTTCGGCCTGCTCGAAATGTCGCGCCAGCGCATCCGCGCTTCGGTTCTCGAATCGACCACGCAGGTCTGCTCGCATTGCGGCGGCAGCGGCCATGTGCGTTCGCAGTCCTCCGTCGCCCTGCATGTCCTGCGCGGCATCGAGGAATATCTGCTCAAGAACACCACGCACAACATCACCGTGCGCACCACACCTGACATCGCGCTCTACCTGCTCAACCACAAGCGCCAGACGATCGTCGATTATGAGAGCCGCTTCGGCGTCGCGATCATCATTGATGCGGACGGCTCGGTCGGCGCGCAACATTTCGCGATCGATCGCGGCGAGCCGGTGGAAAACCCGGTCAAGATCGAAACGCTCTTCAACTTCGCTGCCATTCCCGAGGATGATGACGACGACATCGTCATCGAAGTGGATGAGGAGGAAGACGAAGAGCTCGAGGAAAAGCCGGCCGTTGCCGAGCGGCCCGTCGCGGCACGCGCGGAAGGCGAAGCTGACGGCAACCGCAAGCGCAAGCGCCGCAGGCGCCGCCGCGGCCGCAACGGCAATGCCGAACAGCCGCTATCGGCGGCAGGCGAAGCCGGCGACGAGGATGAGGACGGCGACGACGAGGGCGGCGAAGGTGATGAAAACACCGAGGTCACGCCCGAGACACGCGCTGAAAGCGAGGAATCGCAGCGCCGCAAGCGCCGCCGTCGCGGCAAGCGTGGCGGCCGTCGCAATCGCGCCGAGGATGGTTCCGAACTGACGGCTGGCGAAGCCGGTGAAGACAATGGCGGCGACGAGGACGAAGGCGACGACGTTTCGAACGACGGCGCTCCGAGCGAAGCCGTAGCGGTCGAAGCGATTGCCGAACAGGCCGACGAAGGCCAGGCCGCGATGGCAGCCGTCGAGAGCGCGCCTGTCATAACCGAAGAAGTGAAGCCCGCCCGTGCCCGCGGCCGCCGCAAACCGGCCGCAGCGCCGGTCGAGGAACCGGTTGCAGAGACGGTACCTGTGGCCGAGGCCGAACCGGAATTGGTGGAAGCCTCCGCCGATCTCGAAACATCAGTTCAGGAAGAGGCAAAGCCGGTTCGCGCCAACCGCGAATCCAATATCTCCTCCTCCGAGCCGACGGTGAAATCCACCCGCGTCGAGAATGCCGAAGGCGACGACGGCAAGCCGAAGAAAGCTGGCTGGTGGCAACGCCGTGGCTTCTTCTGAACGCTGATATTCGGACGTAAACACTGAAATCCGGCCGTGGTGACGCGGCCGGATTTTTGTTTATGGGAACGATATCGTCAGTAGTCTTGAACCCCGTCGCGTTGATGTGTATATTTTACGAAGACTATACACATGGAGTAAAAATGCGGACTAATATCGATATCGATGATGCCTTGCTCAACGCGGCAATGACCGCCACGGGATTGGCGACGAAAAAGGCCACGGTCGAGCAGGCCTTGCGAAGCCTCGTTGAAAAGCATAGCCGGCGCAATGCGATCGCAAATCTTGCAGGAATAGGCTGGGAAGGTGACCTCGACGAGATGCGTAACGACCGGCCGGACGAAAAACGGTGATCGTTGTCGATAGTTCGGTCTGGATAGCGCATATGCGTGGGATAGAAAGCGCCGCCATGCGGCGCCTGCAGAACATCGAGGATCCATCAGATGTTATCGTCGGTGACCTGATCCTTCTGGAAGTGCTCCAAGGTGCGCGCAGCGAACGCCATGCAGCCATCATCGAACAGAGCCTGCGCAAGTTCACCATCCGCCCGATGCTTAACGATGACCTCGCGGTCCAGGCGGCTCGCAACTACCGCCTGCTACGGGAGCGTGACGTCACGGTGCGCAAGACCATCGATGTGATCATCGGCACCTTCTGCATCCATGAAGGCCATGCACTCCTGCATGACGATCGGGATTTCAATCCGATGGCCGAGCATCTCGGCCTCAGGATCGCCTGATCTCAAAGCGACCGGACGAACCAGACAGTCGTTTCGGATGGGGGAATGAGCGGCGGCTCCAAACGAACGCCCTCCGCGCCACCCAGGAGCGCAACCCACCCTGATTACCGACTGCGATCAAGCCGCCGGCGGGTAGAGCAGGTCGACGATGTAGCTGGCGTCGAAGCGGGAATCGAGCATGCCGTAGGTGGAGCGCCAGCCGCCGGCAAGACGCGTCTCGATGAAGGCATCGGCAATGCGCCCTGCCCCCAGGCGATAGAGCTCAGCGGCACCGGCGGCGAGCGCCAGCTGCTCGACGAGCAGGCGCGCGGCGCCCTCATCCTGTTCGCACAGCGCGATTGCGGCGCGCAGCACGTCGATGGTCTTCTTGCCGGCAGGGCCGAGATCGCGGGCAAGGCCGGCGAAGACCGTTTCGAACAGATCCTTGCCGCGGTTGAGCACGCGCAGCACGTCGAGCGCCATGACGTTGCCGGAGCCCTCCCAGATGGCGTTGACGGGAGCCTCGCGGTAATGGCGGGCGATCGGGCGCTCTTCGATGTAGCCGTTGCCGCCGATGCATTCCATCGCCTCGTAGATCAGCGCAGGCGCGATCTTGCAGCACCAGTATTTGGCGACCGGCGTCATGACGCGGGCATAGGCCGCCTCCTCGGCGTTGCCGCGCGCCTTGTCGAAGGCGTCGGCTAGACGGAAGGACAGTGCCGTCGCGGCGGCGACATCGAGTGCCATGTCGGCGAGCACGCGCGTCATGATCGGCTGGTTGACGAGCATCTTGCCGAAGACGCTGCGGCCGCGGGTGTGGTGCACGGCTTCGGCGAGCGAGGCGCGCATCATGCCTGACGAGGCCAGCGCGCAGTCGAGCCGGGTCAGCGTCACCATGTCGAGGATGGTGCGGATGCCGGCATCCGGCCCACCGAGCAGGAAACCGAACGTGTCTGTAAACTCGACCTCGGAAGAGGCGTTAGAGCGGTTGCCGACCTTGTCCTTCAGCCGCTGGAATTGCAGGCCGTTGGCGGAACCATCCTCCAGAAGGCGCGGCACGAGAAAGCAGCCCATGCCCTCCTTCGTCTGCGCCAGCATGATGAAGGCATCGCTCATCGGCGCCGACATGAACCACTTGTGCCCGGACAGCCGGTAGATGCCCTCGCTGACCTTTTCGGCAGCGCTCCTGTTGGCGCGCACATCCGTGCCGCCCTGCTTTTCCGTCATGCCCATGCCGATGGTCACGGCGGATTTCTGCATGGCGGGCTTGTTCGACGAATCATATTTGCGCGAGAGGATTTTCGGCGCCCAGTCCTTCTGGACCGCGGGCGAAGCCGAGAGCGCCGCAACGGAGGCGCTCGTCATCGTCAGCGGGCAGAGATGGCCGGATTCCAGCTGCGACGTCAGATAAAACCGCGCGGCACGAACCTTGTGGGCCTCGTCCTTGGCTTCCGTATCGGCCTGGGGATCCCAGACGGAGGAATGCAGGCCGACCGACATGGAGCGGCGCATGAGCGCATGCCAGGCGGGGTGAAACTCGACGACGTCGACGCGTTCACCACGCGGACCGTGGGTGCGCAGCTGCGGCGCGCCCTGGTTTGCCATGCGCGCCATCTCCTGCGCCTCCGGCGAGGTGACGTAGCGGCCCATGTTTTCCAGGTCTTCGCGGATGCCGCGCGGCAGGGCCGCCGTCAGGTCGACGATCAGCGGATCGGACCGATAGGCGTTGATGCCGGACCACAGGCTCGGCTGGTTGAGTTCTGCGAGTTTGTCGTCAGTCCGGTTGGCGGAGGTCATAATTCGCTTCTAGTGTAAGAGCCCGGCAAAGGGAAACCGGAAGTTATGATTCGGTTCATTCTGCTCTATCGGAATTCGGGCGAAAATGCATGGGGACATAAGCCTTTGCCCACAGCACATGCTTGCCCCGGCGGGCAGCACTCTTTATAGACCCGCCAGACACAGCAAGAGGCAGGGTCATGGTCTTTTTCCCCCACCGCCACCTCATCGGCATCAAGGGCCTCACCGAGCAGGATATCACCTATCTTCTCGACAAGGCGGACGAGGCCGTCAAGATCAGCCGCCAGAGAGAGAAGAAAACGTCGACGCTGCGCGGGCTGACGCAGATCAACCTCTTCTTCGAGGCATCAACCCGCACGCAGGCCTCCTTCGAGCTTGCCGGCAAGCGGCTCGGCGCCGACGTCATGAACATGTCGGTCGGCAACTCCTCTGTGAAGAAAGGCGAAACGCTGATCGATACGGCAATGACGCTGAATGCGATGCGCCCCGACGTGCTGGTGATCCGCCATTCGAGCGCCGGTGCGGCCGCCCTTCTTGCCCAGAAGGTCTCCTGCTCGGTCGTCAATGCCGGCGACGGGCAACACGAACATCCGACCCAGGCACTGCTCGACGCGCTGACGATCCGCCGCGCCAAGGGCAAGCTGTCGCGCATCATCGTGGCGATCTGCGGCGACGTGCTGCATTCGCGGGTGGCGCGCTCCAATATCCTGCTGCTCAACGCCATGGGCGCCCGCGTGCGTGTCGTTGCGCCCGCGACTCTCCTGCCTGCGGGCATCGCCGAGATGGGCGTCGAGGTCTTCCATTCGATGAAGGAAGGGCTGAAGGACGCCGACGTGGTGATGATGCTGCGGCTGCAGCGCGAGCGCATGTCCGGCGCCTTCGTGCCTTCAGTGCGCGAATACTATCACTTCTACGGGCTCGACGCCGAAACGCTGAAGGCGGCCAAGGAGGATGCGCTGGTCATGCATCCCGGCCCGATGAACCGCGGCGTCGAAATCGCTTCGGAAGTGGCGGACGGGCCGCAGAGCGTGATCGCCGAACAGGTGGAGATGGGGGTCGCGGTGCGCATGGCCGTCATGGAGACGCTGCTCGTCTCGCAGAACCAGGGTCCCCGAAGCGATGGAATGATGGCATGAGCAACCCGATCGTCCTCAAGAACGTCCGCATCATCGACCCGTCGCGCAATCTCGACGAGGTCGGGACGATCATTGCCGAAAACGGCGTGATTCTCGCCGCGGGCCACAAGGCGCAAAACCAGGGTGCACCTGATGGAGCCGTCATCCGCGACTGCACGGGCCTTGTCGCGACGCCCGGCCTTGTCGATGCGCGCGTCCATGTCGGCGAACCCGGCGGCGAGCACCGTGAGACGATCGCCTCGGCGAGCCGGGCGGCGGCGGCCGGCGGCGTCACCTCGATCATCATGATGCCGGACACCGATCCCATCATCGATGACATCGCGCTCGTCGAATTCGTCAAGAAGACGGCGCGGGATACGGCCGACGTCAACGTCTATCCAGCAGCCGCCATCACCAAGGGCCTTGCCGGCGAGGAGATGACGGAGATCGGCCTGTTGATGCAGGCGGGCGCCGTTGCCTTCACCGATGCCCATTCCAGCGTCCACGACACGCAGGTGCTGCGCCGGATCATGACCTATGCGCGCGAATTCGGCGCCGTCGTCTCCTGCGAGACGCGCGACAAATATCTCGGCGCCAACGGCGTCATGCATGAGGGGCTTTTTGCCAGCTGGCTCGGGCTCTCCGGCATTCCAAAGGAAGCCGAGCTCATCCCGCTCGAACGCGATCTCAGGATCGCGCAGCTGACGCGCGGCCGTTATCACGCCGCGATGATCTCGGTGCCGGAATCGGTCGAGGCGATCGAGCGTGCCCGCAGCCGCGGCGCCAAGGTGACCTGCGGCATCTCGATCAACAATCTGGCGCTCAACGAAAACGACATCGGCGAATACCGCACCTTCTTCAAGCTCTATCCGCCGCTGCGCCCGGAAGACGACCGGGTGGCGATGGCCGACGCCGTTGCGAGCGGTGCGATCGATATCATCGTCTCCTCACACGACCCGCAGGATGTCGATACGAAGCGCCTGCCCTTCGGCGAGGCAGAGGATGGCGCGATCGGCCTCGAAACCATGCTGGCGGCAGCGCTCAGACTTCATCATGGCGGCCAGGTGAGCCTAATGCGCCTGATCGACGCTATGTCGACCCGCCCCGCTCAGATTTTCGGCCTGAATGCCGGCACGCTGAAGCCGGGCGCTGCGGCCGATATCGCGCTGATCGATCTCGATGAGCCTTGGCTTGTCGCCAAAGACATGCTTCTCTCCCGCTCGAAGAATACGCCGTTCGAGGATGCGCGCTTCAGTGGGCGGGCGGTCGCGACATACGTCTCGGGAAAGCTTGTCCACGCAATTTAGAACCGACACGATCGCCGTCCATCCCGCAACGGGAGAAGGCTGACTCGAGGATAGGCCACGGAGAGGCTGAGGGGACATATGTTATCCAATCTCATGTCATGGCAGATCACGCTGCCGATCGCGCTTGCCGCCGCCGTTATCGGTTATCTCTTCGGCTCGATCCCGTTCGGACTGATCCTCACGCGCGCCGCCGGCCTCGGCGACGTGCGCAGCATCGGCTCCGGCAATATCGGCGCGACCAATGTGCTGAGAACAGGAAACCGAACGCTCGCCGCGGCGACGCTGCTGCTCGATGCGCTGAAGGCATCGGCCGCGGCCTGGGTCGTCGGCTATTTCCTCGGTGAGGAGGCCGCGATCATCGCCGGCTTCTTCGCCTTTATCGGCCATCTTTTCCCGGTCTGGATCGGCTTCAAGGGCGGCAAAGGTGTCGCCACCTATATCGGCACCCTGCTCGGCGTCGCGCCGATCATGGTCGTGCTCTTCGCCGCCGTCTGGCTGGCGGTCGCCTTCACCACCCGCTACTCCTCGCTTTCGGCGCTGGTTGCCATGCTTGTCATTCCAGTTGCCCTGTGGATATTGGGCAATGAAAAGGTTGCGGCTGTCATGGCGATCATGACCCTCATCTCCTACTGGAAGCACAAGGCGAATATTTCGCGCCTGATGGGCGGGACGGAAAGCAAGATCGGGGCAAAGGGATAATGGATACGCTGAGCGCCGGACCAAAAGGCGTCGTGCTGACCGAACGGCAAAGAATTGCCTGGCTGCGTCTCATCCGTTCCGACAATATCGGCCCTGCCACCTTTCGTGACCTCATCAATCATTTCGGTTCGGCCGAGGCAGCACTTGCCGCACTGCCGGAGCTTTCGGCGCGCGGCGGCGCCACGCGGGCAATCCGCATCGCCAGCGAGGCCGAAGCGCATCGGGAGCTGGAGGCGGCGCGTCGCTTCGGCGCCCGCTTCGTCGGCATCGGTGAACCGGACTATCCGCAAGCGCTGAAGCAGATCGACGGCGCGCCGCCGCTTCTGGCCGTCAAGGGCGCGCTGGCCGCTGCCAAACGACCGGCCGTCGGTATCGTCGGCTCGCGCAACGCCTCGATCGCAGGCGCGAAATTCGCAGCGATGGTGGCGCGTGACTGCGGCCGGGCGGGTTACACCGTGGTCTCCGGCCTGGCACGCGGCATAGACACCGCTGCCCAACGGGCAAGCCTTGACACGGGCACGATCGCAGCACTCGCCGGCGGTCTCGACCAGCCCTACCCGCCGGAGAATATCGGCCTGCTCGAAGAGATAACCGGTGGCAATGGCCTGGCGGTGAGCGAGATGCCCTTCGGCTGGGAACCCCGCGCCCGCGACTTCCCACGCCGAAACCGGCTGATCGCCGGCATCGGACTCGGCCTCGTCGTCATTGAAGCGGCGACGCGTTCGGGCTCGCTGATCACGGCGCGGCTTGCCGGCGAGTTCGGCCGCCTGGTGTTTGCCGTGCCCGGCTCGCCGCTCGATCCGCGCTGCCATGGCACCAACGGCCTGCTGAAGGACGGCGCTTCGATCGTCACCGCACCCGACGATGTCATCGAGGCCCTGGCGCCGCTTGCGCAATTCGAGCTGTTCCCGTCATCGATGGCGGAGGATCCGGCGCCTGACGGCAAGGCAATGTCGGTGCCACCCGGCGATTCCGATCGAAACAGCATCATCGATGCACTTGGGCCGACGCCGGTCGAGGTCGACGACGTCATCCGCCATACCGGCCTGTCGGCATCCGCGGTCTATCTCATCCTTCTGGAACTCGATATATCAGGCAGGCTGCACCGGCATCAGGGTGGCCTCGTCTCGCTTTCCGATTGAACCTGGGTACACATGAGGCGGCGGCTTTGCTAATTGCCGAACCCTGAGTCGACGACCTTCTGCAACCAATCTGGAATTGTATTTTCCAAGAACTCTCCCTTCGGCTGCAGCAGACGCAAGAGGTAAAATTGTAGCAAACCCCTTGACCGCGGCGATTTCCCTGTCCATGTCGGAGGGCCGATATCCATGTTGCGGTGTGTGTCGCGCTGGCTTCAACGCTGGCGTCGTTTCCTTTTTAGAGAATCATCATGAATGTTGTAGTGGTGGAATCGCCTGCCAAGGCCAAGACGATCAATAAGTATCTGGGTCCGGGATACAAAGTGCTCGCCTCCTTCGGCCATGTGCGCGATCTGCCTGCCAAGGACGGCTCAGTTCTTCCTGATCAGGACTTCGAAATGCTTTGGGAGGTCGACAGCGCCTCCGCCAAGCGCATGAAGGACATTGCCGACGCGTTGAAATCCTCGGACGGCCTCATTCTCGCGACCGACCCGGATCGCGAAGGCGAAGCGATTTCCTGGCATGTTCTCGACATGCTGAACAAGAAGCGCGCGCTCACCGGCAAGTCGGTCAAGCGCGTCGTCTTCAACGCGATCACCAAAAAGGCAGTGCTCGACGCGATGGCTGCGCCACGCGATCTCGATGTGCCTCTGGTCGACGCTTATCTCGCTCGGCGCGCACTCGACTACCTCGTCGGCTTCAACCTTTCACCGGTTCTCTGGCGCAAGCTGCCCGGCGCGCGTTCGGCCGGCCGCGTCCAGTCGGTGGCACTGCGCCTCGTTTGCGACCGCGAATCCGAGATCGAGCGCTTCATCTCGGAAGAATACTGGAACATCTCGGCGCTGCTGAAGACGCCGCGCGGCGACGAGTTCGAGGCGAGGCTGGTTTCGGCGAACGGCAAACGGCTGCAGCCGCGCGCAATCGGCAACGGCGAAGATGCCGGCCGGCTGAAGGCATTGCTCGAAGGTGCGAGCTACGTCGTCGACTCAGTCGAGGCGAAGCCGGTCAAGCGTAATCCCGGACCGCCCTTCACGACCTCGACGCTGCAACAGGCCGCCTCCTCCAACCTCGGCTTCTCGGCCTCGCGCACCATGCAGGTTGCCCAGAAGCTCTATGAGGGCGTCGATATCGGCGGCGAGACGGTCGGTCTCATCACCTATATGCGAACCGACGGCGTGCAGATGGCGCCCGAGGCGATCGACGCGGCGCGCAGCGCCATCGTCGACCAGTTCGGCGAGCGCTATATGCCGGAAAAGCCGCGCTTCTACTCGACCAAGGCGAAGAACGCCCAGGAGGCGCACGAGGCGATCCGACCGACTGATTTCTATCGTTCGCCCGACCGTGTGCGCAAATTCCTCGATGCCGACCAGATCCGGCTCTACGAGCTGATCTGGAAACGCGGCATCGCCAGCCAAATGGCGTCGGCCGAGATCGAGCGCACGACGGCTGAAATCACCGCCGACAACAAGGGCGAGAAGGCCGGTCTGCGCGCCGTCGGTTCGGTCATCCGCTTCGATGGTTTCATCGCCGCCTATACCGACCAGAAGGAAGATGGCGAGCAGAGCGACGACGGCGACGAGGATGGCCGCCTGCCGGAGATCAATGCGCGCGAGGCGCTCGCCAAGCAGAAGATCAATTCGACGCAGCATTTCACCGAACCGCCGCCGCGCTATTCGGAAGCCTCGCTGATCAAGAAGATGGAAGAGCTCGGCATCGGCCGCCCCTCCACCTATGCCGCGACGCTCGCGACACTGCGCGACCGCGACTATGTGACGATCGACAAGCGCAAGCTGATCCCGCAGGCCAAGGGCCGGCTGGTGACCGCTTTCCTCGAGAGCTTCTTCACCAAATATGTCGAATACGACTTCACCGCCGATCTCGAAGAGAAGCTTGACCGGATTTCCGCCGGCGAGCTGAACTGGAAGCAGGTGCTGCGCGATTTCTGGAAGGATTTCTTCGCCCAGATCGAGGACACCAAGGAACTGCGCGTCACCAACGTGCTCGATTCGCTGAACGAGGCGCTGGCACCCCTCGTCTTCCCGAAACGGGAGGACGGTAGCGATCCGCGCATCTGTCAGGTCTGCGGCACCGGCAACCTGTCGCTGAAGCTCGGCAAATACGGCGCCTTCGTCGGCTGCTCGAACTATCCGGACTGCAACTACACCCGCCAGCTCTCTTCCGAAAACGGCGGAGAAGCGGACGGTGCGGCACTCAACGAGCCGAAGAACCTCGGCACCGATCCGACGACAGGCGAGGAGCTGACGCTGCGTTCCGGCCGCTTCGGCCCCTATATCCAGCGCGGCGACGGCAAGGAAGCCAAGCGCGCTTCGCTGCCGAAGGGCTGGAAGCCCGAGGACATCGATTATGAAAAGGCGATGGCGCTGATCTCGCTGCCGCGCGATATCGGCAAACATCCCGAATCGGGCAAGATGATCTCGTCCGGCATCGGCCGCTATGGGCCGTTCCTCCTGCATGACGGCTCCTATGCCAATCTGGAAACCGTCGAGGACGTTTTCTCGGTCGGCCTCAACCGCGCCGTGACTGTTATCGCCGAAAAGGCGAAACAGGCCCCGGGCCGGGGTGCGCGCGGCACGCCGGCAGCGCTGAAGACGCTCGGCGATCATCCTGATGGCGGCGCCATCACCGTTCGCGACGGCAAGTACGGCCCTTATGTCAATTGGGGCAAGGTCAACGCTACACTGCCGAAGGGCAAGGATCCCCAGGCGATCACCGTCGAGGAGGCGCTTGCGCTGATCGCCGAGAAGGCCGGCAAGGCCCCTGCGGGCAAGGCGGCCAAGGCGAAAGCCAAGCCGAAGGCGGCCGCCGCCGAAGCCAAGAGCACCAAGACGGCTGCCAAGCCGAAGACAACGAAGGCGAAAGCGCCCGCGAAATCGAAAAAGGGCTGACGTGAGCAGAATACCGCGCGAGAGAACGAACCCTGCGGGCAAGCGCCCGGGCAAGACCGGCCGCGCCGGCAAGGATGCTCCCGCCGTCGAGCCGCTGAACATCGTCCACGGCGCGCTGCCTTCGCGCGAGGTGATCCTGCGCTTCATCGCCGATCATCCGCAGAAAGCGTCCAAGCGTGAACTCGCCAAGGCTTTCGGCCTGAAGGGCGACAACCGCGTTGAGCTCAAGCACATGCTGCAGGAGCTCGAGCAGGAAGGCATGCTGCAGAAGAACCGCAAGTCGCTGATCCGGCCCGGTGCGCTGCCGCCTGTCATCGTCCTCGATATCACCACGCGCGACAAGGACGGCGATCTGATCGGCCGGCCGGCGGAATGGCCGGAGGACCAGGGCGTGGCACCCGCCGTTTCCATCCGCCAGCAATCGCCGGCAGGCCGCCAGGGCAAGGGCAAGGCGCCCGTCGCCGGGCTCGGCGACCGCATCCTGGCGAAGATCTTCCCGGCTGTCGATCGCGGCGGGCCGGCCTATACGGCGCGGATCATCAAGGTGATCGACAGGCGCCGCGGCGCCTCGATGGGCGTTTTCCGCACTGCACCCGGCGGCGGCGGCCGGCTGCTGCCGATCGAACGGCGCGGCGAGGAGATGGTGATCGATCCCGACTTCACCGGCGGCGCCACGGACGGCGACCTGGTCGAAGTCGAAATCGCCCGTCTCGGCCGTTTCGGCCTGCCGCGCGCCAAGGTGCTTTCCGTCGTCGGTTCCGTCGGTTCGGAAAAGGCGATCTCGATGATCGCGATCCATGCGCACGGCATCCCGCATGTCTTCCCGCCGGCCGTCATCGCCGAAGCGGAGGCCGCAAAGGCTGCGACCATGTCGCATCGGGAGGATTGGCGCGACGTGCCGCTGATCACCATCGACCCGGCCGATGCCAAGGACCATGACGACGCCGTCTATGCCGAGCTCGACCCCTCGCCCGACAATCCCGGCGGCGTCATCGTCACTGTGGCGATTGCCGACGTCTCCTGGTATGTCCGCCCCAATTCACCGCTCGACCGCGAGGCGCTGAAGCGCGGCAACTCGGTCTATTTCCCGGATCGCGTCGTGCCGATGCTGCCGGAGCGCATCTCCAACGATCTCTGCTCGCTGAAGGAAGGCGTCGACCGTCTGGCGCTCGCCGTGCGCATGAGCTTTTCCGGGGAAGGCCGCAAGATCGGCCATACTTTCCATCGCATCATGATGAAGAGTGCCGCCAAGCTCTCCTACCAGCAGGCGCAGGCAGCCATCGACGGGAAACCGGACGATCAGACCGGACCGATGCTCGAGCCGATCCTGAAGCCGCTCTGGCACGCCTATGAGGTGATGAAGCGCGGGCGCGACCGGCGCCAGCCGCTGGAACTCGATATGCCGGAGCGCAAGATCCTGTTGAAGCCCGATGGCACGGTCGACCGGGTTGTCGTGCCGCCACGCCTCGATGCGCATAAGCTGATCGAAGAGATGATGATTCAGGCGAACGTCTGCGCCGCCGAGACCTTGGAAAAGAAGCGTCAGCCGCTGATCTACCGTATCCATGACGGCCCGACGCTTGCCAAGCAGGAGATCCTGCGCGAGTTCCTGGCCACGCTCGGCATCTCGCTTGCCAAGGGCGGCAACATGCGCGCCAACAACTTCAACGGCATTCTGGCGAAGGCGGACGGCACGCCGCATCAGACCATGGTGAGCGAGATGGTGCTGCGTTCGCAGAGCCAGGCGATCTACGGCCCGGAGAATATCGGCCATTTCGGCCTCAACCTGATGAAATACGCCCACTTCACCTCGCCGATCCGCCGCTATGCCGACCTCATCGTCCATCGAGCCCTTGTCGGCTCGCTCGGCTTCGGCGAAGGCGGCATCACGCCCGAAGAAGAGGCGGCACTCGACGATATCGCCGCCGAAATCTCGACCTTCGAGCGCCGGGCTATGGCAGCCGAGCGAGAGACCGTTGACCGGCTGATCGCGCATCACCTCAGCGGCCGTGTCGGTGAGGAATTTGCCGGGCGGGTCTCGGGCGTGACAAAATCGGGACTTTTTGTTTCCCTGCCGGACTATGGCGCCGACGGTTTCGTCCCTATATCTACGCTCGGCAGCGATTATTTCATCTATGACGAGGCGCATCAGGCACTCTCGGGTGAACGAACAGGGCTCGGCTATCGCCTGGGCGATAGCGTCACCGTGAAACTTGCCGAAGCGATCCCGCTTGCCGGTGCACTGCGTTTCGAGATGATTAGCGAGGGCCGAGAAATGCCGGCTGCGGTGCGTTCCTTCCACAAGGCGGGGCGCCGCGACAGGGGCCAGGTTCGTAAGAAGCCCGGAACGAGGCCGCCGCGCGGACGGCACTAAAGCGCGTCGCAATCTTTCAGATTGGCTCCCCCGCGCTGTAGGTCCTTGTTTTTACGCGTGTCGTTATCGCGAAACCGCTGCACAGTTTGCGCGACATGTTTTAGATCCGAAGAGGAACATGCGATGAGCACACCGACCGATCCGGCCGTCCGCTACGGCGATACGCCCGAGGTCGAGCGTCCGCTTGGGCGCTCCATCATGCGCGGGCTGATGAACCGCTGCCCGGCCTGCGGCAACGGCAAGCTCTTTCGTGCCTTCCTGAAGCCGGCCGATCATTGCGCGGCCTGCGGCGAGGCGATGCATCACCAACGCGCCGACGACCTGCCGCCCTATATCGTCATCCTGGTCCTCGGCCACGTCGTGGTCGGCGGCTATATGCTGACCGACCTAACTTTCGTGCTGCCGGTCTGGGTGCATCTCGCCATCTGGGCGCCGATCACCGTCATCACCGCGCTTGCCTCGATCCAGCCGATCAAGGGCGGCGTCATCGGCCTGCAATGGGCGCTGCGCATGCACGGCTTCGGTGGCGAGAGTGACGGTCCGGACGATTATGACATCCCCGGCCGGCCGAATTAGCGCCTTCACCTTCCAGACATATTTAACGTGTAGTGCCAGCCCTCCACCGACCACCACCCAAATGCGGGAGCCGACGATCCTCAAGACCTGACATGGTAAGCATTTCTTGCCCGAACGGGCTTTACATTCCGCAGATGGTCACTCACATCGGAAATACTGCGAAGCGGCATCCGTCACCTGGATTTGGCACGTCCGTGTCTATCTATCTGACGGGATCGGTCGATTCGTTCGCGCACCTCTCTAAGGATGGATAAATGTCTCAGCCGAGAACCGGCACACCGGGCGATGTCGAAGAAATCCATTGGCCTTCTCTGGTGGCAGCCATCTCGTCCATCTCAGCCGTTGGCATAGCAATCGGCCTCGGTCTGCCCCTCCTCAGCATCATCCTCGAAAAACGCGGTATCTCGTCCACCCTGATCGGGCTCAACACGGCGATGGCCGGGGTCGCGGCGATGGCCGCCGCACCGATCACCACCAAGCTCGCCCATAAATACGGCGTTGCGCCGACGATGATCTGGGCTGTGCTGATTTCGGCGCTGAGCGCGCTTGGTTTCTATTACGCCCAGGATTTCTGGATGTGGTTTCCGCTGCGTTTCGCCTTCCACGGCGCGACGACGACGCTGTTCATCCTCTCCGAATTCTGGATCAACGCCGCTTCGCCGCCTTCCAAGCGCGGCTTCGTACTCGGCATCTATGCGACGGTGCTTTCCCTTGGCTTCGCGGCCGGACCGCTGCTGTTTTCGATCCTCGGCAGCGACGGCATCTTCCCCTTCCTGATCGGCGCCGGCGCCATCCTGCTTGCCGCCATCCCGATCTACATCGCCCGCGACGAAAGCCCGGTGCTCGAGGAAAAACCGGAGCTGCATTTCATGCGCTACGTTTTCCTGGTGCCGACTGCGACGGCGGCGGTCTTCATCTTCGGCGCGGTCGAAGCCGGTGGGCTGTCGCTTTTTCCGATCTTTGCCGTGCGCGCCCATTTCACCGAATCGCAGGCAGCACTTCTGCTCACCATGATGGGCGTCGGCAACGTCATCTTTCAGATCCCGCTCGGCCTGCTTTCCGACCGCATCGCCGACAAGCGGCCGCTTCTGGCCGGCATGGCGCTGATGGGCTTCATCGGCTCGATGATGTTGCCGCTGTTGCTCGACAACTGGCTGCTGATGGCCGGGCTCCTGCTTTTCTGGGGCGGCTGCGTCTCAGGCCTCTATACGGTCGGCCTCAGCCATCTCGGCTCGCGGCTGACGGGCTCCGATCTTGCTGCGGCCAATGCTGCCTTTGTCTTCTGTTATGCGATGGGAACCGTGGCCGGGCCGCAGGCGATCGGCGCAGCGATCGATGTCGCTGGAAATAACGGTTTTGCCTGGGCGATTGCGGCTTTCTTCGGTCTTTACGCCCTACTTTCCGGCATCAGACTGATGTTCATTCGAAAACGGGCTTGACTTTTCGGGCGGGATTCGTAGTTTCGCGCCAGGATTTGCCGTGGAGCCCATCCGGCTTCCACGGCTTTCATTTTCTTAGAGGCAGGACGACCATGGCCAAGGCTACAACAATCAAGATCAAGCTGCTGTCGACGGCTGACACCGGTTTCTTCTACGTCACCACGAAGAACAGCCGCACGATGACGGACAAGATGACGAAGACGAAGTACGACCCGGTTGCGAAGAAGCATGTCGAGTTCAAGGAAACCAAGATCAAGTAATCACTTGGCCTGACGGATTTCAAAAAAGCGCGCGCCTTCGGGTTGCGCGTTTTTTATTGCCCGGATTAATCGTCTTTAAAAAATGATAGCGCAAACAGACAAAACGCCGCCCTTCCATCTTCGGGAAGTGGCGGCGTTTTCGTGAAAGGGGGTCGGCCAGCATGCAAAACGGCACGAGGAACCGCTATAACTTGCCTACTAGCCGACCGACCCCACGACCCAGGAGATGCGGCGGACCTGAGCATCATGGGGTATCGACAACTCCTCAACGGGAGCGCTTCTCTTATGAGCGATAATTTGCGCAAAAATGAAAGAAAATCAACAAATTCTTAATGATGAATTTTCTCATCTTGATTCTATGGTTAAAAGTCCAGATTTGGGACATACAAAGATTTGTCGCCTCTGCTTTGGATCGAAGCGTAGCGCCTGCTCTTTCCAAGAAATTCGACAATATAACTTAATAACTTACGCCACCCTTCCCCTTACGTGAGGTGACGCCGCCGCAATCTATTTGACCCCGTCGGCGATAGGCATTTTTTATAGTCTTCATTTCATATTGAGCTACGGCCTGCCGCTCTCAAGACTATCGCGCGGCAACACATCCGCGGCAACGCGGCGAGTCCAATTTTGGGCTATTGGGCTGCAATTTTTTCGCCCCGCAGTGCACAGGCGGAGATTAAAAATCGGTAACAATTCGCTTACCGCAGTGGAAAACCCGCAAATGGCGCCTAATGGCGGCAAATGATTCGTCACGCGGCCGCGGCGACCACGCGGTTGCGGCCGGTATTCTTTGCCTCGTAAAGGGCCAGATCCGCCTGTTTCATCAGTTGGTCCGGGGTCAGCACCGACGTAATGCGCGAGGCGATGCCGAAGGAAGCAGTGACGTTCAGTGCTTCCCCGGCGTGTTTCAGCATGAAGGGAGCGTTTTCGATTGCCGCACGAAGGCGCTCGGCGACGGCGGCGGCAATTTCCGGCGAGGTGTCGGGCATCACGACGACGAATTCTTCACCACCGTAGCGGCAGGCGAGATCGGCGCCGCGGATGGTCGAACGGACGCGATTTGAAAATTCCCGCAGCACTTCGTCGCCGCCATCATGGCCGTAGGTGTCGTTCACGTGCTTGAAGCGGTCGATATCGGTGATCAGCACCGAAAGCGGCCGGCCCCGCGCCATCGAACGGTTGAAGAGCACGTTCAGGTGGTTGTCGAGATAGCGCCGGTTATAAAGGCCGGTCAGCGCATCGGTCACGGCAAGCTCGATCGTCTGCTTGACGCTGGCGCGCAGCCGGTCGTTGTAACGCTTACGGCGGATCTGCGTCAGGCTGCGGGCAACCAGTTCGTTGGGATCGACCGGGCGGATGATGTAGTCGTTGACGCCGAGATCCAGCGCGCGCACGACCATTTCGTCAGCGCCCTGCTCGGTGATAATCAGGATCGGCAGAAAGCGGGTGCGCTCCAGCGAACGCAGCTGCGAGCAGAGGCGAAGCGGATCGTAATCGTCGAAGTTGGCGTTAACGATGACGAGATCGAACGCGCTTTCGGCCGCCTCGAAGAGGGCGGCCTGCGGATCGGAAAGGGCAAGCACGTCGGCGACGGGCTTCAGCGCCTTGATGATGCGCTCCTGCGAATTGGCGCGGCCGTCGACGAGCAACACTTGTGCGGTTTCGTCGGCGCGGCCCTCGCCTGCCCGTGTGAGGTCGTCAATGCCCATCGTATGGGCGGTGTCGGCGCGGATGCGCAGCTCATCGCTCAACGTCTTCAGCCGCAGCAGGCTCTTCACCCGGGAGATCAGTTGCAGATCGTTGACCGGCTTGGCGAGAAAATCGTCAGCGCCGGCCTTCAGGCCGCGCACGCGATCGGTCGGCTGGTCGAGCGCGGTGACCATGACGACTGGAATATGGGCGGTCTTCTGGCTGGCCTTCAGCCGCTCGCAGACCTCGAAACCGTCTATGCCGGGCATCATGATGTCGAGCAGGATGAGATCGACCTGGTTGCGCTCGCAGATCGCCAGTGCCGTGTAGCCGTCGGCTGCGGTCATCACGTCGAAATACTCCGCAAGCAGCCGCGCTTCGAGCAGCTTCACGTTGGCCGGAATATCGTCAACCACCAGTATTCGCGCAGTCATCAGCGTCTTTCCGATGCGTCAGGCATCGCCCAGATAGGTCTTGATCGTCTCGATGAATTTCGGAACCGAGATCGGCTTGGAAACATAGGCCTCGCAGCCGCCCTGGCGGATCCGCTCCTCGTCGCCCTTCATCGCGAAAGCCGTAACGGCGATGACGGGAATCACGTGCAACTCGTCGTCTTCCTTCAGCCATTTCGTGACTTCGAGGCCGGAGACTTCGGGAAGCTGAATATCCATCAGGATGAGGTCGGGGCGATGCTTGCGCGCCAGATCGAGCGCCTCCATACCGTTTCTGGTCTGGATCGTCGTATAACCGGACGCCTCGATGAGGTCGCGAAAGAGCTTCATGTTGAGCTCGTTATCTTCTACAATCATCACCTGTTTGGGCATGACAAGCTGTCCCTACGTCCGTTCGCGCAGCGGTTCGTCCCATGAGAAAGGCACATGCGGACAAATAGCTCGTGAAACCGATAGCGCACGCTACCGGTATTTGGTTGAAGAAAAGGTAACTTACCCAGCGAAATGCAAAGCAACTTCAAGACTTCGAAACAACAGGCCGCCGACCCGCACGAGACAGCGATCGCCGTGCTCGGCTGGCTTGCCGACGATCCCGACATGTTCGGCCGCTTTCTTTCCCTCACGGGTGTAGCGCCCGGCCAGGTGCGCAACGCCGTCAACGATCCCGGATTCCTCGCCGGCCTGATGGATTTCCTGATGAACCACGAACCGACGGCGATGGCCTTCTGCGCGGCGAGCGGGATCAGCCCGGAGACGGTGACCGCCGCCTGGCGGCATTTCTCGTCACCGGGCCTCGATTCCGGAGAATACTGACCGTGACCTCCGGGGAATTCGACATCTCGCATATCCGCCTCGGCGAACGGCCGTTGATCGTCTGCGACGTCGACGACGTCGTGCTGCAGTTCATCGGTCCCTTCCAGCTTTTCCTTCAGAGCCAGGGCCACGCGTTTCTGCCGCGATCGTTCCGGCTTCACGGCAACATCGTCTCGCAAGCGGACGGCGTGGAGATCGAGGATCAAGAGGTCAGCCGGCTGATCGAGGAATTCTTCGAGGCCCAAGAGCTGTGGCAGACGCCGCTCGACCGCGTGGTCGAAACGCTCGACCGACTTTCGGAAGAGGCCGATGTGCTTTTCCTGACAGCCATGCAGCCGCGGTTCCAGGACCAGCGCCGACGCCTGCTGGACAGGATGGGCCTCGTCTTTCCGCTGCTTGCCACCGAACAACCCAAGGGGCCGATCGTTCACGCATTGCATGCCAGCCGCTCCCTTCCCGTCGTCTTCATTGATGATATGGCGCGCAATCTGCATTCCGTTAGGGATCACGTCGCCGATTGCCTGCTGATTCACCTGATGCCGAACTCGCCCGTCCATCGTTTCGCACCGGCGGTTGCCGACGAGATCACCCGCGCCACCGACTGGACGCATGCGGCCGAGCTGATCGAGGCGCATTTTCTTTCCGGCACCTTCACGCACGCAGTTCCAGCCGCATGAGCGGCCGGCCGTCCTTGCGCCGTGCTATCGTCTCGAAACCGGCGGCATCGAAGATCGCCGTCGAGCCGATGCAGAGCGTCACGGATTTCGACTGCTTCACATGATCGATCGGACAGGCTTCGAGCAGCCGCGCTCCCTGGCGCCGCGCATGGTCGATCGCGCCGGCGAGCAGACGGTGGCTCATTCCCTTGCCGCGCAGTTTGGGCAGCAGGAAGAAGCAACTGACGGCCCAGATGGATGGATCATGCGCATCGCTCTCCTCCAGCGGCCGCGAGACGGTGCGCGGCGAATTGAACTGCGACACGTCGTGGCGCGGCCCGACCTGCACCCAGGCGACCGGCGCGCCGTCGGCATAACAGAGGATGCCAGGCGGCGGACCCGCCTTGATCCGCTCCCGCATATGCGCCTTGCGCTCGTTGGCCGCCATCTTGGTCCTCACCGCATGTGGCAGGCGCAACGCGACGCACCAGCAGTTATAGAAGCCACCCTGTGGCCCGAACACGATTTCGAAGTCATCCCAGCGTTCTGGCGTTACCGGCTCGAAACGAAGATCGTTATCCAAAGGCAAAGCTTCCACCCTATCTTGTGACTCGGAAGCTTAAGGCGTAACCTCACAATGTTCAATCTTTGTTCCCATGATGACGCCCACGCCTGACAAGACACCCGGCTTCTGTCGCGACTGCCTTGCCGAGCAGAAGGGCGAGGCGCGCCGTTGCGTTTCCTGCGGCAGCCCGCGCCTCGTGCGCCATCGCGAACTCTACGCGCTGACGCTCGCCCATATCGACTGCGACGCCTTCTACGCAGCCGTCGAGAAACGCGACAATCCCGAGCTTGCCGACAAGCCTGTCATTATCGGCGGCGGCAAACGCGGCGTCGTCTCCACCGCCTGCTATATCGCCCGTATCCATGGCGTGCGGTCGGCCATGCCGATGTTCAAGGCGCTGGAAGCATGCCCTCAAGCGATCGTCATCCGTCCCGACATGGAGAAATATGTCCGGGTCGGACGGCAGGTGCGCGCCATGATGCAGGATCTGACGCCACTGGTGCAGCCACTGTCGATCGACGAGGCCTTCCTGGAACTCGGCGGCACCGAGAGGCTGCATCACGATCCGCCGGCACGCACGCTCGCCAAATTCGCCCGTCGCATCGAAAGGGAGATCGGCATCACCGTTTCGGTTGGGCTTTCCTATTGCAAATTTCTCGCCAAGGTCGCCTCCGATCTGCAGAAGCCACGCGGCTTTTCGGTCATCGGCCGCGAGGAAGCGGTCGAGTTCCTGGCACCGCGTCCCGTCACCACGATCTGGGGCGTCGGCAAGGCCTTTGCGGCGACGCTGGAGGCGGACGGCATCCGCACCATCAGCCAGTTGCAGCAGATGGAGGAAAACGACCTGATGCGCCGCTACGGCAGCATCGGCCAGCGGCTCGCACGGCTGTCGCGCGGCATCGACGACCGCGAGGTGCATCTCAATGATGCCGCCAAGAGCGTATCGGCCGAGACGACCTTCTTCGACGACACCTCGCGCTACGACGATCTGGTGCCGATCCTGCGCAACCTTTCCGAAAAGGTGTCCTGGCGGCTGAAGAAAAACGGCATTGCCGGCCATACCGTCGTCCTGAAGATGAAGACCGCCGATTTCAAATCGCGCACCCGCAACCGCAAGCTCGAAGACCCGACCCAACTTGCCGACAGGATCTTCCGCACCGGGCTCGAACTTCTCGAAAAGGAAACGGACGGCACGAAATTCCGCTTGCTTGGCATCGGCGTCACCGATCTCGGCGATGCCGGCCGCGCCGATCCGCCCGATCTCATCGACCAGCAATCAGGGCGGCGAGCGGCTGCCGAAGCGGCGATGGACAAGCTGCGCGACAAGTTCGGCAAGAAGACGGTCGAGACCGGCTACACCTTCGGCAGCAAGCGCGATCACTAAGGCGTGAAACCTGCGGGTGATCCAGCCTATAAAATCTTCCTTAAACTTCGTCCCATAATGTGCCGGGCAAGTATTGCGTATGGTTGGGTATCATGTTCTCGCGTCTCGTCTTCGGCCTCGGCTTGCTGTCGGCCACCGCACTCGTGCACCCCGCTCTTGCCGCGGATGTGCGCACGCTGCAGATCATCGTCTCGAAGGACAAGCAGTCGCTTGCGGTCTATGATGGCACCGAGGTCGTCGCGACCTCGAAGGT
Organism: Rhizobium sp. WYCCWR 11152; assembly: GCF_013087615.1. Taxonomy (NCBI): domain Bacteria; kingdom Pseudomonadati; phylum Pseudomonadota; class Alphaproteobacteria; order Hyphomicrobiales; family Rhizobiaceae; genus Rhizobium; species Rhizobium sp. WYCCWR 11152. The sequence goes on along the minus strand of NZ_JABFCP010000009.1, from coordinate 948,312 downwards.
CTCGACCGGCAAGGACGGCCACACGACGCCGAGCGGCATCTTTTCGGTGCTGGAAAAGCAGAAATACCACGAATCCAATCTCTATTCCAACGCCCCGATGCCGTTCATGCAAAGACTGACATGGTCAGGTATCGCGCTGCACGAATCCAATTCGGTGCCGCGTTATCCGGCATCGCATGGCTGCGTGCGTATGCCCGCCGCCTTCGCAAAAATGCTCTATGGGATGACCGACCGCGGTGTCCCCGTCATTATCAGCGACGGTGAACTGGCGCCGCAGCCGATCGAGCATCCGACACTTTTCCATCCGGATGCACCGGCGATGCCGCTGCTGTCAGACGTCGAACTGCGGCCCTCCATGCCCGACAGCCCCGAGAAGCCTGTGCAGGTGGCGATGAACGACACGGCTGCGATGCCGATGCCGGCAGCGCCGCCGATTGCAGCGCCCGAACCCGAGCCGCCGTCCGAGCCGATCAGCATGCTCGTTACGCGCCGGACCCTTCGCGAGACGGTGATCGACATCCAGACCCTCCTCAACCAGCTCGGCTTTTCCGCCGGCAATCCGGACGGCTTCCTCGGTCCGTCGACCGTGCAGGCGATCAAGGCTTTCAGGACATTGCGGCCGGCGGAATTCGCCGCCGACAGGAGCCTGGTCTCCGACACGCTCCTCAGGGAAGTCTATGCCGCGGCCGGCAAGGGCGAGCCGCCGAACGGCGTCATCATGGTGCGGCAGGCCTTCAAGCCCCTCTTCGAAGCGCCGGTGACGATCGCCGATCCGGGACTGGCGCTCGGCACGCATTTCTTCACGTTGCATGCCGTCGATGCAAAGGCCGGCAGAGCGGACTGGCTCAGCATCACCCTCGAGAACAATCTTTCCCGCGAAACGATGAAGCGGCTCGGCATCATCAATCAGGAAAGCTCGATCATCACAGGCAAGCCGATCGCCCGTTCGCTCAGCCGGATTACCATCCCAGATGAGACCCGTCGCAGGATCGACGCCCTCATCGCGCCGGGCTCGACGCTGACGATCTCCGATACCGGCCTCGGCCGGGAGACCGGCGAAGGCACGGATTTCATCACAATCACGCGGGGCTGATCAGACAAGCTCGACGTCGACGACGCCGGGGGCGGCGCGAAGGGCGGCGGCAATCTCCGGCGTGATGCGGTATTTCTCCGGCAGCGCCACTTCCACCTCGCGTTTGCCATCCTCCTTGATGACGATGAAGGAAACGAGGCCATCGCCCTTGGCGTTCAGATGGCCGGCAACCATTCTCAGCGGTCCTGAATCGCGGACATAGACGCGCAGCGCCTTCTGCATCTGCAGCGACTTTTCCTCCAGCGACTGGATCGTCTGGATGCGCAGGCCGATGCCCTCCGGCCGCTCCTCGCCCGTCGCGGTCAGCACGAAAGATTTTCCCGATTCGAGCACATCGCGATACTGGTTCAGCATTTCCGAAAACAGCACCGCTTCGAACTGGCCTGAAGAATCCGAAAAGACGATGATGCCCATCTTGTTGCCGGTGCGGGTCTTGCGCTCCTGCTTCGAGATGACGGTGCCGGCAAGGCGCGCATTGGCCGCGCCCTGTTTGATGGCGGCGGAAAACTCGGCAAAGGTTTGCACCCGCATCTTCTGCAGGATGTTGTTGTAGGAATCGAGCGGGTGGGCTGTCAGATAAAAGCCCAGCACCTGGAATTCCTTGAGCAGCCGCTCGGAGGGGAGCCAGGGCGAGAACGGCGGCAGGGAGATCTTCTCAGGCCCCGACGTCAGCGTGCTGCCGAAAATGTCTGACTGGCCGCTCAGCTTGTTCTCCTGGGCGCGCTGGGCATAACCGAGAACACGGTCGAGGCCGGCTGCCAGCTGGGCGCGGTCCATGTCGAAACAATCGAAGGCGCCGGCATAGATCAGGCTTTCGAGCACGCGACGATTGACCTGACGCGGATCGATGCGCAGGCAGAAATCCTCGATGCTGGCAAAGGGCTTGTCGCCACGCACCTCGACGATATGGTCGACGGCGGATTCCCCGACGCCCTTGAGGGCGGCGAGCGCGTAATAGATGCGGTTGTCGCCGGTCTCGAAATGGCGAAAGGAGCTCTGCACCGAGGGTGCGATCACCTCGATGCCGAGGCGCTTGGCATCCTGGCGGAAATCATTGACCTTTTCGGTGTTGGACATGTCGAGCGTCATCGAAGCGGCGAGGAATTCGACCGGATAATGCGCCTTCATGTAGGCCGTCTGGTAGGAGACGATGGCATAGGCGGCGGCATGCGACTTGTTGAAGCCGTAATTGGCGAACTTCGCCAGCAGTTCGAAGATATTGTCGGCCTGCGGTTTCGATACGCCGTTCTTGACGGCGCCAACGACGAAGCGTTCGCGCTGCTGGTCCATCTCGGCCTTGATCTTCTTACCCATGGCGCGGCGCAGAAGGTCGGCTTCGCCCAGCGAATAGCCGGATAGTACCTGGGCGATCTGCATCACCTGTTCCTGATAGACGATGACGCCCTGGGTTTCCTTGAGCAGGTGGTCGATCATCGGATGGATCGATTCCAGCTCTTCGTCGCCGTGCTTGCGGGCATTGTAGGTCGGGATGTTCTCCATCGGGCCGGGACGATAGAGCGCCACCAGCGCGATGATGTCCTCGATGCAGTCCGGCTTCATGCCGATCAGCGCCTTGCGCATGCCGGCACTTTCCACCTGGAACACGCCGACCGTCTCGCCGCGCGACAGCATCTCGTAGGTCTTCTTGTCGTCGAGAGGAATGGCTGCGAGATCGACCTTGATACCGAGCTTGGCGACGAAATCGACCGCGACCTTCAGCACGGTCAGCGTCTTCAGGCCGAGGAAGTCGAATTTGACCAAGCCCGCCTGCTCGACCCATTTCATGTTGAACTGGGTGACCGGCATATCGGAGCGCGGATCGCGATACATCGGCACCAGCTTGGAAAGCGGCCGGTCGCCGATGACGATACCGGCGGCATGGGTCGAGGCGTGGCGGTAAAGCCCCTCGATCTTCTGGGCGATATCGAGCAGCCGCGCGACAACCGGTTCCTTTGCCGCCTCCTCCTGCAGCTTCGGCTCCTCCTCGATCGCCTTGGACAGCGGCGTCGGATTGGCGGGATTGTTCGGCACGAGTTTGCAAATCTTGTCGACCTGGCCATAGGGCATCTCAAGCACACGGCCGACGTCGCGAAGGGCGGCGCGTGCCTGCAGCGAACCGAAAGTGATGATCTGCGCCACCTGCTCGCGACCATACTTGGCCTGGACGTAGCGGATCACCTCTTCGCGGCGGTCCTGGCAGAAGTCGATGTCGAAGTCCGGCATCGAGACGCGTTCCGGATTGAGGAAGCGCTCGAAGAGCAGCGAAAAACGCAAGGGATCGACATCGGTGATCGTCAAGGCATAGGCGACCAGCGAACCGGCGCCCGAACCACGGCCGGGACCGACCGGAATGTCATGCTGCTTGGCCCATTTGATGAAGTCGGCAACGATCAGGAAGTAGCCGGGGAAACGCATGCGCTCGATGACGCTGAGCTCGAAATCAAGCCGTTCGCGATAATCCTTTTCCTCGTAACCCGGCGACATGCCGAGCGTTGCAAGCCGCATGTCCAGCCCTTCGACCGCCTGGCGGCGCAGCTCGCTCGCCTCGGCGCGTTCGGCCTCCTCGGCATCATCGGTCGCACCGGTGAAGCGTGGCAGGATCGGCTTTCGCGTCTTCAGCACGAAGGAGCAGCGCGTGGCGATCTCGATCGTATTTTCCAGCGCTTCCGGCAGGTCGGCGAAGAGCTTGACCATCTCGGCCCGGCTCTTCAGATAGTGATCCGGCGTCAGGCGAAAGCGGCTGTCATCGGAGACGATGGCGTTGTGCGCGACCGCCATCAGCGCATCATGGGCGTCGTAATCGTCGCGTGTCGGAAAGAAAGCCTCATTGGTCGCAACCAGCGGTAGGTCGTGGGCATAGGCGAGCCCGATAATCTTCTGTTCGTGCCGCTTGTCGTAGGTGCCGTGCCGCTGCAGCTCGACATAAAGCCTGTCGCCGAAGAGACGCTTCAGCGTGAGCAGCCGGACTTCCGCCTGAGCGGGATGGCCTTCCTTGATCGCCACGTCGACCGGCCCGGTCAAGGCGCCGCTCAATGCGATCAGCCCTTCCGTGCCCGCCTCCTCCAGCCAGGAGGCGCTGATATGAACGGCCTGGTTGCTCTCGCCGCCGAGATAGGCCCGACTGACGAGATCGACCAGCCTTTCATAACCGGCATCCGTCGCGGCGAGAAGAACGATCGACGGCAGCTTGACCAGTGCCTGCTGGCCGCCGCGCTTCTCCGTTTCCAACCCATCTTCCATGTCGATCGAGACCTGGCAGCCGATGATCGGCTGCAGGCCGTCTTCCATCGCCTTCTGCGAGAATTCGAGGGCGACGAACAGATTGTTGGTGTCGGTAATCGCAATCGCCGGCTGACTGTCGCCGGTCGCCTTGTAGAGGATCTTCTTCAGTGGCAGGGCGCCCTCGAGAAGCGAATAGGCGGAATGGACCCTCAGGTGGATGAAGCCTGGCGTGCCGCCGGTCGCCTCACCCGTTGAACCCTTTGCCGTATCCGCCATGATATGCCTTTCCAATCACCCGAATGAATCGGACGCATTGTCGGCATAGAGGGCGATGATGTCCAGAAGAAGTCCCGCGTCCGGACCGCATGATTACCATGCGGTCCCCTGAAAACTTTAGAGCGCCATGACGATGAGCGAGAAGCTTGCAACGAACATTGCGATGGAGGTGAATGCTGCGATATCACGGATCATGTCAGTCATCGGGCTCTCCTTTACTCGTTATGTTTTCAATTTGTTCCATGTATGTTCCGTTGTCAACAGGAATCTTTTCCTCCTTTCTTGTGTTTGAAAATCCCAGGAAATAGGCGACGAATCGGCTAAAGGGCCGGCGCTCGATGTGATCGGCAGCAGCCTTGCCCTTTCCCGATCCGCCGCAGATTGGTCATGGTACTCAGGCGGCAGACCTCCTCAGGGCGACTCTTTATTTCCGGCATATGTTCTTTTTTTGTTCTTTACATGCCGCGGCATATTTGCCAGCATCGGGCCGAGAGGAGAATGACATGGTCGATATTGCGATGCTGAACGAATTCGTCGTGGAGGCGAAGGCTGCGACCTATGTCGGCGGCGGCGTGGCGCGCGTGCCCTGCCGGCCGGGTGCCCACGATATCGGTTTCGAACGCGGCGACTGGCGCTATCTCGACAGCTATTTCGGCGGGACCGATTTCGCCGGACAGGAAGTGGTGTGGCTTGCCGACGAGCCCGTCTGGGCGATGAATTATTTCGGCTGCATCATTGCGCCTGAGCTTATCGACGGCGCAGCAGCGGGAACGGTGATCAAGACGGCACTTTCTGCGATGTATCGCGAGGGCCGGTTTCTTGGCGGGATGGAATTCGACCATCCGTTCGGCCGCTATATCGACAGCAGCGAAGGCGGCTGCGAGCGGTTCAGCGGCCACGAATGCATCATGGTCGATGGCCAGAAGGCCTATGTGCTCGACTATCGCGGCGGGCTGGTCATCCCCTGATCGTGGCCCGCTACACCTTCCCCGCTCGCGGGGCGAAGGGACATGCCGCACCGGCTTTCTCTAACCTCGACGCTGCGTTTGGCACGTTCCCTCGCCCCGCTTTTACGGGGGTCCGAAGGACAGGGCGAGACGAGTGGCTCGACCCCGGTAGGTTAGGGTGAGGAGCAGCCATCGGCGTTAACCGGACAGCCATGGACCGCGGTCTCAGAAATCGACGATCTTGCCATCGGAGATCGTCACGCGCCGATCCATGCGGCGGGCGAGCTCGTGATTATGGGTGGCGATGAGGGCAGCAAGGCCGGATTGGCGCACCAGCGCTTCCAGCGCGTCGAAGACGTAGCTTGCCGTTTCGGGGTCGAGATTGCCGGTCGGCTCGTCGGCAAGAAGCAGGGTCGGCGCATTGGCGACGGCGCGAGCAATCGCAACGCGCTGCTGCTCGCCGCCGGAAAGCTCGCCGGGGCGATGCGAGCCACGATGGCCGATGCGCATATAATCGAGAAGCTGGCCGGCCCGCTCTCCGGCTTCCTTCCAGGAAAGCCCGGCGATCAGCTGCGGCATCATGATATTTTCAAGCGCCGAGAATTCCGGCAGCAAGTGGTGGAACTGATAGACGAAGCCGATTTCGCTGCGGCGGATGGCGGTGCGTTTCTCGTCGCTCAGGCCGTCGCAGGCATGGCCGTTGATGTTGACCTCACCGCCGTCCGGATGCTCCAGGAGGCCGGCGACATGCAGCAGTGTCGACTTGCCGGTGCCGGAAGGGGCGACGAGAGCGACAATCTCCCCCTTCGATATCGAAAAATCCGCGCCCTTCAGGATCGAGAGCAGCGTACCGCCCTGCCCGTAATGGCGCTCGACGCCGGTAAGCTGGAGAACGACGTTGCGTTTCATGAAGGCGGCATTCCTTATTCGTAGCGCAGGGCCTGCACCGGATCGAGCCTGGAGGCACGCCAGGCCGGGAAGATGGTCGCGATGAAGGAGAGCGTCAGCGCCATGACGACGATCGAGATCGTTTCGCTGAGATCCATCTCGGCCGGCAGCTGGCTGAGGAAATAGACCTGCGGATTGAACAGTACGGTGCCTGAAATCCACGAGAAGAACTGGCGGACGGATTCGATGTTGACGCAGACGAGAACGCCGAGCAGCACACCGGCAATGGTGCCGACGATGCCGATCGCCGCCCCAGTCATGAAGAAGATGCGCATGATCGCGCCGGCGCTGGCGCCCATGGTGCGCAGGATGGCGATATCGCTGCCCTTGTCCTTCACCAGCATGATGAGGCCGGAGATGATGTTCAGCGCCGCGACAAGCACGATCAGAGTCAGGATCATGAACATGACGTTGCGCTCGACCTGCAGCGCCGAGAAGAAGGTCTGGTTGCGCTGGCGCCAGTCGGTGATGGCGATCTGGCGGCCGGCCGCTTCCTCCACCTTGGGCCTCAGATCGTCGATATCGTCGGGGTTGTCGACGAAGAGCTCGATCGACTGCACCAGTCCCTCGGCATTGAAATAGAGCTGCGCTTCCTCGAGCGGCATGAAGATGATCGAGGAGTCATATTCCGACATGCCGATCTCGAAGAGACCGGAAATCTTGTAGGACTTGATACGCGGGCTGACGCCCATCGGCGTAATGTCGCCATCCGGTGACGTCAGCGTAATGAGATCGCCAACACGCAGACCGAGTTGGTCGGCCATGCGGGTGCCGATCAGCACGCCGTCGCCGGATGCATACCCCACCATATCGCCTGATTTGATGTTGTCGGAGACCGTCTTGAGCTTGGTCAGATCCTCGGCGCGGGCGCCGCGCACCAGAGCGCCGGTGCTGCCGCCGGCCTGGGCGGAGGCGAGCACCTGGCCTTCCACTAGCGGTAACGCCATCTTGACGCCGGGTACGGCGGCGAGTTTGCTGCTGAGGACCGGATAATCGGTGAAGGGGCCGTCGACCGGCTGGACGATCATGTGGCCGTTGATGCCGAGGATGCGCGAGACGAGTTCGGTGCGGAAGCCGTTCATCACGGCCATGACAATGATCAGCGTCGCAACGCCAAGCATGATGCCGACGAAGGAGAAGCCGGCGATGACCGATATGAAGGCTTCCTTACGGCGGGCGCGTAGATAACGCCACGCCACGAGGCGTTCAAAGGTGGAAAATGGCTTGCCAGCCGGACCCAAGCCGGATTTCGAACTCCGGTCCACTGCTGCCTCTGCCATTTCGCCTCCGTTTCCTTAAGCCACGAACCGATTGATCGCCGCTTCGATGGTCATCGTTTCGCGGGCGCCGGTCTTGCGGTCCTTCACTTCCACTTCGCCGTTTGCGACCGCACGCGGGCCGGCGATAATCTGTACGGGTACACCGATCAGATCGGCGGTCGCGAATTTCGTGCCGGCCCGGTCGTCGGTATCGTCATAGAGCACATCCTTGCCGGCCTTGCTCAGCGCGGCATAGATCAGCTCGCAGGTATCGTCACAGGCCTGATCGCCCGCCTTCATGTTGATCACAACGATATCGAAGGGCGCGACCGATGCCGGCCAGATGATTCCGTTATCATCATGCGATGCTTCGATGATGGCGGGAACAAGGCGTGTCGGGCCGATACCGTAGGAACCCATGTGAACGAAGTGTTCCTTGCCGTCAGGCCCCTGCACTTTCGCGCCCATCGGCTCGGAATATTTCGTGCCGAAATAGAAGATGTGGCCGACCTCGATACCGCGCGCCGACAGCCGGTCGCCCTCGGGAACGGCGTTGAAGGCCGCCTCGTCGTGCATTTCCGAGGTCGCCGCATAGAGCGAGGTCCAATTGTCGAAGATCGCCTGCAGGCCCTCGACACTGTCGAAATCGGTGTGTTCGCCAGGAATATCGAAGTCGACGAAATCCTTGTGACAGAAGACTTCGGATTCGCCGGTATCGGCGAGAATGATGAATTCATGGCTGAGCTTGCCGCCAATCGGGCCGGTATCGGCGCGCATCGGAATGGCGCGCAGGCCGAGCCGGTCGAAGGTTCTGAGATAGGCGGCGAACATCTTGTTATAGGAATGCTCCGCCGCTTCGCGCGTCAGATCGAAGGAGTAGGCATCCTTCATCATGAATTCGCGCGAGCGCATGGTGCCGAAGCGCGGACGGATCTCGTCACGGAACTTCAGCTGGATATGATAGAGATTGAGCGGCAGGTCCTTGTAGGACTTGACGGAGGAGCGGAAAATATCCGTCACCATCTCCTCGTTGGTGGGGCCGTAGAGCATCGGCCGATCCTGACGGTCCTTGATGCGCAGCATCTCCTTGCCGTAGGCGTCGTAGCGGCCGCTTTCCTGCCAGAGCTCGGCCGATTGCAGGGTCGGCATCGACAGCTCGATGGCACCGGCGCGGTTCTGCTCGTCGCGGATAATGGCGTTGACCTTGTCGAGCACACGCTTGCCGAGCGGCAGCCAGGAATAAATGCCCTGCGACTGCTGGCGGATCATGCCGGCGCGCAGCATCAGCCGGTGGGAGACGATTTCCGCCTCCTTGGGGTTTTCCTTGAGGATGGGCATGAAATAGCGGGACAGACGCATGGCGGATTCCGGAGCAGTTGAGATCCCGCAGCAGGCGGAATCGAAAGACCATTGTTAATGTCGGGAGCGTTCATAGCCGCTTCGCGGCAGGAAGGAAACCCGCAACGGATGCCGGCAACCTCCCGGAAGCGCATGTTCGCACCCGCAAAATGAAAGGGCATGAAAAAGCGCGTGTTTATAAGGGCTTGAACGAAAATCTTGTCAACAGAAAAATTTTGCTAGAGTGTAGCAAAAATGCAAAAAAAGCTGATGACAAAGCCCAATGTTTGAGCTAGTTTTAGCTCACAAAACAGGCAGGAAGTTAAATTCTTGCCGAATTCGCGGTCAAGTCTTGGGAGGATCAGATCTTAGGCGCGCTCGTCGCAGCCCCGGCAACGGTTACAGATCACGCGATACTTAAAACAAGGCTTTTAGCCTTGTTTTTTTTTGGCTTTTCGGCCTCCACCCCACCCAGAAATCCAACCGGCTTCCGTAAGGGGATGGCCATCATTCCGTTACGAGAGCTCTTTGCCGCAACAGTATGACGCTGGTATGACGAAATTCGCTTTCAATAGGGTTACATCTGCTCAAAGTTTGAGCAAAAGCCACACTCAATAGAAGCTGGGGCCGAGTTGCGGCAGGGCATCGAAGCCCCAGCCGAAATAGGTGTCGCAGAGGTACCAGAGGCCGTAGACCAGGGCCGAAATCAGCGTCGTCAGCGAAAACACGAAAGCGGCGCGAAACCGGGTGGGCGCGCTCGGAACGGTGCCGAGCACGACATCATTGTCGTCCGCCTGGGTGCGCAGGCCGATCGGCAGGACGGCGAAAAGCGTCATCCACCAGATGATGAAGTAGACGGCAAATCCCTGAAGAAAGATCTGGAGCATTCTGGTTCCCGTTGGTGTGGCGCTGCTGCATTCCTTAAATCGGAATCGATTTAAGGAATGCAGCAATTTAAATTGTTACAGCGTCCTTTGCGCGTCTTAGAAGACACGCGGCGCTGTAATATCGCGTCCTTATACGGTGGAATGGCGACCAACTCAAAGCGGACGAAAGGTTTTGCGGTCTTCGGGTCACTCTGCCGCAGCAGGGCTCAGGCCTGTTCGAGTTCGATCAGCGTGCCGAAGAAATCCTTGGGGTGCAGAAAGAGCACCGGCTTGCCGTGCGCGCCGGTCTTCGGCTGGCCATCGCCAAGCACCCTTGCGCCCGCCGTGACCAGCCGGTCACGGACGAGAAGGATATCGTCCACCTCGTAGCAGATGTGATGCATGCCGCCGGATGGGTTCTTTTCGAGGAAGGCTGCGATCGGCGAAGTATCGCCGAGCGGTTGCAGCAATTCGACCTTGGTGTTCGGCAATTCGACGAAGACGACGGTGACGCCGTGTTCCGGCAGAGCCTGCGGCTGCGATACGGCAGCACCCAGCGTATCGCGATAGGCCGCCGTCGCTGCGGCCAGATCGGGCACGGCGATGGCGATATGGTTGACCCGGCCGAGCATGGTCAGACCTTGGTGACGAAGGCGGTGACAAGAGGTTTCTTGCCCCAGGTGTTGTTCGCGGCCGAGCGGATGGCGCGGCGCACGGCCTCCTGCAGCATGTCGATATCCTTGCGGCGGGCGCGCGGAATGCTCTCGATGGCGCTGACCGCCGCGTCGAAGAGCGTATCCTCCATATCCTCGCCCTCATCATCGTAGGTCGGCAGGCCGATCGAAATGAGGTCGGGTTCGCCGACGATGTCATAGCGGGCGTCGAGCAAGACGTTGACCGCGACATGGCCGACATAGGAGAGCTTCTTGCGCTCGCCGATACCCATCTCGTCGAAATCGCCGATCAGCGTACCGTCCTTATAAATCCGGCCATGCGGCGCCTCGCCGATCACCTCGACGGGACCGGGCGCCAGCCGCAGGATATCGCCGTTGCGCACCCGCGGCACCAGTGCGATGCCGGATTGCTCGGCAAGTTCCTTATGCGCCGTCAGATGTGTTGCCTCGCCATGCACCGGCACGACGATCTTCGGCCGTGTCCACTCATACATCCGCTGCAACTCGTTGCGGCGCGGATGGCCGGAAACGTGGACCAATGCCTCGGTATCCGTGATGATGTGCACACCCTGCTCGACGAGGCCGTTCTTGATGTCCTGGATCGCCTTCTCGTTGCCGGGAATGGCGCGCGAGGAAAAGACGACGATATCGCCTGCCGTAAACGCCACATTGCGCATCTCATCGCGCGAGAGTTTGGCAAGGGCTGCCCGCGCCTCGCCCTGGCTGCCGGTCAGGATGACGACGACCTTGTCGCGCGGGATATAGCCGTATTCGTCCTCGGAGATGAAGGGCTTCACACCTTCCATCAGGCCGATGTCCTGGGCAACGTTCACGACGCGCTTCAGCGAACTGCCGAGCAGCAGCACTTCGCGGCCTGCCGCCTCTGCAGCCTCGGCAACAGTACGGATGCGCCCGACATTCGACGAGAAGGTGGTGATCGCCACCCGGCCCTCGGCATTCTCGATGATCTTACGCAGGCTTTCGGACACATCCTTCTCGGAGGGCGAAACACCGTCGCGCAGCGCATTGGTGGAATCGCACATCAGCGCCAGCACGCCCTCGTCGCCGAGTTGGCGGAAACGTGTCTCGTCGGTCAGGGGCCCGAGCGAAGGCTCGTGGTCGATCTTCCAGTCGCCTGTATGAATGACATTGCCGACCGGCGTGCGGATCATCAGCGACATCGGCTCGGGGATCGAATGGTTGACGGCGACACCTTCGATGCTGAACGGGCCGACATTGATCGTATCGCCGGCCTTGAACGGCGTCACCGGCACTTCGCCGATCGTCGCCTTCTCGAAATTGCGCTTGGCTTCGAGCAGACCTGCGGTAAAACCAGAGGCATAGACCGGCACGTTGAGGCCGGGCCAGAGATCGGCGAGCGCACCATAATGGTCTTCATGCGCATGGGTGATGATGATCGCCTTGAGGTTCTTTCGTTCGCTGGCGAGGAAGCGGATATCGGGCAATACGAGGTCGACGCCCGGCAGGTCAGGCCCGGGAAAAGTGACACCACAATCGACCATGATCCACTGGCGATGCTCGGGCGGGCCGTAGCCATAGAGAGCGAGATTCATGCCAATCTCACCGACACCGCCCAGAGGCAGGAATACCAGTTCGTCGTGTTTCGCCATAATTTTCGTTTTTTCCGCTATCCAAAAAACACATCACCGGCAGCAATGGGCATTATCCTGCCAGCGCCGGTATCGAGCATCAACAAGCCATTATCATCAATTCCGGCGAATTGTCCGGAAATCGATCGGTCCGGCAAATTGACCGTAATCTTTTCGCCGATGCCGCAGGCGATCGCGCGCCAGAGCGCCGTGATCTCGCCGATGCCGCGGCCCTCGTCCCATATTTCAAGCACTTCCGCCGTGGCGGCGAAGAGATGCGCGAAGAGTTCCTCCGGCGACGCCGCACTTCCCTGCTGGCGCAGGCAGGTGACCGGGTAGAGCGGATTGTCCGGCATGACAGAGATATTGATGCCGATGCCGACGATCAGCGCGTAACGGCCGTCCGGGAGCCCCTCGCCTTCGACGAGAATGCCGCAGGTCTTCTTTCGGCCGATGAGGATATCGTTCGGCCATTTGACCTCGAGCGGTTCGGCGCCCAGTGGCAGCACCCTGCGGATCGCCTGGTGCACCGCAACGGCGATCGCCAGCGGCAGAGAGCCCAGACGCTCCATCGGCGCCGGGTCGATCAGAAGAAGAGAAGCGTAGAGATTGCCGCGTTCGGAAACCCAGAGCCTACCACGGCGGCCGCGGCCGCCCGTCTGCCTTTCGGCGGTCACCCAGAGATTGCCGCCATCGCCCGCCCGAGCCCGGGCGAGGCATTCACTGTTGGTGGACGATGTTTCCGACAGAGCCTCGTGCCTGAAATCGCCGAGCGATATCCGGCGCCGTCCGTCGGAAGCCATCAAAAGAGCGTCGCAGCAGCTAGCTCTGCCGCACCGCCGATCGGGCCGCCGATGAGGACATAGGCGGTGACGAAGAGACCGGAGAGACCGAAGACCAGACGCAGAGAACCGGAGACACGGGCGAATTCGCCGGTCGCCTCATCGAACCACATCAGCTTGATGACACGCAGATAATAGTAAGCGCCGACGACCGAGGCGAGAACGCCGATGATGGCGAGCGCATAGAGCTTGGCCTCGATGGCGGCAACGAAGACGAAGTACTTCGCGAAGAAGCCGGCGAGCGGCGGGATGCCGGCGAGCGAGAACATCAGCGCCGTCAGCACCACGGCCATGAACGGGTTGGTTGTGGAGAGGCCGGCGAGATCGTCGACATTCTCGACGACGGTGCCGTCCTTGCGGCGCATCGACATGATGATCGCAAAGGTGCCGAGCGTCATGACCATGTAGATGACCATATAAAGCATGACGCCGGTGACGCCGGTCTGGTTGCCGGCGGCAAGGCCGACCAGCGCATAACCCATGTGGCCGATAGAGGAATAGGCCATCAGTCGCTTGATGTTCTTCTGGCCGATCGCGGCAAACGAACCGAGCAGCATCGAGGCGATCGAGATGAAGACGACGACCTGCTGCCAGTCCGCCAGAACCGGCTGGAAGGCGGTAATGACGATGCGGGTCATCATCGCCATGGCAGCAACCTTGGGTGCTGCGGCAAGGAAGGCGGTCACCGGCGTCGGCGCGCCCTCGTAAACATCCGGCGTCCACATATGGAAGGGAACAGCGGAGATCTTGAAGGCGATGCCCGCGAGGATGAAGACCAGGCCGAAGATCAAGCCGAGCGAACGCGCACCCTCAACGGACAGCGCCTGGGCGATTTCGGAGAAGTGGGTGTGGCCGGTGAAGCCGTAGACCAGCGACATGCCGTAGAGCAGCATGCCGGAGGAAAGCGCGCCGAGGACGAAATATTTCAGGCCGGCTTCGGTCGACTTCAGGCTGTCGCGGTTGATCGCGGCGACGACATAGAGCGCCAGCGACTGCAGTTCCAGCGCCAGATAGAGCGAGATCAGGTCATTGGCCGAAATCATCAGCAGGATGCCGAGGGTCGCAAGTACCAGGAGAACCGGGAACTCGAACTTGTCGAGCTGATTTTCGCGGGCGTGGCCAATCGACATGAACATGGCGACCAGCGAACCAATGAGCGCCACCAGCTTCATGAAGCGCGAGAAGCCGTCGGCCATGTAGACGCCGCCATAGGCAAGGCCTTCTGCGGGCACGAAGAGCAGCCACAGGCCGGAGGCCAGGAGCAGGACGATGGCCAAGCCGGTGACGACAAGGCCCGACCGCTCGCCTGAGAAGACGCCGACCATCAACAGGACAAGGGCGCCGACCGCGAGGATGAGCTCCGGCGCGGAAAGATGCAGACTGAGGAGAATTGTTTCAGCGGTCATGTCCAATAAGTCCCGTCATCATTTCATAGACAGCGCAACATTCTGCGCTGCGTGCACGGCGGCCGTGTAGTTGTTGACCAGCAGATCCACCGAGGCGGCCGTCGCATCGAAGACCGGAGCCGGATAAACGCCGAAGAAGATGGTCAGCGCGACTAGCGGGTAGAGGATCAGCTGTTCGCGTCTGGAAAGATCGAGCAGCGCCTTCAGCTTCTCCTTCTCCAGCGCACCGAAGATCACCCGGCGATAAAGCCAGAGCGCGTAGGCGGCCGAGAGGATGACGCCGGTGGCGGCAAAGAGCGCCACCCAGGTGTTGACCCGGAAGACACCGATCAGCGTCAGGAATTCGCCGACGAAGCCGGACGTGCCGGGAAGCCCGACATTGGCCATAGTGAAGACCATCATCGCCACGGCATATTTCGGCATGTTGTTGACGAGGCCGCCATAGGCGTTGATCTCGCGGGTGTGGGTGCGGTCGTAGACGACGCCGACGCAGAGGAAGAGCGCGCCGGAGACGATGCCGTGCGAGAGCATCTGGAAGATCGAGCCTTGGACGCCCTGCATATTGGCGGCAAAGATGCCCATGGTCACGTAGCCCATGTGGGCCACGGAGGAATAGGCGATCAGCTTCTTGATATCGTCCTGCATCATCGCCACCAGAGAAGTGTAGATGATGGCGATGACGGACATGGCAAAGACGAGCGGCGCGAAATAATCGGACGCGACCGGGAACATGCCGAGCGAGAAGCGGATGAGACCGTAGCCGCCGAGCTTCAGCAGTACGCCGGCCAGGATCACCGAGCCAGCCGTCGGCGCCTGAACGTGGGCATCGGGAAGCCAGGTATGGACCGGCCACATCGGCATCTTCACCGCAAAGGAGGCGAAGAAGGCAAGCCATAACCAGGTCTGCAGCGCCGGCGGGAACTTGTAGGCGAGCAGCGCGGTGATGTCGGTCGTGCCGGCCTGCCAGTACATCGCCATGATGGCGAGCAACATCAGCACCGAGCCGAGTAGCGTATAGAGGAAGAACTTATAGCTCGCATAGACGCGGTCCTTGCCGCCCCAGACGCCGATGATCAGGAACATCGGAATAAGGCCCGCCTCGAAGAAGACGTAGAAGAGCACGATATCGAGCGAGACGAAGACGCCGATCATCATCGTTTCGAGGATGAGGAAGGCGATCATGTATTCCTTCAGGCGCTTCTCGATCGAGAGCCAGCTCGCCAGCACGCAGAAGGGCATAAGGAAAGTCGACAGGATGACGAACAGCATCGAGATGCCGTCGATGCCGACGTGGTAGCCGATGCCGGTGCCGAGCCAGTTATGCTTCTCGACCATCTGGAAGCCGGGATTGGCATTGTCGAAGCCGATCCAGATGAAGAGCGAGACGACGAAGGTGAAGACGGTGGTGATCAGCGAGATCCACAGCACGTTCTTCCGGCCGGTTTCGCTCTCGCCGTTCATCAATAGCAGGAGCACCACGCCGACGAGCGGCAGAAAGGTGACCGTTGAAAGAATAGGCCAATCGGTCATCAGAAGGAACTCCCGAGCATCATCCAGGTAACGAGCGCCGCAACGCCGATCAGCATGGCGAAGGCGTAGTGATAGAGGTAACCGGTCTGCAGGCGGACCACGCGATCGGTGACGGCGACGACGCGAGCGGCGACGCCGTTCGGGCCGTAGGTGTCGATGACGCCAACATCACCCTTCTTCCACAGGAAGCGGCCGAGCGCCTTGGCGGAGCGGACGAAGAGGAAGTCGTAGAGTTCGTCGAAATACCACTTGTTCAACAGGAACTGGTAGAGCACGCGGTGCTGCTGCGCGAGGATGCGCGGCGTCTGCGGCGAGCGGATATACATGTACCAGGCAGTGACGAAGCCGAGCACCATGGCGATGAACGGGCTCAAAGCCACGAGCGCCGGAACATGGTGAAACTCTTCGACCAGTTCGTTCTCGGTGCCGGTAAAGAGCGCACCCTTCCAGAACTCGGCATATTCCTCGCCATAGAACCGGCCTTCGAAGATCACGCCTGCAAGCACCGCGCCGATCGCCAGGAGATAGAGCGGCACCAGCATGACCTGCGGCGACTCGTGGACATGGTGCATCACCTCATGGGAAGCGCGCGGCTTGCCGAAGAAGGTCATGAAGATCAGGCGCCAGGAATAGAAGCTGGTGAACAGAGCCGCAATGACCAGCAGCGAGAAGGCGAAGCCGGCGACCGGCGAATGCGATGCATAGGTCGCCTCGATGATCACGTCCTTGGAGAAGAAGCCGGCAAAACCGATCGGCGTGAAGGGAATGCCAAAACCGGTGATCGCCAGCGTGCCGATGATCATCAGCACGGCAGTAACTTTAATGTGCGGCCACAGGCCGCCCATGTAGCGCATGTCCTGCTCACCATCGACGGAGTGGATGACCGAGCCCGCGCAGAGGAAGAGCAGAGCCTTGAAGAAGGCATGGGTGAAGAGATGGAAGATGGCTGCGCCATAAGCCCCGGCTCCGAGTGCCACGAACATGTAGCCGAGCTGTGAGCAGGTGGAATAGGCGATGACACGCTTGATGTCGTTCTGCACGAGAGCGACGGTTGCCGCGAAGAAGGCGGTGATCGCGCCGATCACGGTGACGACAACCAGCGCATCCGGCGACAGTTCGAAGAGCGGCGACATGCGGGCGACGAGGAAGACGCCGGCGGTGACCATGGTGGCGGCATGGATCAGGGCCGAGACCGGGGTCGGGCCTTCCATCGCGTCCGGCAGCCAGGTGTGCAGCAGGAACTGCGCCGACTTGCCCATCGCGCCCATGAAGAGCAGCAGGCAGATACCCGTCAGCGCATGCGCCTTGTCGAGCTGCATGCCGAAGAGATTGAGGATCACCTCGCCCGCTTCGCCGGCGCCTTCATGCGGGGCGAAGTTCGAGGCATTGGCGAAGATCGTGTCGAGGTTGATCGAGCCGAACAGCACGAAGACGCCGGCAATGCCGAGCACGAAGCCGAAGTCGCCGACACGGTTGACGATGAAGGCCTTCATCGCCGCGGCCGTCGCCGACGGCTTCTTGAACCAGAAGCCGATCAGCAGATAGGAGGCGAGACCGACGCCTTCCCAGCCGAAGAACATCTGGGCAAGGTTGTCAGCGGTCACCAGCATCAGCATGGCGAAGGTGAAGAGCGAGAGATAGGCGAAGAAGCGCGGGCGATGCGGATCGGTATGCATGTAGCCGATCGAATAGACATGCACCAGCGTCGAGACCGTGTTGACGACGATCAGCATGACTGACGTCAGCGTATCCACGCGCAGCGACCAGGAGACGTCGATGCCGCCGGACTGGATCCAGCGCAGCACCTCGACCTTGATCGGACCGCCTTCGGCATGGCCCATGCCGACGGTGAAGAAGACGACCCAGGACAGGATGGCGGCGATGATCATCAGGCCGCTGGTGACATATTCCGAAGCCTTAGCGCCGATGGCGCGGCCGAAAAGGCCGGCGACGATCGCACCGATCAAGGGAAGAAAGACGATAGCCTTATAGAGGAACATGAGCCACTCAGCCCTTCATCATATTGACGTCTTCGACCGCGATCGAGCCGCGGTTGCGGTAGAAGACAACGAGAATTGCAAGACCGATCGCCGCTTCGGCAGCCGCGACCGTCAGGATGAACAGCGCGAAGACCTGGCCGACGATGTCGTTCAGGAAGGAGGAGAAGGCGACCATGTTGATGTTGACGGCGAGCAGGATCAGTTCGATCGACATCAGGATGACGATGACGTTCTTCCGGTTCAGGAAGATGCCGAAGACGCCAAGCGTGAAGAGGATGGCGCTGACCGTCAGGTAGTGGGAAAGTCCGATGACCATGTTCTTTGTTCCTTGACCTGCCTTTAGACGCCCTGCCCGGGCTTGACCGAAACCACCTCGACGGCGGTGGCGGGCGTGCGGGCAACCTGCCTGGGAATATTCTGCCGCTTGATGTTGGTGCGGTGTCTCAACGTCAGCACGATCGCGCCGATCATGGCGACCAGAAGCACCAGACCGGCGATCTGGAAGAAATAGACGTAGTTGGTGTAGAGCACGTCGCCGAGGGCGGCCGTATTGGTGCGCTCGCTCAGCGCCGGGATCGGCATGGCGACTGATTTGGCGATCTCAGGCGAGATGACGCTGCCGCCGATGACGACGATCAGTTCGGCTGCGAGGATCACCCCGATCAGCCCGCCGATCGGGGCATATTCGAGAACGCCGGCCCTCAGTTCGGTGAAATCGATATCGAGCATCATCACCACGAAGAGGAAGAGCACGGCGACGGCGCCGACATAGACGACAAGCAGGATCATCGCCAGGAATTCGGCACCGAGCAGCAGGAAGAGGCCGGCCGCATTGAAGAACACCAGGATCAAGAAGAGAACCGAGTGAACCGGGTTCTTCGCCCAGATGACCATGAACGCCGACGCCACCGCGACAAAGGCGAAAAGATAGAAAAATAGAGCCTGCAGACCCATGTTGGTGCCTTTTTCATCTTCCCCCGGGCAGCCGGGAGTTTCCCTGCCCGATGGAGCTCTCCCTGGCGTTAACCGGAAAAGCTCCTGTGCATATTGACCGCGACAGGAGCAACTGCGCTCCACCGCGGCATTTCAAAATCTCAATCAGCGGTACGGCGAGTCGATCGCGATGTTGCGGGCGATTTCGCGCTCCCACCGGTCTCCGTTATCCAGAAGCCGTGCCTTGTCGAAGTAGAGCTCTTCGCGGGTTTCCGTCGCAAATTCGAAATTCGGGCCTTCGACGATCGCGTCGACCGGGCAGGCTTCCTGGCAGAAGCCGCAATAGATGCACTTCACCATGTCGATGTCGTAGCGCACCGTACGGCGCGTGCCGTCATTGCGGCGCGGACCGGCCTCGATGGTGATCGCCTGGGCAGGACAGATCGCCTCGCAGAGCTTGCAGGCGATGCAACGTTCCTCGCCGTTCGGATAACGGCGCAACGCATGCTCGCCGCGGAAACGCGGGGAGACCGGACCCTTTTCGAATGGATAGTTGATCGTCGCCTTCTGGCGGAAGAAATAGCGCATCGATAGAAAGAACGCGCCGACGAATTCCTTGAGAAACAGCGAGCTGATGGAGCCGGACAAGCTTGCCATCTTCAACCTCCAATTTTGCCGAAAACGAGAGCGGGCACCATCATGCCCAACCCATCAGTTTCAGCACGAATGCAACGATGACGACCATGGCGAGCGACAGCGGCAGGAAGACCTTCCAGCCGAGGCGCATGAGCTGGTCGTAGCGGTAGCGCGGAACGAAGGCTTTTACCATCGCGAACATGAAGAACACGAAGCAGGCCTTCAGCGTGAACCAGATGATGCCTGGGACCCAGTTGAGGATCCAGATATCGACCGGGGGCAGCCAGCCGCCGAGGAAGAGGATCGTCGTCAGCGCGCACATCAGGCAGACGGCCGCATATTCGCCGAGCATGAACATCATGTATGGCGAGGAGCCGTATTCGACCATGAAGCCGGCGACGAGTTCCGATTCGGCTTCCGGAAGGTCGAAGGGCGGGCGGTTCGTTTCGGCGAGCGCCGAAATGAAGAAGATGATGAACATCGGGAACAGCGACAGCCAGTGCCAGTCGAGGAACGACGCCGGCAGGCCGAGCATGGTGCCGAGGCCGGTATGCTGCGCATTGACGATATCGGTCAGGTTCAGCGAACCCACACAGAGAAGCACGGTGACGATGACGAAGCCGATCGAGACTTCATAGGACACCATCTGCGCCGCCGAGCGCAGCGCGCCGAGGAACGGATACTTCGAGTTCGAAGCCCAGCCGCCCATGATGATGCCGTAAACCTCGAGCGAGGAGATGGCGAAAATATAGAGGATGCCGACATTGATGTTGGCGATCACCCATCCGTCGGCCAGCGGTACCACCGCCCAGGTCGACAGCGCCAGAAGCACCGTCACCAGCGGGGCAAGCAGGAACACCGCCTTGTTGGCGCCGGCCGGAATGATCGGCTCCTTGAAGACGAACTTCAGAAGGTCGGCGAAGGACTGGAACAGGCCGAAGGGACCGACGACGTTCGGGCCGCGGCGCAGCTGCACGGCCGCCCAGATCTTGCGGTCGGCGAGCAGCACGTAGGCGATGAAAACGAGCAGGCAGACGAGAAGCAGCAGCGACTGACCGATCATGATGATCGCCGGCCAGACATAGGTCGAAAAGAAAGAATCCATAGTCCCCTGCCCTTACTCTGCCGCGACTTTGAAGTTGTTGCGGGCCAATGCCGAGCACTCCGCCATGACAGCCGAGGCACGCGCTATCGGGTTCGTCAAATAGAAGTCTTTCACCGGCGACGCAAACCCGGATTTGTTCATCTTGCCGGCTTTTTTCGCAACTGCGGCAATTTGGGCGCTATCGGTTTCAGCGATCTCGTCGATGGCAGCGAAATGCGGGAAAGCGGCATAGAGCCGGACACGCAATTCGCTGAGCGAATCGAAGGGAAGCTTCTTGCCAAGCACGTCGGAAAGGGCACGGATGATCGCCCAGTCCTCGCGGGCATCACCCGGCGCAAAGCCTGCGCGGTTGCCCATCTGGACGCGGCCTTCGGTGTTGACCCAGGTGCCGGACTTTTCGGTATAGGCTGCCGCCGGCAGGATGACGTCGGCATGGTGCGCGCCGTTATCGCCATGCGAGCCGACATAGACCGTGAGCTTGGCCTTCTTGGCGGTGAAGTCGAGTTCGTCTGCGCCGAGCAGGAAGAGCACGTCCATCGCCGTCAGCATCTCGGCGGCATTGACGCCCTTGGCGCCCGGCACGAAACCGAGGTCGAGTCCGCCGACACGCGAGGCAGCGGTATGGAGGACGGCAAAGCCGTTCCAGCCTTCGGCGACCGCGCCGACCGAGCCGGCAAGCTTGG
The DNA here is from genome assembly GCF_013087615.1 of Rhizobium sp. WYCCWR 11152. Lineage (NCBI taxonomy): Bacteria > Pseudomonadati > Pseudomonadota > Alphaproteobacteria > Hyphomicrobiales > Rhizobiaceae > Rhizobium > Rhizobium sp. WYCCWR 11152. The sequence continues at coordinate 926,944 of NZ_JABFCP010000009.1, read as the reverse complement.
CAGCGCTGGCGAGAACGCCGGCGCCGTCGGTGCGCGACAGCGCGCCCTGGCCGATGATGATCATCGGCTTGGCGGCATTCTTCAGCACGTCGGCGAAGGCGTGGGTGCCGTCGACCAGATCCTTCAGCGTGTCGGGACCGCCGCCGAGGTAATCATAGCTGTAGCGCAGCTCGCCCGGCTCGCCGATCACGCCGATCGGGAACTTGCCGCGGCGCCAGCGCTTGCGTATGCGGGCGTTGAGGATGGCTGCCTCGAAGCGCGGATTGGCGCCGATGATCAACAGCGCGTCGGCCTGGTCGATGCCCGATATGGTCGGATTGAACAGGTAGCTTGCACGGCCGAGCGACGGATCGAGTGCCGCCCCATCCTGGCGACAGTCGAGATTGACCGACCCCAGCGACTTCACCAGTTCGGAGAGCGCATACATTTCCTCGACGGAAGCGAGGTCGCCAGCGATCGCGCCGATCTTGTCGCCCGAGGTGGCGCCGACGGCGGCCTTGATGGCGCCGAAGGCTTCGGCCCAGGTGGCCGGCTGCAGGCGGCCGTCGCGGCGGACGTAGGGCCGGTCGAGGCGCTGGGTCTTCAGGCCGTCCCAGATGAAGCGGCTCTTGTCGGAGATCCACTCTTCATTGATCGCCTCGTTGACACGCGGCAGGATGCGCATGACTTCGCGGCCGCGGGTATCGACGCGGATCGCCGAACCGACGGCATCCATGACGTCGATCGATTCGGTCTTGTTCAGCTCCCAGGGGCGCGCGGTGAAGGCGAAAGGCTTCGAGGTCAGCGCGCCGACCGGGCAAAGGTCGACGACGTTGCCCTGAAGCTCGGAGGTCATCGCCTGTTCGAGATAGGTGGTGATCTCGGCATCCTCACCACGGCCAATCAGGCCGAGTTCGGAAATGCCGGCGACCTCGGTCGTGAAGCGGACGCAGCGCGTGCAGTGGATGCAGCGGTTCATCACCGTCTTGACGAGCGGGCCGATATACTTGTCCTCGACGGCGCGCTTGTCTTCCTGATAGCGCGAGGTGTCGATGCCGAAGGCCATCGCCTGGTCCTGCAGGTCGCATTCGCCGCCCTGGTCGCAGATCGGGCAATCGAGCGGATGGTTGATCAGCAAGAATTCCATCACACCTTCGCGGGCCTTCTTGACCATCGGGGTGTTGGTGAAGACCTCGGGCAGTTCGCCGTTCGGGCCGCCGCGGATATCGCGCACGCTCATGGCGCAGGAAGCCTGTGGCTTCGGCGGGCCGCCCTTCACCTCGACAAGGCACATGCGGCAATTGCCGGCAACCGACAGGCGCTCATGGAAGCAGAAGCGCGGAACCTCGGCACCGGCATCCTCGCACGCCTGCAATAGCGTGAAATGATCCGGAACTTCGATCTCGTTGCCGTCAATCCTCAGTTTTGCCATCGTCGCTCAGTCCTGTTTCCCGTTTGCCTGATGACGGCAAACAAACCTATTTTTGCAGCACTCTCATTGCCAAGCCGGATCTTTCGTCCTGCCGACATCTGATGTCGCCCAAATTCTCTATCGCGCGTTCCAGACCCGGAACCCGCACCGGCATCTTCAGGCCCCCGCCCGTCCGCCGACCTGCCCATCTTTCCGGCCGATCGACACGGCCGGACAGTTCATTTCTTTCTGCGGCCCCGCCCTGCCAGAACGTTTGCCTGACCGGTCCAGTCGTCACGGCCGATGCGGCCATTGAAGCCGAGTTCAGCGTCGAACCGGGCGATTTCCTCGTCGGTCCAGGCAGCGATGTCGGCGAAGCTGCGAATGCCCTTGGCGTTCAGCACCTGCTCCAGCTTCGGGCCGATGCCGGCGATCAGCTTGAGGTCGTCGGTCTTCCCCCGCGCAACCGGTTTTGCCTTCACGGCCGGCTTTGGCTGGCTGGCCTTCGCTTGGCTGGCTGGCTTGGCTTGGCCGGCCGGCGTCGGCTCGCTGACCGGCTTGACGACAGTCAGTGTCGGCTTTGCCTTCTTCTCGGCCGGCGGCTTGGTGAAAGCCTTGACCTCCGAGCGAATATTCTCCGGCCGGATATCGACATCGGGCTTCAGTTCGTCCGGAGGCGTGTCATCGAGGGCGGCCGCGACCTTGCCGGTGGTTTCCAGGGCGCTCTGCCAGGCACCGAAGAAAGCGCCGGCCATCTGGGTCGAGAAACCAAAGCCGATCGCCGTTGCGGCGGCAAAGGCTGCCGCGGGCTGCGCCATCAGCGGATGCACCGGCATCGCCCGTGCATTTTCCAGCATCTCGGCGGCTAGACGGCCGAAACCGGCCGCGAAATCGGCGACTTCTTCCTTCTTCCCACTCTTGGATGCGTTGTCCGCCATGATTATTCAGCCGCCTCCAGAACCGCACCGTGATCAAGCGCGCTCGCGGTATACTGGTCGATGCGCTTTTCGATCTCGGGACGGAAGTTACGGATCAGACCCTGCACCGGCCACGCGGCGGCGTCGCCGAGCGCACAGATGGTATGGCCTTCGATCTGCTTCGTTACCTGGAACAGCATGTCGATTTCGCGCTTCTGGGCATTGCCCTTGGCCATGCGTTCCATGACGCGCCACATCCAGCCCGTGCCTTCGCGGCAGGGCGTGCACTGGCCGCAGCTCTCATGCTTGAAGAAGGCGGAGATGCGGGCAATCGCCTTGATGACGTCGGTGGACTTGTCCATGACGATAGCGGCGGCCGTACCGAAGGAAGAGCCGACGCCGCGCAGGCCGTCGAAATCCATCGGGCAATCGATGATGTCCTTGGCCGGAACGATCGGGCAAGATGCTCCGCCTGGAATGACGGCAAGCAGGTTGTCCCAGCCACCGCGGATGCCGCCGGCATGACGGTCGACCAGTTCGCGGAAGGTGATGCCCATTTCCTCTTCGACCGTGCACGGCTTGTTGACGTGGCCGGAGAGCATGAACAGCTTGGTGCCCACATTGTTCGGACGGCCGATGGCCGAGAACCAGCCGGCGCCGCGGCGCAGGATCGTCGGCGCGACAGCGATCGATTCGACGTTGTTGACCGTCGTCGGGCAGCCGTAAAGGCCCATATTGGCCGGGAACGGCGGCTTCAGGCGCGGCTGGCCCTTCTTGCCTTCGAGGCTTTCGAGCAGGGCAGTTTCCTCGCCGCAGATATAGGCACCGGCGCCGTGATGGACGAAGATGTCCATGTCCCAGCCGAGCTTGTTGTTCTTGCCGAGCAGGCCAAAATCATAGCATTCGTCGATCGCCGCCTGCAGCGCTTCGCGCTCGCGGATATATTCGCCGCGCACATAGATGTAGGCCGCATTGGCGCCCATCGCGAAGCTCGCGATGACACAGCCTTCGATCAGCGTATGCGGATCGTGGCGCATGATGTCGCGGTCTTTGCAGGTGCCGGGTTCCGATTCGTCGGCGTTGACGACGAGGTAATGCGGCCGCCCGTCGCTTTCCTTCGGCATGAAGGACCATTTGAGGCCGGTCGGGAAACCGGCGCCGCCGCGACCGCGAAGGCCAGACGCCTTCATCTCATTGATGATCCAGTCGCGGCCCTTTTCGAGGATCTGCTTGGTGCCGTCCCAGTGGCCGCGGCTCATCGCGCCCTTCAGGGATTTGTCCTTGAGGCCGTAGATGTTGGTAAAGATGCGGTCTTTATCTTGTAACATGCTTCACCTCTTACCGCGGCTTCTTGCCGAAGACCTTGATATATTCCGCTTCCCCGCCCTTGGCGAGCGCCTTGGCCTGCTTGACCCAGTCATCGCGCTCGATGCGGCCGCGGAAATTCAAATAGCCATCGACCCAATCGCGTTCGGCCTTCTTCCAGCCTGCGACCTGCGCGAAGGTGAAGATGCCGATTTCGTTCAACGTCGCCTCGATCTTCGGGCCGACACCCGAGATCATCTTCAGATCATCAGGTGCGGCAGGCTTTTCGATGCCGGCCGGCCGATTCTTGTCGGTCAGAGCAGGCTTTGCCGCCGGGGCGGCTTCAGCCTTGACGGCCGCTTTCGGCGCCGGTTCGGCAGCCGCAGTGCCTGATATCGGCTGCTGCTCGGCTGCCTTTGCGTTTTTCGCAGCCGCCTTCGGCGCCGTCGCCGGCGTCTTCAGGGCAGCATTGGTCTCGGCATCGGTGCTCTTCGGGCGGGCGGCCTCGGAGGGCGGAACCGGGGCGGCGTCGACTGGAGCCGATACGGTTTCGGCATCGGCCTTCTTGGCGCGGGTCCTTGCCTTCGGCTCTTCCGTCGTCAGCGAGGTCAGGCCGCCTTCGGGCGCCGAAAACACCCGGTCGATCTGGGTGCCGGGCTTGATGCTGGCGCCATTGCCGGCGGCAAAGACGTCGATGATCTCTTCGAGACGCGCGGGCGTCAGGTCTTCATAGGTGTCCTTGCCGATCATCACCATCGGGGCGTTGACGCAGGCCCCGAGACATTCGACCTCTTCCCAGGACAGAGTGCCTTCGGCATTGCGCTCGAAGGCATGGGCATGGATCTTGCTCTTGCAGACCGACATCAGCGCTTCCGAGCCGCGCAGCATGCAAGGCGTCGTGCCGCAGACCTGCACATGGGCGCGGGTGCCGACAGGATGCAGCTGAAACTGCGTATAGAAGGTCGCGACCTCGAGCACGCGGATATAGGCCATATCCAGCATGTCGGCGATCTTTTCGATCGCCGCGCGCGTGACCCAGCCGTCCTGCTCCTGCGCCCGCATCAACAGCGGAATGACCGCCGATTGCTGGCGGCCGGCGGGGTATTTCTGGATCGTCTTGTCCGCCCAGACCGCATTCTCATCGCTGAAGGCGAATGCGGCAGGCTGAAATTGATCTTCGGCTAATCGACGAACGGACATTCTTTCTCACGCCTTGTCAGTTTAGGGTTCCACACCGCGAAGCGGTCAAAGACTGCATTTCGCAGGCATAGGCCGACTGGTCTTTTTGCATAAACACTACGAATTTGCTGCCGTTCGGAATGGCAGCCTTGATCTGATAGCCCTTGGACAAAAGCTCACCCATGGACGATTGCTGCGCCGGCGGCGTCTCTTCCTTGTGGCCCAGCGGCGTGCCGAGGCTATCGGACTCCTGAGCCGAAACCCCGGATGCCGAAAGAAGAATAACGACGGCCAGCGGCAGAAGCTGCATCAGCGATCCACCTCGCCGAAGACGATGTCGAGCGAGCCGAGGACGGCCGCGACGTCGGCAAGCTGGTGGCCGCGGCACATGAAGTCCATCGCCTGCAGATGGGCATAACCGGGGGCGCGGATCTTGCAGCGATAGGGCTTGTTGGTGCCGTCGGAGACGAGATAGACGCCGAATTCGCCCTTCGGCGCCTCGACAGCGGCGTAAACCTCGCCGGCCGGCACATGGTAGCCTTCGGTATAGAGCTTGAAGTGGTGGATCAGCGCTTCCATCGAGCGCTTCATCTCGCCGCGCTTCGGCGGCACGACCTTGCCGTCGATCGACGAGAAAGGACCGGTCCTGGCATCCGAGAGCAGGCGGTTGACGCATTGCTTCATGATGCGGACCGATTCGCGCATCTCGATCATACGGATCAGATAGCGGTCGTAGTTGTCGCCATTCTTGCCGATCGGGATGTCGAATTCGAGATCGGAATAACATTCATAGGGCTGGGCGCGACGCAGATCCCAGGCCGCACCCGAACCGCGCACCATGACGCCGGAGAAGCCCCAGGCCCAGCATTCCTCCAGCGAGACGACGCCGATATCGACGTTGCGCTGCTTGAAGATGCGGTTGCCGGTCAACAGGTTGTCGATGTCATCGAGCGCCTTCAGGAACGGGTCGCACCAGGCGCCGATATCCTGCACGAGCTGTTCGGGCAGATCCTGGTGGACGCCGCCCGGACGGATATAAGCGGCATGCATGCGTGAGCCGCTGGCGCGCTCGTAGAACACCATCAGCTTTTCACGCTCTTCGAAGCCCCAGAGCGGCGGCGTCAGCGCGCCGACGTCCATGGCCTGCGTCGTGACGTTCAGAAGGTGCGACAGGATGCGGCCGATTTCAGAATAGAGAACGCGGATCAGCTGACCGCGAATCGGGATCTCGATGCCGAGCAGCTTTTCGACGGCCATCGCATAGGCATGTTCCTGGTTCATCGGCGCGACGTAGTCGAGGCGATCGAAATAGGGCACGGCCTGAAGATAGGTCTTGGTCTCGATCAGCTTCTCGGTGCCGCGATGCAAAAGGCCGATATGCGGATCGACACGCTCCACAATTTCGCCGTCAAGCTCCAGGACAAGACGAAGAACGCCGTGCGCCGCCGGATGCTGCGGTCCGAAATTGATATTGAAGTTGCGGACGTTATGTTCTGTCATGGCGATGGACTCGCGTTCTCAGATAACCAGTGAATGGCGGGCTAAGCCCACCAGCCGCCTTGAATTTATTGCTTCGCTTTTTCGTCGCCGGGCAGCACATACTCCGTGCCTTCCCAGGGCGACATAAAATCGAAGTTGCGGAATTCCTGCTTCAGCTCGACCGGCTCGTAGACGACGCGCTTTGCCGCGTCGTCGTAGCGAACCTCGACGAAGCCGGTGGTCGGGAAATCCTTGCGTAGCGGATGACCTTCGAAGCCGTAGTCGGTCAGGATACGGCGCAGGTCCGGATGGCCGGTGAAGAGCACGCCATACATGTCCCAGGTCTCGCGCTCGAACCAGTCGGCACCCGGATAGACGGGGCAGGCCGACGGAACCGGCGTATCCTCGTCGGTCGCGACCTTGACGCGGATGCGCAGGTTCTTCTCCGGCGACAGCAGGTGGTAGACGACGTCGAAACGCAGCTCGCGCTGCGGCCAGTCGACCCCGCAAATATCGATCAGGTTGACGAAGCCGCATTTGGCGTCGTCGCGCAGGAAGGTCAGAAGCGCAACCAGGTTTTCACCCGTCGTCGTCAGCGTCAGCTCGCCATACTTCATCTGCGATGCGGCGATCAAGTTGCCGCGCGCTTCGCCAAGGTAGGACGCAAGCTCAGTCAGGGCTTCACTCATATGCCTTGTCCTTAACCCTTAGCGTTCGATCGTGCCGGTACGCCGGATCTTCTTCTGCAGCAGAAGCACGCCATAAAGCAGCGCTTCGGCCGTGGGGGGACAGCCCGGCACGTAGATGTCGATCGGCACGATGCGGTCGCAACCGCGCACCACCGAATAGGAATAGTGATAATAGCCGCCGCCATTGGCGCAGGAGCCCATCGAGATGACATAACGCGGCTCGGGCATCTGGTCGTAGACCTTGCGCAGAGCGGGCGCCATCTTGTTGGTCAGAGTGCCGGCGACGATCATCACGTCGGACTGGCGCGGCGAAGCGCGCGGCGCAAAACCGAAGCGCTCGACGTCGTAACGCGGCATCGACAACTGCATCATTTCGACGGCGCAGCAGGCAAGACCGAAGGTCATCCACATCAGCGAGCCGGTGCGGGCCCAGTTGATCAACTCGTCGGTCGAGGTAACGAGGAAACCCTTATCAGCAAGCTCGTTGTTGATCTCACCGAAAAATGGGTCGTTGCTGCCGATCGGCTTGCCGGTCGAGGGATCGATGATCCCCTTCGGCTGCTGGGCGACGAGCGGCTGATTGCTCACAGGGGCTACTCCCATTCCAGGGCTCCCTTCTTCCATTCATAGATAAAGCCGATGGTCAGCACGAGAAGGAAGACCATCATGGACCAGAAGCCGAACCAGCCGATGGCGCCGAAAGATACGGCCCAGGGAAAGAGGAAGGCGACTTCGAGGTCGAAGATGATGAAGAGAATCGACACGAGATAGAAGCGGATGTCGAACTTCATGCGGGCGTCGTCGAAAGCGTTGAAGCCGCATTCGTAAGCCGAGAGCTTTTCCGAATCAGGCGCTTTGAAAGCCACGGCGAACGGCGCAATGAGCAGCGCCAGGCCGATAACGAGCGCAATAGCAATGAAGATAGCGATCGGAATATAAGAACTGAGCAGTTCAGTCATCATGTTCATCCCTGCTTGCCGGAGACGCCAGGGGGCGCATTTGGGCAAATGCCCGGCAAGCGAACGTGCGTTGCAACAAGCCGTGGTTAGCGCAGCCGAAGCCCCGGCGCAAGACTTTTACAGAGGCAATTCGACGCGTGTCGCGCGGACATTATCAAGCAGATGCAACGATGTCGCGACAAATCCGTGCAAGCCGTTTGAACCTGCATGCCTGACCATCGGAAACTGCATGGCTTTCGGAAGAAATGGCGCGAGTGACGGGGCTCGAACCCGCGACCTCCGGCGTGACAGGCCGGCACTCTAACCGACTGAGCTACACCCGCGCATTGATCGGCCATTTTGCGGCCGCGAGGATAAAGAGAACCGGACAAACGACAAATCGCATTTGCGTTTTACAAGACTTGAAATGGCGCGAGTGACGGGGCTCGAACCCGCGACCTCCGGCGTGACAGGCCGGCACTCTAACCAACTGAGCTACACCCGCAATTCATTTCAAGCAGTCCGGATGCCTTCGCACCCTCTCCAAAACGGCTGCCCGTTTCGATGAGCGGCTAACTACGGGGTTCGCCTTTTAGTGTCAAGCAGGTTTGGAGACAAAACCATGACAGTTCGTGAATTGTTTCGGCGACTTGGGCCCCGGACGAACAAAAGCCGGCACTTCCGTCTTCCGCAGCGATGCTCAGGCGCAGACGCAGCGCCTTCGAAACGGAGATGCTCGCCACCCTCCCCTCACTTTTCCACAGCCGAGCCGGAGCTAAGCGGCATCGCAAGACACGGGACCACCACCAAAAAAATCAAAAAATCTTCACAAACACTCTTGCGGTTTTGCCGCGATCCGCATAGATCACGGCCACCAACGCGGCAGGCCGATCCGGCTTCGTTTGCGATGGGCGATTAGCTCAGTTGGTAGAGCGCCTCGTTTACACCGAGGATGTCGGCGGTTCGAGTCCGTCATCGCCCACCATTACCAAACTTTCCCGCAACTTGTTCATCAGAGTTAGGCTCCCGAATTAGCTCGCTAATCCGGTCACGATCTGCGCAAGGTGTTTTGTCAGGAGACACCTCATGAAAACCGTTGCCATCATCTCTGCGCTGCTTCTCGCCAGCGTGGCTGCGCCGCCGTGCATTGCCAGAGAGCCGGCGCAAGAGGTGTTCCTGTCTACCGGGGATCAGGCTATTACAACCTCGGGAGAAACCCCGGCGCGTCAAGCCAGAACATATCTCCTGAGAATGCAGGCAGATCGGCCGATTGTCTTTTCGGTCGATGCCGACAATTCAGCCTGCAGCCTGGAAATCATGAAAACCAGCCAGCGCGGCGTCTTAAGCACAATCAGCCGATTCCCCGCATCTTTCAGAGACAGCGGTCAAAGTGGCGATGAATATACGTTTTCGTTTTTCCAAAACCGCGTTTCATTTATGAGCGGCGCCCGATGCGCCTTCTCATTTTCTCTCACTCAAATGTGACTGTGTGATGGGGGTAATGGTCACGCCTTGCCGTTTTGGAGGACGCCCATCGTCTGCCATTTCATGGTGATTACATCCACGCCGTAAACTCACCGCTGCCTATCGGTTCGTTACGACTCTTCGTATCCGGTGAACCGGCTGGCCGATGCCCCGCGCGGCGGCACACCACGATCCGAGTTGTGGGCAGGTCTGCGTTCTTCAGGTGGCATTCGGCGAAACGTTCCGGCGCAGCAAGGCGTTGCGCCCGGCGGCTTCAGCTGCGCGCCGTCCGAAAGCCAGCGCTCCATAAAACGGACTACTCCCAATCGCCGCGCCACCTCCTATTGGGCGAATGGATAGGGGCCGGCAAAAGTGGGAATATTCGTCGCCCGGAAAGTCTCCGCGCTTGAAGGTTCATCACGCCTGGAGGTGTCCCATGAGGACCCTGCGCTCCACATTGACGCTGTGCATCGCGATTGCACTTGGCACGCCAAGTGCCACATACATCGCCCTGCCCGGATATGCATTCAAGACGAATCCGCAATGCCAGCGCCACGAACCAAAGACGAAATTCGACAAGAGGTGCGACTGGCCGAGAGTGGGCTTCAAGGACTTTACGCCCCCGCTTGTGACCGTGCTTGGGATCTGAGGATCTTGGAACGGCGCCGGATGCGCTTTCTCATTTTCTCCGACTGAGATGTGAGAGCGTGATCGGGGTAATGAGCATCCCGCTGTCTGGTGGGTGCTCATCGCCCACCATTCATGCCTTCGCCAGTTCTTTATCCACAGCGGAAACCAGCCGCGAATCGTCCGCCGTCACATCGGGCGCGAATCGGGCGGCGACTTTTCCGTCGCGGCCGATCAGGAATTTTTCGAAGTTCCAGAGGATATCGTCCTCATCGCCGCCTGTCATGCCATGGGATTTCAGGCGTTCGCGCATCGGGCCGTCACCCGTCGTCGCGACACCCGACTTGGTCAGTTGCCGGTAAAGCGGGTGTTGGGCCTCGCCCTTGACCGAGATCTTCGAGAAGATCGGGAAGGTGACGTCGTAGGTGCTGGTGCAGAAATCGAGGATTTCGGCGTCGGTGCCGGGCTCCTGGCCCTTGAAGTCGTTGGCGGGAAAGGCGGCGATGACGAAGCCGCGCTCGCGCTTTTCCCCGTAGAGCTTTTCCAGCCCCCCATATTGGACGGTGAGCCCACATTTCGAGGCGACATTGACGACCAGGAGCACCCTGCCCTTGTATTCGTTGAGCGTGGTCTCACGACCATCCACAGTCTTGACCGGGATATCCAGCACATTGCCCGTCACGGGAACCTCCAATTCGTAAGGATATGTTTCGCCAAGCTTAGCGATATCGCCGCTGTTGTCATCAGCGTCGGGATCAACTTGGCTTCCACAGGACACCGGTGCGGCTTCCGGCCGCACCGGGCCTCAGCACCTCAGGCGGGAGACGTTTCCTTCACGTCGTCGAGCAGGAAGTGCACGACGAGATAATCCGTCTTGTAATGGCGGCCGCTGTCCGACTCGGAATCGACGCTGCCGCCGTCCTTCGGGTGCCAGGCGTGGTAATGGGGATTGGTGGTGATCAGCGTGATGGCCTTGCCATCTCTTTCGCCAAGCCGGAAGCGCATCTCGGCGAGCGGCCAGATCCGCTCGTAATCCTGCATGGTGATTCGCGCCTTCAGCGCCTTGCGCTGCAGCGGCGCTTCGCCGGCCTCGGCTGGTGTTTCCAACATCACCTCCTCAGCTCCGCTGATGATGGCGTTGAATTCTTCAGGCCACATGCGTCTCATGAAATCGCTCCTCCCGAGGCTTTTTCGTCAGTTCACAGATGGAACTTAGCGGTTTGTTCGAAAGAAGCAAATTCCTGTCATGCGGTTGTCATCGGTGCCGGCTGCTCCTACCTTCCCGTCAAACCGCATCAGGGCCGTCAGTCGCCCGCAATCCCGAGATCAGAGATGAAGACACGTGAAGAAAGGCAGGCGCTCCGGGCGAGCATGCCGCGCACCCCGCTCAGCGCCCACCACATGGAAAATGCCCGTCTGCTGCCGGATCGCGGCGAGCTGCTCTATCGGATTCCGAACGGCGGCATCGGCGTCGAGGTGGGAGCAGCCTTCGGCGAATATACGGCCGAGATCCTGGAAAAGAATCGCCCGGCAGAGCTCTACCTCATCGATCCCTGGTCGATGGATCGCTACAGCTCCGGGCTCGACTCGATCCACACGAATTTCGCGGCCGAGATCGAGGCAGGCCGGCTGCACCTGATGCAAGGCACATCACTCGAAAAGCTTGCCGAATTCGAAGACGATTTCCTCGACTGGGCCTATATCGATACCGATCATTCCTTCGAGCTCACCTGGCAGGAACTGCTGCTCTGCGAAAAGAAGGTGAAGCGGACGGGGCGCATTGCCGGGCATGATTTCTGCACCGGCAATACGGTCAAGCCGATCGTCTATGGCGTCGTCGAGGCGGTCACCAAGTTCTGCAAGGATTACGGCTGGCAATTCGAGTTCCTGACGGTCGAATCGCACGCGCATTTTTCCTATTGCCTGAAGCGGCTCTGATCAGGCCTTGCCGGAATATTGCTCGTCGCCGACCTTTTCCATCCAGTCGACGTGATTGCCGTCCAGCGCCTCATGAATGGCGATGTGCGTCATCGCCGTATCCGGGGCAGCACCATGCCAATGTTTTTCGCCCGGCGCGAACCAGACGGTATCGCCGGCACGGATCTCGCGGATGTCCCCACCCCAATTCTGGGCGAGGCCCTTGCCTGATGTCACGATCAGCGTCTGGCCGAGCGGATGCGTATGCCAGGCCGTGCGGGCGCCGGGTTCGAAGGTGACGGAGACCGCCCTCGCCCGTGCCGGCGCCGGCGTTTCCATCAGCGGATCCTGGCGAACGGCGCCGGTGAAATAGTCGGCCGGTGGCTTCGTTGACGGGCGAGAGCCGACGGGTTTGATCTCCATGATCTTTCCTTTTCCATCCATGCGGTTGAAGCCTTGTAGCAGAACGATATTTCATCGGGGCGACCAATCAAAGCCGGATCGACAATTGCCGCAAAGTCACTCGGCTGATAGTGCCAGTGTCTTTCATCAGCGCGTCGCATCTTGCTTGAATCATGCGACGCGCTTTGGCTTTTTGTTTTTATGCATGCCGTTGTCCCCGCACACTTCCGGGCGACATGCAGTAGGGAGGATTTTTCATGAAACACCACGCTTTTGGCCGCATGCCCTTCACCGTCACCAATGTCGGCTTCGGCGCCTGGCAGATCGGCGGCTCCTGGGGTGATATCAGCGAGGCGGACGGACGCGCGGCGCTGAATGCCGCGCTCGATGCCGGCATGACATTCATCGATACAGCGGATGTGTATGGCGACGGCCGCTCGGAAAAGATCATCGCCGACGTGCTGAAGACGCGTGGCGGCGAACGGCCGATGGTCGCCACCAAGGCCGGCCGCCGCCTCAACCCGCATGTCTCGGAAGGCTACACCAAGGCCAATCTCGAAGGCTTCATCGACCGCAGCCTGACGAATCTTGCCGTCGACAGCCTCGACCTCGTGCAGCTCCACTGCCCGCCGCGCGAGGTGCTTTACCAGCCTGAGGTCTTCGAGGGCCTGAACGCGCTGCAGAAGGCCGACAAGATCAAGGGTTACGGCGTCAGCGTCGAAAAGGTCGAAGACGGGCTGAAGGCGATCGAATATCCCGGCGTCGTCAGCATCCAGATCATCTACAACATCTTCCGCCAGCGCCCCGACCATCTGTTCTTCCAGGAAGCGCGCCGCAGGAATGTGGCGATCATCGCCCGCGTACCGCTCGCCAGCGGTCTTCTCTCCGGCAAGATCACCCGGGACACACATTTTGCCAGCGACGACCACCGCAATTTCAACCGCAACGGCGAAGCCTTCGATGTCGGCGAGACCTTTGCCGGCGTGCCCTTCGAGGTCGGTCTGCAGGCGGTGGAAGAGGTGCGCAAGCTGGTGCCCGAGGGCGCGACCATGGCTGCCTTCGCGCTCCGCTGGATCCTGATGAGCGATGCCGTCACCGTCGTCATCCCCGGCGCCCGCAATGGCGAGCAGGCCAGGGCCAACGCGGCTGCCGCCGACCTTGCGCCCCTTTCGGCCGATGTCATGGCGGCCACGCGCGAGATCTACGAGCGGCTGATCGCGCCGCATGTGCATCAGCGCTGGTAGGGATGGAACGCTGATTCTCCGTCCGACGCCGACCTTTCGCAGGGCACGTCCCCTCTCCCCGTTTTTACGGGGAGAGGGCTAGGGTGAGGGGCAGCTTTCAGTTTGTCGCGCTCAGCTCGACCGGGAAGAACAGGGTCTCGCCGGAGGAGTCGCTGACGCCGTCATTGTCGGTGACCGCGTAGGGTTTGCCCGACGCGTCGAAGGTGAAGCCTTCGAGCTTGTCCAGCACATAGCCATTGGTCGCGGTCTTGAGCTGACCGAGGAAGTCATGGGCTTCGGTTTTCTTGACGACCGGCAGCTCGCCGCCGAGCTTGGCGGGCTTCAGCTCCGATATCGCGACCTTGTAGAGCTTCTTCAGCCTGGCGGCATCGCCGACAAGGTTGTCGCGCTCGATGATGTAGACGCTGTCGCCCTGAGCCGATATTTCCGACAGACCGACCCAGCCGCTTTCCGTCTTGTCGAGCGGATAGCGAACGGCACCCCATTCCTTCTTCTTCGGATTGTAGGAGACGAGCTTGACGAAGCCCTTCTCGTCGTCGCTCCACTCGCGCTGGACCGCCATCCAGAGCGTGGTGTCGTCGCCGGTGCCGACAATGGTCACGCCTTCGAAGCCGTAGCGGATTTCGTTGGCGACGAGCTCCTTCGGCAGGGCGATCTCGGCTTTGATGTCACCCTTGGCATTGACGTTGTAGAGGGCGTGCGGAACGAGACGCTCGCTATAGCCCTCCGAGGCGAGCCAGAAGGAGCCGTCAGCGGCAGCCGCAATGCCTTCGATGTCGAGCTTCTGCGCCGGAGCGCCGTCACGCTTGACGACGAGGGCGTCGGTGATGACGGCCGGCTTCTTGCTGGCATCGATCGTGTAGATCGTCGGCTGTGAACCCAGAACGCTGTCGCTGACGGCGTAGAGCATGCCCGGCTTGCCCGGAACGGCAGCGAGACCCGAAAGGGCTGCGAAGCCGATCGGATTGCCGTCCTTCTCGGCGGAGACGATCTGCGGATAGGCCTTCTCGCCTTCCGAGCGCTCGTAGATCATCACATGGAGCGCGTGCCGCCGTCCTTGCCGAGATCGACCTCGTTGGCGGTCGCAAAGAGATTGCGGGCGGGAATGGCGATCGCGCCTTCCGGCGAAATGCCTGATGGCAGCAGTTGGACGAGTTCGGGATCGGCGCCGGTATCTTTGAAAACGCCGACCACCGAGGCGCGCTCGGCGAGCAGGAAGAAATACTTGATGTCACCGAACTTGGCGGCTTCGAGGCCTTCCGGCTCGACGCCCTTCGATCCCGAGCGGCTTTCCGGATAGTGGCCGATATGGGTGACGGCGCGTTCGAAGGAGGCGCCCGATTCGTAGAGAAGCTTGCCCGTCTTATCGAAGATGGTGAAGCCGCGCGAGCCGCCCTGGTAGTCGCCTTCATTGGCAACGACGAGGCGGTTGTCGTCCAGCCACTTCACGGCGTCGGGCTCGCGCAGCACACCTTTGGCTTCGCCTGAGAATTTCAGGGCGCCGTCACGCTTGGTGTCGATACCGGTGAGATCGACGCTGCCGGCGGAGAAATGCGTCTTCACTTCAGCCGTGTTGGCGTCGATGATGACGATCTCGTTGTTTTCCTGCAGCGTCAGGGCAATCTCGTTCAGGCCGTTGAAGGCGACGAATTCCGGCTCCGGATCCTCCGGGGCGACGCCGGTAAGCCCGGTCAGCGTCACGTGCTTGATGGTGCCGCAATCGACGGTGCCGTTCTTGACCTGGAAGACGACGAGATCGCCGGCCGGCATCTGCGGGATCTTGCCGTCATTGACGTCTTCGTCGCGCTCATTTTCGATTGCGATGGTGCCGAGCGTCTTGTCCTTGTTGAGGGCGATCGAATCCGGCTGACCACCGAGATCGCACGTGTTTTCGATCTTCTTGGTCGCCACGTCGACGATCGCCAGACGGCCCGAGGGCTTCGCCTTGCTTTCGGAGGTGTTGACGGCAACCAGCGCCTTGCCGGCGCTCGAGGTGACCGAAGTCGGCTCGCCGTCCATCATCAGCGCGCCGCCTGCCTTGGGGGCCTTGGCATCGGTAATGTCGATAAAGCCGATCGCGCCGAGCGGGCTGTCGCTATAGATCAGCGTGTTGCCGTCGTCGGTCGCGGTGATGATCTCGGCGGAGCTCACCGAAAGCTTGTCCTTGTCGGCCGGCAGGTTCTCTGCGACCGGGAAGGAAGCGATGCGGTTGAAAACCGGCTCGGCCGCGGCCGGAAAGGCTACCGATGCGAGAAGCACGGCAGCAAGCGCTGCGCTGCGCGATGAAATTGTCATGAAATCCCCCATGTGTCGAACATTCGAAACATGAGTTTTCTGCGGGAGCCGCATGACAGAGGCATGACAGATGCGGCATTTTGCGTCAAATCATGTCAGGCAAGTTTCCGCTCCCGGCGCATCTCGTTTCGCATGATGAACAGCGAAGCAGACAGGATGAGAGCCGCTCCCAGCCAGAGGTAACCCGCCGGCGCATAGCCGAAGAACAGCCAACCGGCCAGCACGTTCAACGGCAGCTTCAGATCGTCGAACGGCTGGACGTAGGCGGCATCCGCTGCGGCATAGGCAAGCGTCAGGAAATACTGCGCTACGGCAGTCAGCAGCCCCGCCAGCAGGAACAGAGCAAGGGTTGCGCCCGTCGGCACTGCAAAGCCTGCCGCAAGCGCCAGCCCGCCGTTTATCGGCGTCAGCAGAACGAGCAGCCAGACGGTGATCGTCTCCGGCCGTTCGATGCCTGTCAGGCTCTTGGTGATCAGCGACGAGGCGCCCCACAGCAGCGCCGAAAGCACAGGCAAGAGAGCCGCCCAGCCAAAACCATCAGACCATGGCTGCAGAATGATCATCGCTCCGGTGAAGCCCGCCGCCGTCGCTGCCCAGCGGGCCGGGCCGACGCGCTCACCCAGAAAAAGCCGGGCGCCCAGAATGATGAAGAAGGGCGAGGTCATCACCAGTGCGATCGCCTGCCAGATCGGCACCGCGGCAAGGCCGGCGACCCAAGCCTCGACGCCGAGCGCGGCAAGCACGACGCGCGCAAGGTGACGCCAGGGATAGCGCGTGCGCATCGCCGCAAGGCCGAGCCTCTTCAGGAACGGCAGCGAAAACAGGAAGGCGAAGCCATATTGCCAGAAGGCTGCCGACGCCGAGGGAAAGGCAAGCTTCATCGTCAGCCATTGGGTGACGACGTTGAGAAGCGAAAAGGCAATGCCGGCAAGGACCATCCAGAGTGCCCCGACAACGGCGCGGGATGGCTCGACGGCAACGGAAGTCTGATTCATGTCTTTCATCCATAAAAGGGACCAACATAAATCAGGACGCATGAACCCCGACAGGCGACACAGGGCAACCCCCGCCCTTCGCACGGCCGACGCTCATTCTCTTCCATCCGGACTTTAACCGTCGGCTCCGGAATCGCACCGGATCTGCTGACCCTTCCCCCGCTTGGACACGAGAGAAGGCGCTCGCGGGCTCAGGCCGAAACCCTCACCGCCGGTGGGGAGTTTCACCCCGCCCTGAGAACAGAAACGTCGTAGATTAAAGCCCGGGCGACAGCAAGGCCCGCCAAAGCAAAAGGGGTCCGGCAAAGCCGAACCCCTCTTAAATCCTGCACAACCGGTCTCGTTTCCGGCTGGTGGGATAATCTCAGATCAGCCGTTGACGGCGTCCTTCAGGCCCTTGCCGGGCGTGAATTTCGGCACGTTGCGAGCCGGAATGTCGACTTCAGCGCCCGTCGACGGGTTACGGCCCTTCGATGCGGCACGATGAGAAACGGTGAAGCTGCCGAAACCCGCGAGGCGAATGTCGCCCTTGTTCTTGAGTTCAGCCTGGACAACGTCGAAAACCGCGTCAACAGCGGAAGCCGCGTCAGACTTCGTCAGTCCTGCCTTTTCGGCTACTGCGGACACGAGTTCATTCTTGTTCATGTTTCCACCCCTTTCTAAATGGTATGAAACGACTCAAAAGTAAGCTAGGCGCAGAATAGGTTTCATCAGGCCCGCCGAAAACCCAAAAGCCCTGCAAATCAAGGAAAAGCAAGCGTCTACATGACGTTTTCACAAAAAAGGCTGGCGTTTCCGCCAGCCTTTTTCCGTGTTTTGGGCCAATTGGGCATAAATGTGGCAAAGGCCACTCAATGCGCTATGGTTGCGCCTGTCTCATCGAGGCCTTCGACCGATGTGATGACCGGCGTTTCCACCGTGCCATCCCATTCGATCGGCTCCGGCCGCCGGATCAGCGCATGCTTGATCACCTCGCCCATGCGGGATACCGGGATGATCTCCATGTTGTTCTTCACGTTGTCAGGAATCTCCGCCAGGTCCTTGGCGTTTTCCTCCGGAATCAACACCTTCTTGATGCCGCCGCGAAGCGCTGCGAGCAGCTTTTCCTTGAGACCACCGATCGGCAGCACACGGCCACGAAGGGTGATTTCGCCGGTCATGGCCACATGCCTGTCCACTGGAATGCCGGTCATGATCGAGACGATCGCGGTTGCCATGGCGACGCCTGCCGAGGGGCCATCCTTCGGCGTCGCGCCTTCCGGCACGTGCACGTGGATATCGCTCTTGTCGAAGCGCGGCGGCTCGATGCCGAAATCGACAGCGCGCGAGCGGACATAGGAGGCCGCTGCCGAGATCGATTCCTTCATGACTTCCTTCAGATTGCCGGTGACGGTCATGCGGCCCTTGCCCGGCATCATCACGCCTTCGATGGTCAGCAGTTCGCCACCGACTTCCGTCCAGGCAAGACCGGTCACGACGCCGACCTGATCCTCGCCCTCTGCTTCGCCATGGCGGAAGCGCGGGACGCCCAGATAGTCGGAGATGTTGGCAGCCGTCACGTGAACGGCCTTCGTCTTGCCCTTGATGATCTCGGTGACCGCCTTGCGGGCGAGTTTCATCAGCTCGCGCTCGAAGTTGCGGACGCCGGCTTCGCGGGTATACTGCTGGCTGATCGACATCAGGGCGTCGTCGCTGACCGAGAATTCTTCCGGCTGCAACGCATGTTCCTTGATGGCCTTCGGCAGCAGGTGCCGCTTGGCGATTTCGCGCTTTTCATCCTCGGTGTAGCCGGCGATACGGATAATCTCCATGCGATCCATCAGAGGCGCTGGAATATTCAGCGTATTTGCCGTCGTGATGAACATCACATCCGACAGGTCGTATTCGACTTCCAGATAGTGGTCCATAAAGGTCATGTTCTGGGCCGGATCGAGCACTTCGAGCAGGGCCGAGGACGGATCACCGCGATAGTCCTGGCCGAGTTTGTCGATCTCGTCGAGAAGGAAGAGCGGGTTGGACTTCTTCGCCTTCTTCATCGACTGGATGACCTTGCCGGGCATCGAGCCAATATAGGTGCGGCGGTGACCGCGGATTTCGGCTTCGTCGCGAACGCCGCCAAGCGCCATGCGGACATACTCACGGCCGGTCGCCTTGGCGATCGACTGGGCGAGCGAGGTCTTGCCGACGCCCGGAGGACCGACGAGGCAGAGGATCGGGCCTTTGATCTTGGTGGCACGGGCCTGCACGGCCAGATATTCGACGATGCGCTCCTTGACCTTGTCGAGACCGAAGTGATCGGCTTCGAGGATCTTCTCGGCATTGTTGAGATCGGCCTTGATCTTCGACTTCTTGCCCCAGGGAATGCCGAGCAGCCAGTCCAGATAATTGCGCACGACGGTGGCTTCCGCCGACATCGGGCTCATCTGGCGCAGCTTCTTCAGTTCCGCATCGGCCTTTTCACGGGCTTCCTTGGACAGCTTGGTCTTGGAGATGCGCTCTTCCAGTTCGCTCATCTCGTCGCGGCCTTCCTCGCCGTCGCCGAGTTCCTTCTGGATCGCCTTCATCTGTTCATTGAGGTAGTATTCGCGCTGGGTCTTCTCCATCTGGCGCTTGACGCGCGAGCGGATGCGCTTTTCGACCTGCAGGACCGAGATCTCGCCTTCCATGAAGCCGAGGGCCTTTTCGAGGCGCTGTTTGACGCTGGTGGTCTCCAGCATCTCCTGCTTCTCGGTGATCTTGATCGACAGATGCGAGGCGACCGTATCGGCGAGCTTGGAATAGTCGTCGATCTGGCTTGCGGCGCCGACCACTTCGGGCGAAATCTTCTTGTTGAGCTTCACGTAGCTCTCGAATTCGGAGACGACCGAACGCGACAGGGCTTCCAGTTCGACCGGATCGTCATGCGGCTCCTCGAGCACATGGCCGAGCGCCTCGTAAAAATCCTCGCGGCTGGTATAAGTGTCGATCTCGGCGCGGGCGCGGCCTTCGACCAGAACCTTCACGGTGCCGTCGGGCAGCTTCAGGAGCTGCAGCACGTTCGCCACGGTGCCTACATTGTGGATCGCGGAAGGATCCGGATCGTCGTCGCTGGCGTTGATCTGCGTCACCAGCATGATCTGCTTGTCGGAACCCATGACCTCTTCGAGCGCACGGATCGACTTTTCCCGTCCGACGAACAGCGGCACGATCATATGCGGGAAAACCACGATGTCGCGCAGGGGCAGAACAGGGTAGGCAGTGCTGCTCGCTACAGACGTTTTCTTCGTCATTTTATGTCCTTTCCATCGTCCCGTTGCCGGGCTCTCTGCACGGCCGCTTGGGACCGGCCGGCAATCTCACTTGTTGCTACAAGTGGAGGTTCTGACTACGCTTTTCAAGCCACGCTAACGCCCGCGTCCCTCGGATGTGACAGCTTTATTACAACGGAACGCCAACACTATGAAGCGCGTGGCTGGACCGGCGCTTACCACTTCCGACCCGGCTAAAATGCAAACGCCAGCAAGAGGCTTACGGATCATTGCATCATTGCCAAGCACTACCCCTTGCGCAACATCGGCAAAGGCAATTTCGGTTCCCACCGGCAAATACTAACAGCGCTTCGCATGGTTTTTCAAATAGAAAGGGGCCTGCCTATGGCAAGCCCCCAAAATAATCACACGAAAGCCTAAGCTCACGCCGAAGCGTTGGCCTTTTCTTCCTGGCGATCGGCATAGATGTAAAGCGGACGGGCCGAACCGCGCACCACTTCCTCGGAGATAACGACCTCGCGAACGCCTTCCAGCGTCGGCAGTTCGAACATCGTGTCGAGCAGGATCTTCTCCATGATCGAGCGAAGGCCGCGGGCGCCGGTCTTGCGCACGATCGCCTTGCGGGCGATTTCGCGAAGAGCGTCCTCGTGGAAATTCAGTTCCACATCCTCCATCTCGAACAGGCGCTGATACTGCTTGATCAGCGCATTCTTCGGCTCGGACAGGATCTGGATCAGCGCGTCCTCATCGAGGTCCTCGAGCGTCGCCAGAACCGGCAGACGGCCGATGAACTCGGGGATGAGGCCGAACTTGACCAGGTCTTCCGGCTCCAGTTCGCGCAGGACCTCGCCGACGCGGCGGTCATCCTGCGACTTGACGCTAGCGCCAAAGCCGATCGAGGTCTTCTCGCCACGGGCAGAGATGATCTTGTCGAGGCCGGCAAAAGCGCCGCCGCAGATGAACAGGATGTTCGTGGTGTCGACCTGCAGGAATTCCTGCTGCGGGTGCTTGCGGCCGCCCTGCGGCGGAACGGAAGCGACCGTGCCTTCCATGATCTTCAGCAGCGCCTGCTGCACGCCCTCGCCCGAGACGTCGCGGGTGATCGACGGGTTGTCGGACTTGCGCGAAATCTTGTCGACTTCGTCGATGTAGACGATGCCGCGTTGCGCACGCTCGACATTGTAGTCGGCCGACTGCAGCAGCTTCAGGATGATGTTTTCGACATCCTCGCCGACATAACCGGCCTCGGTCAGCGTCGTCGCATCGGCCATGGTGAAGGGAACGTCGATGATGCGGGCGAGCGTCTGGGCAAGATAGGTCTTGCCGCAGCCGGTCGGGCCGACGAGCATGATGTTCGACTTCGCCAGCTCGACTTCGCCGTTCTTGGAGGCGTGCGCCAGGCGCTTGTAGTGGTTGTGAACGGCAACCGACAGGATCTTCTTCGCCTGCCGCTGGCCGATGACGTATTCGTCGAGGACCTTGATGATGTCCTGGGGCGTCGGAACGCCGTCGCGGGACTTGACCATCGAGGACTTGTTCTCCTCGCGGATGATGTCCATGCACAATTCGACGCATTCATCGCAGATGAAGACGGTCGGTCCGGCAATCAGTTTCCGGACTTCGTGCTGGCTCTTTCCACAGAACGAACAATACAGAGTGTTCTTGGAGTCGCCGCCGTTGCTGCCGCTGACCTTGCTCATATCACTTTCCTTCCAGCACGCCGCATTTCAAGGCGAAATCGCGGTCCACTCTATCAGCTCCTGGCGGCACTCCGTTTCCGGAGCCTTTGCCGAGAAGGGCTTCAGGGGCTACGAACCGGGCCCAACCAATCATGTCCTGGCCCCGGCGGCAACGAATTCCCCTTCGAATGCCGAATGCTATGTCACAAAAATTCAACATAGCATTAATAGTTACTATTAGCGTCTTCGTCGCCGGATGAAAGCCCTTGTTCAATCACAAATGGGATAGAACTGTGGCGAGGAAAACACCATCCCTATTAATTACTAGGCCTGTTCGCCTTCCATTTCGAGGCGCGACGTCAGAACCTTGTCGATCACGCCCCAGCTCTGGGCTTCGTCCGCATCCATGAAATGGTCACGATCGAGCGTCTTTTCAACTTCCTCGTAGGTGCGGCCGGTGTGCTTGACGTAGACCTCGTTCAGGCGGCGCTTCATCTTGAGGATGTCGCGGGCGTGGCGCTCGATGTCCGAAGCCTGGCCCTGGAAGCCGCCCGAGGGCTGGTGCACCATGATGCGGGAATTCGGCGTGGCAAAGCGCATGTCCTTGTGGCCGGCCGCGAGAAGTAGCGAGCCCATGGATGCGGCCTGGCCGATGCAGAGCGTCGAAACCGCGGGCTTGATGAACTGCATCGTATCGTAGATCGCCATGCCGGCGGTGACGACGCCACCGGGCGAATTGATGTAGAGGGCGATTTCCTTTTTCGGGTTTTCGGCCTCGAGGAAGAGCAGCTGGGCGCAGACGAGCGTCGCCATGTGGTCCTCGACAGCACCTGTCAGGAAGATGATGCGTTCCTTCAACAGGCGGGAATAGATGTCGTAGGAGCGTTCACCGCGGTTGGTCTGTTCCACGACCATCGGAACGAGGGCCATTGCGGTATCGACTGGGTTTCTCATGTGCGTCCTTTGTCAACGTCTCGCCGGCCGGCGCCGGGAATCAAAGAAAAATGTCTTACCCCTACATAGAGTGTCCCGGCCCTCCTCTTCAAGACACGCATGAGGATAACGTTAAGAAGGCGGGGCAAGGCGGCTCCTGGTAGCCTCTTTCCCCCAAACGCCTGTTAACGGCGAGCCCTTGGTACGGTCTCCCCCGGCTTTTCTCCATGACAGGATGAAGGAAGGCTTACTCTATTCGACTGTGCTCATACACGTTTACCCAACGGAAAGCCTACCGGCAGATATCGGCCTGAAACAATGCCGCGGCGCAGCAACATTAAGGAAGTGGCGAGCTTCCTCGGCAAGGATGTGAACGGACAGACAAGGGGTTGCTGCCGTGTTCAATTTCGCTACAGGTCTCGCCATCTGGTGTTCCGAGGCCATGACGCTCGCTTTGGTGCTGTTCGTCGCCTGGCGCCACAACGTCAGGAACGAGGCCTATCTCTATTGGGGCCTGGGCTTCCTGCTGACCGGCATCGGCTTTGCGATGGTCGCGCTACGCGGCGAAATCCCCAGCGTGCTTTCAGTAGAGACGGGCAATGCCATCGCCCTGCTCGGCCAGAGCGCCTGGGTGGCGGGTTTTCTGGCACTCGACCGCAAGCGGATCGAATGGTGGGCACTGCTGCCGCCGGCAATCTGGCTCGCCGGTGTCTTCCTGCCCTGGGTCAACAGCGATTATTCCAACCGGGTGGTGCTCTACAACCTTGCTTCGGCGACGGGTGCGACGGCACTTGCCATGGCGGTCGCCGCCGGCGACATGCGCCGTGAGCGTACCCGCATCAAGCTGATGGGTGTGTTCATCCTCCAGGGCTGCCTGTGCTTCGGCTCGGCGCTGACGATGGCATTGACGATGCCAAGCGATATCGAGGCGACCAATCTCGGCGGTGCCTCCGCCATGGCCAGCGCCTTCCTGCTGACCATCGCCTTTGCGTTCACCTGCCGTCTGATCATGGAGCGCTCTGAACGGCACCTGCGTGCCCTCACCCTGACTGACTCGCTGACCGGCGTGCTCAACCGCCGCGGCCTGCTCGGCTATTTCGACGGCATCCAGGAACGGGCTCATAACGAGCAGCGCCAGGTCGCGGTGATCCTTTTCGATCTTGACCATTTCAAGCGCGTCAACGACCGTTTCGGCCACCAGTCCGGCGATGCCGTGCTGACCGCCTTCGCGCGCATGGCCCGCCAGTATATTCCGAACAACATCTTCGGCCGCATGGGCGGCGAGGAATTCGCCGCCTTCGCCGCCGTCGCGGACCAGACGGAAGCCGAGGCGATCGCCGAAGCGATCCGCACCGAATTCTGCCGTCTTCCCGTCAGCACCGGCGAAGCGATCGTTCCGGTCACCGTCAGCATCGGCATCGCGCTCGCCTCCTCGATCGAAGCCAATATCGACAAGCTGATCTCGGCCGCCGACCGGGCGCTCTATGCGGCGAAGGCCGCCGGCCGCAACTGCACGGTCACCTTCGGCGAAGCGGAGGCCGCAGCCCCTGCACCGGCCACGCCGAGCGGCAATGCCGGCGAACTCGTGCCGACGGTCGACGACCAGGTCGACGCGCTGCGACGCATGGGTACGCTGTCACGAGCCGGGTAGTCCGGGATCGCTTGCCCCGCATCTTCCCGAGGCCCGGCAAATCCGCTAAGCCTCGGGGCATGATGATCCCATCCTTTCTCTCGATCGACCGCGCCAACCGTCATGTCTCGCTGGACGGCCGCAACCCGGCCTTCTACGGCGACCCGAATGCCGTCTATGCCGCACTTCATGCCCATTGCCCGACCTTCTACTGGAGCGAGCAGAAGCAGTGGTTCTTTACGGGTTACGACCATGTGAACGGCCTGCTCCGCGACCGCCGCTTCGGCCGGCAGATCCTGCATATCGCCAGCCGCGAGGAGCTCGGCCTTGCCGAGCCGATGCCGCATCTTGCCAGTTTCGATCTCTCGGAACGTTATTCCCTGCTCGAACTCGAACCGCCGGAGCACACGCGGCTGCGCACGCTCGTCAACCGCGCCTTCGTTTCCCGCCATGTCGAGAAGATGAAACCTGAGCTTGCCGAACTCGCCAACCGGCTGATCGACGGCTTCGCGGAGAAGCGCGAGATCGAGCTGCTCTCGGCCTTTGCCGACATCATCCCGGTGACGATGATCGCCCGGATGATCGGCATTCCCGAAGAGATGGGGCCACAACTGCTCGCCTGGTCGCACGCCTATGTCCGCATGTACATGTTCGGCCGTACGCGCGAGCAGGAGGAAGAGGCCGAACGGGCGGCGAAGGAATTTTCCGACTACGTCAAGACGGTGATCGCCGAACGCCGTGCGACCCCACGCGACGACCTGCTCACCCACATGATCCATACCGAACACAAGGGCCAGTATCTGACCGAAGAGGAGCTGGTTTCGACGACGATCGTGCTGCTCAATGCCGGGCATGAGGCGACCGTGCACCAGATCGGCAACTCCGTGCGCACCATTCTCGACAGCGGCTGCGATCCGGCGGACCTCTTCCGGGACGAAGCGACGACGGGACGCACCGTCGAGGAAACCCTGCGCATCTGCGCGCCTGTCCACATCTTCCAGCGCTGGGCCCTGGAGCCTGCCGAAATCGACGGCGTCTCCTTCAAGCGCGGCGACAAGGTCAGTCTCATCCTCGCCGCCGCCAATCTCGATCCGGCGAAATTCGCCGATCCCCTCACCTTCAAGCCCGACCGCAACGAGGCGGCGAACCTCTCCTTCGGCGCCGGCATCCATTTCTGCATCGGCGCGCCACTGGCGCGGCTGGAGCTCAACGTCGTGCTGCCGATCCTGTTCGAGCGGCTGGCCGGCCTCAAGCTGGCAAAGACACCCGTGGTCAAGGATGTCTACCATTTCCACGGGCTGGACCGGCTGGATTTGCAGTGGTGATCCATTCCTCTCCGGCGTCGCAGATCAGCCGTAGCGGCCGGTGATGTAGTCTTCCGTGCGCTTGACCTTCGGCGACTGAAAAATCTCGGCTGTCGGGCCGTATTCGACCAGTTCGCCCAAATACATGAAGGCGGTGTTGTCGGAGATGCGGCTTGCCTGCTGCATGTTGTGGGTGACGATGACGATGGTGAAATCCGTCTTCAGCCGGGCGACCAGCTCTTCCACCTTGGCAGTCGAGATCGGGTCCAGGGCGGAGGTCGGCTCGTCGAGCAGAAGCACCTCGGGGCGAAGTGCTACGGCACGCGCGATGCAGAGACGTTGCTGCTGACCGCCGGAAAGGCCGAGGCCACTGCCCTTCAGCTTGTCCTTGACCTCTTCCCAGAGCGCTGCCGAGCGCAGCGCCTGCTCGACGCGGACATCCATCTCGGCCTTGGAGATGCGCTCGTGGTGACGGATACCGTAGGCGATGTTGTCGTAGATCGACATCGGGAACGGCACCGGCTTCTGGAAGACCATGCCGACCCGGGCGCGCAGTTCGTTCATCGAATAGCCGGGGTCAAGGATATTCTGGCCGTCGAGCGTGACGGAGCCGGTGGCACGCATCTTCGGGTAGAGCATGTAGATGCGGTTCAAGATGCGCAACAGCGTGGACTTGCCGCAGCCGGACGGACCGATGAGAGCCGAGACCTGGCGCTCGGGAAAGCTCAGGGTGACGTCGCGGATCGCGTGGGCATCGCCGTAGTAGAAGTTGACGCCGGTCAGCGCCATCTTGTCGACTGTTATGGCCGAGTGGGCCGGGCGAGGTTCGAAGGCTTTGTTCTCAAGCATCATTTCGCATTCCTGCGGTTGAGGATGGCGCGGGAGCCCACGCTGAGGAGAAGCACGATCGCCGTCATGACGAAGGCGCCGGCCCAGGCGAGATTCTGCCATTGCTCATAGGGGCTCATAGCGAACTGGAAGATGACGACGGGAATATTCGCCATCGGCTGCGACATGTCCAAGCTCCAATACTGGTTGTTCAGAGCCGTAAAAAGGAGTGGCGCGGTTTCGCCCGAAATGCGGGCGATCGCAAGCAGGATACCCGTCAAGATGCCTGCGGAGGCGGCGCGGTAGAGTATGTTGACCGTTACCTTCCAGCGCGGGATGCCCAGCGAAAGTGCTGCCTCCCGCATGACGTCCGGAACCAGCCGCAACATCTCGTCGGTGGTGCGCACCACGACCGGCAGGAAGATGAAGGCGAGCGCGATGCCGCCGGCAAAGCCGGAAAAGCGTGACGTCGGGCGGACGACCAGCTCATAGACAAACAAGCCGATGATGATCGACGGCGCCGAAAGCAGGATATCGTTGACGAAGCGGATTGCTTCGCCGATCTTCTTGCCGCGGCTGAACTCCGACAGGAAGGTGCCGGCCAGTACGCCGATCGGCGTGGCGATGATAACAGCCAGAACGACCATCAGCAGGCTGCCCATGAAGGCGTTAGCGAGACCGCCGCCATCTTCGCCGGGCGGCGGCGTCATTTCCGTGACGAGACTAGGGCTGAGCGCAGACAGGCCGTGTATCAGCGTCGTCCAGAGGATCCAAACCAGAAAGACCAGGCCGACCACGGTCGCGATGCCACAGAGCGACAGCGCGATCATGCTGCCGATCTGGCGGCGGCGGTAAATGGAACCCGAATGGGTGGCCATGACTACTCTCCCCTCTGTCTTGCCATGCGCACCAGCATGAGCTTGGCGGCCGCCAGAACGATGAAGGTGACAACGAAGAGGATGAGACCGAGCGCCGAGAGCGACGACCTGTAGAGATCATCCGAAGCTTCGGCAAACTCGTTGGCGAGCGTCGCAGCGATCGACGTGCCGGGCTCCATCAACGACACAGCGATGTTATGGGTGTTGCCGAGTACGAAGGTGACCGCCATGGTCTCTCCGAGCGCGCGGCCGAGACCAAGGAAGATGCCGCCGACGACAGCGGTGCGGGTGTGCGGAATGACGATGTCGCGCACCACTTCCCACTTGGTCGAACCAAGCGCATAGGCCGATTCCTTCAACTGCGCCGGGACGACCAGGAAGACGTCGCGCATGACCGAGGAGACGAAGGGGATAATCATGATCGCCAGCACGATGCCTGACGTCAGCATGCCGATGCCGAGCGGGGCGCCGGTGAACAATGCGCCGATTATCGGGATCGGGCCTAGCCAGTCGATCAGCACCGGCTGAACGTAGTCCGACATGAAGGGAGCAAACGTGAAGAGACCCCACATGCCGTAGATGATCGAGGGAATACCGGCGAGAAGCTCGATGGCGCCGCCGATCGGACCGCGAATGGAGCGCGGCGCAACTTCGGTAATGAAAACGGCGATACCGAGGCTCACGGGAACGCCGATGATCATGGCGAGCGCCGAGGTGACCAGCGTGCCGTAAATCGGCACAAGGCCCGAGAACCGCTGGGCAACCGGATCCCATTCCATGCCGGTCAGGAAGCCAAAGCCGAAGGTCCGGAACGCGAGAAACCCGTCCCAGACCATGGAGAACGCCGCTGCGAACAGTGCGACCAGAACAAACAGGCCGCAGCCCAAAACTATCCAATAAAAAATACGATCGCCTGCCGCGCCGTCGCGGCGCTTGACGCCCGCGGTTGTGGCGGGCAGCGATGCCATTGCTTCGCTCATATCCGTCCGCTCTGCTGCTTTGAGGATGTCAAAGGATTCGGGGCGGAAAGCTTGGCTTGCCGCCCCGGCCGCAGTTTCGTCAGGATCAGCCCTTGAAGGAGGCCGTCCAGTAATCTTCGATCTGCTTCACCAGAGTTTCCGGAAGCGGAACGTAGTCGAGCGAGGAAGCTTCCTTCTGGCCGTTTTCGAGCGCCCATTTGAAGAAGGCGAAGGCGGCCTTGGAGCGCGCCGCATCCTTCGGCTCCTTGTACATGATCGCCCAGGTCGTGGCAGTCACCGGCCAGGCCTTTTCGCCCGGAGCATTGGTCATGATCAGGTAGAAGTCCTGAGCCTTGGTCCATTCGGCGCTCGCAGCTGCAGCCGAGAAGCTTTCGGCATTCGGCTTCGGATACTGGCCTGCGGCGTTCTGGATCAGCACGTAAGGCAGCTTGTTCTGCAGGGCGTAGGCGTATTCGACATAACCGATCGAATCCTTGACGCGGGTGACGTATGCGGCAACGCCCTCATTGCCCTTGCCGCCGATGCCGACCGGCCAGTTGACGGCCGTGCCTTCGCCGACCTTGCTCTTCCAGTCTTCGTTGACCTTGGAGAAGTAGTTGGTCCAGTTGAAGGAGGTGCCCGAACCGTCCGAACGGTGGACGACGGCGATCTGGCTGTCGGGCAGTTTCAAACCGCGGTTCAGATCGGCGATGGCCTTGTCGTTCCACTTGGTGACGTTGCCGAGGTAGATGTCGGCGAGAACCTTGCCCGTGAGCTTCAGTTCGCCCGACTTGATGCCCTTGACGTTGATGACGGGCACGATGCCGCCGACGACGAGCGGGAACTGACCGAAGCCGCCAGTCGTCAGGTCTTCCGGCTTCATCGGGGCGTCGGACGCGCCGAAGTCAACCGTTGCAGCCTTGATCTGGGCGATGCCGCCGCCCGAACCGATCGACTGGTAGTTCAGCTTGTCGCCGGTCTGCTTGTTGTAGTCCGCAGACCACTTGGACAGGACGGGGTAGACGAAGGTGGAGCCGGCGCCGGTGATATCGGCGGCGGAGGCCGAAACCGCCAGCGCGGCGACCAGGCCCGCACCGAGGCAGGCCGAAAGAAGTTTCTTGGTGAGCATATGAGCGCTTCCCTAATGGATTTGAAAAACAATGAGGCCAGCGCCATGGAGGGGGTGTCCATTGTCGGGGCGCTGAAATTCTCGTCACATCAGGCGGGCTAGGCGCGTTTTATTACAGTTTGATGACGGTTTTTGACCGCCGAAACCGAATGCAGGGCCGTGCGTCAAACGCGGCAGTTACGGCCTTTCGATTGAATCGCGGATTTAACAAAGCCTTAGCAAAAACATTGGGATAGATTGACGCATGGCTGTGGTGGATTGCCGCAGCGATGCCTGCAAATGTCGTTTTCAGGATTTCGAAATACCGGGCGGCTCGTGGCCGATACCGAATTCGTGCGATGGCCTTTACGAGATCACGCGGCCGACTCTTCTCGCAGCCTGCTGGATATGTCGCATGCCGACATGGGTTTTCCGAGCATATACCCTTGAAGCTGGTCGCAGCCGGCGTCTCGCAAGATCGCCGCCTGACGGGTATTCTCAATACCTTCGGCGGTCACGGGTATCTGCAGAGCAGTCGCCAGGGAGATGGTTGCCCGAAGAATATCGGCGCCATTTGCGGTTACATCGAGAGCGGACACGAGCGAGCGGTCGATCTTCATGCGATCAAACCCAAACTGCCGCAATGCACCGATGCTGGCGTAGCCGCAGCCAAAATCATCAAGAGCAAACTTTATGCCGACGCGCTTGAGTTGGTCTATCGACCGACGGGCCTGATCCGGATTTGTCATCAGAACGCCTTCGGTGATTTCCAGTGTCAGGCGGTTTGGATCGAAATCCAACTCCTGCAGGATCGCGATCACCTGGGCAGCAAATTCCGGATTGCAGAGCTGGATCGGCGAAACGTTCACCGACAAAGTCAGACCGGGCCAGCTCTTGGCATGCCCGATCGACGTTCTCAGCATATGGACGCCAAGGGCATCGATGAGGCCACACCTTTCAGCAAGCGGGATGAATATTTCCGGGCTGACGTTTCCCGTTGCAGTTTTCCAGCGCGCCAGTGCTTCAAGACCGGTGACAGCGCCGGTCGAAGCAGAGACGAGAGGCTGGAAAACAGCTTCGATTGCGCCGCTGCCGATGGCGTTTTTCAAGAGACCTTCCAGCTCGGCGACCCGTATGCGTTCCCGGTCCAGTTCGGGATCGTATTCAACCGCCTGACCTTTACCATTTGCCTTGGCTCGATAGAGGGCCATGTCGGCTCTGCGAAGAAGCTCCAAAGGCGATATGTCTCCATCGTGCGCCGCAGCTCCGATGCTTGCGCCAACTTCGATCGTTCGCCCGTCAATTTTGAAGGGCTCGGCAAACAGCGCCAGAATCGCCTCTTCCATCTCTTCGCGTGCAGTGGCTCCAACGTGCACCAACGCGAATTCGTCGCCTCCCAGCCGGGCCGCGGCTAGGACTTCGGGATGACTGGTCATCAGCGCGTTCGAGACGATCCGGATCAAATCATCCCCAACCGCATGCCCCCAAGCATCGTTGACCGCCTTGAAGCCGTCGAGATCAACCAAGTAAAGCCGCGGTGACGAAGGTTCCGGGCTCTCCAGATCCTCCAGCAGGCGGAGAAGACCCTGTCTGTTCAACAAGCCACTCAAGCTGTCATGGCTCGCTTCGAAGCGAGCTGTTTGCGCCAGTTGGCGCAGGCGCCGCGCTTCGGATGCGCCAACCAACAGAACGCCGATCAAGAATAGCGAAAGAACGACGGTAGAAGCTGCAAGATAAGGATAGACCTGCTGAAACACGGCACTTCCGGGCGCTTTGCTCGGCCAAACGAGGTAGCCGATCACGCCTCCCTTGATGTCGGTGATCGGCGTGTTCAGGAATCCCGGCTTGGGCGTCGTCTCAAGGCTCAGCCCCTCGAGTTCATGTTCGTTGGAGAGAGTGTCGAGTACCTCCGACGTAAAGGCCTTGTAGAAACTCAGCACGCTGAACTTCGGAACCTCGGCGGCGGCCTCGAACGGCTGGATCGCCTGCGAGGCGATGAGTGCCATACCGCTTTCGGTCTTGATGAAATTGACCACCGGCGCCTTGGCCGGAGCTGCAGCCGCATTGATCTGCTGATAAAAGGCTTCCCCGAAAAACGTGCCCGGCTGGAAGGGCTTGCCTTTGGCGTAGGCCGAGACGATCGAAGACCCGTCAGGGCCGGTCACGATCGCGCCGTCATAAAGCGCATAATCCTCGCTGGTTTTTCCCCAATTCTCATAGGCCCAATCCGCAGCGGTCGGAGATGAGACAGCACTGTAGGCATCGTCCCATATGGCATTGTCCGTCGTTGTCCCGCTCAAGCGAGCCACAAAGGCTGCGACCGCCGCGCGGGCGGCGCGACTGGCCCTGGCATCGTCGATCTCGTTCGCCGACCGGGTCATCGTGGCGACGACATGTGCCATAAGGCCGGTCAATACGAGAGCGACGACAAGGAAGCAGACGGTTGTCGCAATGATGGAAGACGTTTGAGTCCGAACGTGCCCGGCTGCAAGATTCGACGACATGCAAATTCCGCAAAGATTAATTGCAAGGCCATGTCTGGGGGACGGCAGGAGACATCATGTCCGCAATGCGCTGCAGATAAGGGTTTAGCATTTGCCGATGTAGGCACGATTAATGGGATTGGTTAAAAGCATTCAAATCCGGGATATGAGGCCACAAGCACCGTCTTTGCCCGCTTGCCGTTTCGGATCATCGCTGCGACTGCGACGACAAAAGGCGAAGCCGAAAACGGGGAAAGGCCCGGCTTCGTCGCGCCCCATTTGCCGGCCCGCTCAAACCTTGATCACGTAGTCCTTGCGATTCGTTTCAACGACTTCCCACGTTCCCTTGAAGCCGGGTCTGAGGATCATCCGGTCACCTGCCTTCAGATGAACCGGCTCACCGCCGTCCTCCGTCACGATCGAATGGCCGGCCAGCAGGCTGAAATATTCCCATTCCTCGTAGACGATCCGCCACTTGCCGGGTGTCGCCTCCCAGACGCCGGAATAAAGGCCACCTTCTCTCTCCTCTAGGTTCCACGTACGGAATTGCGGATCGCCGGAGATGATCCGGCCGGGCTCCGGGGCGCCGAACTCGGGTTCGACGCCGTCGATGCTGAAGGTGATGAAATTTGCCATCGTCGTCATGGACCTCTCTGATGTCAGTCTCCTTCGCAGCCAATGCCTGCGTGGGATTATTTGAAATCATTAGCGATTTTGTATCCCGTCGCATAGATCTTCGTGCTGGTGTTGCCGTGCTCCCCGTTTTCGCCGATAAAAATGCATGCCGGAGTATTTCTCGTGGAATCTCTAATGCAAACTCGTTGACCCCTGTTCGAGCCGCTTCAGTTGCCTTCTACTTTCCTGGAGCAAAATCCGCCTCCGACAGGTCCGGACGCGGACCCTATTTCCTCGAATTCGCAAAACGCGCGCGCTATGACTGCCAAGCCTCTTATGCTGACAGGCTGCTTCAAGGAGCGCGCTCAGGCCGAAGACGCTGTGGCAAGCGGTGCAGTCGACATCGTCGGCCTCGCACGTGCGCTCGTCCTTGAGCCTTCACTTCCCAATCTCTGGAAAGACGATCAGAAACCCAAGGTTCTCGCAAGCCCCCGAGGGTGGGATCACCGCGTGGTACACGATGCAGCTGGCAGAGATCGGCGCGGACGAGGACAGCCCCGTTTTCGGCGACCTCGCACAGGCAATTCACGACTACGCAGCACGCGACAAATTGCGGACGAAGGTCTGGCTATCTCACTTCGCTGGTAATGCCCTCATGCGTGACCGCACAGTCTCGTTTCAGACTAACCGCGATCCATCGTTGAAAGGAGCGCCGTTGCCATTCGTTTAGCCTGACCGGCAGGCTCCGCTGAGCGAACCATTTGGGCTACCGCCGTTGCTCCTTCATGGAGAAGATTGATTTCATCCGCCACACGCCGAGGGTCGCGGAATCGCACAGCATGAGCCAGTTCTTCGAAGTAGGCGAGCGCCAAGCGTTTGTGCATCTCCGCCGCTCGGAACACGGGATCAGCGATGTCCTTGTGTTCTCCAGCAGCAGCCATAAATCCACAGCCTCTAAAATCCTTGTCCTTGAACCAGAGTTCCAGAAAATCGAACGTCGACAGAATTCGCTCCATCGGATCGGTCGCACGCTTCTCGACAAACTCGCGCATCTTACGGCGATCCTCTTCGTCGCGCCGCTCGAGCGCCTTGAGGATCAGGTCCTCCTTTGTCTCGAAGTGTCGGTATAGGGTCGTTTTCGCTACGCCACTTTCCGCGATAATCAAGTCAATGCCAGTCGCATGGTAACCATGCTTGTTGAACAGGCGCAAAGATGTTTCGAGCAGATGGTCCCTGATTTCCGATCGCCGCATTATCCCTCACCGAAAAATACTGATCTGTAGTGATACTTAATCACTCGTCGGATGGTAAGCAATGGCTTGTTGGCTGGGAACAGAATACGGCTGCAGCTGACAGTTACGCGCAAGTCGCCATGCTGCACCGTCAATCGGAAGCGACATGGATCGCGATTTCGTGATTTGAAAACGATACAGATCAGCAGTATTAACTCAACATCGATACAGATCTGTATCGTTCTGGATTTGGGTCGTCGAACTGACCGCAAAGGCCAGACATCAATGGGAGAAGGAAATGACCCAATTTATCGATCATGTCGGCATCCAGCCGAAATCGAAACGCATCGCAGGCATCCTGCATCTAGCAGAGACCTATGGCCGCACGGCAACCACCGGTGGCCTCTATGTATCAATCATCGTGATCTATGCCTGGTTTGGCGGCATGAAATTCACAGCCTACGAGGCCCAAGGACTGGTCGATCTGGTCAGCAACAATCCTCTTGTAAGCTGGATGTACTCCATCTTGAGCGTGCGAGGCTTTTCGAGCTTCCTGGGAGTCCTCGAACTCAGCATCGGCGCACTTATAGCCGCAAGACTTGTCAACCCGATTTATTCGCTTGTGGGAGGCGTCCTGTCGTCCGGACTGTTTGTCACCACTATCAGCTTCATGATTACGACCCCTGGCGTGATTGTTCCCGAACTCGGGTTCCCGGCCATCTCGGTCGCTCCTGGCCAGTTCCTGCTCAAAGACGTCGGCCTTCTGGCGCTATCACTCTGGATTGCAATGGATTCCCTTACCGCAATCCGCTTCACGAGAACCTAAATCCGGAAGCTCGGCACATCTGCCATTCGTGCGAACGCCCCGATCCAAGCCTGGATCGGGGCGTTCGCCATTCACTAAGTTCCAAACTCGTGTCATTGTGCCCGCGATCTTCTTCACTGAACGTACGGAGGATTGGTGCCGTGAACGGGTTCTCCCACGGCATTGGGGTGGCAGACTTCGAGACGTGGGCCAGTTTCGGTTTGATTGGAGGGCTGGGCTTCGTCCTCGGCTTCGCGATGAACCACGGGTCGATCTGCACCTTCATCGCTACGACGGAATTGATTTCCGAACGCAGACCCGCGCGATTTCTCGCTCTGGCCGAATGCGCAGTGTGGGCCGCGATCGCCTATATCATCCTCGACAAGTTGCCGACCATGAATGGTGGATGGTCGCCTTTGGTTCACATGGTCGGCGCAGCCATCCTTTTTGGTGTCGGCGTATATGTAAACGGTGCCTGCATTTTTGGATCGGTAGGGCACTTTGGTAACGGAGAGATGGATTTCGGTTTCACCTTCCTCGGGATTCTTGTGATCCTGTCCCTCGATTCTGTGTTCAATCTGCGCGCGGAGCCGATGCCAATCAGCGCTTCACCGCCGCTTGCGCTAGAAGCCTTGTTGGTGGTTTTGTTCGTGTTCCTACTCCTGAGACTCGGCGTCTCGATCAAATCGGAGACCAACTTCCGTCGGCTGACATTGGCAATGGGTACTATTGGCATAACTTCGGCCACCTTATCGGCGTTCGCCCCTCGCTTCTCAGTCACGACCTCGGTCGGATCGATGCTTTCGATCCCGGTGACGAGTTCACTCATCTTTGTCTGCATGTTTAGCGGCAGTCTCGTCTCGGCGAGAATTCGCCGGCATCAGTTTTCACTGAGCTGGCCGCCGACATGGAAGAGCGTGTCGCGAAGAACAATTGGAGGCTTGCTGATGGGCTTTGGGGCGCTCCTTATCCCAGGTGGAAATGACACTCTCCTGCTTGTCGGTCTCCCAATGGGAGCGTGGCAGGCCTTCGTCGCCTATCTTATCATGGTGGCAGCGCTTGCCGTGCTGATCGCTAGATTTGGTTCAACAGCGCGATCGTGGTCTTGAACCCTTCCCCAAAGTCCGAGCGCGCTCACGCTTGATCGTTACGACCGTATGGCTGCGCGATCGTCGCCTCGGCGCTGATTTTATGGCTGTATGCCGACAAACATCATCTGCGAAATTAAAAAACGTTTGTTGCGAACCACATCAGATCTTCGAGAGTGCCTGTTCGAGATCGGCGATGATGTCCTTGACGTCCTCGATGCCGACGGAGAGGCGCACCACGTCAGGGCCTGCGCCGGCAGCGATCCTCTGCTCGTCTGTCAACTGCCGGTGCGTCGTCGAGGCCGGATGGATGACGAGCGAACGGGTGTCGCCGATAT
The DNA here is from genome assembly GCF_013087615.1 of Rhizobium sp. WYCCWR 11152. Classification (NCBI taxonomy): domain Bacteria; kingdom Pseudomonadati; phylum Pseudomonadota; class Alphaproteobacteria; order Hyphomicrobiales; family Rhizobiaceae; genus Rhizobium; species Rhizobium sp. WYCCWR 11152. Next base: position 890,975 of record NZ_JABFCP010000009.1, on the reverse strand, counting down.
TGGCAAGATGGGAGAAGAGCTCCAGCCCCTCGACCAGCGTCTTGCCCGCCTCATAGCCGCCCTTGACGCCGAAGGTGAAGACGGAGCCGGCGCCCTTCGGCGAGTAGCGCTGCTGCAGGGCGTGGTTCGGGTCGTCGTCGAGGCCGGCATAGTTCACCCAGGCAATCTTGCTGTGCGCCTTCAGCCACTTCGCGACGGCGATCGCATTGTCGCTGTGGCGCTGCATCCTGAGCGGCAGCGTCTCGATGCCGGTCAGGATCAGGAAAGCGTTGAAGGGCGAGATCGCCGGCCCGAGGTCGCGCAGGCCGAGCACACGGGCAGCAATCGCAAAGGCGAAATTGCCGAAAGTCGCGTGCAGGACCATACCGTTATATTCCGGCCGCGGGCTCGACAGCATCGGATAATTGCCGGATTTCGACCAGTCGAAGGTGCCGCCGTCGACGATGAGGCCGCCCATGGAATTGCCGTGGCCGCCAAGAAACTTCGTCAGTGAATGCACGACGATGTCGGCGCCGTGCTCGATCGGACGGATGATATAAGGCGTTGCCATCGTATTGTCGACGATCAGCGGCAGGCCGTTGCGATGCGCGACGTCGGCGATGGCGGCGATATCGACGAAAGTGCCGCCGGGATTGGCGAGGCTCTCGATGAAGATGCCGCGCGTCTTGTCGTCGATCTGGCTTTCGAAGCTTGCCGGATCGGCGGCATCGGCCCAGCGCACCTGCCAGCCAAAATTCTCGAAGGCATGGCCGAACTGGTTGATCGAGCCGCCGTAGAGCTGGCGGGCAGCGATGAAATTCTCGCCGGGGCGCATGATATTGTTGAAGACGATCACCTGCGCCGCATGGCCGGAGGCGACGGCAAGGGCTGCGGTGCCGCCCTCGAGCGCTGCGACACGCTCCTCGAGCACGGCCTGCGTCGGGTTCATGATGCGGGTGTAGATGTTGCCGAAGGCCTGCAGGCCGAAAAGGGCGGCGGCATGATCGGAATCACTGAAGACGAAAGCGGTCGTCTGGTAGATCGGCGTTACCCGCGCCCCAGTCGTCGGGTCGGGCTGCGCACCGGCATGGATCGCCAACGTGTTAAATCCCGGATCGTTCTTGGCCATGTCGTCCTCCAGTTGTTGCTGACGGGCAGGATCATAGCCGGTCGCTTGCGAAAGTTAATCGCGATCCGTTTCAACCCGTGGGCGTTCGGTGGAAAATCCGTCTCAGTGCACCGCAACTCAGGCAATAAGACGGGGATACTCGATCGCCGGGCAGCGGTTCATCACCACCTGGATGCCGGCGGCCTCCGCCTTTGCCGCAGCCGCATCGTCGCGCACACCAAGCTGAGACCAGATGATCTTCGGCAGCGGCCTCAGCGCCAGCGCCTCCTCGACGACCCCGTCCAGATATTCGGAGGCGCGAAAGACGTCGACCATGTCGATCGGCACGGGAATGTCGGCGAGCCGGGCATACACGGTACGGCCCTGGATCTGTTTGCCCGCCTGCCCCGGATTGACAGGAATGACCTCGTAGCCGCGCGACAGCAGATAGCCCATGACGCCGTTGCTCGGCCGGGCCGGATTGGGCGAAGCGCCGGTCAGCGCGATGGTCTTTACAGAATGCAGGATTCCGGCGAGGTAATCATCCGTGTAGGCGTCGTGATTCATGTCCATTTCTCCACTCCCGAAAGCCCTTCGGCGCGGCCGGCATATTTTTTTGCGTGTCCGTGAAACCGACTGGGCATCTTTTCCGTATATATGAATTGGATACTCCCTGAGGATGATTCGATGAAAAAAGTCGCTCTTGCCCTCATGCTCGTGCTGGCCGCATCGCCGGCGCTGGCGATCTCGCGCTACAATCCGCTCACCATGAGCTGTGCCAGCGTGCGTGCCGCCATCCACAATCAGGGCGCGGTCATCTTCCGCTACCAGTCTCCCCGTGGCTTGCCGCTCTACGATCGCTATGTCCGCAACAGCAATTATTGCGACGCGACCGATTATGCGGAATGGACATATATCCCTTCAAAAGACACTCCCCGCTGCCAAGTGCTGAACTGCCAGAACATCGACAACCTTGACGGGATGCTCTTCGTTCCGCATCATCAGCTCTGATGTTTTTCGCCGTCATGTCGGGCGCAGGAACAGTACGCCTTTCGCGGTTGCGAAAGGTTTGAGATCAATCCCGCGCTGCGATTTCGCGATGATTGCACAATCAGAAGCTTTAATTTTCCCTTATGTCAAAGTTATAGAATAATATCTATATTTCAGCACCATAGAATAATCAGTTGTCGAATTCCTGCAGGTATTTTCTCTTTTTGTTCTCGATAACGCCACGATTTGTTCCCGCATCCATTAGAAACATCTCATAGTTGAAAGGATCGCGTGGATTGAACGCATGTCGCGCGCACGTAAAAATTGCTCCAATGGGTCGCCATTGTTCACCTCCTGAAAGGATGCTATTCGTCATATGGACACGTAAGCGACCGCCGCCATGCAATTTCGTGCAAATCCCAGTTGTCTTTTCACGAATTTGAAACGCCGAAGGCGAGGCGTGTTCCGCTTCCTCTCATCCTTTCCGGATTACTCCCTTGCCTCTCGACGTCATCCTGCTCGTTCTCTTCGGCGCACTGCTGCACGCGACATGGAACGCCATCATCAAGGCGGGGAGCGATAAGTCCCTCGATGCGGCGCTGATCTCGGCCGGCGGCGCGGTTTCGGCATTGCCGTTCCTGCCATTCCTGCCGTTGCCGCACGCCTCGGCCTGGCCGTTCATCGGCGCCTCTGCCATCCTGCAGTTCGCCTATTTCCAGCTGGTCGCCGCCGCCTACCGGGCCGGCGATATCGGCCTTGTCTATCCGCTGATGCGTGGCTGCGCGCCGCTGCTGATCGCTGCGACAAGCGGTTTCATCCTGAAGGAAAATCTTTCCGGCGGCGCCCTTGCCGGCACGATGACGATCTCGGCCGGCGTGCTGACACTCGCCCTCGAGGCGCGGCGCGGCAGCAGCCGCGCCGTCATCCTCTCGCTTGCCAATGCCTGCGTCATCGCCAGCTACACCTATGTCGACGGAATCGGCGCGCGCATCTCCGGCAATGCGGTTTCCTACACTTTGTGGATGTCGCTGCTGCCGCCGCTGCTGCTGTTTTCCTGGGCAGCATCCCAGCGCGGCGCTTTCGCGGTCGTGCGTCACGTTCGCCGCAACTGGTGGCGCGGCCTTATCGGCGGCGCCGGCTCGATCGCTTCCTACGGGCTGGCACTCTGGGCGATGACGAAAGCCCCGGTCGCGACCGTCGCAGCCTTGCGCGAAACCGCAATCCTGTTTGCACTGGTGATCTCGATCACCGTCTTCAAGGAAAAAGCCAGCATCTGGCGCTACGTCGCCGGCGTCGTCATCGCGATCGGCGGGCTGCTTCTGAAACTGGCGTGATCACTCACCTGTCCATTCGGCCTTGCGCTTGCCGAGGAAGGCGCCGATCCCTTCCTGCGCATCCTCAGTCAGCATGTTCTCGACCATCACCCTGGCGGCATAATCATATGCCGCCTCCACCGGCAGTTCGAGCTGCCGGTTGAAGGCTTCCTTGCCGATCTTCAGTGTCAGTGGCGACTTGCTGGCGATCACAGCCGCATATTTGGAAACCACCTGCGCCAGATACTGCTTTGGCACGATACGGTTGACGAGGCCGAAGTCCTTGGCGGTCGAGGCGTCGATCGTCTCGCCGGTCAGCAGCATCTCCATCGCCTGCTTGCGGTGCGCGGCACGGGAAACGGCCACCATCGGCGTCGAACAGAACAGGCCGATGTTGACGCCCGGCGTACAGAATGTCGAATTGTCCGTGCAAATCGCCAGATCGCAGGAGGCAACGAGCTGGCAGCCCGCAGCCGTTGCAAGCCCGTCGATCTCGGCGATGACAGGCTTCGGCAGATGCGCGATCTTCAGCATCAGATCGGCGCAGAGCCGGAAGGACCTTTCGAAGAAACCGCCCCCCTGATCTTCATCGGCGCGATGGGCGGTGAGTTCCTTGAGATCATGCCCGGCGGAAAAGACATTGCCGGTCGACGCGATGACGACGACGCGCACATCCGGCTCCGCCCCGGCCGTCTCGAGTTCTTGCATCAGCGCTTCGAGAAGCGCGATCGAAAGCACATTGGCCGGTGGGTTGTTGAGCACGAGCCGCAGCACGCCGTCGCGCAGCGAGCGGGTCAGCATGCCGCCCTCTTCCGCTCCGGCGGCGTCCTTCCGGAAGGATACGATTTCGGCCATGATGCTGCTCCCTGCGCTCGATTCCAGGCAGACGTTTTGCCACAAGGCGCCGGAAATTTCGAGCAGGATCCACACTCCCCGCAGAGACCGTTGCCGTCAGGACCAGAACCACGACTTCGATGTTTCTGCGCTCGCCTGCGCACGGGTCAGACCGACATCGCAAAGCTCGTCGTCGGTGAGTTCCAAAAGCGTGCGGCGGCTGCGGCGCTTTTCGAGGTGATGTTCGATCGTCATCAGCAGCCGCAGGCTCCAGCGCGCCATGCCGCGAAGTCTCGACCGAACGATATCGCGAGGTGTGTCAAGGATCCCGCTTAATTCCAGGGCCATCTCTTCTTCCTTTCTTCAACGGATGAAAGATGCGCTGGAAGATGCCGCGAAAGAAGCTTATGGATATTATGATATGCATAAGGATCTCTTTTGTATGCCTCTCCACCTCGATCAGCTTGCCGCCTTCGTCAATGTCGCCGATCTCGGAAGCTTTACGGCTGCGGCCGACAAGGAGGGCCTGACGCAGCCGGCCGTCAGCCTGCAGGTGAAGGGGCTCGAACAGCGGCTTGGCGTCCGGCTGATCGAGCGTGTCGGGCGGCGGGCGCAGCCGACCGCGGCAGGCCTCGACCTGCTCGTGCATGCAAGGCGACTGCTTCAGGAATCGGCCGCCGCGGAAGAAGCGATGATGCCGTATAGAGATGGCGCCAGCGGCCGTGTGCGCATCGGCAGCGGCGGCACGGCGTCGATCCATCTGCTTCCTCGCGCCATCGCCGTTGCTAGAAAATCCATGCCCGGCCTCGAAATCACCGTGCGCATCGGCGATGCCGATGACATTCTGCGCGATCTGGAGGCCAACAGCCTCGATATCGCCGTCGTCGCCCTGCCGGCATCGGGACGGAACTTCGAGATCGAGCCGTTCTACGAGGAGGAATTGCTGGCCGTCGCGCCTGCGGGCAGCCTGATGCCCGAAGGCGGGCCGGACGCCGCCTTCATGCGCGACAGGACGCTGCTGCTTTATGAGGGCGGCAATACCAGGCGGGCGATCGACGCGTGGCTGGCTGCACCGGATACCAGGATCCGACCTGCGATGGAGTTCGGCAGCATCGAGGCGATCAAGGAGCTGGTGGCCGTGGGGCTCGGCTGGTCGATCCTGCCGGGGCTGGCGCTGAAGCGCGACCGCGCCGGCCTGGTGACGACTTCATCGCTAAACCCGCGGCTCACGCGCCGCCTCGGCATGGTTCTGCGCCGGGACAAACATCTGACACGCGGCCTTCGCGAAATGATGAAATGCCTGCGCGCGTTCAAAGGTTGAGAACCGCTTTGGACCAGGGGACGCGATTTCAAACCGGCAGAAATGACGTGAAAAACGTCAGACGCAACAGTTCGCGACCGCAGAAATATGAGGTATCCAAATACCACATATCTAAGTATTTGTTTTTGCTTCAAAATTTTTCCAAACCTTCGGGAAATCGATATTGACCCAGTGTCACATTGCCTTTATACACCGCCCCAGAACGCAGCCTGTCCGGGCTGCTTTCTTTTTGGCATGCCTAAAGCCTGCCAATCCAAGCAACAAGAAACGCCCTTCAAGCCCTCGGGCCAAGGGTCCCAAAAGAGAGTATTCACTATGGCAACCTTCTCCCAGAAGCCTGCAGAGGTGGAGAAGAAGTGGGTGATCATCGACGCCGAAGGGCTGGTCGTTGGCCGTCTCGCTTCCATCATCGCTATGCGCCTGCGCGGCAAGCACAAGGCAACCTTCACGCCTCACGTTGACGACGGCGACAACGTCATCGTCATCAATGCCGAAAAGGTCGTTTTCACCGGCAAGAAGTATTCCGACAAGGTCTACTACTGGCACACCGGTTATGCCGGCGGCATCAAGGAACGCAGCGCACGCCAGATCATCGAAGGCCGCTTCCCGGAGCGCGTCCTCGAAAAGGCCGTCGAACGCATGGTTCCGCGTGGCCCGCTCGGCCGTCGCCAGATGAAGAACCTGCGCGTTTACGCCGGCTCCAACCATCCCCATGAAGCCCAGCAGCCGGTCGCCCTCGACGTTGCCGCGCTCAACAAAAAGAACGTAAGGAGCGCCTGATATGGCTGACCTCTCCTCCCTGAAGGATCTCGGCACGGTTTCCGAAGCTGCTGCTCCGGCCCACGTCCGCAAGGTCGATTCGCTCGGCCGCTCCTACGCGACCGGCAAGCGCAAGAACGCCGTCGCCCGCGTCTGGGTCAAGCCGGGCTCCGGCAAGATCACCGTCAACGGCAAGGAATTCGCGGAATATTTCGCCCGTCCGGTGCTGCAGATGATCCTGCGCCAGCCGATCGTTGCGGCTGCCCGTGACGGCCAGTTTGACATCGTCGCAACCGTTGCCGGCGGCGGCCTCTCCGGCCAGGCCGGTGCCGTTCGCCATGGCGTGTCCAAGGCGCTTACCTACTTCGAACCGGGCCTGCGCGCGGTACTGAAGAAGGGCGGCTTCCTGACCCGCGACAGCCGCGTCGTCGAACGCAAGAAGTACGGCAAGGCAAAGGCCCGCCGCTCGTTCCAGTTCTCCAAGCGTTAATCGCTTCGGACAGATGGAATTTACGAAGGCCGGGGCAACCCGGCCTTTTTTGCGCTGTTTAAACCAATCGGAAGCGTGCCGGTATGCCATTGTCGCATTCCCGCTCTGCTGGTAGAAACTTGGCAAAGCGCTTCGGAAATGAGCAAAGCCGCAGTCAGGGTCGAATCATGGGAACAACCAAGTCCGCAGACAAATAAGCCGCAACAACTCTGCCCTGTTGTTGCGGCGTCTGTCCGGTCAATCCCGATACTGATGAAGAGACAGATCGCCGCCGAATGAAATCATTTGAGCGGGTTCTTTCCCATGTCTTATCCCAAAATCCAGCAATGGACCTATCCCCTGCCGGCAGCCTTGCTGCTGATGGCACCGTTCGACATCCTGGCCTCGCTCGCCATGGATATCTATCTGCCGATCGTGCCGGTCATGCCGGAGGCGCTCGGCACTTCGCCGGCGGTCATCCAACTGACCCTCAGCCTCTACATGCTCGTGCTCGGTGTCGGCCAGATCGTCTTCGGCCCAATTTCCGATACTGCCGGACGACGGCCTGTCCTGCTTGGAGGTGCTGCACTCTTTGCCGCTTCATCCTTCCTGCTTGCCGGCTCCTCGTCGGCGCCGATCTTCGTGGTCTTGAGATTGCTGCAGGCAGTCGGCGCGTCGGCGACCCTCGTTGCAACTTTCGCAACCGTGCGTGACGTCTACGCCGGGCGTCCCGAAAGCAGCACGATCTATAGCCTTCTCGGATCCATCCTCTCCTTCGTGCCCGCACTCGGCCCGATCATCGGAGCCTTGATCGCGGATCGCTTCGGCTGGCGCGCCATCTTCCTCGTCATCGGCCTCCTTGCGGTTGCCGCCCTTTTCAACGCCGGCATGCGATGGCACGAAACCCGCCCTGCCGTTACCGCGAAGATCGCTCTCCGCCCGATCCTTACAAGCCTTCCCTTCTGGGTTTATACGGGCGGCTTCAGCACGGCGATGGGCGCCTTCTTCGTCTTCTTCTCGACGGCACCCCGTATCCTGATCGACAAAGCCGGTTTTTCCGGCATCGCCTTCAGCTTCATCTTTGCCACGGTGGCGCTGGTGATGATCGTGACGGCGCGTTTCGCCAAGCGTTTCGTCATGCGCTGGGGCATTGCAGGCAGCCTTGCCAGAGGCATGGCAATGCTGCTTCTCGGCGCCGTGCTGCTTACCTTTGGACAGCTGTTTCTGCAGCCTTCCCTCGTCAGCTTCGTCGTGCCGATGTGGATCATCGCGATCGGTATCGTCGTTGCGACGGCGGTCACCGCCAACGGCGCGCTCGACGCCTTTGGCGATACGGCCGGGACGGCGGTCGCGCCCTATTCCTGCGTCGCGAGCATCATCGTCGGCTTTGCCGGAACCTTCTTCGTGATTCTGCTCGGCAGTGACAGCGCCTGGCCGCTCGCGGGCTATGTCTCAGCGACCGCGCTGACAACGCTGGCTGGATTGTGGTGCCTGCGGGAGCCGGCCGGATAGGCAGCGGACAAATGACGGTCGCTCGACGATAACGAGCGGCCGTCGTCCGAACGATTGCTTGAAATCCGTCCGCACCTCGCCTACCCCTTTCTGCGCGCGGGGGATCGGCCAATTCCTTCGCGAGAGACCCGCCGCCCGACGCTCTGGCATCGTGCGGAGATCCTACAATGCAGCGTCCGTATCGAACGCGACTATGATTTTGCGACCGAAAAAGGAGCATGATTTGGCGAACAGATCGATTGACCACGCCTTCACGGCGACCAGCCTCACCTCCGCTGCCAGCGATCCGACCTTTGCCGGCGCGCTGTCCTTCATGCGCCGCCGCTTCACCAAGGAGCTCGCCGGCGTCGACGTCGCCGTCTGGGGCATTCCCTTCGATGCTGCGACATCGAACAGGCCGGGCACACGCTTCGGGCCGCAGGCGATCCGGCGTGCCTCGGCGATCTTCGACAATGATGCGCAATATCCCTTCAACCGCGAACTCTTCGCCGAAATGGCCGTGATCGACTACGGCGATTGCCTGCTCGACTATGGCAATCATCAGGACACGCCAGCCGCCATCGAACGACAGGCGAATGTCATCCTCGACAGCGGTGCCTTCCTGCTGACGCTGGGCGGCGATCATTACGTCACCTGGCCGCTGCTGAAAGCCCATGTGGCAAAACATGGCCCACTCGCGCTCGTGCAGTTCGACGCGCACCAGGATACCTGGTTCGACGAGGAACGGCGCATCGACCACGGCTCTTTCGTGGCGCGGGCAGCGCGCGAAGGTATCATCGATCCCGACCGCTCCATTCAGATCGCCATCCGCACCCATGCGCCTGAGGATTGCGGCGTCAATATTCTCTACGGTCATCAAGTCGAGGAGATGAGCGCCAGCGATATCGCCTCGGCGATCATCTCCCATACGCGCGGGGCGCCGGCCTATCTCACCTTCGATATCGATTGCCTCGATCCAGCCTTTGCGCCGGGCACCGGCACGCCGGTTTCAGGCGGACCATCGAGCGCCAAGATCCTCTCGGTGCTGCAGCGTCTGCACCAGCTCGATATCCGCGGCGCCGACGTCGTCGAGGTATCGCCGCCCTACGATCATGCCGATATCACCGCCATTGCGGGGGCAACAGTGGCGATGTATATGCTGGGGCTTCATGCCGAGAGACGCGCCATCGCCGTGTCACAAGGCTGACCTATCATCTTCAAACTGAATCCGGAAACCTTCAGAACCCATTGAAAGCGCAGGTTTAACATGGCACCGAAAATCTTCATCGACGGCGAACACGGCACGACGGGTCTGCAGATCCGCACGCGCATGGCAGGCCGCCGCGATGTCGAACTTCTGTCCATACCCGAAGCCGAGCGGCGCAACGCCGCCATGCGCGAGGACATGCTGAACGGCGCCGACATCGCCATTCTCTGCCTGCCCGACGATGCGTCGAAGGAAGCGGTGCAGATGGTTTCGGCCAACAACAATGTGCGCGTCATCGACACCTCGACCGCCTTCCGCGTCAATCCCGGCTGGGCCTATGGTTTTGCCGAAATGGACAAGCAGCAGGCCGACAAGATCGCTGCCGCCCGGTTCGTCGCCAATCCCGGCTGCTATCCCACTGGAGCGATCGGCCTCATCCGGCCGCTGCGCGCCGCCGGCATTCTGCCGGACGGCTATCCGATTACGGTCAACGCGGTCTCCGGCTATACCGGCGGCGGCAAGCAGATGATTGCGCAGATGGAAAATCCGGATCACCCGGATGCGATCACCGCACCGCATTTCCTCTACGGCCTGCCGCTCACCCACAAACACGTGCCCGAGATGACCGTGCATGGCCTGCTCGACCGCGCGCCGATCTTCTCGCCGTCGGTCGGCAAGTTCGCGCAAGGGATGATCGTGCAGGTGCCGCTGCATCTCGACGATCTCGCCGAGGGCACGACGATGGAGAGCATCCATGCCGCCCTCGTCGCTCATTATGCCGGCCAGGATATCGTCAGTGTCGTACTACTGGCCGAAAGCAAGACCCTGCCCCGTATCAACGCCGTCGAACTCGAAGGCAAAGACACGATGAAGCTCTTCGTCTTCGGCACCCCGGGCGCTTCGCAGGTCAATTTGGTGGCGCTGCTCGACAATCTCGGCAAGGGCGCCTCGGGCGCTGCGGTGCAGAACATGGACCTGATGCTCGCCTCGTAAGGCGTGAGCGGCGGCATCGACCTGATGCCGCTCAAGCTTCGTGTCGATCTCATCATCATGATCTCGCGGCCGCCTGCCTCGGCGGCCGCAGCATCGCTTTCGCGCTCGATCATCGATGGCGATTGGGCTATGAAACCGCATCCTTTCTCGCTGCCCATCCCGAATCACGGAGCCGATGTCATGACGCTGGATGCACTTATCGCTGGCGTCGGCGTATGGTTTGCCGCCGCCTTGCCCGATCATGGCATCTATGCGCTGATGGCATTTGCCTTCATCGCCGGGCTTGCCCGCGGCTTTTCAGGTTTCGGCGCCGCATTGATCTTCATTCCGCTCGGCGGCGCGATCGTCGGGCCGAAGCTGATCTCACCGATCCTGCTCGTCATTGACGGCATTGCCACACTCGGGATGATTCCGCCGGCCTGGCGCGGCGCCAATCGACCCGAGGTTTTCGTCATGGCGGCGGGTGCGGCGCTCGGCGTCCCGGCCGGCACGGCGATGCTGGCGCTGCTCGACCCGCTGCTCTTGCGCTGGAGCATCACGATCATCGCTATCTCCTTGCTTGCGCTGCTGGTATCGGGATGGCGCTATCACGGGGAGGCGTCCGCACCGCTCACCAGCGGAGTCGGGCTGATCGCCGGGCTTTTCAGCGGCGCTGCGCAGCTCGGCGGGCCGCCGGTCGTCGCCTACTGGCTCGGCGGCAAGAGCGACTTCATCCGTGTCCGGGCGAATGTGGTGCTCTATTTCTCGATTTCGTCCGTCTTCAGCGCTATCAGCTACTATTTCGGCGGACTGTTCGTGCCTGCCGTCTTTGCGCTCACAGTCGTCATTCTGCCGAGTTATGCGGTCGGGCTCTATGGCAGCTCGAAACTGTTCGGGCTTGCCGAGGAGCGGACCTTCCGCATCGCCTGCTACGTCCTGATCGCCGCCGCCGCGATCATCGGCATGCCGCTGCTCGATGGGGTGTTGCGCTAGTTCCGTCCCGAAGCCTCGGCCGCTCGCTTCAATCGCGTTCCGCGATCATCGTCCCGTGCGGATATTCGCCGTAAAAGCCGCGCCAGTTGGCGACGGCGAAGCCGAAAACCACCAGCGCGCCGGCTTGATGCAGCAGGCCCCAGTGAAGCGGCACCTGCATCAACAGCGTCGCTATGCCGATCGCCGCCTGCAGCGTCACCAGCACGAAAAGCAGGATCGCGCGACGTGCATGGGTGGTCCAAGGTGCTGCGCGAAGGGCGATCACCATGTTGATCAGCGTCAATGCGAAGAGCGTATAGGCGCCGATGCGGTGAATGAACTGCACCGTCTTCGGGTTCTCGAAGGCATTGATCCAGAAGGGCTGCTGGATCAGCAGATCGGAAGGGATAACGGCGCCATCCATCAGCGGCCAGGTATTGTAGGAGAAACCGGCATCAAGCCCCGCTACCAGCGCGCCGAGATAGATCTGGAACAGCGCGAAAATGGCGATCGCGGCGGCAAAACCGCGCGAGCTTCGTGCCGGCGGCGCATCGTCGGAATGCGGTGAGAGACCACGCATGATCCACATGCAGCCGGCAAAGATCAGGCAGGCCATGACGAGATGCGTCGCCAGCCTGTACTGGCTGACGTCGGTGCGGACGGAAAGGCCCGAGGACACCATCCACCAACCAATAAACCCCTGCAGGCCGCCGAGCGCCAGGATGCCGACGAGCGGCCAGCGCAGACGCTTCTCGATCCGGCCCGTCAGCCAGAAATAGATGAGCGGCAGCGCGAAAATTACGCCAATGGCACGCGCGATCAGCCGGTGCGCCCATTCCCACCAGAAGATGCCCTTGAACTCATCGACGGTCATGGAACTGTTCAGCTGCTGAAATTCGGGAATGCGCTGGTAGAGGCGGAATTCCTCCTCCCATTCGGCAGCCGACAACGGCGGGATGACGCCGTGGATCGGCTTCCACTCGGTGATCGACAGGCCGGAATTGGTCAGCCGCGTGGCGCCGCCGACGAGTACGAGACAGAAGAGCGCCAAAAGCACGAAGCCGAGCCAGAAGCGCAAGGCGCGGCGGTCGCGATTCTGCTTGCGCATTTCGCTCAGGATCGCCTGTTCCGTGGTCGGGTTTGCGACGGCCATGATGTCTCCTTCTATCCGGCAGTTGATTTGCCCCACCGGCTCATGCAAAACAAGCCCCGAACCTTTGCGGCATGCCGTCGCGCCGGTTCGTCCCCTCCATGCCGAGAGATAACCGATGCCCGTCCGCCTCCGCAAATTCATCGGCACGATCCTCATCATCGTGCTCGTGGTCGTCTATGCGCTAGTGGCGAATACGATCGCGGTGGCAACGCTCGGCAACGCGCCCTGGTGGGGACATCTGCTCTACTTCCTGCTCACCGGCCTGCTCTGGGTCTTGCCGGCAATGGTGATCATCAAATGGATGGCCGGACCGCGGCAGCAATAGGCCATTAACGGCCGAATAACCGTGATACGCGGAAAACCTCGCCCATCACCTGCGGTTAAACCAAATATACGTCTGCCATACCTACCTTCCCGTTCAGCATTCTTGACCGGAGAAAACCGTGCAGACGCAACCACTCGATGTCCATGAACAGCCGTCCGACGACGTGGCGCTGGCCGATACGGCCATTTCGCGCCTGCGCCAGCTGAGCATGAAACTCGCCATGACCCAACTCGACATCGAAGTCTTCGACGCGATGCAGCCGCTGGAGGATGAATGGCGGGCGCTGGAGCGCGACAACCTCCAGTCCCTGCATCAGAGCTACGACTGGTGCGCCGCCTGGGCGAGCGCCTTCCAGCGGCCGCTTGCGATCCTCAAAGCCACTCATGCGGGGCAGACCGCCTTCATTCTGCCGATCGAGATCGTCAAGTCTCGCGGCCTCAGGACGGCGAAATTCATTGCCGCCGATCACAGCAATATCAATACCGGCCTGTTCGCCGAGAGCTTTGCCGAAGCCGGCAGGACCATCGCCCCCCATGAGTTCGCCGGCCAGCTCCGGCATGCGCTGAAGGGCCGCGCCGATCTGCTGCTGCTGCAGAACATCCCGCTCGAATGGCGCGGGCGAGAGAGCCCGCTCGCCGGGCTGCCGATGGTGCAGAACCAGAATCATGCCTATCAGCTGCCGTTCCTTCCCGCTTTCGAGGACACGCTGAAGCAGCTCAACGCCAAGAACCGACGCAAGAAATTCCGTGTTCAGTCGAAGCGCCTCGAGGCGGCCGGCGGCTTCGAATACGTCATTCCCGGGACATCGGCAGAACAGCACGGCCTGCTCGATATCTTCTTCCGCCTGAAAAGCGCCCGCTTCGCCAGCCTCGGCCTGCCCGACGTCTTTGCCGACGGGGAAACGCAGACCTTCCTGCATGGTCTCATCGACAAGCAGGACGACAGCAGGCAGTACTTCGGGCTGCAGATGCATATGCTCCGGCTCAAGGGCGAGCATGAGGGTAAGATCGCCGCGATTTCAGGGATTTCGCGCAAGGGCGACCATATAATCTGCCAGTTCGGCGCGATCGATGAAGAGCTCGTGCCGGATACGAGCCCCGGCGAATTCCTCTATTGGCAGACCATCTCAGGATTGCATGGCAAGGGCGTCGAGCTGTTCGATTTCGGCCTCGGCGACCAGACCTACAAGCGTTCCTGGGCGCCGGTCGAGACCGCGCATTACGACGTGGTGCTGCCGGTATCGCCGTTCGGCGTCGTCGCCGGCGCCGCCCACCGGCTCGTCACCCGCGGCAAGGCGCACATCAAGGTGCGCCCGAAGCTCTATAAATTCGCCCAGGGCATCCGGGCACGGGTCGGTTAAAGCGCGTCGCGATCTTTCAGATTCGCTCCTTGCGCTTTAGCTTTTTGTTACGCATGTCGTTGCCGCAAAACCGCTGCACACGTTTGCGCGACATGCTTTAACCGTTCAAGCGGCCCGGCCGAGCGTCTGCTCGGCCCCTTCGCCGCCCGACATCAGCACGACGCGCTCATAGCCGGCCGCCTGGAATTCCGTCATCAATGCAACGAAAATGGTCTCCTCGACCTCAGGCAGCGAGAGGATGATCTCGACGTCCCGGCTGCGCGTCAGCCGCGAGACGCCGGCGACATCGGCCGAACCGCATTCGACCACCACGAGATCGTAGGCGGCGGCGAGCGCATCGAGCAGCAACGACAGCCGGTCGACACCGCGCATGGCGCGGCGCACGTCGCTCTGGCCCTGGGGAATGAGATGGGCGTCGGAAAGGCGGTCGCCGTGGATCGTGTCGCCGAAGGCGGCCTCGCCGCAAAGCAGATCGGTGACGCCAAGGGCGGCCGGGTCCTCGGCCATCAGTTCCGTGGGGTAGCCGGAGCCGGTCATATCGATCAGGATGACGCGGTGGCCGGCATCGGCGAGCATGCGGGTCAGCGAAACCGTCGCCATCGAGCCATTGTCACCAGTCGGAGATATGGCGATTGCCAGCGGCGCGCGGCTGCCGGTGAGATAATCCGCAACTGAGGCGACGGAGAATTCATTGTCATCCTCCGGCTCGTCCTCTGGCCCCTCATCGGCAACCTTCACGTCCTCGATCGTATCCTCTTCGTCCGCGACGACGGCGAGCATGCTCGGCTGAACGGGTTTTCCGGCGGCGGCGGCGATCGGAGCGGCCTGCGGCACATGTTTCTCCTCGACGACTGCTTCTGCCTCGATTGTCTCTGAAGCCGCATCTGTCGGGCGGAGCGCCCGGCCACTGAAGAGTTCGGCCAGCATGATGACGATGGCGCTCATGATCAGCGTCGCGACGGCAGCGACGACGACGATCGGCACCACCTTCGGGAAATAGGGATCGACCGGCTCAACGGCCCTGGAAACGATACGGGCATCGGCCGGGCTCGAATTGCTGTCGGCGCGGGACGCGGCTTCGCGGTAGCGCACCAGATAGGTTTCGAGCAGTTGGCGCTGGGCGTTCGCCTCGCGCTCCAGCGCATTGAGACCGACCTCGTCCTCACCGGCGCGGGCGCTGTTGGCCTGCACCGTCTCCGACTGGCGCTCGAGCTCGCTCGCCCGCAGATCCGCGACCTTCGACTCGTTCTCGATGCTCGCCAGGATCTTCTGCGTTTCCTGGCGGATCTGGCTGCGGATATCGGAGAGCTGGGCACGCAGGCTTTTCAGCCGCGGATGGCTGTTGAGAAGGCTGGTCTGCAGATCGGAGATCTGCGACTGCAGGCCGGATTCCGTCGCCTTCAGCCGCTGGATCGCCTGGGAGGACATGATGTCAGGCAGCGTATCGGAGGCTTCGCCCGAAGACAGTGCATTGCGCACCGCCTGCGCCCTCGCCTCGGCATTGGCCTTGTCGCCCCGCACGCGGGTCAGCTCAGCGGAAATATCGTTCAGTTGCTGGGCCGGAAAAGTCGTCGTGCCGTTCGTCTGCAGCAGCCCGTGCGAGGTGCGGTATTCGGCGACCTTCTTCTCGGCTTCGCTGACCTTCTGGCGCAGACCTTCGATCTCCGGCTCCAGCCAGCGGGTCGCTTCGGAATTGGAATCGAGCTTGGCGCCGCTCTGGGTTGAAAGATAGACATTCGCCATGGCGTTCGGAATGGCGGCGGCGAGCTTCGGGTCCTTGGAGGTGAAATTGATGCCGATGACGCGTGAACCCGGCACCTGATAGACCTGCAGGCGTTCGACGAAGGCGTCGATGACGCGCTCTTCTGGCGGATTTTCCAGCGGGTTCTTCTTCAGGTGAAGCTTCACCAGGATACTGCTCATCGCCGAGCCGCTGGCGGCATCGTCGAATTCCGGCAGGTTATAAAGCTTGAGGTCGTTGATGACCTTCTTGAGGAGATCGGCCGATTGCAGGAGCTGCACCTGGCTGGCGATGTTCAGTTCATCCATCAGCGGGCCGGCGCTGGCGTCATTGATCTGCTGCGTACTGGCGAAGGCCGGCGCCCGGGGTTCGATGAGGATGCGTGTTTCGGTGCGATATTGCGGCGACATGATCTTGGCGCCGACAAAGGCGACGCCCGCCCCCACGAGGGTGATTGTCAAAATCCGCAGACGGCGCGCCCAGACCGCACGGACCAACTGGCCGAGGTCGATGTCCACATCCTGATCACGAGCTACGCCGGACATGCTCTTACTCCACAACAAAGGTGCCGTAAGCGTAAACGACCATGGTAACTCAACGGTTAATGGCGATCTCGCCGAGAAATGAGTGACGATCGATGAAGGAACCAGGAAATTGCAAGCGCCCTTTACCGGGCATTAACCCTAACGGATCGATAACGACTGCACCGAGTTCATTTTTGTGAGCACAAGCGGATGTCTGTCGTCCAGCCCAAGATCCTTTTGGCCCTGAGCCTTGCAGCCATGACGGCAGCATTGGGCGGCTGCACGACGTACAGGCCGGCGCCGAAGGCCTTCAACGAGGCGACCATTCAGCCTTATACGCTGGACAGCGGCGATCGACTGCGCATCACCGTCTTCGACCAGCAGAGCCTGACCAACACCTATACGGTGGATCAGGCCGGCTATGTCGCCTTCCCGCTCATCGGCCAGGTCCCTGCCCGCGGCCGAACTCTGCAGCAACTCTCGGGGCAGATCGCCCAGAAGCTGCAGCAAGGCTATCTTCGCGATCCCGACGTCACCATCGATGTCGATCGCTACCGCTCGGTCTTCATCATGGGTGAAGTCGGCCAGCCCGGCCAGTATGCCTATGTTCCCGGCATGACGGTGCAGAATGCCATCGCGGTTGCCGGCGGCTTCACCAGCCGCGCCAACCAACGCATGGTCGATGTGACCCGCAAGATTAATGGGCAGGTGCTGACCGGCCGCATCAATATATCGGGGCCGATCATCGCAGGTGATACGATCTACGTTCGCGAACGGCTCTTCTGAGCGATGGCTGAACAGAAGCCTCTCCGCATTCTTCATTGCTTCAGGTCGCCGGTCGGCGGAATCTTCCGTCATGTCCGCGATCTCGTCGAGGAGCACAGCAAGGCCGGCCATGAAATCGGCATCCTCTGCGACAGCTCGACCGGCGGCGAATACGAGGACAGACTGTTCGACGATATAAGACCCTATCTCTCGCTCGGCCTGACACGCGTGCCGATCCGGCGCTCGATCAGCCCGTCCGATATTGCGACGATGTGGGATACATATAAGAAAATCAAAAGTTTGCGGCCGGATGTGCTGCACGGACACGGCGCCAAGGGCGGCGTGCTCGCGCGACTTGCCGGCTCAGCGTTGCGGGTGAACAGGTATCGCGTAGCCCGCCTCTATACCGCGCATGGCGGAAGCCTGCATTATTCGCGCTCCTCGCTCAGCGGACAGTTCGTCCTCCGGATGGAGCGCCTGCAGGAATATTTCACCGATGCGCTGGTCTTCATCTGCGAATATGAGCGCGACACCTATGCGCGCAAGGTCGGCCGCCCCAGGACGAAGACGAGACTGATCTACAACGGCATCGGCGAGCGCGATTTCGAGCCGATCCCCACCCGCTCGGATGCCGTGCATTTCATCTATGTCGGAATGCTCCGGGACCTCAAGGGTCCCGATCTGTTTGTCGATGCCTTCGCCAAGACCGAACGGCTGCTCGGCAGGCCGCTGTCGGCACTGATGATCGGCGACGGTCCGGATCGCGACCGCTACCGTGAAATGATGGTGGAACGCGGCCTTGGCAAACGCATCGGCATGCTGCCGGCCATGCGGGTCCACGAAGCCTTCTCCATGGCGCAGAACCTCGTCGTTCCCTCGCGCGCCGAAGCCATGCCCTATATCGTGCTCGAGGGGCTCGGCGCCGGCAAGACGATCATTGCAAGCCGTGTCGGCGGCATTCCCGAGGTGCTCGGTGCGGACAGCGCAGCACTGGTGGAGCCCGGCAATTCCGAGGATCTCGCCCGCGTCATGGCGGAAACGCTGAGCACGCCCGGCTGGCACGCCCGGACGATGCCGCAGCCCGAGGCGGTGAAGGCGGTGTTTTCTTCCGCCGTCATGGCACGGGATGTCCTGAAATTGTACCATGAACTCGTCAATCCCGCTGCCGGCCAAGCAATGCCCGTCGCCTCGTAAATATTTCTTAGGGGCTTTCTGGTAATCGCTTGGTGACAACGAGCGAAAAGCCCCCATGAACAAGCTGGAAAAAGGCGATCAATTCGACGTGGAAGCCCTGCGCAAGCAGGTCTCCGACATCGAGGCGCGCGGCGGCGCGGGTCAGGAGAAGCCTTCCGACCCGACCGAAATCAACCCCTATGCCCGGCAGATCGCCGAACAGTTCCGCGACGGAACCAATTCGCCGGTGATCATCATCGGGCAATTGCGGCTGCTGGAATTCCTGGCGCTCTTCGCGATCGCCCTGATCGTCCACTATTTCTGGCCCGGTGACGGCAGCGATTCCACCTGGATGCGGACGGGCATGGCAGCGATCGCTTCGGCTCTCACCGTCATCGGCCTGCAGCTTGCCGACACCTACACCATTCCCGCCCTGCGGGCGAAGCTCCGGCCGATGCCGCGCATCGTCGCCGCATGGACGATCGCGCTTCTCCTGACCGTCGGCCTGTTCGCGCTCATTCGCGGCACCACATGGGCGATGGTCGATGCCTATATCCCGTGGTTCGTCGCAGGCGCGCTCTTCCTTGCGGCAGAGCGCTTCCTCGTCGCCTATGGCATCCGCAACTGGGCGCGCAACGGCATCATGGAACGCCGCGCCGTCATCGTCGGCGGCGGCGAGCCGGCCAAGGACCTGATCCGCATCCTAGAACAGCAGGCCGACAACGACATCCGCATCTGCGGCATCTTCGACGACCGCGGCGAGAAACGCTCGCCGATCATGGTCGCCGGTTATCCGAAGCTCGGCACTGTCGCCGAACTCGTCGAATTCGTGCGGCTGACGCGCATCGATATGCTGATCATCGCCCTGCCGCTGTCGGCCGAGGCCCGTATCTACGACCTTTTGAAGAAGCTCTGGGTTCTGCCGGTCGATATCCGCCTTGCCGCGCATGCCAACCGGCTGCGTTTCCGGCCGCGCGCCTACTCGCATGTCGGCTCGGTGCCGATGCTCGATATTTTCAAGAAGCCGATCCGCGACTGGGATTCCGTCGCCAAGCGCGGCTTCGACATCTTCTTCACTTTGGTTGCGCTCGCGCTGCTCTGGCCGCTGATGATCGCAACCGCGATCGCCATCAAGGCGACTTCAGAAGGCCCGGTCTTCTTCATGCAGAAGCGCCACGGCTTCAACAACGAAATCATCAACGTCTTCAAGTTCCGCTCGATGTACACCAACATGGCCGACCCCACCGGCAAGGCCGCGGTGACCAAGGGCGATCCGCGCGTCACCCGCATCGGCCGCTTCATCCGCAAGACTTCGATCGACGAATTGCCGCAGCTTTTCAACGTTTTGAGGGGCGAGCTCTCGCTGGTCGGCCCACGCCCGCATGCCGTTCTCGCCCAGGCGCGCGATCGCGCCTTCGCCGATGTCGTCGAGGGTTATTTCGCCCGCCACCGCGTCAAGCCCGGTGTCACCGGCTGGGCGCAGATCAACGGCTGGCGTGGCGAAGTAGACAATGACGAGAAGATCAAGTTCCGCACGGCCTACGACCTCTATTACATCGAGAACTGGTCGCTCTGGTTCGATCTCAAGATCCTGTTCCTGACGCCGATCCGGCTGCTCAACACGGAAAACGCCTATTGACCGCGATCGAGGCGACATATCCGCGTGTCGCCCAACCGCAGCGGATGACGCTGCGCCTGATCGGCTCGGCCTTCGTCGCCTTCGGCGTCTTTCTTTCCGGTTTCGTGATCGACGAGCCGGCGCCATATGAACTCTGGATGGCGGGGCTGATCGGCCTCTGGTTCATCCTGGGCCTCAGGATTTCGCGCAGCGTGGCGCCGCTGCTCGCCCTGCTGCTGACCTTCAATATCGGCGGCATGCTGTCGCTGACGCAGATGAAGGACCTGGCAACGGCGCCGATGTATATCGCGGTGTCGACCTTCCTGGCGCTGACGGCGGTCTTCTACGCGGCAATCATCGAGGACAGCCACAAGCGGCTGCCGCTGATCTTCAACGCCTGGACCTTCGCCGCCGTCGCCACCTCCGCGCTCGGCATACTCGGCTATTTCCACGCCTTCCCGGGCGCGGAAATCTTCACGCTCTACGACCGCGCCAAAGGCGCCTTCCAGGATCCGAATGTTTTCGGCCCCTTCCTGGTGCCGCCATCGCTCTATCTGGTCCACGGTATCCTGGTCGGCGACCTGAAGAAATCGCCGCTGAAGGCCGCCGCCCTGCTCGTGCTTGCGCTCGGCATTTTCCTCTCCTTTTCCCGCGCCGCCTGGGGGCTCTTCGCGCTCGGCGTGGTGCTGCTGATCTTCATCATGCTGCTGAAGGAGCGCAGCGGCGCCTTTCGCTTGCGCGTCCTGGTCCTGTCGCTGGCGGCGATCATCATGTTGGTCGCGTCGCTGCTGGTGGCGCTGCAGATCCCAAAGGTCGCCGAACTGTTTTCGGCGCGCGCCCAGCTTGTGCAGCAATATGACGGTGAACATCTCGGCCGCTTCGAGCGCCACCGGATCGGCTTCACGATGATGATGGAGCGCCCGCTCGGCATCGGCCCGCTGGTGTTCGGCACGATGTTTCCCGAGGACGAGCACAATATCTGGCTGAAATCGCTCACCTCCTATGGCTGGCTCGGCTTTGTCAGCTATGTCGGCATGCTTCTCTGGACGCTGGCTCTCGGTTTCCGAAACCTGCTGCTCGACCGGCCGTGGCAGCCCTTCCTGATGATCGCCTGGATCTCGGTTCTCGGCCATGCGACAATCGGAAACGTCATCGACATCGACCACTGGCGCCATGTCTATCTGCTGCTCGGCACGGTCTGGGGCTGCGCGGCGCTGGAAGTGCGCCACAAGCGCGAGCGAAGACTGAGGCGCGCGGCGTGAGGTCTTGCCGCCGACCGCATCGGCTGTCTATTTCGTCGCTCCTGCCGTCAAGCCAGCAATAAACCGCCGCTGGAAAATGAGATAGGTCACGATGAGCGGGAAAATGACAATCACCGCGCCGGCGGTCAAAACGGGCGTGTTGACGGTATAGCGCCCTTGGAAAAACAGCATGCCGAGGGGCAGCGTCCGATAGTCGTCGTCGTTGACCAGGATGAACGGAATCAGAAACTCGTTCCAGGTCCATATGAACAGGAACAGCGCCAGTGTCGACATTGCCGGCACCATGAGCGGGATAACGATCTTGCGCAGGATATGGAAGCGTCCGGCGCCATCGAGAACCGCCGCTTCGAGAACTTCTTCCGGCAGTTGCTGCATCGCGCTGGCGAGGAAGATCGTCGAGAACGGTATCGACATCGCGATCTGCGGCAAAATCAGAGCCGCATAGGTATTGATCAATCCCAGATACCGCATTTCGTAATAAAGCGGGATGATGAAGGCTTCCGCCGGCACCATCATGCCGAGCGTCAGGATAGCGAACAGCGTGCGCCGGAACGGAAACGACAGGTAGGCGAAGGCAAAACCAGTCAGCAGGCCCAAAAAGACGCTTGCAGCAACGACGGGTATGACAACGATGATCGAATTCCAGAAGTAAATGTTGAAATGTCCGGCATTCCAAGCATCGACGTAATTTTCGAAATGCGGATATGCCGGCAGCGCGAATGCACCCTGCAGAACGTCGGCCTTGCTCTTTATCGAGGTTAGAAGCAGAAGCAGGAACGGCGTGATCGTTACGAAAGCAAGAAGCCAGAGGACAAGGCGAAGGAATAGCGTACCGGGGGAGATGTTAGACCAACGGCTCATCAAGCCCGTCCTTTGTTCTGCGATCCCACAAATCGGTGAATTGCATAGTTGATGACAAACGTGAGGACCGCGCCGACAATGGCGATGGCCGCTGCGGCGCCGAATCGATTAAGCTCGAAGCCGAGCTGATACATGTAGATGTTCGGCACGAGCGTCGCGTTGGCGGGTCCGCCCCTGGTCATTGTAAAAATCAGGTCGAAGCTTTTGATTGACGCTATCACCGTCAGGAGCAAAACCACCCTTATTTCAGGTAAGAGAAGCGGCAGCGTTATCCAGAAAAAGGTTTTTCGCGCCGAAGCGCCATCGACCTTGGCAGCGTCGAAAAGAGACGGGTCGATACGCTGAATTCCGGTCAGGAAGATGACCATGCAAAAACCGAAGAAATACCAGGTGGCAACGATCCCGACCGCGGGAAGCACAAAATTGAAATTTCCCAGCCACGGGAGTGCGAAGGCGCCCAACCCCACTGCTCTCAGAAACTGATTGAACGGGCCAAATGCAGGATTGTAGAGCCATGCCCAGATGATGCCCAACACGGCGGTCGGCATGATGTAAGGCAGGAACAAGAAGGTGCGCAGTGCAAGTTGTTCGCGCTGCTTCAGATTCCAGACGCAAGCGGCGAGAGTTATGCCGAGCACGAGCGGCAGGACACAGTAGAAGATCATGAGCTCGGCATTGTTACGCAAGGCAATATAAAAACGGCTGTCAGAAAAGAGATCGACGTAATTGCCGAGACCAACCCACTTGGGCATGCTCAGGCCGTCCCAGCTGGTCAGGCTCAAACCCAAAGCCGCGACGATCGGTCCAAAGACAAAAGCCGCGTAGAACAGCAATCCAGGCAATAAATAGATAAAATTGGTCTGTTGCGAGCCATCAAGTGCGGAGCGTTTCATCCATTACTCCATAAAGCTAAAGCTGTGGTCGTCGCGCAGCAAGCCGATCGCAGTGCTCATTTATTTGGATCGACGAGACTGAGTTCACGGCCGCAGGGGACGGCCGTGACCAGCGCCTGCAGTCTTTATTTCTTATCCTTCAGGTACGCCTGATAATCCTTGTCCATAGCATCGACAAAGGCTTCGGGCGTGATATTGCCGGACAGAAGAAGCGGCGTGTTGTCGTCTATTGTCTTCAGCATCGTCGGGCTCGACCAGTCGGGGTAATGGCCGAGAGCGTCGTTTGCGTTGAGTGTCTTCCACATTTCGATGCCGGAGCTGAGGAGCGGCGTGAGCTTTGGCTTTGCGTCAGCCGCGAGCGAAGTTGCCGGAAGATAGCCGGCATTGGCCCAGGTTTCAGCAGCCTTTTCCGAGACCATATAATCGATATATGCGCCGGCTACGTCCTGTGTCGGCTTCGTTTTGGCAAGGCTCGTTATCGCCCAGGCAAGATCCACGCCCCCGACACTCATGGGCTTGGAAATACCTTTCGGGGCGGGAATTGCCATGAAGCCGATATCCGGATTGTGTTGCATGTCACCGAAATACCAGGTCCCGGAGATCAGGAACGCGCCCTGCCCGGAAATGAAAAGCTGAACGGCGTCGTCACCCGAGATGCCTTCGTAACCGGGGAAAAAATAACCGCCCTGTGCCCACTGCTGCACGAGTTTGGCGGATTCGATGTTCCCCTTGGTGTTCCAGGAGCCGCCCCGGCCGTAGATCAGATCGTCAAGCTCGGCACGATTGCTCGCGTCGATATGAGCCTGCTCGATGGCGCCGATCATGTGCAGGGCCAGATGCTGTTTTGCCGAGCCCATCATGAAGGGCGGGACGCCCTTTTCCTTCAGCTTGTCGAGATCGGCTAGAAGCTCCTCGAAGGTTTGCGGCAGCGCTACTCCTGCATCGCTGAGGATCTTTTTATTGTAGAAGAGGCCAACGATCTCGCCGAGGCCGGATATGCCGTAGGTCTTACCGACCCCAAATTTTCCATCCTCCCAGCGGTCTCGAGCAAGCACGGAATCCGACTGGCGCTTCTCCCAGCCATATTGTTTGATGTAGTCGTCGACCGGCAGGAGCAATCCTTCCTTGACCATCGCCCCCATGTCACCGGCACCCTGATTGACTTTCGTGATGACAGGGCCATCGCCTGCCGAAACCGCAAGCTTCAGCGTCAGCTTCATGTCATCAAAAGTGCGGGCGGTGCGTTTGATCGTGACGCCGGGATGGGCAGCTTCGAAGTCCTTGTTGAGCTGCTCTATGACCGCACTCTGGCCTTCATAGGTTTGGTCATCCCACACAGCCAGGTCGTCGGCGCGCGCGGCTGCCGAAAGGCCAAAACAAAAAAGCGCCGCGCCAGCAAACGCGACAGCTGCTTTCAATCCGTATGCCGGCAGTATGCTGATCGATTTCATAGTTCTTGTCATCTGCTCCACCTCATCTGGTTTATTCTCACTCCCCGCTCAGGCCATGCGCCAAGCACCGGCCGAACGTTTTCTTCCCCCAGAGCTTTGCCTGGCTGGCGAATCTGAGGTAATCGTCAATGCATCCGCTCCTCTCGCGACCTAAAAAGACAAAGCGCCACGCTGGAGGTGGCAAAGTGATGGACACCAGCTGCTTCATCCGCCCCGCGATTGAAGCGGATATCGACGCCCTTTTCGACATCTGCCTGAAAACCGCAAATGGCGGTGAGGATGCCAGCGCGCTTTATAGCGACCCGCATCTGCCCGGCTACATCTGGTCGGTACCCTACCTCAAATTCGCCAAGGACTTTGCCTTTGTTCTCGTTCAGGACGACCGGCCGGTCGGCTACGTTGTAGGGGTGCCGGACACCGGCGGGTTCGACAGAGACTTGCAGATGAACTGGTGGCCGTTCGTCCGCCAGCAGATTACAGGACTGGCACCCAGCCGCCCGCGCGACGCCGACGTGATGGAACGAATTCAAAATCCGCGCAGCGGAACGGGGTGGCTTCAAGACCAGTACCCGGCGCATCTCCACATCAACATCCTTCCCGGACTTCAGGCAAGCGGTTGGGGACGCAGGATGATCGGCACGGAGCTTCAGGCGCTTCGAAATCACGGGGTCGGCGGCGTGCATCTCGGGGTTGACCCAAACAACGAACGCGCCAAGGGTTTCTACCGTCACCTTGGCTTTTCCGAATTCGAGCAGGATGGCTCCGTCGCCTTCGCAATGCGGATCCATGCGGGATTGGGTTGAAGCATTTCCTGGCTTCTCCGAGGCAGGGAAAGGCCTTGCCTCATCGGTATAAGAACCCTTGATTGGAGAAAATCTCACACGCCCAGAGCTGCCTGCTCCCCACGAGGCGAGATCAGCGTGCCCATCCGGATGAACGTCCGCCTGAAGGCGTAGTGCTATTGTCGGCAGTAAAACAGATTGCTCGGCGGAAAGCTGTCCATCAATCGAGGGCTTCATCATGAGCAAATCCTCGGCAGCCAGGTTCAAGGGATCGGCGGGGCGCAAAAAAGGAAATAGCCAGGGAAGCCTAGGCCGGTTCCTCTTTGGGCGATCTTGGCGAGCGCACGGCTAACCAGACGATACGTATGGCGCATACTTCTACTCGACCCTCTTTATTTCATCGCGCATTTTTATCGCGCGTTGATCCAAAGCCTACAGCTGGCCTCCCATTTGTCAAGGACATAGACAAATTGCGTGCTTCAGTGTATTGAATTCCAGTTAGTCGCGATAGTTGTGAACCCAATATCGCCCTATTAAGTATGCGCTCCGAACTAATTGACTGAGCTCGCCGGATGGCAATGACATCTTCTGTCGCACAGACTCCGATCGCACGAAAAATTTCAACCAATGCCGTCATTCGAACCGTGTTCGCGAATGGATCAATCTCTCGCGCCGATATTGCCAAGCTAACCGGCTTGTCAAAGCAGACGATTTCCGATGTCGTGCGCGACCTTGAGGATGACGGATGGCTGAAACCAGTCGGGCAGACCGATGGTCGCCCGGGCCGGAATGCGATCACCTATGAAATCAATGCCAAGGCGGGACTGGCCGTCTCCATCGATCTCGGGAGCACCAAGATTGCTGCGGCTATCTGCGATCTGTTAGGGAACGTGGTTGCTGAAACCAAAGTATCCACCGATCCGCGCGGCGGAATGCATCTCGTCAATCAGTTCAGTGATCTTATCGTGGAACTCGCGCTTGCGGCCGGGACGACTGCCGACAAACTCCGTCTGGTCGTTCTGGGCAGTCCCGGTGTGCTCGATCCGGCCACCGGACATATCAACGTAGCGCCAAGCATCCCCGGCATCGACGCAATAAATCTGCGGCAAGTCTTCAGCGACAGAATGGGGATACCGGTGATCGTTGAAAATGACGTCAACCTGGCCGCCCAAGGGGAGAGATGGCGGGGACACGGTGTCGAAACCAGCAATTTTGCTTTCGTTGCTCTCGGCACGGGCGTCGGCATGGGCATCATCGCCAACGGAACTCTGTTGCGCGGCGCGCGTGGGGCGGCCGGCGAAATCGCCTATCTTCCGATCGGCGGAGATGCTTTTGATCCTGGCGGATTTACGCTTGGAACCTTTGAGAGTGCGGTCGGCAGCGTCGCGATGTTGCGCCGCTACGTCGGTTTCGGCGGCCGCAACGCATCCACCGTGGCCGATCTCTTCGCCGCGTTTAATGCAGGAGAAACAAGTGCTGCGGCTGCCATCGAAGAGACGGCAAGGCTGGTCGCAGTCGCTATCGCTGCAATCGGAGCGGCTCTCGATCCTGAACTGGTGATCACCGGCGGCAGCATCGGCGCAAGACCGGAACTCGTAAACGCCATCCGCGGTTTCCTGCCGCGTTGTACGCCTTACCCGCCGCGCATCGAGATCAGTCGCTTTGGGAACCGGGCCGCCCTGATGGGAGGAATGGGGATCGCGGTCGAGCGCATGCATGACGATCTATTTGGTGTCAAATTGAGGGAAGTTTGAAGAGCGCATACCATAGGGCGAACGTGCAGCGTCGCCACTTGAGAAGCGCTGGAAATGCGCTAGATTTTCCATCATGATAACAGCAACGCAGATCCGCGGCGCGCGCGCCATGATTGGAATGAGCATCGAAGAGCTCGCCGCCGCCAGCGGCCTGCCGGTCGAGACCCTGATGGCGCTGGAAAATGGCGAATTCGCCGGCGAGCCGCACGCGCTGTTCGACGTACGCAGCACGCTCGAGGCGAACGGCATCATCTTCCTGTCCAGCGGCAATCAGGATGAAGGCGGCCCCGGCATCCGGTTACGGGCACGCACCTCCAGCGATGACGGCATCCGGCCGGAAAACCTCAACGCCGCCAACGACGACTGACGGAACCAATCGCTCGCCCGGGCGTTTCGCTGTCCCAGAACATATCGGGGCCCATAACATATCGGGGGCAGTCTCTTGAACCGCAGCAATGGTCTCTACGTTATCATCGGCGTTCTTGTCGTCGCCGTCATCGGCCTCGGCGCCTATATCTTCCACGAGGAAAGCAAGCCGCAAGGCATCGAGATGAGCATCGGTAAGAACGGTGTCTCGATCGAGCAGAACTGATCTTTATAAATAGGTTTTTGCAAGGTCGGCAAGTTTGCCGCCGTCCTTCACGCCCTGTCTGTAGAGCTGAATGATGACCGCACCGATCCGTTCGGCCTCCGGCGTCGTCCTGGCGAGGCCGCGTTCGTCGCAGACCTTGTCGAGGACCTGCGAAAGCAGATCGAGATCTTCCGAAAATAACGGCAAATCATGCGGATGAATTGATGATCGTAACATCACGCCGCATCTCCTCCGAGGGCAAACGCATCCACGCTTGCATCGCCGGCCGCCCTCCGCAACCGACCATAAAGTGATTATGCGCGAGGGTCTGAACTTTAGCAACTACGCAAATTCTTGTGGAACAAAATTATGGAACAAAATTTTATCCTGCGCGTTCTGGCCGCGTTTGGTAGCAGGAATCAGTGAGTGCAGACGTGAGTGAAAAACGCTTTCCCTCCCCCGTTCGGGTCGTTTCTCCAAACAGCAGCCTGATCGTTTCCACCGTCTGGGAGGCCGTCGAATATCTGAAGCGGTGGCCGAGCAAGCGTGGGCGCGATTATCGCGTTGCGCGCCAGCACTGCCTGGATGCGCTCGATGGACTGCGCAGCCCGCGTGCAGCACAGGCTTCCTTCATCACGGCAGCGAAAACGGCGGGATTGCTGGTGTAAGATCGTCAGCTGTTGCGTCCACCGCCGGCAGCGATGAGCTGAGGATGGACGGAGCCTTCCATGATCACCTTGGCGGTAACCTCGATCACCTGCTCCTCGGCGAGCTCGGCAAGCGCGAGAGCGACATCGCCTTCCGACCAGCCGGCTTTGACGGCCTCGTCCGACAGAGCCTGGAACGCGCTGGCGAGACTCTGCCTGCAAGTTAGATTGTGCTTCATATCCGCCATGCTCGACTAGGCTATCTGTGACAGGGATAATGTTAATCTACACATATTCACGAGAATGCGAAGAGGCTTCAGGTTTTTTTCAATCCAAATTTGGGTTGTTAACTTCCAAACTGGGTATAACCTCAACAAAAGACAACAAATACCACCTCTCCCAACTGAGGCAGTACCAAAAAGAACTAAAGGATTTATTTGCGATGCACCTTCAAAGTGTATTTCATCGCGTTATTTAGTTTAAATGGTCGAACCGGTCGGAGCCGGATGCAGCGGCCCTTTGAACCACGAGAATGCGGCAAACCTGAACGCGGGCCGTTTTCAGCATCTTCAGGGCACCCTGTCAATCAGCTTCGGGATCCGGCGGGCGAGCGTCGGGCGTGCTGGAGAATGTCTCGCGCTGTCGGTGCTGCCAATCGGCAGTGACGCTTAGTCGCCACGAACGCCTTCGGCGTTAATCACCGTAATACCACAACGACACCACACTCCCGTCAAAGTCCGCCGTACCATTGGCGGCTCACTTCTTCAGGTTTTCAGGAGGTAAAATGTCTATCGAACTGGACGCTACTACATATATACACGCCAAACCGGCGACCGCCCATTCCTATATTCTGCCGGCCGTTGTCGATGTTCTCGAGAACAGTTTCCAGGAGGCAAAAGAAACGGCGGTCTTCGACCTCGGTTGCGGCACCGGCGGTGCTGCCGCCGTGCTTGCCGAAAAAGGGTATGACGTCGTCGGCGTCGATCCCTCGAAGGACGGCATCGCCAAAGCGAGAACGGCCCACCCCGATCTTCCATTGGAAATCGGTTCCGGTTACGAAGATCTTTCCAGTCGGTACGGGACCTTCGATGCGGTGATCAGCCTCGAAGTGGTGGAACATGTCTATGATCCCAAGGCTTTCTCGACGACTATTTTCGACCTGGTGAAGCCTGGCGGCATCGCGGTCGTATCGACGCCTTTCCACGGCTACTGGAAAAATCTGGCTTTGGCCGTGAGCGGAAAGATGGACGACCACTTTATGCCTCTGAAAGACCATGGCCATATCAAATTCTGGTCTCCCGAAACGCTCAGCACGCTGCTCGTCGAAACAGGCTTCGAAGACGTCGACTTCGAATATGTCGGGAGGATTCCGCTGCTGGCGAAATCGATGATCGCGATCGCTCAGAAACCGCACTGAAAGCGGTCGAAGGACCACCATCCCTTTGCAACGGCGGCGCTATAGCTCGCCTGCAACATTAACAATGACATTTTCGTTCGGGACGTTCGGCTCCCGCTTCAGCATTGCTGCCAATGCCTCGTTCCGTTTTCCGCCGCTAGCGGGACGAAGAAAACTGACATTCTGACTGGGATTTCAAGGGGATAAATGGTCGGGGCGACTGGACTCGAACCAGCGACCCCTTGACCCCCAGTCAAGTGCGCTACCGGGCTGCGCTACGCCCCGACCTGCCGAAACGGCTTGTTTCGTTTAGTTTTTCAGCGCGTGCAATGCAAGCGGAAAAACCTTACCTTCAACAAAAAGGAGGCGGTTTGCGCGAATGGTCAGATCGCCGCGAGCGTCAACCGGCCTTCGGCGGTTTGACTCGGCTGCCAGGCCTGGTAGTTGGCGATCGAAAAATGCGGTGTTTCGAAGGGCGTAGCGTGGGTTTCGGTGATGACGGTGACGTCGGCGCCGGCGGCCTCGCTGGCGAGGATGCCGGCGACCGCATCTTCGAAGACCAGGCATTTTTTCGGATCGACGCCGAGGCGACTTGCGCCGAGCAGATAACCTTCGGGGCTGGGCTTGCCTGATTTGACCTCTTGGCCGCTGACGATGACCCTCGGCATCGGGATGCCGGCGGCTTCCATGCGGCGCCTGGCGAGCTCGATCGGCGCCGAAGTGACGATTGCCCATCGGCCCTCAGCGATGGCGGAGAGGAAGCGGACGGCGCCGGGGATCTCGACGATGCCGGAGACATCCTCCATTTCCTCGGCGAGCAGCAGATCCGCCTCATGGGCAGGATCGACGCCGGGCAGGCCGAGCCCGCGGATCACATCGGAGGCGCGGATGCCGTGGATCGTCTTCAGGAAGACCTCCGGCTCGAAGCCGTGGCGCCTTGCCCATTCGCTCCAGACGCGTTCGACGACCGCAATGGAATTCAAGAGCGTTCCATCCATGTCGAAAAGGAAGGCGTCATAGGATCTGTCGAGGATGTTATGGAGAGCGGGCACGGGCGTTTCCTTGCGTGTCCACAGCGCCGCGCGTCTTTAAAGACGCACAAAGGGACGCTGCGGTATTTTGAAGCTACGCAGGCGACTAGCGGAGAGCGGAAGCGGCGTCAACGTCAGTTGTTGGTGTCTGGATGCGTGACGTTGCGGACGTCGGCAAGACCGCGGGCCGCGTCGCGGCTGCCGGTCGCGGCAGCGGCTTCGAAGATACGGGTCGCATCGCCGTACATTTTGAGATTGAGGTAGCAGTAGCCGCGCAGAACCATCAGGTCGATGCGTTCCTGCTGCAGCTGGGCGCGCTGATCGAGATAGATGAGGGTTTCGCGGTAACGTCCGGCGTCGAATGCTGAAAGCGCCCGGTCGGCGAGGATCGCCACCTGAAGCTCGGCGGCCCGCTGGCGGTTCTGCGGCGCCTTGGTGGCCGCGACGGCGGCATTGCCGGAGAGGCCGGCGCGGAGATAGGCAAGGCTCTGGCCGTAGGCTGCATCTTCACGGACCTTGCGGGCCGGGCTCTGCAATGCCGCCTCGAAGGCCGAGATCGCCTCCATCGGCCGGTTGATATCCATCAGGCACCAGCCGCGCGACAGCGCGTCGGCCGGCTTAAGCTGCCCCGCATCGATGGTCGTCGAGCAGCCGCGCGTCTGGCGTGGACCGCGCGGGACGGTCACCGTGTCCATCGCCGGTCTCGCCGCACGAACGACCACTTCCGCACCCGGCTGCAGGGTCACGCGGCGTTCTGCCGGAAGCGGCTCGGCCGGGGGACGCTGCGTCGGCTGAGCCGCCGGTTGCGGTGCGGTAAGCGCCCCCTTCTCCGGCGGCGGCGTAACGGCATTCGGTATCAGGGAGGACGTGTCTTCGAGATTGGTGATTCGGCTCGACCGGCCGGCCCAGGCGCGCTGGAGGTCGAGCACGCCCTTGCGGTCGCTCAGTTGCTCGCGGGTGATGACAAGGCCATAGGCGGACGGTTCGTCGTCGGGTTTCCAGGCAAGCGCCGTCTCGAACCAGCGCGCGGCGGTCTGGAACTGGTTGAGGGAGCGGGCATACCAGCCGAATTGCTGCGCCGTCGGCACATATTTCCGGGCGATGACCTCGCCAGCGATGCGGTGCAGTACGTCTTCGGCCAGATCGGCCGGCGGCTGCAGCGCCATCAGGTTGGCGGTGGCGGCGAGATAGGTTGATGTCGCATCCTCGGAATCTGTGCGCCAGCGAAACATCACCTCTTCGGCTTCCTCAGGCGCCTTGCGGGCGATCAGCGCCAGCGCCAGCCCCTGCGAGGCGGCCGCCGAATCTTGCTTGGCTCGGGCGGCGCGGAACCATTTCTCGGCATCGGCATCATTGTTGCGGCGAAGCTGGTACCAGCCGAGCAGCAGCGCATCGGAGGCAAGCCCTTCCGTCTCGGCGAGTTTTTCGAGGCGGGCGAGATAATCTGGCGCGATGGCGAGATTCGGATCGTCATCGCCCTCGGCCATGAAGCGTCGGGCGAGGTTGTCGCGGATCGCGTCGAATTCCTTGCTGCCGTCTGCGGCAGGCCTTTCCAGCGCGAGCAGCGCCTGCATCGGCTGGTAGGCAAGCAGCGTCGAAGCCTTCTCGACCGTCGCCTGCCGCTCGGCCGGATTGGTGCAGTTCTTCAGGATATAAGTGTAGGCGTCCTGGCCGCGCTGCGCCCTCTCCGTCTGGATGAAGGCTTCGGCGACGCGCCAGAGAACATCGACCTCGCTGCAGGTCAGCAGGCTCGGTGTTGCAGCAGCGATATCGACCACAGTCGCATATTGCTTGAGGTCCGAAGCATTGACGAGGCGGGCACGGCCCTCGGCGACGTCAAGCCGGTCGAGCAGATCGGCCGGCGGCTGCCATCCGGCATCGGCTGCCTGGCGGTCGGCGACAACCTTGCGCAGTTCCGCATAGCGGCCATCGGAATAGAGCTGCCACATGGCCTCGAGCTGCTTGTCGCCATTCTGCGGCACGGCGAGCGGATCGGCCGGGGGAACCCAGTTAGGATAGAGCGCCTGAAGGCGGGAGATCTCGGCCTGCAGGCGCACCTTGTCGCCGCGGCGGGCGAAATAACGAAGCGCACTTTCATCGACGGCAGGCTGCGGCGCCGCGGCCGCCTGTTGTGGTGCCGGCGGCTCGGAAACGATGGGGGGTGTGACTGGTGCCGGCTGAGCGACCGTCTGAGCCGGCGGAGCAGCCGTCTGAGGTGCCGCAAGCTGCGGTGCTGCAGGCTGCGATGCAGCGGCATCCGGCTCGGACGTGTCCGGTGTTGGCGGCGGCGGGGAAGTGATCGCCTCTATCTTGTCGGCGACGAGTTGCGCATTGAATTCGGGATTGCCGGTAGGAGCATCGGCCGGCTTGATGCGGCCCATCATCATCAGCTCCGGCGCCGGCTTGCCGGCGGCCCCAAGGCCGAACTTTTCCTGCAGAGCGGCGCGATCTTTCAGCCCGGTGACGAGGGTCGCCACCACGACTGCCGCTGAAACCGCCACGAGAGAAGACTTCACAGACACTCCGGATGCTTCTCCCCGATATAGGCCAGCCCCAGCAGCTGGAGCGTGGACGGATAATAGAGTGCGGGCGCAAATTGCAGGGCCGAGCCCGGCAGCTTGGTCCCATCGACAACACAGGCCACAACATCGTTAACAATTCGATAACCGGGATCCTGCAACACAGTCTTCGGCCGGCCGGTGGTCAGATCGATGGTGGCGGGAACACCGTCTTGCGACATCCCTTGTTGCAGGCGGGTCAACAGCGCCTTGTCGGTGACGCCGCCACGAGCGAGATAGAGCGGGATACGGATGGCGTTGTAGGCAAACTCGGCGTCGAAACCCTGCGCCGGCTGCGGCTGGCCGCTAAGACTCACCCATTCGGCGGGAAGCTTGCGCGGGCCGAACTGCATCGTCTTCAACAGCGTTAGGCCATCGTCCGACAGTTTTTGCCAGGCATCCGACGGAGCGAGCGCAGCCATCACCGGGATCGCCTCATAAATCCAGTAGGACGGGTTGACGACGGGACCGTCCTCACGGTCGCCAGCGGCAAAACCCTGGCTCCCTGGCAACAGGAGCGTGTGGCCGGCCGAGTGCACAACGGTTTCGGCAAGCAGCGCCTGCGCCATGCGGGAGGCGGCGAGGATATAGTCGTTGCGTTTCCA
Organism: Rhizobium sp. WYCCWR 11152; assembly: GCF_013087615.1. Classification (NCBI taxonomy): domain Bacteria; kingdom Pseudomonadati; phylum Pseudomonadota; class Alphaproteobacteria; order Hyphomicrobiales; family Rhizobiaceae; genus Rhizobium; species Rhizobium sp. WYCCWR 11152. Next base: position 857,090 of record NZ_JABFCP010000009.1, on the reverse strand, counting down.
CGCCGTGCCGGCAAGCGCCAGCGCATAGGCGATCAGCATGTCGCCATCCGAGGCGTTGTTGGTGTCCGTGACGTGCGGCTTGCCGTTCGGATCCCACTTCCAGACGGCCAGGCCATCGTCGCGCAGCAGCAGCTCGGTGCGGGTAAAATACCAGATCTGTTCGAAGTCGGCGGGGCTGGCTGCGAGATAGGCGAGCAGCATGCCATAGCCCTGCCCTTCGCTGTGGCTGATATTGCCGTTGCCGTTATCGATGATGCGGCCGGTCCCATCGAGAAACTTCGCCTTGTAGGCACTCCATGCGCCGGCATTGATCATCGGCTGCTGCGCAACGGCGGGCGCTCCCCCGGGAGCGAGCGCGACCGATGCCGCAAGCAGGAGTGCGCGCCACCGCCTCATTTCGACCGACCCAGTCTTCTGAGCATGCTTGACGTGGTGACCCCGATCAGCAGCACGAAGACGACCAGCAGGGAGGCATAGGAGAGGATATTCGTCGACAGCCAGTTGGCGGCGATCAGGCGGTAATTGGAGATCGACCAGGGTGTGGACGGCACAAAATCGAAACGGGTGACGGGCACGGTCTCGATCTTGCCTGTCTTGCTCGAATAGGTGGTGATGTGGCCTGATATCTGTGGCCAGTTCAGCTGCGCGGTCAGAACCTCCAGCCCTTCGCGCAAATCCTTTGCCGACGGCGCCGTCACCACCGTCCATGCACCGGCTCCCGCAGGGCTGGAGCCCTGGGCAACCAAGATCGTGTCGACATTGGACGGCGTGAAAACCTCCTCCGCGCCGGGCACGAATTGCAGCGAACTGCGGGAGATATCGAAATTGCGCGACACCCACTCGCGGAAGGCAGTGATCCGGTTGCGCAAGACACCGCCGCTGACCTTGGAATTCCACTCCTCGAAGGCCGTACCGGTATCGACGACGCCCGCCTGCGTATCCGCAACGGGACGCCACGAGGCCTGGCTCGCCGTGGCGATATTGGTCTGCGTCAACGCGGTTGCCGGCATCTGCGAGACGGAGCCGATGAAGATGGCATCGCGATCGCCGATCATATTCGGCGAGGCGACGGTTTCGACGTCGATCGGATGGCCGGCGGTGATCGCCATCTGGCCGAGCAGCGTGGCGGCGGCTGAAAGCGTATCGGCATCGACGCGGTCGATGAAGAGCGGCGTCGGCTCCGTGGCCCGGCCATAGGGATAGGCGGTGCCGGCCATTGCGGCCAGGTTCGGACGCTGACCGACGCGGGCGAAATCCGGAATCTGCAATTCGGACGTATCGAACAGGGCAAAGCGCGGGGTCGCGCCGGCGGTCGCGCCCGGCGCGCAAGCCGCATCATCCTTGGTCATCAGGATCGCCTCGATCGCCACCGAATTGAGACCGGGCTTGAAGTGCCGCATCGTCACGCGGATCGGCAGATGACGGAGAATGCCGCCTGATGTCGTGGTGATCGGCACGGTGGAGGCGATGTTGTCGTTGACGTAGATATCGATGTGGCTGCCGGGCATCACGTTATCGGTATAGGCGGCGTCGAGCAGCACCTTCGCCTCGCCATAGGCATTGGCATAAAAATCGGCCGGCACGGCGATATTGAAACTGGTCCGCAGCCGCCGGCCGGAGAATTCGGTGGTCTTCACGCCGAGTTGAGACAAGGCGATGTTGGTATCGGAAAAGACCAGCGGCGCGTTCGGCGCGCTCCAGCGCTCGGTGGTCAACACGTCGCGGCGGATATCTGAGGACCGGTCTGTCGGCGAGACGATGGTATCGATCGCCGAGGAGACCGCCTGCCAGGAGGGGCCGCTGATCAGAAGCACCGGCGAGCCGCTGCGCGGATCGGTGGCGAAAGCGGCGAATGCCGCGCTTTCGGCACCGGGCGGCAGGCCGGGAAAGAGCGGCCGCAATTCCGCTGCGGTACCGACGAGCACGCTGAGCTTGCCGGGCCTGACGGCCGGAAGCGAGGTGGTGCTGAAGGCAAAGATCTGGTTCGGCATACTGCTCAGCACCGACAGGCCCTGCGCCAGTCGCAACAGCGGCTTGGTGGTTCCCGGCTGCTCCAGCGCCGGGACGACGATGTCGAACTCGGTCTTGCCAGCGCCGTCAACGCCGATGGCGCGGATTGCATCGGCGCTCGACAGCTGCGCGGCATCGCTGCCGGCAAAGCTCAGATAGGTTCCGGCCGGATCAATGTTCGACCACAGCTCATAAGTGGACTGGATGCTGCAATCGGTGCGGTGGCGCTGGTTGGCTTCAAAGGTGACAAGATTGGCGCCGGGCTGCAGCAAACCGGACGGAACCTCGAAGGTGACGGTCGATGGGCCATCCGGCGAGCCGACACGCTGCTGGCCGATCGGGCGGTTGTTGAGATAGACGGTCAGCGCCGAGGCCTCAGGCGCGACGACGATCGCATTCTGGTAGGCGAAGGTAAAGCTTGCCTTGGCCGCCGCCTGTTCCGGCGTCAGATAGACCGACCATGACCGGCGATCGTATTCGCCGCCGAGACCAAGTTTCGAAAAGGGCACGACATAGCGACGGACATCGCCGGAGCGCGGCGGCGCAGCGGTATTTGCCGCCGCGGCTGGCTGGAGCGGGGGCGCCGCCGGTTGCGGCTGGACGGCGATCGTCGGAGGAACAGGAGCAGCCGGAGCTGCAGGTGCGGGTTTGACGGAAACCGGAGGCGTGATGGGAGCCGGCGCAGGGGCTGTCGGCGGCGTCGGTGGTGTCAACCTCGGGGTAACGGATGCCCCGGGCGGCCGCTCGCCGGACATGTCGAAGGGCGCCGTCTGCGCCTGGGCGAAGGCGGAGGCATTCAACAGGAGAAGCGAGGCAGCGACGATCTTTCTCATCCGGCGTTGACCTTTGCCGCCTTCTGCTGGGCTTCCCTCTCCGGCCGCATGCTGCGGAAGAAGTAAATGAGGCCGCGGCTCGTCTGGTAGAGCGACAGGCCGAGGAACCAGATGGTGCCGCGGATCAGGCCCGGATTGCGACGGCGCGAGGCCTGGAACTCTGTCCACTGATCGGAATTGGCAAACATCAGGTCGGCGATCAGGCGATGGTCGAGCGCGCTTTTCGGCACGTACTGGCAGCCGACATTGCTGATGTCGCCCGACGGCTCGATGTTGCGGACGATGAGCGGCAGGGTTTCCAGTTCCGCGCCGCTATAGGGCCGGAAGCGGATCTCTCCGAGTGCGCCAACCAGCATCTCGTCGAGCTGCTTGTTGAAGATGTGAAGCCTCGCACCGTGGACGGAAACGTCCTCGATCGAGGCCGCGTACCACTTGCCGCTGACGCCGAATTCGCAGCGCCGGTTGACGCGGACGCGGCGGGACAAGGCGCGCTCGCCGCGCTCCGACACGACGCCCAGCGCGCAACCGGCCATGATCAGGTTGATGACATTCCATCCGCCGACGACGAGCGTGACGTCGGCCTTATAGGGCTCTGCATAGATCTTGTAGATGGTGATGATGAGCGCGACGATCTGCACTGCAAAGATGACGAAGAACGGACGGCTGATTTCCGACAGACGGCTGACGGCGATCGATTCGTCCTTGGCGGTGACCTTGAAGGTCGGTTTCCTCGGATTGAGCATGACGGAGACGACGGCCGGCAGCAGATGCACGGTCTGGACATATTCGTAGAGCTCGGAAATCCAGGGCCAGCGGAACGACCCGTAGAGGTAGTTCTGCATCATCAGATTCACCAGCATATAGGCCAGCGTATAAGCGAGGAACTCACCGCCCGAGGCGGTGAAGATTTCCAGATCGAAGAACAGGTAGAAGAGCGGCGCAAACAGGAAGATCGTGCGCGGGAATGGGAAGAGCCAGAAAAGCGTGGAGGACATGTAGCAAAAGCGCTGCGGGATCGTCAGGCCGCGCTTGAGAAGCGGAAAGCGGAAGCGCAGGATCTGCATCATGCCCTGCGCCCAGCGGCTGCGCTGGCCGATGAAGCTTGCGAAAGTGGCTGGCTGCAGGCCGGCGATCAGCGGCTTGTCGACATAGATGCTGTTCCAGCCGCTGCCGTGGAGCGCCAGCGCCGTCTCGCAATCCTCGGTGATGCTGATGCCGGAAAAGCCGTTCTGCGATTCGAGCGCCTTGCGGCTCAAAACTGCGGCCGAGCCGCAGAAGAAGGCGGCGTTCCATTTATCGAGGCCGCGCTGGATGATGCCGTAGAACATCTCGTTCTCGCTCGGCATCTTGTCGAAGGTGCGCAGGTTGCGCTCCAGCGGATCGGGATTGATGAAGAAATGCGGCGTCTGGACGAGGAAGAGCTTCGGATCGTCTTCGAAGTAACCGACGGTCTCCAGCAGGAAATCGCGGGCCGGCGCGTGGTCGGCATCGAAGACGGCGATGAGTTCGCCGGTCGAATGTTTCATGCCGTTGTTGAGATTGCCGGCCTTGGCGTGCTCGTTGCGGTCGCGCGTGAGGTAGTGGACATCGAGATCGTCGCAGAGCTGCTTCAGCTCGATATGGCGGGCAGCCGCCGCCTGGGCTTCGAGCAGCTTGCCGGAATTGCGCTTCTGCAAGGTGCCGCCGTCGTCGAGCAGCCAGACATGCAGCTTCTCGGCCGGATAATCCATGGCCTTGGCGGCGGCCAGCGTGTTTCCCAGCAGGCCGGCATCCTCGTTGTAGGATGGGACGAAGACATCGACATGAGGAAGGCGCCCGGGATTGGCGGCACGCGAGGGGCGCGACGGCAACGGTGTGGCGACGATGAACAGGCTGAGCGCCAGCATCGCGACGCTATACATTTCGGCAAGATAGAGCAGCAGGCCGGGAATGAAGTTTTCCAACTGATTCAGAGGCGGCAGCGTATTGGTGGTGCGCCAGTAAACATAGCGCAGCACGATCGACGTGCCGAAGGCGAGCGCCACCAGGCGCCAGGTCCCCTCGCCCTTCAGAATCTTGATCAGCGCCATGACAGTCACGACCGTGATGCTGGTGATGAGCTGAGTCTGCAGGTTAACCGGCAGCGTGATCAGCACGATCATGCAGAGCGAAACCACGGCCCATATGATGACACTGCGGGCTTTGCGCATCGACGTTCCTTCGAAATTGCTCAACCGGTGCCAATCAGGCCCCGGGTATGCTCACTAGAACAGGATGATTTTAGGCCGGGTCGGCCTAAAATCTGAATCCTGTTCTAAATTAAAGAGTTAAAGCATGATGTCGTCCGAAAACCGCTCACACTTTTCGGCATCATGCTCTATCTCCGGCAGGCGGCCGTCATGGCCGCGTCGCCTACGCAGTCGGGCGAAGGCACGGTGACGCCGATCGCCCTTACCGATTGTTCGATTGGCGCAGCGGCCACAGCCGGCCTTGCGCTCGTCTGTGGCGCCTCACCCGGCAGCGGCACGCGCGGGCCGATGGGTGCCGGCACCGCTGCCACACCTTGAGCCGGTTGCGCGGCCGAGGCGCTGCGAACGGCAGCGGCCCGCGGCCGGCTGACAATGGCAGGCGCCGGCTCGTAGCCGATCGGCATCGGGCTGGCGCGGTAACCGCCCTCGTCGGGATAGATCGGCACACCGGTGCGCCCGAGTGCAGCATCGGCGGGCGGCGGATTGCCGTAAGGGTTCCAGATCTCGCCGTCGAAGGTGCCGGTGACGGTGTAGCCATAGACGATGCCAAGCAGCTGGCGCTCGCTCGCTCTCGCATCGCAAAGGCGCAGACGCAGCTGGATCATGCCGAAATTACGCGCCTGGGTATTGGCGTTGGTGCTCGAGCGGATCTGCTGCCAGGCATAGAGGCAGGTGTCGCCGGCACGGCTGCGGCCGGAGGCATAGCCGAAGGGGCCATAGGCGTTCTGCAGGAAGGTCGCCGAGGTCGCCATCGGCACGCCCGGGGCCGAACGGGCCACCTCGCGGGCAATACCGCTCTCGTTGATCATGCTGAAGCCGGCATTGCCAGCGCCGGGATTGGCTCCGGAACCGCCGAAGAACTGGACCTTCAGCGAATTCTGACCGGGCACGGAGGATGAGGTAAACAGCGAGATCGTCTGCTCGACGCCGTTGCCACGTTTGCGCTCGACGACGCTGACGATCGACGGGCCGCCCGGCGGCGGCAGGACCAGCGCCTTTTCAGGTGCCACGGTTTCCGGCGCGGAAGGCTGGCGCACACCGCCTGTCGATGTGCAGCCGGCCATCATGCCCGCCACGGCCACCAGCAATATCGTCTTTCGCAAGCGCATGTATCGAGCCGCCGCAATCGTCTTTCTAGAGATCCATTCGCAAGCCGAAACGCGACGGATCGTCGAATCAACGACCGGTTGGTCGTCCGTTCAGAATAAACGTCCAACATGGTTAGCGAAAAGTAAACAAGCGAGCTCTAACATCGCCATCTGGACTCTTTTCGAACGCTGTTCAGACAGCTCAACCGTATGATGCAAAAATTAATTTAGTAACAACTTAAATGCTCTCATTGCGTCTGTTACTGCTGTCGCGAAAAGCCCGCGGGGAACTATGCCGCATGGCCAGCGTTGCCTTGATGTCTCAGGTAGGAAAAGGAGAAATCCCATGCGCAAGACCATGCTGGCTGCGGCCGCCATGCTGACCATCAGCTCCGCCGCCTTCGCGCAGAGCACCGTCATCATCACCGATCCCGCACCGACCGGCTCCGTCGTATTGCCCGGCGAGGTGCGCACCTATGTGATGGAGCAAAACACACCTTCCGTCGTCTATGATGGCGATATCGCGGTCGGCGCGACGCTGCCCGATACCGTCGAAGTGCATACCGTGCCTGATATCGACGGCTACGGCTATACGGTCGTCAATGAGCGGCGCGTGATCGTCGAACCGAAAACCCATCGCATAATCCAGGTCCTGGAATAACGCGGATAGAGAATTGCGGACGTGCGGCTGTATCCCGGCTTCACGTCCGCTCGTCTCCCACCCTCACCGCGACATTCAGAAGTTCGCGGATCTTGTGAGCGAGCTGCTCCAGGCTGAAGGGCTTGGCAAGCAGGGAAACGCCGTGATCGAGCACACCATTATGGACGATGGCGTTGCGGGTGTAGCCCGTCGTATAGAGGATCCGGATCGCCGGCCATTTTTCCTGGACGATATCGGCAAGCTGGCGTCCGCTCATCTGCGGCATGACGATATCGGTGAAGATCAGGTCGACTGCCGCATTCTGCTCCAGAAGCATAAGCGCCTCCATGCCGCTAGCCGCCTGCAATACTGTGTAACCGAGTTCATGCAGGCTTTCGGCAGTCATGGTGCGGACGTTCTCATCGTCCTCCACCACCAGGATCGTATCTTTGACGCTACCCTGAGGGAGCGGCTGGGCGCCAGCGGCGTTCAACCGGGCATCCGCCATGCCGACATGACGGGGAAGATAGATCTTCAACGTCGTGCCCCTGTCGATCTCTGAATAGATCTTGATGTGGCCGCCGCTCTGCTTGATGTAGCCGTAGACCTGGCTGAGGCCGAGACCGGTGCCTTTGCCGGGTCCCTTGGTCGTGTAGAACGGGTCGAAGGCGCGGTCGATCACCTCCGGCGACATGCCGGTGCCGGTGTCGGTGATGCTGATCATCACATATTGGCCTGCCTCGACCTCCGAATGCATGCGCGAATATCGCTCGTCGAGTTCGGTATTGGCGGTCTCGATCGTCAGATTTCCACCGCCCGGCATGGCATCGCGAGCGTTGACGGCAAGGTTCAGGATGGCATTCTCGAGCTGGCTCAAATCGGCAAAGCTCGGCCAGAGACCGCCGGCAAGCACGGTCTCGATCCGGATGTGCTCGCCGAGCGTGCGCCGCAGCAGCTCCGACATACCGCCGACCAGTTTGTTGAGGTCGACCACCTCCGGGGCGAGCGGCTGCTGGCGCGAGAAGGCGAGAAGACGCGCAGTCAGTACCGCCGCTCTCTGCGCACCATCTCTGGCGTTCTGGATGGAGTATAGCAGGCGAGGATCCTCGCTGCCGGTCAGGCGTCGCTGGGCGAGATCGAGATTGCCGATGATGATTGCCAGCATGTTGTTGAAATCATGGGCGACGCCGCCGGTCAGCTGGCCGATCGTCTCCATCTTTTGCAACTGGCGGACCTGCGCCTGAGCGGCGGCATTCTCTTCCATCTCGTGCCTGAGCTCGGCAGTACGCTGGACCACTGTCTGTTCGAGGCGCGTGTTGAAGCTGTTCAGCTCGCTGCGAAGGCGGCTCTGTCTGCCATGGGCGATGATGATCATCTCCATCAGGCCGACGATGATCACGGCATTGATGAGATAGGTGGAAAGGCCGACCCATTGGCCGGCGCTGGCCGGCCAGAAAACATTGTGCGGCTCGACAAAAAACTGCTGGACAATGAAACCGGCAACCAAGGTCGCGACAAATCCCGGCCCGGCGCCGCCTATGAAACTCGCGAGCAATATCGCCGGAAGGAAGCTCAGGAAGGGAAACCCGGAGAGAGTGTCGCTGGCGGCAAGCCTCAGAAGAAACGTCAGGCCAACGAAGGCAATGGCCAGCGGATATGTATAACCCGGCCTGTGACGCAGCCAATCCGTGGCACTCAGCAAATCCATTCGACACCCCTTCTTACAGCGCCGCGCGTCTTTCGAGAGCCGCAAAAGACGCTGCAACACTTTGAATTGCTGCATAATTTTTTCCATAAATCGATTCCGATTTAAGGAATTATCCAGGAGCCGTTGCAAAGACGGCATTCCAGCTTTTGCACATCGAATTTCAACCGGCAATATGCTGTTTCTCGCACTGCCGACCACGACGTCTTGACGAGCCGTGCAAGCAGTCCACATAAACCTCCATGCCTAAAGCGTGTCGCAATCTTTCAGATTCGCTCCTTGCGCTTTAGGTCTTTGTTTTTACGCATGTCGTTATCGCAAAACCGCGGCACACTTTTGCGCGACGTGCTTTAGCAAGGGGGCAATGGGTGAACCGGATCATGAAAGACATATTCATCGTCGAAGACGACGCGCTGATTGCCATGCTGCTCGAGGACATGCTCGCCGATCTGGGCTACCGGGTCTGCGCCAGCGCGCCCGACTTGGAACGGGCGCTGAAAGCCGCCAGGGATACGGAGTTCGATGCTGCCATACTCGATGTCTCGCTTGCCGGGCAGAGTTCGCTGCCGGTCGCAAAGCTGCTCGACGAACGCGGAAAACCCTATCTCTATGCGACGGGATACGGTACCGCACCTGATGGCAGCAGCCCAAGCACGCTGCCCGTGCTGCAAAAACCCTTCCAGCTCAGCGAACTTGAACAGGCGATGAAGCGGCTTACCGAAGCCTGATTTTCCTATTCAGCGCACCTGATCGAGCAGACGCTTGCATTCCAGGAGGTCGTAGAGCGCCTCCTGCAGCAGCGCCCTGTCTTCCTTGCCAACGCTCGATTTGCCGATCGAGACTTCCTGCTCGTCGTCTCCGGCGACAAAATTGAAGAACCGGCGGGTGATCGGCGGCTTGGCGCGGCCGACGATCTGGTCTTCATCGGCCATGCCGACGCGCGGTTCCCCGGCACCCATGTCCTGCACGCCCGACGCAAGCGCCTCGACGCTGGCGAGATCGCCATGACCGACCGATATGACGAACTTGTTGCCGTTGGTCTTCAGAAGCTTCTGCACACCCTTGATCGTATAGCCATGATCATAGAGCAAATGCCGGATTCCCTTGAGGAGATCCACATCCTCCGGCCGATAGTAGCGACGGCCGCCGCCGCGCTTCATCGGCTTTATCTGGGGGAAACGCGTCTCCCAGAAGCGCAGCACATGCTGCGGCAGATCAAGATCGTCTGCGACTTCGCTGATGGTGCGAAAGGCATCGGGGCTCTTGTCCAACGTCATACTGCTACGCGACCTCGCGGCTCGATCCTACGGCGACTCATCATATTTCAACGGTTTGGCGCCGACAATTCAAGTCATGTCTTGACGTTGCGCACAAGGATGGAGAGCGCGAGGGAGAAAAAAAGCCGTTTCCGAAACGGGAAGCCGATTATCAGGGAGCCGGATTCAGCGGCTTCAGCTTGATCTTGCGAGCGACATGCGACTTGAGGATGCGTGTCTTCAACACGTTCGACGCCTTGAAGGTCATGACCCGGCGGGGGGAAATCGGAACCTCCTCGCCGGTCTTCGGGTTGCGGCCGATCCGCTCGTTCTTGTCGCGCACCTGGAAGGTGGCGAAGGAGGAAAGCTTGACGGTTTCGCCACGCACGATGGCGTTGCAGATCTCGTCGATGACGGTTTCGACCAGTTCCGCAGATTCGGTCCGGGAAAGCCCAACCTTTCGGAAAACGGATTCCGCCAGGTCTGCTCGCGTCACTGTTTTTCCGGTCATGGTTTCCCCGCCCATACAAAATATTTTGTGAAATCGCACGAAGAGTATTTGTCTTGCGCCTTACGGTCAAGCTCTTGTTCGCCGCCAGTTTTTTAGGATTCGTGCCTACCAGCGCAGCAGAACCGCACCCCAGGTAAAGCCGCCACCCATCGCTTCGAGCATCACTAGGTCGCCCTTCTTGATGCGGCCGTCACCGGCAGCGGTCGCAAGTGCCAACGGGATCGAGGCAGCCGACGTATTGCCGTGCAGGTCGACGGTGATAACGACTTTCGCGGCATCGATGTTCAGCTTCTTCGCCGAACCGTCGATGATGCGGCGATTGGCCTGGTGCGGTACCAGCCAGTCGAGGTCATCGGCTGTAGTGCCGGTCGAATCGAAAGCCGCCTGAATGACATCGGTGATCATGCCGACGGCATATTTGAAGACCTCGCGGCCCTCCATGCGCAGCTTGCCGACAGTGCCCGTCGTCGACGGCCCGCCATCGACATAAAGCTTTTCCTTGTGCGAGCCGTCGGAACGCAGATGTGCGGTCAGCACGCCGCGATCGGCAGTGGTGCCCTCGCCTTCGGTCGCTTCGAGTATGATCGCGCCGGCGCCGTCGCCGAAAAGCACGCAGGTGGTGCGGTCGTTCCAGTCGAGAATGCGCGAAAAAGTTTCGGCGCCGATGACGAGAACGCGCTTGGCAAGCCCGCCGCGGATATAGGCATCCGCGGTCGTCACCGCATAGACGAAACCGGTGCAGACAGCCTGGACGTCGAAGGCGAAGCCGTGGCTCATGCCGAGCCGGTTCTGGATGTTGACCGACGTCGCCGGAAACGTGTTGTCAGGCGTCGAGGTGGCACAGATGACAAGATCGATATCGGCAGGCGTCAGGCCGCCATTGGCAAGCGCTGCGCGCGCGGCCGCCTCGCCCAGCGACGCCGTCGTTTCATCATCACCGGCGACATAACGCTGGCGGATACCGGTGCGCTGGACGATCCATTCGTCTGATGTGTCGACGATGGCCTCCATGTCACGATTGGTCATCACGCGCTTCGGAAGTGCGGCTCCGAACCCGCGAACCACTGAACGGATCATCTTTGATTGAACCCCATCGCTCATGCTGCTTCCGGGCCCATCGGGGGCAGCCGCTTGGCATGATATTTCTTAAGATCGTTTTCTATTTTCTGATTGAGGCCGTTCTTGGCCATGTCGTAGCCGACCTCGATGGCGGCTGCGATGCCTTCGGCATTCGCCCCGCCATGGCTCTTGATGACGATGCCGTTCAGGCCGAGAAACACGCCGCCATTGACCTTGCTCGGATCGAGCTTCTCGCGAAGCATGTCGAAGGCGCTTTTGGCGAAGAGGTAGCCGATACGGGCGAGCAGCGTGCGCGACATGGCGGCACGCAGATATTCGCCGATCTGCTTGGCGGTGCCTTCGGCGGTCTTGAGCGCGATATTGCCGGAAAATCCCTCGGTGACGACGACGTCGACCGTGCCCTTGCCAAGGTCGTTGCCCTCGACGAAGCCGGAATATTCGAGCGAATCGATGTTCGCCTCGCGCAACAGACGGCCCGCCTCCTTGACCTCTTCCTGGCCTTTCATCTCCTCGACGCCGACGTTGAGAAGGCCGACCGTCGGACGTTCGACCTCGAAAAGCGCGCGCGCCATGGCGCCGCCCATCAGGGCAAAATCCATCAACTGCTGCGCATCGGCGCCGATCGTTGCCCCGACATCGAGCACGATGCTTTCACCCTTCAGCGTCGGCCAGATCGCGGCGATCGCCGGACGCTCGATATTGGCCATGGTCCGCAGACAGAATTTCGCCATCGCCATCAGCGCGCCGGTATTGCCGGCCGAGACCGCGACATCGGCGTCACCCGTCTTCACCGCCGCGATCGAGCGCCACATGGTGGAGATGTAGCGGCCACGGCGTAGCGCCTGGCTCGGCTTCTCATCCATGGCGACGGCAAGCTCGCAGTCGTGAAAGATCGATTTTTCCCTGAGCTTCGGAAACTTGGCGAGAACCGGATCGCACTGTTCCTTGAGACCGTAGAGAACGAAGGAAATATCCGGATGCCGATCCAACGCCTTGGCGGCGCCGGGGATGACAACCTGGGGACCAAAGTCGCCACCCATGAGGTCGAGAGATATTCTGATCACGCGTCCCTGATCCTTCTTTTCGCCGAGGGCGAAATTTCGGCCAAAATACCGGTTTTGGCGTCGCTTACAACTGAATTGTGTCAAATGCCAGAGGGGCTTCAGTCCTTTTTCCAGTCCTTGAGGGCTGCGAAAGCGGAGGGCTTTTTGTCGTCCTCGCCGCTGTCTTCGACATGGCCTGAGAATTCGATACCCTGCTTGCGCGGATAGGGATCGATCGCCAGAGCGGCGAATTCGGCAACCACCTCGCCGGCGTCGATCGTATCGCCGACAAAGTTCTCGGGCAGATCAGGACCGTCGGGATCGAGCAGCATCTCGCCGGCGTCGTTGCCGGCCTGGCGGGCAAGCTTGGAGCCTTCCGGCACGAAGATCTGCTCGAAGCTCTCGTCGATGGCGGATTCGACCGGTTCCAGCGTCACGACGCAGGACTGGACGATCTTCGCCTGCACGCGGCCCTTGATGCGCACGCCGTCGCGCTTCCAGCGGGCAATCTGCAGATCGGCGCTGAGATCATCGACGGAGACGACGTTCCAGGTCCGGGCCAACGCCTTCAGTTCGCTGGCGTCGGCCTCGACATGGACCTCGACGGGGTTGGCCGAGATGTGGCCGACCTTGACGTGATAGGAGAAGGGAACATCGTCCCGATCATTCTGCATCGTTTCCTCCTTCAGATGACCGGTGGGCAGGCGACCGGCGGGAGCGTTGCCGAACCGGTGGCGATTACCTCTTCGGCAACGGCGGACAGATGCGATTCTGCGGCCATCATCCATCCGGCGAGACCGGACATATCGGCCGGCGTCGCGGTTTCGGGGTAAATATTGCGCTGAAGGGCAAGAGCGAGGGCTTCGGCATCGCCCGTGTCCATCGCCTTCGAATAGGCTTCGAGCCGGCCGTAAAACATACCGGCGAGCTTTTTCATGCGCTTTGGCACGCTGTTGTCGCCGATGCCGAGTTCACGGATCGAATAGTCGATATCCTGGAAGAAAGCGTCGACGATCTCCTGGGCGATTTCCTGGCCGCTGGTGGCGGAAGCACGGGTGCGGCGAAAAAACAGAATCATGGCGATCGAGAGCATCTCGAAACGGCCCATGACCGTATCCGGCACATTGAGCCCCTCGTAGAGTTCCGGCATGCGCGCAGCCGCCGCCAACGCCGCATATTGCCTGTCGACGATCGCCTGATTGTTGTTTTTCTTGCGGAAGAGCCCGAGGATCATTGTTTTTTCCGGAAATGCCTCATTCTTCATGCCGGCTGGCGTATGGCCTTGTTGCATGATTTCGAAAGCTGGTTTACCGAAGCAGGCGCGAATTGCAATGCCGATCATGGCCAGTTTCGGGACGACGCCTTCGATGCGTCAGCGAAGCGAATTCGGGAAATTCGACCCGGAATGGCCACAATGGTTTTGCAGGAGGAAAGCGTGCAAGGCCCAGAATGGCTGCTATCGACACTCACAGGGAGTAGATGTCGTTGAAGAAACGGTATTTCAAGTCTGACATGAAATTCTTCAGCAGTGCGGCCATTGCCCTCATAATTGCCTCCACTACCGCTCTCTCCGGTTGCCAGACCAGCACCGTTCTCAACGGCGGCTACGTCGCCGACCAGCAGTCGCTGAACCTCGTTCCGGAAGGCTCCAGCCGCGAGCAGGTGCTGCTTTCGCTCGGCACCCCGTCGACGACGGCGACCTTCGACGGCGAAGTCTTCTATTACATCTCGCAGCGGCGCACGCGTGCGGTCGCCTTCCAGAAACTGAAGGTCGTCGATCAGAGCGTTCTGGCGATCTATTTCGACAAGGACGGCGTCGTCAGCCGCCGCGCCAACTATGCGCTGCAGGACGGCAAGGTGTTCGACACGATCGGACGCGTCACGCCGACCGGCGGCAAGGAACTCACCTTCCTGCAACAGATGCTTTCCGGCGGCAGCGCCGCGAGTGCTGCCCGCAGCCTGTTCGGCGGCGGCGCCGGCGGCACGCCGCAGAACCCAAGCAGCCTGCGCTGATCGGACACGCCTTATACGAGGAACCCGCCGGATCGCTCCGGCGGGTTTTTTAATGGTCGCTGCGTCAGCTTGAAGTGTGCCAAGCCGGCGCCGTTGTTTATCCGGCGAGAACGGCCAGCAGCAGAAGTGCGACGATATTGGTGATCTTGATCGCCGGGTTGACGGCGGGGCCGGCGGTATCCTTGTAGGGATCGCCGACGGTATCGCCGGTGACGGAGGCCTTGTGCGCATCCGAACCCTTCATGTGACGCACGCCGTCCTTGTCGACAAAACCGTCCTCGAAGCTCTTCTTGGCATTGTCCCATGCGCCACCGCCCGATGTCATCGAGATGGCGACGAAGAGGCCGTTGATGATGACGCCGAGCAGCGATGCGCCGAGGGCGGCAAAGGCGGAGGCCTTGGAGCCGGAGATGAGAAGCACGCCGAAATAGACGACGATCGGCGCCAGCACCGGCAGCAGCGACGGCACGATCATCTCGCGGATGGCGGCCTTGGTCAGAAGGTCGACCGCCCTGCCGTAATCCGGCTTTTCCGTGCCCTGCATGATGCCGGGCTTTTCCTTGAACTGACGGCGGACTTCCTCGACGATCGCGCCGGCCGCACGGCCGACGGCGGTCATCGCGATGCCGCCGAAGAGGTAGGGAATGAGACCTCCGAAGATCAATCCCGCCACTACATAAGGGTTGGAAAGATCGAAGGAAATTTCGCCGATACCGGCGAAATAAGGGAACTTGTCGCCATTCGCCGCAAAATATTTGAGGTCGTAGGAGTAGGCAGCGAAGAGAACCAGTGCGCCGAGACCGGCAGAACCGATGGCGTAGCCCTTGGTCACGGCCTTGGTCGTATTGCCGACGGCATCGAGCGCATCGGTGGATTTGCGCACCTCCGGCG
This sequence comes from Rhizobium sp. WYCCWR 11152, assembly GCF_013087615.1. Taxonomy (NCBI): domain Bacteria; kingdom Pseudomonadati; phylum Pseudomonadota; class Alphaproteobacteria; order Hyphomicrobiales; family Rhizobiaceae; genus Rhizobium; species Rhizobium sp. WYCCWR 11152. The sequence continues at coordinate 841,792 of NZ_JABFCP010000009.1, read as the reverse complement.
GCAGATGCGCCATTTCGGCGATACCGCCGGCATTGTCCGTCACCGGTCCGAACGCGTCGAGCGCGACGATCATTCCGGCGATGCCGAGCATGGCCGTGACCGCAATACCGGTGCCGAACAGGCCGCCGAGCTGGTAGGTGGCGAGAATGCCGCCAACGATGACGATCGCCGGCAGTGCCGTCGATTCCAGTGAAACGGCCAGGCCCTGGATGACGTTGGTGCCGTGACCGGTGACCGAGGCCTGGGCGATCGAGACGACCGGGCGCTTGCCCGTGCCGGTATAATATTCAGTGATCACGACGATCAGCGCGGTGACGACGAGGCCGATGATGCCGCAGAAGAAGAGGTTCGCGCCTGATATGTCGGCGCCTCCAACGGAGCCGATCGACCCCCAGCCGATGGTGAGCGAAGTGGCAGCGCCAAGACCGACGATCGACAGCAGGCCGGTGACGATGAGGCCCTTGTAGAGAGCGCCCATGATCGAGCCGTTTGAGCCGAGCTTGACGAAGAAGGTGCCGATGATCGAGGTGATGATGCAGGCACCGCAGATTGCCAGCGGATAGACCATCGCAGACTGGAGGATCGGCGCCCCGGCAAAGAAGATCGCGGCGAGAACCATGGTGGCGACGACCGAGACCGCATAGGTTTCGAAGAGGTCGGCCGCCATGCCGGCGCAGTCGCCGACATTGTCGCCGACATTGTCGGCGATCGTTGCCGGGTTGCGCGGATCGTCTTCGGGAATGCCGGCTTCCACCTTGCCGACCAGATCGCCGCCGACATCGGCGCCCTTGGTGAAGATGCCGCCGCCAAGACGGGCGAATATCGAGATCAGTGACGCGCCGAAGCCGAGCGCCACCAGCGCATCGATGACTTCGCGCGAGCCGCTCTCATGGCCGAGCCCGACGGTCAAGATCGTATAATAGATGGAGACGCCGAGCAGCGCCAGGCCAGCCACCAGCATGCCGGTGATCGCACCCGACTTGAAGGCGATGTCGAGGCCGGCGGAAAGGCTGACGGAAGCCGCCTGAGCGGTGCGCACATTGGCGCGGACGGAGACGTGCATGCCGATGAAACCAGCAGCACCGGAAAGCACGGCGCCAATCAGGAAGCCGATCGCGGCCTCGCCGGAAAGAAGCAGCCAGGCTAAAATGAAAACAACAACGCCGACAATGGCAATGGTTCTGTACTGGCGCGTCAGATAGGCTTGCGCACCCTCGCGGATATAGCCCGCGATCTCCTGCATGCGGCTGTTGCCCTGATCGGCGGCAAGCACCGACCGGGTTGCCCAGGCGGCATAAACCACCGAGAGCAGACCGCATGCGATTACGCATAAAAGAATCGTCATTTCGCTCTTTCCTCCCATAGGCCGGAGCTCACTCCTTCTCCGGCAGATACGCCGCCGAATCGCCTTCCTCTCCACAGAAATGCCACAGCTAAGCGGTGCGGAGATTGCTTGGTCGATCACGTGGCGTCAAGACCGCAACGGGCGAAAACCATTGCGGTACGAAGAAAGACGTAGGGGGATTGTTTGGCGGCTAAAGACTTATTTCTTCGCCTCGCCGCGAACCTGCTTTGCGATGCGGTCGAGCACGGCGTTGACGAGCTTCGGCTCGTCGTCATCGAAGAACGCCTGGGCGATCTCGACATATTCGGTGACGATGACCGCCACCGGAACGTCCTTGCGGTCGGTGATCTCGAAAACGCCGGCGCGCAGGATGGCGCGCACTGTGCTGTCGAGGCGCGACAAGGCCCAATCATCCTGCAGAGCTGCGGCAATCAGCGGATCGAGGCGGACCTGATCGCGCACGACACCGGAGACGATGGAACGGAACCAGGCGGCATCGGCTTTCAGATAAGTCTCGCCATCGATTTCCTGACCAAGACGGTGCGCCTCGTATTCAGCCACGATCTCCAGAACGCCCGTGCCGCCGACATCCATCTGATACAGTGCCTGAACGGCAGCAAGACGGGCAGCGCCCCGCTGGTTCGCAGTCTTGACCGGCCGTTCCGTCTTGTCGTCGTTCATTCGTTATGCACCCAGTTTCTGCTTCAGCTCGATCATGGTCAGAGCTGCACGAGCGGCAAATCCGCCCTTGTCCTTTTCCGAGCGGCGCACGCGCGCCCAAGCCTGCTCGTCGTTTTCGACGGTCAGGATGCCATTGCCGATGGCAAGGGACTCGCTAACCGCAAGATCCATCAAGGCACGCGAGGATTCGTTCGACACGATATCGAAGTGATAGGTCTCGCCGCGAATGACCATGCCAAGGGCGACATAGCCGTCATAATGCGTTCCGCCATTGTCGTCTCCATCGAGCGACATGGCAATCGCCGCCGGAATTTCCAGTGCGCCGGGAACGGTGACGACCTCGAAGGTGGCGCCGGCCTCCGTCAATGCGAAGGTCGCGCCTTCGAGCAGGGCGTCGGCCATGTCGTCGTAGAAGCGGGCCTCAACGATCAAAATATGGGGAGCGGTCTCTCTCGACATGGTTCACCTTCGGTTGGCGGGACATTTACCCGCTCGGCAGCCCGCGGTCAAAACATGCCTTCGTCCGAATGGCAAGCAATTTCGCCCGATGCCGCAATGGGAAAGAGGAAATATCTGCAAGGGGATAGCCGCGCCCTGTATGCACGGCTGGGCAGGCCTCTGAAATCAGCTTTCCCGGACGCCTGGAAAGCGGCAATTCGAAGGCAGTTTTCATGAACAATTCTTAATGGATTTTCAGTGGCTTAACCCATTGAATCGCGAATGGGAGAACGCCAATTCCAGGTCGTGACGCAGACGATCCCCTGCAACGACAGCCGACCGTCTAAGCAGATGAAAGGATACAAATCATGCACCGCGTTCTCACCATCACTATCGCTGCAACCCTCTCCTCCCTCGCCTTTGCCGGCGTCAGCCGGGCCGAAAGCCTTGGGATGAACACCCCTCAAGGCATCGAGCAGACGCTCAGGAGCTACCAGGGCAATGACTTCAATGTCCAGGAGGTTTACAACTGGCGCAACTTCGACGACGAGACGAGCGGCCCACACTCCGCACCGCAACGCTCCGGCCAGGCTATCCGCGGCATCCAGGCCTCGATCGACGCCAACAAGTCGCTTGCCCACCGGCTCAACAATGAGGGTGTCAATATTCGCAATGTCGTCAATGCCGAGCAGGCGGCCGATGGGAGCTTCACCTTCTACGTTCGTTGACGGCTCCAGCGCATACCCCGAAAATCGGATCGATTTTTGGGCTATGCGTGGGATTGGAAGCGATAGAGCGTCTTAGCGTATTGCACGCTCGGCGCTCAAAGCATGGGCGGCGGGCTCCTCTCCGCCCATGCCGGGGATTTCCGAGATAAGCATTGAATTTTCCGGCGCGATGATAGTTTCTCCTCCTGCAACAGGAGGACCATCATGACGACGGAAGCAAAAGCGGTGATCAATACCGCCGATCTCAAGCTCGACCACTGGAAACAGGGCGAATTTTATGAAAGCGCCGACACCTCGTTCGGCAAGCTTCTAAGCCTTGCCGGCCTTGGCATCAGCTACAACGAAGTGCCATCAGGCAAATCGAGCTGCCCCTTCCACAATCACCATGTTGAAGACGAGCTTTTCTATGTGATCGCAGGCGCCGGCGAATACCGCTTCGGCGATGCGCGCCATGCGATCAAGGCGGGCGACGTGCTCGGCGCGCCGGCGGGCGGACCGGAAACGGCGCACCAGATCATCAACACCGGCACGGCCACACTCGTCTATCTCGGCATCTCGACCATGGCGAAGACCGAGATCGTCGAATATCCCGATTCCGGAAAGTTCCTTGCCAAGACGAATAGAGACGGTACAGAAGCCAGGCGCTTCCGCCACATCGGGCGACCGGAAGGCGACCTCGACTATTGGGACGGCGAGCCCGGCGCCTGAGGACGCGTTTATTTCACAAGGACCCATCGTGATCGACATTCCGACCCTCGAAACGGCGCGTCTGACGCTTCGCCCTCACCGCCTCGACGATTTCGACGCGCATGCAGCGCTGTGGGCGGACGAGGATGTCGTGCGCTTCATCACCGGCGCCCCATCGACGCGCGAGCAGAGCTGGAGCCGCATGCTGCGCGTTGCCGGCATGTGGCACCATATGGGCTTCGGCTTTCTGGCGATCGTGGAAAAGGACAGCGAACGGTTCATCGGCGAAGCGGGCTTCCTCGAAGCCCGCCGCGAGATGGAACCGTCTATCGAGGGGACGATGGAGGTCGGCTGGGCGCTGATGCCTTCGGCACACGGCCGCGGTTATGCCACCGAGGCGCTGACCGTCCTGATCGGCTGGGCGGAAACGCATTTTCCCGGAAAACCGATGAGCTGCATCATCAGCCCCGAGAACCAGGCCTCGCTGCGGGTCGCAGCCAAGCTCGGCTTCCGCGAGACGGCACGCACGCAGTACAACGGCGAGATCATTCAGTTTTCGCGGTAGGGGCCCGTGCGTCCGACAGGTCGCGCCATCACTTTCAACCCACGCATAACCTTTTCCGAAATCGACCGCGATTCTCTGTGTTATGCGTTCGGGGATTCAGCCAGCCGGGAGCGTGCCACTTTTCTCCCAGAAATTCATCTATCTATCGGGCCAGATCAGCGGCCTTCTGCACAAGCCTCGCGTAACGTCCGCGCTCTATGATCATGGCAAGTAGTCTGCTTCGGTCGTTCGGAGCGCCGATCACCGCTCTCGCCGACGGAGGCTGGAGGGGCGTCTCAAGGGGAGAAACATTTGCCGCGCGTATCGATCTGTATACCGGCCTACAAGCCCGATTTCTTTGAGCTCGCCCTGAAGAGCGCAATCGCGCAAAGTTTCGATGACACGGAAATCATTGTCTCTGACGATTGCCCGACGGATGCAATCGAGAAAATCTGCGAGAGATACTCAGGCGTTATCCAGTACAGCCGCAATCCGGATCCTGCCGAGTACAAAAACGTCATACGGCTCGCCGGGCTCGCCAGCGGCGAGTACATCAAATATCTCTTCGACGACGACGTCCTTAATCCGTTCTGCATCCAGTATCTGCTCCAGGCGCTTGAAGCCACACAGAACAGAGGAACGAAACTCGCGTTTTCCCCGCGCTATTTCATTGACGAGCGGAACCAGGTTACAAATCTCGGCAACGGATTGATGGTCGAAGGCTCGCTGAAGGTGATCGAGGGCCGCGACTTCATACGCATCACCGCCGTCAAGCATCATAATCTGCTTGGCGAGTTCTCATCGGCGCTCTTGAGAACGGCCGATTGCTTTGATGAATCCGGCCGTTTCAGTCTTTTCAAGGTCGTGGACGGCATCATTTCCGGACCGCTCGATCTTTCATCTTGGGTTGGGCTCTCCCTCCGCGGAGCGATCGTCGGGCATCCCATGCCCCTCTCCTATTTCCGCCAGCATTCCAATTCGCAGTCCAATCCAGCGGCCAACCGCTATTTCATCTACTCGATCACCTACTACGAGGAAGTGCTCGATCTCGCGATCGAGAATGGCTACCTGCAGCCCTCCGATCTGCCCATCGCCTATCGGAACCTCATCAATCACTATTCCTACTGGAGAGGATCGTTCCCGGAACTGGATGAACGGATCGCCCGCATCAGCACACGTCTCTAAGTCCCATGCAGGCGCAATAGAAATCGCAAAGGATTAAATCACGATGGACGGAATCACGGGATCAGAGATGCAGAAGCTCATTGAAAGTGCCGCGGCGTTGCGCTCCGCGCGTGTCGCGAAATCGGGAATTTACGAACTGAAATTGCGAGCGCTTTTGGAACTCGCCGACGAATTGAAAATTGCGAAAGAGTACACTGCCAGTCTGCCGCCGATTGATATCGGCAGCATCACGCTTGTCGACCAGGTTGTCCTGGTGTTGCTCGCCAAGATCGTGAAGCCCCGAAAGATCATCGAGATCGGCACGTACAAAGGTTTCACCACACGCCTCTTCATCGAAAACACGCCGGAACACTGCGACGTGGTCTCCATCGACCTGCCGAAGGGGCTCACGGCGCATCTAGCCGAGACTGACGAGCGCAGCGCTTTGTCGTCCGCCGAGCAGAATGACGACTATCTCCGCAAGCGCCAGGAAATCGATGGCGAGGCCTATCTGGCGTCGATCACCGAGGCGCAAAGGAAGCGCCTCACACTCGTCAAGGAAGACTCGACGACGATCAATTTCAAGGAGGCCTTCCAATCGGCCGAGATGATCTTCATCGATGGCGGACATGAGCACCAGATCGTCCGGGCGGATACGGAAAACGCATTCGGCATCGTCAAGCGCGGCGTCATCGTCTGGCATGACTACAATTCCAAGATCCACGGGGACGTCACCGAGTATTTGGCGGAGTTCTCGAAATCGCAGGTGGTCTTCCATGTCGCAAACAGCCTTGTGGCCTTTGCGTTGGTTAACATAGAGCTCTGATCATGGGTGCTAGCGAGATCAGAATCGGCAGCCTGTTGACGAAGGACGAATTCCGGGAACTCACGGCATCGAACGACCGGATCGCTTACTCCCACCTCGTGCTCAGGATCGGCATCCACGCCGGCCTGCTTTTCGCTATGGTCCGCGCATGGGAAGGCGGCTATCCCGCGCTTGCTTTCGCAGCCTTTTATCTTAACGCCGTCCTATGGCAGTTCGCCGGCTATGCCGGCATCGGCCATGAGCTGTTTCACAAGAAGGTCTTCAGCAGGAAATGGCCGAACACTCTGTTCTTCAAGCTGTTTTCCTATGTGACCTGGAACAATCCGAGCTTTTTCGAAAAAAGCCATCAGTTCCACCACGCTTCCACTTTCCATGAGGATGACAGCGAAATCTATCGCGATTTTCCGCTCGACTTGCTGGGTGCAGCGCGTCTCGTCCTGCTTGATTATCAAAGCCTTTGCAGGCGGATCCTCTATGCGCTCTGCAATGCCTTCGGCTACGAAGCGTATTTCGGCAAGGGCATCCGATTGAAACTGATGCCCGCCGAACGACGCGCGGCCCAATCCGATGCGATCTTCATGCTTGCGCTGAACGCCATCTGCCTGGCGCTGTTTTTCCTTGCGACGCGGTCGCCTGTCCTGACGTTCATGTTTTTCATCACACCTTTCGTCGGATCGCTCCCAAATCGTGTTCTGGCGCTGGCGCAGCACGTCGGCCTCGAAGATCACAAGGACGAAAGCGCGCTTCTTTTTTCAAGAACGGTCAATCTGCCGACACCGATTGCATTCTTCTATGCCAACATGAATTATCACGCCGAGCACCACCTGCTGCCGTCGGTTCCCTATTACAATTTGCCGAAGCTGCACGATATCTTGAATGCCAAACTCAAGGTGGAGCGCGAGGAAAAGGAATTCGGCTACCTCTTCACCCGGGACTTCTGGAGCTCGGTGGGAATATCGGCAAGATTGGAAGGCAATGCGGTGCCTGAATGACAGGCTGGAGCGCTTGTGTGCGCACCAACCTGTCGACGCAATCAGCCTTTGGGCGTCAAGAGCATGAAGCGCATAATATTTGGCCGACCCTCGGAGCAAATGAGGTAGCGGTTGTCGTCGGTGAAATCGTTCAATTCCGGAAATTGCGTCAGATCTCTGATGGCGGGCGCAATGAATTCGACATTGAATAACGCTGAAGCCGAGGTGAGGAGACGGGTGTACTTGTCCCAGAAACCCTCGACCCAGTTGTGAATCTCGATGACAATCGTCGCCTGTTTCAATGCCGATAAGGAGCCATCGTCAAGGATTTCGAACTCCGCACCCTCGGCGTCAACGAGGACGACTGTTTTCGCCAGATCAAGATGGCTGAGCTTTTCATAAAACAGCCTGTCTGCGGCGCCGAATATTTCGATCCTGTCCGACGCGGAATTCGCCTCGGCGTTCGATGCAATGGTGCGCTGCCCTTCCTCGCTCAGTTCAAAGCAGACGGCGTTTTTCGCCCGACCCGACCGAACCATGCCGATCGCGTAATATCCGTCGGCGGCGCCGACATCGACGAAGCTCTCAACGGCATCCAATCTTTCGGAGAACAGGAAATCCAGTACTTCCTTCTCATAGAGGCCCAAGAACATCGACCCGAAGTCGCCACCGCCCCACCAATTGTTCTTCGCAAGCGACAGCCCCTTGAACGGACCGTATTTCACGACCCCACCAAGCAGATCGTAGATCTCAGACGACACGCGTCTTCTGCGCTGAAGAATCGTTTCCGCGCGCCATTGCTCCCGCATCTCCATTGTCGCGCGGGACTGCCGTTCGAACACCTTTTGGAAGAAAATACGCTCGCCTTCAATCAGATCAGGCAGTTTTTCGTTCATTGCGCGGTGTCTCTTTTTGCAGCTGCAGTCTGCATCTTTGTCCGATGCCGACGTTGGAATCACAGCCGAAAGCGTATGAGATGGTACTCGGCTTAACAAGGCGGCCGGTCTGCTTCCCACAAGCAAGGCAGCGGCGCGGGGATGAACACAGACGCCGCCCAGACCTCCAGGCGGCAAGCCTCGGGTAACGCCCGCATCCTATGACTCTCGCTATCGCGTCCGTTTCGGTCTTTCGCATATCGAAAACGGACGAAGTGGGACTGCACACCCTGTTTCGGGCTGTGCCGTTCCAACAGGCCAGCCCGGGATGCATGGAATGGACTTGAGAATGACCAAGAGAGCATTGCTCGTCGGCAGTAACTTCAGCGCAGTTCCCCTTCTATTCGCTTTGAAAAGGCGCGGCCTGCAAATTTCCGTTTGCGGAAACCGGCCGGATGAACCCTGCCATGCGCATGCGGATCAATCGCATTTCATTGACTACAGCGATCCGAACGCGCTGCTTGCCCTCGTCGAGAACGGTGATTTCGATTTCATCGTGCCGACGGGCAATGATGTTGCCTATATGTCGACCAGCTTCGTTGCCGAAAAACTCGGATTCCCACGCTTCGATTCGATGGAAACTGCGACCATCATTCACACGAAGCAGGCATTCCGTCGCTTTACCGAGCAGCACGATATCCCTGCCCCGCGTTCGGTGCGCCTGCATGGCGACTCGCCGGTCGAGACCGGGGCGCTGCGTTATCCGCTGTTGGTGAAGCCGAGCGACAGTTTCAGCGGCCGCGGCGTCACGAAGGTTTTCGACCGGACTGAACTTGCCGGCGCCATAGCCGATGCCCGGCGAAACTCGCGCGCGGTGGAGATCGTTATCGAGGAATTCATCGAAGGCAGCCTGCACAGCCATTCCGCCTTCATCAAGGACCAGGAGATCGTCTTCGACGTCTTCGTCGACGAATATTGCACGGTCTATCCATACCAGGTCGACTCATCGAACCATCCCTCGCGCCTTTCCGAAACTGTCCGCTCGAAGACGCGGGCCATTATGGCGCGCGTCGTCAAGCTGCTCGGACTGCAGGACGGTCTCATTCACACGCAGTTCCTGTCGAATGGCGACGATGTCTGGATCGTCGAATGCATGCGGCGCTGCCCGGGCGATCTTTACGGCTCACTTGTCGATCAGTCTCTCGGCATCGATTATGCCGACCTCGTCATAACGCTGCTGCTGGGTGAGGAATTTTCGGCCAAACCGCGCTTCGATCCGCCGCTGTTCTTCGGGCGGCACACCATCACCTCCGACACGCCCTCGACGCCGTTTTCCTTCTCGCATTCCATTCCATCATCCGATGTCCGCATCGCGCAGCTCAAGACCACCGGCAAACCAATGAATGCGGCACCGCTCGACAAGCTCGCCATCCTCTACGCCCGTTTCGAGTCGCGGGAGGAGATGCTGCAGGTGGCGCCGGATTTCAAAACGTTCATTTCGCTCCAAACGATGCAAGGAGATCTCGCATGATCCGCTCAAGCCAGGAAGTACCGGAGAAGCTGCGCCTCGCCTTTCTAGGCGGTGCCGTCAATTCCGCTGTGGGTCGCGCTCATCGCGATGCAATCGAGCTTGATCAGAAATTCGATCTTGTCGCCGGCTGCTTCAGCCGCCATGACGACATCAATCGCGAAACTGCGGGGCAGTACCGCATTTTGCCGGAGCGCTGCCACGCCGACTTCGATACCTTGCTCTCGAAAGAGGCCGGCAACATCGACGCTCTCGTCGTGCTGACGCCGACGCAGCAGCATACGAAACAGGTTGTCGCCGCACTCGAGGCAGGTGTTTCGGTGATCTCGGAAAAGGCGCTCGCCGGTTCGAGCGCCGAGACGCGCATGATCGGCAATGCGCGCAGTAGCGGGGCCTTTTTGGCCGTAACCTACAACTACACGGGATATCCCATGCTTCGCGAAATCCGCAGCATGGTCGAGCATGGTGTTTTTGGCGAATTGCAGCAGATCCATATTGAGATGCCGCAGGAGACCTTCCTCCGTTTCCGCCGTGACGGAACGCCGATGACGCCGCAGGACTGGCGCCTACACGACGGCGCCGTGCCGACAGTTTCGCTCGATCTCGGCGTTCATGTGCACTCGCTGCTTCATTTCCTCACGCAGCGGGAACTGGAAGAAGTCTGCGCAACCAGCCAGAGTTTCGGTCACTTTCCGCAGGTGCTCGACAATGTGCAGGCGCTCGTGCGCTGCGCCGGCGGCCTGCATTGCAGCATGTGGTATGGCAAGACCGCGCTTGGGCAACGCAATGGCCTGCGTGTGCGGCTCTATGGCTCCAAGGCATCGATCGAATGGCTTCAGGAAACCCCCGAGCTTGCCTATTTCTATGACTGCAACGGCCGCAAGCAGATCCTCGATCGCGCCAGCCCGGATATCATGATCGCTAACAATACCCGCTACGAGCGGTTCAAGGCAGGCCATCCGTCGGGCTTCATCGAAGCCTTCGCGAATTATTATGCCGACCTTGCCGACGCCCTGCTGCAACGCAAGATCAATACCGCACGCCTGCCCCATCCCTACGTGCTTGGGCTCGAGGAGGCGGAGGAAGGACTACGGCTGCTGGAAGCGATCGAATGCTCGCGGCTTGAAAACCGCTGGGTCGAGATTGAGCCGCGAGGCGTACAGCGCCCGGTGACGGAGCGGCTCGAAATCCGACCTCCGCAACTGGCGCTTTAAATCTGGCGTCTATGAGATGACGAAAGCGGCGTGATCGATGGTCACGCGGCTTTCGTATGAGCAGCCAGCTGCAACGCGCCGGCTCGCGATTTCTTATCTGGCAGGCAGAGCTCGCGCTTCAAGTCTTTGCTGACAAGTGAGGCGGCTAGAACAGGATGTCGCCCGAAAACCGCTTATACTTTTCGGCATCATGCTCTGACCGGCCTATTGGCGCACGATCTCGTACCGCAGATACTTTCGATCTGCGGTACGAGATGACAGTCGAAATACCTTTTTTTAAGCCGACTCGATCAGCGCGCAGACCTTGTCGACGATCTCCATCTCCATGTCCGGATAGATGGGAAGGCAGAGCACCTGTTGTGCGGCTTCGGTTGCGACCGGCAGATTCGAGGGCTGCGAGGAAGGCAGGCTGCGGTACATCGAGAAGCTTGAAATCAGCGGATAAAAATAACGGCGCGGATGAATGCTGTTTTCCTTCAGCCGTTCATAGAGCCCATCGCGTGAAATGGGATAGCCAGGGCGGACGAGGATCGGGAAATAAGAGAAGTTGGAGACGGTCTCGCCGGAACGGTCCAGGCATTCTATGCCCGCAACGCCGCGGAGCCGCTCACGGTATGCACCGTCGATGAACTCACGCCTTTCGATCGCGAACTTGATGTATTTCAGCTGCAACAGGCCGAGCGCAGCGTTGAACTCGCTCATCTTGCCATTCGTGCCTGGCGCCACCACGGTCACTTCGTCGACGTAACCGAAGTTCTTCAGCTGGTCGATGCGGGCCTTCGTCTTAACATCCGGGCAGATGATGGCCCCGCCTTCGAATGTGTTGAAAACCTTCGTCGCATGGAAGCTCAGGATGGAAAGGTCGCCGTGATTGAGAACGCTTCCCCGCTCGTCTTCCACGCCGAAGGCATGGGCAGCGTCATAAATAACCTTGAGATTGTAGAGATCGGCGATCTTCTGGATCGCATCGACGTCGCAAGGGTGGCCGTAGCAATGCACCGGCATGATCGCCGTCGTCTGCTGCGTGATCGCCGCCTCGATCTTCGCTGGATCGAGATTGAGCGTCACCGGGTCGACGTCGACGAAGACGGGCTTTAAGCCGTTCCAGAGAAGCGAATGAGAAGTGGCCACGAAGGAATAAGGCGTGGTGATGACTTCGCCCGTGATGCGGAGCGCCTGAAGCGCCGTCAGCAGCGCGACGGTGGCGTTGGAAAAGAGGCTGATGTGCTTCACGCCGAGATGGTTGCAGAGCTCCTGCTCCAGCTGCTGGTGGAATGGCCCGCCATTGGTCAGGATGCGATTGTTCCAGATTGCTTCCAGCGAAGGAATGAATTCTTCGAGCGGCGGCAGGCTGGGCTTCGTTACATAGATCTTTTCGTTTTTCATGACGCCGTCCGGAGGTTGGGCACTATCGCGCAATTAGGCCTGGTGCGAACATCCCGGCTTAACCTGTTCCCAGGCTGACCAGCGAAACTCCCGCCAACAGTGTGGCGCAAGCTTCACGTCCAATAGTCGGCACCCAAACAAGCCCGAATGCCGTTTCGTGAATCACGGAGTCGGCGACCATGTGCACGAAGGACGATGCCTTGACGATCAATCAGCTCATTTCCGCTCTGCCGGCCGGTCTTCCTGATCTGGCGCTTCTCACGGAGAAAGCTGCCGGCACGGGGTCCGTCATCATCTATCAGCCTTATCTCGATCCTTCGCAGCGCAGCCAGCTCGACGCGGCTGCCGTGCCGCTCGACATCTCGTTCAACACGCAGGCTGCGACCCGCGAATACGAGCTCTTCCGCATCCTGCATGCGCATCACGAGGCGATCGGCCTCGGCGAGGACGTGTTCTGGGGGCTGCTCTCCAGCAAATTCGAGATGAAGTCGGTGACGAGTTTTCCGTCTTTTGTCACGGAGGCGGAAAAGGCCAGGGCAGAAGGTGCGGACGCCTATCTTTACAACCCGCTGATCGGCCACGCGGCGATCTACAGCAACGTCTGGGAACATTCGCTGCTTGGCGGTCATCCCGGCATGGACCCGATCTTCCTGCATATCCAAGAGCTCGGCTATCCGATCGCGCCGCCGCAAGACAAAACCGCCTTCGCGTTCTGCAACTATTTCTGCGGCAACAGGAAGTTCTGGTCCGGATATTTCGCCTTCTGCGAACGCATTCTGGAATCGCTGGAAACTGAAGCGCGCATCGGGACGCCGGCGGGCATTGCCTATGCCGGTGCGGCGCAGTATTCACGCGACGCCAACGCGACGATGCGCCCCTTCGTGATCGAGCGTCTGCTTGGGCTCTATGTCCAGCAGGCTGCTGCCAACGGATTGAAGATCGCCGCCTTCGTGCCTGCGCCTGCCGATTTCGAGTGGAAGTTCGGCGTCCGCCTCGGCCGGATGTTGCATGGTCTTTTCGCCGCCAAGGAGGCTTTTCTTCAGAGCCGCGACCAGGCCCACTTGACCTCCTGGCAGGAGGGCCGTCAACCACTGATCAAGCAGCCGCACCTTATCTGGGGCACCGATGACCCGCCGGCCTGGATGCCGCGCAGCCAGTTCACGGGCGGCCGCGAACTGATGCGTGCCTATGCTCCGCAGGCTTTCGGCGCCTCCCCGGCGCCGCAGCAGGCTGTACGTACCGAGATACCCGCCGCCCAGAAGGTCGAGCAGCCGCTTCGCAACGCATTGCAGCCCTTTGCCGGCGGATGGCAGGCCCACAAGGATCGCCATTGCATCTGGATCGTGACGCCCGACAACTACAATCACAGCCACGCCTTCGACGAAGTCGCGCTTGGCCTACAGGGTGCCTTCGAGGAACTCGGCGGCTCGGCACCGATCACCCGGGACATTGACGCATTCGCCGGCCGTGCGCCGATCATCTATGGCGGCAATCTTCTGGCCCCGGAAGTCCTCCGTCATCTGCCGAAGGATAGCGTCGTCATCAATCTCGAGCAGGTGTCCGAAGAAAGCGTCTGGATCAATTCGCGCTACACCTCGATCCTGAAGTCGCTTCCGGTTCTCGACTACAGCCCGCGCAACCGCGAAAACCTTGCCGCCAAGGGTATCGATCACGCCGGTGTGCTCGAAATCGGTTATAACAGTTGCCTGAGCCAGATCCAGCATGCCGTCGTCAAGGATATAGACGTGCTCTTCTATGGCTCGTTGCCCGAACGCCGCCACCATATCCTGAATACGCTTGAACAGGGCGGGCTCAAGGTCGTGCATCTCTTCAACGTTTATGGTGCGGAACGCGACGCGGTGATTGCCCGCGCCAAGATCGTCATAAACATCCATCATTATGCGAGCGGCGTCTTCGAAATCGTCCGCATTTCCTATCTGCTTGCCAATCGCGTTTGCGTGCTGACGGAAGGCGACATCCGCGATCCGGACCTCCAGCCCTTCATCGGCGGCTTGGCAATTGAGCCCTATGACGACATGATCGAGCGCTGCTACAAGCTGATCGCAGATGCCGACGAGCGCGATGCCATTGCCGCGAAGGGCCTTGCGGCCATGCAGAGCCGCTCGCAGGCGGACATGCTGATGAGCGTCATGAGGGCGGGCGCTTGATAAAAGCCGCAAAAAGGTAAGTCATGCGTATTGAGACCACGGCCATCGAGGGCATCGTTGCGATCACGCCGCCACGCTTCGGCGATCACCGCGGCTACTTCTCCGAGGTATTCAAGGATGCCTGGTTCCGGGAAAATGTGGCCGACGTCACGTTCATCCAGGACAATGAATCGCTTTCGGCGCAGACCGGCACCGTCCGGGGGCTGCATTTCCAGATACCACCCTTTGCACAGGGCAAGCTGGTGCGCTGCCTTGCCGGCCGGATCATGGATGTCGTCGTCGATATCCGCGAGGAATCACCGAGCTTCGGCAAATGGCTCTCTCAGGAGCTCTCGCCGGAAAATGGCATGCAGCTCTGGGTACCGGCCGGTTTCGCACACGGATTCGCAACGCTCGAGCCGAACAGCGTCATCAGCTACAAGGTAACCGCACCCTACAGCCCGCAGCATGATCGAGGCATCG
The DNA here is from genome assembly GCF_013087615.1 of Rhizobium sp. WYCCWR 11152. Classification (NCBI taxonomy): domain Bacteria; kingdom Pseudomonadati; phylum Pseudomonadota; class Alphaproteobacteria; order Hyphomicrobiales; family Rhizobiaceae; genus Rhizobium; species Rhizobium sp. WYCCWR 11152. The sequence goes on along the minus strand of NZ_JABFCP010000009.1, from coordinate 826,775 downwards.
CGTGGAACGATCCGACGATCGGTATCCGCTGGCCCTTCTATGAGAGAGACATGGTATTGTCCGACAAGGACAAGACGCTGCCGCGGCTCGCCGATCTGCCAGGCCATTTTTCCTGTTCAGCACAGCAACCCAGGGATTGATCGATGATGCGCATACTGGTCACGGGCGGAGCGGGCTTCATCGGATCTGCATTGGTGCGCCATCTCGTCAGCGAGATCGGCGCCGAGGTGCTGAATGTCGACACGCTGACCTATGCAGGCAATCTGGCATCGCTGAAATCCGTCGAATCGGCGCCGAACTATCAATTCCTGCAGGCCGACATCTGCGACCGCGCCAGGATGCAGGAAGCATTCGCGTCCTTCCGCCCTGATATCGTCATGCATCTCGCGGCAGAGAGCCATGTCGACCGCTCGATCTCGGGCGCAGCCGATTTCATTCAGACCAACATCGTCGGCACATTCAGCCTGCTGGATACCGCACGGCACTATTGGGATGAGCTTGACGCTCGCCGCAAGAGCGCCTTCCGCTTTCTGCATGTCTCGACGGACGAGGTCTACGGCTCGCTCGGCGACGAGGGCCTCTTCGAGGAAACGACGCCTTACGATCCGTCCTCGCCCTACTCTGCCTCCAAGGCCGCCAGCGACCATCTGGTGATCGCCTGGCACCGAACCTACGGTCTGCCCGTCGTCGTCTCCAATTGCTCCAACAACTACGGCCCGTTCCATTTCCCCGAAAAGCTCATTCCGCTAATGATCCTGAACGCACTGGAGGGCAAGCCTCTTCCGGTTTACGGCAATGGCGCGAATGTCCGCGACTGGCTCTATGTCGAAGACCACGCCCGCGCGCTCTTCACGATCGCATCCAGAGGGCGCCCCGGCGAAAAATACAATGTGGGCGGCCGCAATGAGCGCAGGAACATCGATGTCGTTCATCGCATCTGCGTTATTCTCGACGGCGTCTACAGTGACAAGGGACCGCATGCACGTCTGATCACCAACGTCACGGACCGCCCCGGACACGACGCACGCTATGCGATCGACGCCTCCAAGCTCGAAAGCGAACTCGGCTGGAAGGCGCAAGAGACCTTCGAAACCGGCATCGAGAAGACAGTGCACTGGTACTTGGAAAACGAATGGTGGTGGAGGCCGCTGCGCGAAAACGTCTACTCCGGCGAACGCCTCGGCGTTTTCAAGGGACGATAAACGATGCGCATTGCCGTCACCGGCAAACAGGGCCAGGTCGTTCAGTCGTTGCTCAGACGTGGCGCCGAAATGGGCGTCGAAATCAGCGCGGTCGGGCGTCCGGAAATGGACCTCGCGGATCCTGCAAGCATCGCAGCCGCCTTCTCGGCTCTGCGGCCGGATGTGATCGTCTCGGCGGCGGCCTATACGGCGGTCGACAAGGCCGAGAGCGAACCCGGGCTTGCTTTTTCCGTCAACGCAGCAGGCGCCGGGGCGGTTGCCGAGGCTGCTGCGCGGATCGGGGCCCCGGTCATCCACATTTCGACCGACTACGTCTTCAGCGGCGACAAGGCCTCCGCCTATTCCGAAGAGGATGCGACGGCGCCGATCTCCGTCTATGGGCGCTCGAAGCTCGCGGGCGAGAAGGCCGTTGCGGCGGCGAACCCGAACCATGTCATCTTACGCACCGCCTGGGTCTATTCGCCCTTTGGCACCAATTTCCTGAAAACGATGCTGCGGCTTTCCGAGACGCGCGATCATCTTCGCGTTGTCGCCGATCAGACAGGATGCCCGACCTCTGCACTCGACATCGCCGACGCGATTCTTGCGATCGCATCCCGTATCGTAGCGGACCCTGAGCCATCGCTCCGCGGGACCTTTCACCTGACCGGCAGCGGCGAAGCAAGCTGGGCTGACTTCGCCGAAGAGATATTCACAGAGCTTCCTAAATCCGGAGGCAGAAACGTCGGCGTCGAGCGCATCCCGACGGCGGACTATCCGACACCGGCGAAGCGTCCCGCCAATTCACGTCTCAACGGCAACAAGCTCGCCAGAACATATGGAATCCGGCTGCCGGAGTGGAAGCAGTCAATGAAGATTGTCATGCAAGACCTTTTGAATAAGGGTCTTTAGGGAGATGGGCATGAAGGGGATTATTCTCGCCGGCGGCACGGGCACGCGTCTGCATCCGATCACGCAGGCCGTCTCGAAACAGTTGATGCCGGTCTACGACAAGCCGATGATCTACTATCCGCTGACGACGCTCATGCTCGCCGGCATCAGGGAGTTGCTGATCATCACCACGCCTCACGACGTCGAAGCCTTCAAGCGCCTTCTCGGCGACGGCTCGCAATGGGGAATTTCGCTGACCTATGCCGTGCAGCCGAGCCCAGACGGCCTCGCCCAGGCCTTCATCATCGGCGCCGAGTTCCTGCACGGCGACAGCTCAGCACTCGTTCTCGGCGACAACATTTTCTACGGGCACGGACTGCCTGAAATCATGAAATCCGGCACGAATCGGCGGGAAGGCGCGACAGTATTCGCCTATCATGTCACCGATCCGGAACGCTATGGCGTTGTCGGCTTTGACAAAAAGATGAACGCGCTGTCGATCGAGGAGAAGCCGAAGAAGCCAAAATCGAACTGGGCGGTGACCGGCCTCTATTTCTACGACCAGCAGGTGGTCGATATCGCCGCCAACCTGAAGCCGTCGCCGCGCGGTGAATTGGAAATCACCGATGTCAACCGCACCTATCTTGAGCGCGGCCAGCTTTTCGTGGAGCTGATGGGCCGGGGCTATGCCTGGCTCGACACCGGCACGCCGGACAGCCTGCTCGATGCAGCAGGTTTCGTCAGCACGTTGGAGAAACGCCAGGGCTTCAAGATTGCCTGCCCCGAAGAGGTCGCCTGGCGCATGGGTTACATCTCGCAGGACGACCTCGCCAAGCTCGCGGAGAAGCTCGGCAAGAGCGCCTACGGCCAGTATCTGACGAAGCTGTCCCCGGATTGGTGAGCTATTGGGCCGCGCCGCGTCACAGACGTACAGTTGGATGCATCGACGAGCGCCTGAGGATGTTTCGCGCCCAGCATGCCAGTCGTGGTGTGACCGTGGAAACCGTTACAGGTTTTTGATTCAGGTGCTCGGGAATTCCGCCAGCCGGGCGGCGTAACGCGCCATGGTGTCGACTTCGAAATTGACGAAATCGCCGGTCTTGCGATCGCCCCAGGTGGTGACCTCGAGCGTGTGGCGGATGAGCAGCACGTCGAAATCCGTGCCATTGACGGCATTGACCGTCAGCGAGGTGCCGTCGAGTGCGATCGAACCCTTGGGGGCGACGAATTTCGCCAGATGTTCGGGCGCGCGCAGGCGGTAGCGCGTGGCGTCGCCCTCTGCTGTCACCGAGAGGATTTCCGCCTTGCCGTCGACATGGCCGGAAACGATGTGGCCGCCGAGTTCATCGCCGATCTTCAGCGACCGTTCGAGATTGATGCGGCTGCCCTCCTGCCAGGCACCGATCGTCGTCAGCCGCAACGCCTCTTCCCAGGCCTCGACCTCGAACCAGCGACCATTGCTGCCTTCCTGCGGCAGGCCGGTGACGGTGAGGCAGATGCCGGAGTGAGCGATGGATGCGCCCATATCGATGGTCGCCGGGTCGTAACTCGTCGCAACGCGGAGCTTGATGCCCTCCTTCAGAGGCGAAACGGATTCGATCGTACCGATATCGGTGACTATTCCGGTGAACATCAAAGCCCTCTTTCGTATTCGTCCAGGCGATCTTCGCCGAACATCAGCGTGCCCGTATGGGCAAAACCCGATGGTATGTCGGTTGCATCAAGCGGGGATTCAATACCGCCCTCGCCGATCACAACAGGCGCCTGATAAAGCTGGATGCGGTCGACGAGGCCAGCTTCGAGAAAAAGCCGTGCCGTCTTTGCGCCACCCTCGACCAGAAGCGAGGAAATACCGCGCGTCGCGAGTGCCGGCAACAGGACTTCCGGATGATAGGGATTGCAATGGACGACCTCGACGCCGGCGGCTTCGAGGGCTGCGCGGCGGGAGTCCATGTCGGTGGCGTCGGCGGGTAGGTTACCCCCCTCTGCCCTGCCGGGCATCTCCCCCAGAATGGGGGAGATTGGGTCGGAGCCAGCGCCCTGCGCTGCATTTACCGAAGGCGATTTATTGCTAACAGAAACGGGGGAATTCGGACCGCGCTCCTTGCCGATCTCCCCCCTTGTGGGAGGTCCGAAGGACGGGTCGAGACCCGTGGCTCGACCCCGGTAGTCCGGCAGGGCAGAGGGGGGTAACCCCTCCGCATCTGCCGACAAAGGCCAAACTTCCTCGCTCGCCACCACGATGATCGGCACTTGCCGCGCCGTCTCGACGAGCTTGCTGGTCAATCGCAAAGCCAGCGAGGGATCAAGTACGATGCGGATCGGCGATTGCGATTCAAGACCTGGCGAACGCACAGTCAGAAGCGGATCATCCGCAATCGCGGTACCGATGCCGACCAGGATGGCATCGGTTTCAGCACGCAGCGCCTGTACCTGGGCGCGGGCCTCCGGGCCTGTTATCGCCACCTGCCCTGCCCCCTCGCGGCCGATCATGCCATCGGCGGAAACGGCAAGTTTGAGAGTCACATAGGGCCGGTTCTTCGTCTGGCGGGTGAGATAGGCGGCAAGCGAATGCCGGCCCTCGGCCTCCAGCACGCCGGCATCCACTTCTATGCCGGCTTCGCGCAGAATGGCGATGCCGCGGCCGGAGACCCGCGGATCGGGATCGGTGACGCTGATCACGACGCGGGCAACGCCATAAGCGATCAGCGCCTCGGCGCAGGGCGGCGTCCTGCCGTGATGCGAGCAGGGTTCGAGCGTCACATAGACGGTGGCGCCACGGGCGAGCACGCCTGCTTCAGCGAGCGCCTGCGTCTCGGCATGCGGGCGGCCACTGAGCGCCGTCACCGCACGGCCGACGATGACGCCGTCCCTGACGATCAGGCAGCCGACGGAGGGGTTGGTGGCGGTGCGGCCGAGATGCCAGCGCGACAGGCGGATCGCCGCTGCCATGAAACGTTCGTCATGCGGCGTGATGGTCATGGCTCACCTGTCCAGCGGGTCGCGGGCGATCTTGGCGTTGATTTCGGAAATGACCTTCTCGAAATCCTCGGCAAGCGAGAAATCCCGATAGACCGAGGCGTAGCGCACGAAGCCGACATCATCGAGGCTCTTCATGGCTTCCAGCACCTGCAGGCCGATCTGCTCGGAGGAGATCTCGGTTTCGCCGGAGCTTTCAAGCCGCCGGACGATGCCCGAGACGGCGCGCTCGATGCGATCCCGCTCGACCGGGCGTTTGCGCAGCGCCACTTCGAAGGAGCGCACCAGCTTGTCGCGGTCGAAGGGCACCTTGCGGCCGGTCTTCTTGATGACCATCAGCTCGCGCAGCTGCACACGCTCGAACGTGGTGAAGCGGCCGCCGCAATCCGGGCAGATGCGCCGCCGGCGGATGGACGTGTTGTCCTCCGCCGGGCGCGAATCCTTGACCTGAGTATCTTCCGAACCGCAATAGGGGCAGCGCATCCCTACTCCTTATCCCATGTAGCCGTACATGGGGAAGCGGTCGGTGAGGCTGACCACCTTGCCGCGCACAGCGGCTTCGACGGCGGCGTTGCCTTCATCGGAATTGGCGACCTTCAGACCGTCGAGGACCTCGACGATCAGATTGCCGATCTCGCGGAATTCCGCTTCCTTGAAGCCGCGGGTCGTGCCGGCCGGCGCGCCGAGGCGCACACCCGACGTGACGAAGGGCTTTTCCGGATCGAAGGGAATGCCGTTCTTGTTGCAGGTGACGTAGGCGCGGCCAAGCGCTGCCTCGGCGCGCTTGCCGGTGGCATTCTTCTTGCGCAGGTCGACCAGCATCAGGTGGTTGTCGGTGCCGCCGGAGACGACATCGAGGCCGCCGGCGACAAGCGTTTCAGCCAGTGCCTTGGCATTCTTGACGACCTGTGCGGCGTATTCCTTGAATTCCGGCTGCAGCGCCTCGCCGAAGGCAACGGCCTTGGCGGCGATGATGTGCATCAGCGGGCCGCCCTGCAGGCCGGGGAAGACAGCCGAATTGAACTTCTTCGCCAGATCCTCGTCATTCGTCAGAATGACGCCGCCGCGCGGGCCGCGCAACGACTTGTGGGTCGTCGTCGTGGCAACATGGCAATGCGGGAACGGCGACGGATGCACGCCACCGGCGACAAGGCCGGCGATGTGGGCCATGTCGACCATCAGGTAGGCGCCGACGCTGTCGGCGATCTCGCGGAAGCGCTTCCAGTCCCAGATGCGGGAATAAGCAGTGCCCCCGGCGATGATGAGCTTCGGCTTGGTTTCCTCGGCCTTGCGGGCGACTTCATCCATGTCGAGCAGGTTGTCGCCTTCGCGCACGCCGTAGGAGACGACGTTGAACCATTTGCCGGACATGTTGACCGGCGAACCATGCGTGAGGTGGCCGCCCGAATTCAGGTCGAGCCCCATGAAGGTATCACCCGGCTGCAGCAGCGCCAGGAACACGGCCTGGTTCATCTGCGAGCCGGAATTCGGCTGAACGTTGGCGAAATTGACGCCGAACAGCTTCTTGGCGCGCTCGATCGCCAGTTCCTCAGCGATATCGACGAATTGGCAGCCGCCGTAATAACGCTTGCCGGGATAACCCTCGGCATATTTGTTGGTCATGATGGAGCCCTGGGCTTCCAGCACGGCGCGGGAGACGATGTTCTCAGAAGCGATCAGTTCGATCTCGTGCCGTTGGCGACCGAGTTCCTTTCCGATCGCGCCGAAAATGTCCGGATCGACGTCCGCAAGCGAGCGATTGAAGAAGGATTCGGTGGAAGCATTGGTCATGGGCGGGCTCCTCAACTGGAATGCGCTGAGGTATTAGCCTTCCGCCGTGGCGAGGGCAATACGAAGAACGACATTTGCTGAGCAAAGCGCGCGCTCACGCTCTTTTGCGGTCGCGCCGCGCAGCATCTCCGACATAAAAAAACCGCGCCGGAAAAAGCGCGGTTTTCAAATAGCAATGCAGAGGTCGCCGCTTACTGGACCGGCTGTTCCATTCCCGCCGTGGTGTCGAGCGCCAGCTCGGCATTGCCGTCCATCTGATAGATGTCGTCGCGGAACTGGACGATGCCGTCGGGCATGCCCCAGGCAGAGATGTAGACGAAATAGACCGGAACTTCCGTGGCGAGCTTGACCGGCGTGTTGACGCCGGTTGCGATCACCTGCTCCATCTGCTGGCGGTTCCAGCCGGGGGTCTCGCGCAACAGCCAGTTCGACAAGTCGCGCACGTTCTGGACGCGGACACAGCCCGACGATTCAAAGCGCATCAGCTTGTTGAACAGGCCCTGCTGCGGCGTGTCGTGCATGTACTCGCCGTTTTTATTGTAGAAGTTGATCTTCGTCGACGCCATGGCGTTGGTCTTGCCGGGGTCCTGACGGAACATCAGGTTCGGCGCCTCGCCGTTCCAGTCGATGGTCTCGGGGGCGACTTCATTGCCCTTGCCGTCGAGCAGACGAATGGCATTCTTTTCGAGATAGGTCGGATCCTTGCGCATCAGCGGCATGATGTCCTTCTCGACGATCGAGCGCGGCGCAGTCCAATAAGGATTGAGGATGACCTCGTAAATCTTCGAATTGACGAGATGCGTCGGGCGGCTGAGACGGCCGACAACCGCGGTGTGGCGCGTGGCGACACTGCCGTCTTCAACAGCCTCCACATAGGCTGCCGGGATGTTGACCATCAGGTGACGGCGGCCCAAGTCTTCAGGGAAGGTCTGCAAACGGACGACATTGGTGTTCAGCTGCTGCAGGCGGACATCGGCGGGGATGTTCATCGCCTTCAGCGTGAATTCGCCGAGAACGCCATCGGCCGGCAGGCCGTGACGCGCCTGGAAGCGCTTGACGGCGCCGTCGACATAGGAATCGAAGGCGTTGGACAGGCCGGCCTCGCGCGGCAGATCGCCGGTGATCGCAAGGCGCTGGCGCAGCGCCTGAACGGCGGGAGAGCTGACGCCGAGCTGCAGACGCTGGTCACCGGGATTGACCTCAGGCCAGCCACCGGCTGCGGCGATCTGCTGATACTGCATGATTGCCTGCTGGGCGCTTGCGACCGATTGGGGCCCAAGGATCGGCGTGTTGGAAACCATGGCGGTCGCCGTGCGCGACGCCGCCTTGGCGTCGAACTGGTCGTCCCAGTTGCCGCGGCGCGGCGCGTTGATCAGCGTATCGAGCGCCGATTGCGCGAATGCCGGCGCGGCAAGCGCGCTGGCGCCAACCGTTGCCGCGGACGCAAGGAAGGCGCGGCGCGAGAGAGCTTCAATTCCGTTTTTCTTCGACATAGTCCCAACCACTGAATGCCGCTATAAAGAGAACCTGCGGCCTTTTGCGATATCACTGCGCTTTAACGCAGATCCCAGTCCATTCGTTGTCCGGCGCATCAAAAAATTCCGCTTGCCCCATCACAAGATTGCGATGCGGCAGCCTGAACATTCCTGGTCGGTCTATTGAAAGCGCCGGTTGTTAAGCCTTCCGCTGCCACACCAATATGGCCAATTCGTGTTGCCGGGCCGGAAGACGGACTTGCCGACTGCGGGAAACAGGACACAACGAACCATATGACGGGGTAAAGCGTGCCGGTTAATAACGGCTAAAAAACGGCTTGAATACCGGGCTTTGCGCTTGCCTGCCATGCGTTGCAAAGATGCCACGCGAGAGCAAACGGCAAAAACCGGACGCGCAGGGACGCATCCGGTTTTGATCAACCCTGAAATGAGGTCAGGGGTCTCAGAGGCGATACAGGATCTGGTCGTTCCAGAAACGGTCCAGGCGCTGGAGCAGTTTGTTCATCTGCGTGAACTCGTCGGTGCCGATGCCGCCGACCTTGTCGATCGAGGCGATGTGGCGTTCGTAGAGCTTGGCCACCGTTTCGGCGATGTCCTGGCCGGTTTCGGTCAGGCTGATGCGGACCGAGCGGCGGTCGATGCGCGAGCGCTGGTGGTTGATGAAGCCGAGATCGACCAACTTCTTGACGTTGTAGGAGACGTTGGAGCCGAGATAGTAGCCACGCGAGCGCAGCTCGCCGGCGGTCAGCTCGGAATTGCCGATGTTGAAAAGGAGCAGCGCCTGGATGGCGTTGACATCGCTGCGACCCTGGCGGTCGAATTCGTCCTTGATGACGTCGAGAAGACGACGGTGCAGACGTTCAACGAGATGAAGGGATTCCATGTAAAGATCACGGATGTCGTGGTCCTGCTGGTCACGGAAGGTCGATACCGCCTGCGGCTTGATTTTCGTGTTCATGTTAACTGCCTCACTGTTTGTTTGGCGGTGTGTTTTCTTCCCGCCTTGAGTGAGACCCTATCGAATACATATAAAATTCGACTTAAACCGCAGGCTTAACGGAGCCTTACCGGTAACTCCACGTTGTCTCAGGGTAAATCAACACTTACCTGGCGGCGATGCCGGCGCTTTTCCAGCCAGAGCAGCAGGCGGAAAATCAAGTAGACCACGGCGACAATGACATGCAGCAGGATGATCAACTGGTTGGGGCCGAAAATATTCGGCAGCAGGCCATACATGAGGATTTGTCCGCCGGCGGCCAGCACCCAGATGACCGGTCCCCAGGAGACGGTGAGCCAGAGGCCGAGGGAGGCGACGGGGAAGAGCACGGCGAGGCTGGTGCTCGCCACTTTCCATGGCAGGCTCAAAAGATCGAAGCGGCCGGCGCCGACCAGCGAATAGCCGACGAGCATGGCCCAATATTGCAGGCCGAACCAGAAGCAGGATAAGGCAACCAGTCTCAAGAAGAGAATGAAGAGGATATCCGCCAGTGTGCGTTTCGGTATCGTCGGGGATTCGGTTTCCATAGCGCAGACATCGGTTTGGGGTTGCATCTTCGCAAAAGCGCTACGCGTCGGACAAGACGCGCCAAGGACGCTCTATAACATTGCGTTTGCGCATTACCTCGAAAATCGATTCCAGATTCGGGATTATGCGCCACCGGTTTTCCGCCGCGGCCAATCGTCCGGTTTGGATTTTCCAGGCGCCATGATAATGAGCGCTCCGATAAATGGAATGGGCCAGGGACAGATATCATGCAGGACAGGACTCATCTCGTCGACGAGATCACCGGCCATCGCCGCATGCGGCGCAACCGCAAGGCGGATTGGACACGCCGGCTGGTGCAGGAGAACCGGCTGACGGTCGACGACCTGATCTGGCCGATCTTCATCGTGCCAGGTTCCGGCATCATCGATCCGATCCCGGCCATGCCGGGCGTCAACCGGATGAGCATAGACAAGGCCGTCGAAGCCGCGCGGGAAGCGGCCGGCCTCGGCATTCCGGCCCTTGCCACCTTTCCGAATATCGAGATGGAGCTGCGCGACGAGACCGGCTCCAACAGCCTCGAAGCCAACAACCTGATCAATCAGGCGACGGCGGCGATCAAGAAGGCGGTGCCTAATATCGGTATCATTACCGATGTCGCGCTCGATCCCTTCACCAGCCACGGCCATGACGGCATTCTCAGAGGCGGCGAGATCGTCAATGACGAGACGGTCGACCAGGTGGCGCGCGCCGCCGTGATGCAGGCAGATGCCGGCGCCGATATCATCGCGCCGTCTGAGATGATGGATGGACGCATCGGCGCGATCCGCATGGCGCTCGATGCGGCCGGCCACCAGAGCGTCGGCATCATGAGCTATGCGACGAAATTCGCCTCCGCCTTCTACGGTCCCTATCGCGAGGCGATCTCGACGGGCGGGCTGCTGAAAGGCGACAAGAAGACCTATTATATCGACCCCGCCAACGGCACCGAAGCAATCCGCGACGCGGCCCTCGACGTCGAGGAAGGCGCCGACATGCTGATGGTCAAGCCCGGCCTGCCCTATCTCGATATCTGCTGGCGGATGAAGGAGGCCTTTGGCCTGCCGACCTTCGCCTACCAGGTGTCCGGCGAATATACGCAGATCAAGGCGGCGGCGATGAATGGCTGGATCGATGGCGAACGGGCGATGCTCGAAACGCTGCTGTCGTTCAAGCGGGCGGGATGCGACGGTGTCCTCACCTATTTTGCGGTCGAAGTGGCGAAAATTCTCGCAAAGCGGTGACTGCATAATTCCTTAAATCGGAATCGATTTAAGGATAAAATTATGCAGCGATTCAAAGTGCTACAGCGTCCTTTGCGCATCTCAAAAGACGCGCGGCGCTGTAGTGCATGATGCCGAAAAGTGTCCGCGGTTTTCGGACGACATCATGCTCCATTTCTTTGATTTAGATGCGGGTGGCTTTAGGCCGATCCGGCCTAAAACCACCCGCATCTGGGGCAGATTATTGCATTTTGCCCTGCCGATACCATATCAGCGGCATCGCTTTTCCTGAGGAGATTGAGATGAGCTACAACCCCAATCCGCTTTATGCCGCACCGGAGGACTGGCGCGCCTATAGCGGCGTGTTGAGCCGCCGGGTCTTCGCCTTCATCCTCGATTACGTCATCGTGGCGCTGCTCTGCATTCCCGCGGCGATCGTGCTGTTCTTCCTGTCGATCGTTACGCTGGGGCTTGGCTTCTTTCTCTACCCTGCCCTCTTCGTCATCGTCGCCGGCATTTACTTCGGCCTGACGGTGGGCGGGCCGAGCCAGGCCTCGCTCGGCATGCGCGCCATGGGGATCGCAATCGTGCGCGTCGATGGACGGCCGATGGATTTCATGACAGCGATCGTGCATCTGGCACTGTTCTGGATCCTCAACTCGGTGCTGACGCCGCTCATTCTGCTTGCCGGCCTGTTTATCGAACGCAGCCGTCTCGTTCACGACCTGCTGGTCGGCACGGCGACGGTGCGCACGGCCTGAGACTTTGGCTGAGACCTTGGCTGAAATCCTAACTGCGATCCTGGGCGGAGACGAAATAAAGTCTCCGCCTTCTCTTTGCCGGCGGGCGCCAGCGCTCCATATCTAAAATTAGAAGACTGATATGAAGGGCGAAAAGCGCCCCGCTGTTGACGTTTTTTATTCTTAGGTCATGCTGTCAGGAAACGGCACGGTCTCGACAAGGAAATTTCCGCGACAAATGAATACGCAGACGACGCCATCACCGCAGTTTTATCTGACGGCTCCGGCTGCGTGTCCGTACCTGCCGCATGAGATGGAGCGAAAGGTGTTCACCCATCTGGTCGGCCCGCGCGCCGCCGAGATGAACGACATCCTGACGCAGGGCGGTTTCCGCCGCTCGCAGAACATCGCTTATCGCCCGGCCTGCGAATCCTGTCGCGCCTGCGTTTCCGTGCGAATTCTCGCCCAGGAATTCGAGCCGACGAAGTCGATGAAGCGGGTGCTTGCCGAGAATTCCGACGTCATCGCCACCGAATTCGCAGCCCAGCCTTCCAGCGAGCAATATTCGCTGTTCCGACGCTATCTCGATTTTCGCCACCAGCAGGGCGGTATGTCCGACATGACCGTGCTCGACTATGCCATCATGGTGGAAGACACGCATGTGAATACGAGAATCATCGAATACCGCCGGCGTGAGGAAGGCTCAGGACTGGAGCAGCGTCCGAAGGGCGAGCTGCTCGCCGCCGCGCTCACCGACACGATGAGCGACGGGTTGTCGATGGTCTATTCCTATTTCAATCCGGCGCTTGAACGGCGTTCGCTCGGCACCTTCATGATTCTCGATCATGTCAGACGCACGAAAGCTCTGGGACTGCCGCATGTCTACCTCGGCTACTGGGTTCAAGGGTCGCGGAAAATGGACTACAAGACGCGCTTCCAGCCGCAGGAGCATCTGACCCCGCGCGGCTGGGAACGCTTCGATCCCTCGTCCATGCCCGAGAGCACCCACGACTGAATGTTCCCCACCGCACTTTCCGACCATCGGAAGGGCCTGCTGCTGACGGCGATCGGCGGGCTGGCGCTTTCCGTGGATATCCCCCTGATGAGGCTCGCTGACGGCGAGCTTTGGTCGATCCTTGCCGCGAGAAGCATCGCGACCCTTGGCGTGACGCTGCTGGTGGCAACGGCGCTCAGGATCGCCAAGGGGCGATGGCCAGTGCTCGTGCCGGGCTGGCCTGGCCTCGTCACCGGTCTGCTTTACGGCCTGACCACGGTGGTCTTCCTTCTCGCCGTTTTCAACACGTCGACAGCCAATGTCGTTTTTATCGTCGCCTTCAATCCGATGTTCGCCGCGCTTCTTTCCTGGATTTTCCTCAAGGAGCGGCCGGCGCTGGCAACGCTGATCGCCATGGCGGCGATGATCTTCGGCGTCGGCCTGATCGTCCGGGACGGGCTTTCGGGCGGCCATCTCTTCGGCGATACCATGGCGCTGCTTACCGCCTTCATCATTGCCGCCGCCATCACCATCAGCCGCGCCTCTCGCCGGGAGATGGGCTTCGTCTCGCTGCTTTCGACGGTGCTGCCGGCGGCGGTCGGCCTGATCTCGGTCATGCCGGCAGGCGGTTTTTCGATCGAGCATCCGGCCTGGATCCTCTTCAACGGCGCGGTGATGATGCCACTTGCCTTCTGGTGCCTGGCGACCGGGCCGCGTTACCTCTCCGCGCCGGAGGTGGGCATGTTCTACCTGCTCGAAACCGTGCTCGCACCGATCTGGGTCTGGCTGATCTTTGCGGAAACACCGGCGCCGATGACGCTGGTCGGCGGCGGCATCCTGGTGGCGGCGATCGCAGCCCATTCCGTCTGGATCGTGCGGAGGAAAAGCATCGTTCAAATGGCAGGCTAGGACATTGTCGCCTGCTCGACCTCATGTTATAACTCCGTTACCACAGAGGACAAAACGATGAACGTCACAATCCGCAAGATCGGAAATTCCGAGGGTGTAATCATCCCTAAAGAGGTGCTGCAGCGGTTGGGCCTGAGCAGCGGCGACAGCCTGGAACTGCGAGAGATCGAGGGTAATATTCAGCTTGTACCGGAATCGGCCGATCTTGCCGAGCAAATGCGGGCAGCCCGCATCGGCATGGAAAAATATCGGGTGGCGCTCCGCGAACTCGCGAAATGATACGGCTTAAGTGGCTAAGCCGCCAAGCAATTGAAAATATGCACGATGAGCAAATTGCCGAGCATGGCGGTCTGGCTGGCCTGCGGGATGCCAATGCATTGGAAACCAGCTTGGCATGCCCGCTTAACAAGGCTGCATACGGCGAGACAGACATCTTCGTACTCGCCGCAGCCTCTCTCTATGCCATTGTCAGAAACCACCCATTCGTGGATGAAAACAAGCGTACCGGCTATCTTGCGGCGTTTACCTTTCTCTACATCAACCGCTACGTCATCAATGCCGACAACGCGCAGGTCATTGCATTTGTACTAGACGTAGCCGCCGGCGAGATCGACGAAGAAGGTGCAACCCGCTTCCTGCGGGATTTCAGCATACCCCTCAGCCCGTAGCCTTGAACTGCTGCTGCTCCAATTCCCTGCCAAGACCTTCGACCACATGCGCCCAGCCTTGCCGGGTCTTTTCCTCGTGTTCGGCCCATTCGGCGCACATTTCATGGGTCAGCGTCAGACGGCTGCCGCCGCCGAGAGGCTCGATGTTGATCTCGACGCGGTCGCAATTGTGATCGTGCTCCTCGACGGAGAAACTGAAGACCATACGTTGCGGGCGCTTCAGTTCCAGGAAGACGCCCTGATGAAAAGCGTCGCCGGTCGGGCGGCGGTCGACGACGAAGAAACGGCCGCCGACATGCGGATCGATTTCGGCGCGAATGACATGACCGTCATCGGTCGCAAACAGGAAGCGGCGGGCGATTTCGGGGTTGAGCCAGGCGTCGTACACGGCAGCGGGCGGCACCCTATAGGTGTGGCTGACATGCAGTTTGATGGTGCTGGCGGGCATCGATTTTCCTCCGTTAAGGGCGCGCGCACTTTCCCCAAGCACACGGGCCGCGGCCATTCCGTCCGCCTCGGAGCCGGCCTGTTCATATTTTTGGTAACAGGGAAGAGATAGAGGAGTTGTCGCGCCCGCCAAGAGTCGGGCGCGGAATTTACTGGATAATTCCTTCAAACAGAATCGATTGAAGGATAAATTATCCAGCAATTCAAAGTGTTACAGCGTCTTTGCGCGTCTGAAAGGACGCGGGACGCTGTTATGCTTTAGCCGGCGAATTTGCCGCTGCGCGGGAAGCCCTTCGGCACGGTGCGACCGGCAGTGGCGCGATCGGCCAGCCACTCGGCGAGTTCGTCCTTGTTCTTCGTGAAGGTGCGGCCGGCGCTGTCTTCCCAGATGAGGCCGTCTGATATCGCGAAGCAGCGGACGTCGGAAATGCCGCCATCCTTGTAACGCTGGAGACGCACGCCCTTGCCGCGCGACATTTCCGGCACCTGCGCCAGCGGGAAGACCAGCAGTTTGCGGTTTTCGCCGACGACGGCGACATGGTCGCCGCTGACGGGCACGAGCAGCTGTGTTTCCTCGGGCAGCCCGACGTTCATGATCTGCTTGCCCTTGCGGGTATTGGCGACCAGCTCGGCTTCGGGAACGACGAAGCCGTTGCCGGCGGTCGAGACGATCAGCTGCTTGCGCGAGGGATCGTGGACGAAAGCGGTCAGCACCGCCTGGTCGTTATCCATATCGACGATGATGCGCAGCGGCTCGCCGTGACCGCGGCCGCCCGGCAGCTTGTCACCGCCGAGCG
This sequence comes from Rhizobium sp. WYCCWR 11152, assembly GCF_013087615.1. Classification (NCBI taxonomy): domain Bacteria; kingdom Pseudomonadati; phylum Pseudomonadota; class Alphaproteobacteria; order Hyphomicrobiales; family Rhizobiaceae; genus Rhizobium; species Rhizobium sp. WYCCWR 11152. Next base: position 811,137 of record NZ_JABFCP010000009.1, on the reverse strand, counting down.
TAAAGGCCTTGCCGCCGGTGGTGACGATCAGGATCTTGTCCGTGGTCTGCGCCGGGAAGGCGATCTTCAAGCCGTCGCCCTCCTTGAAGGTCAGCGCCGCCGTATCGGCGATATGGCCCTTCAACGCGCGGATCCAGCCCTTTTCGGAAATGACGACGGTGATCGGTTCCTTCTCGATCATCGCCTGCTGGATTGCTTCCTCGTCGGTCTCGGGCGCGTCGGCAAACTGGGTGCGGCGCCGGCCGACCTCGGTCGCCTTGGCAAATTTCTTCTTCACTTCGCCGATTTCCCAGGCGACCGTCTGCCACTGCTTGTCGTCGGAGGAAAGCAACGCCTCGATCTCGCCCTTCTCCTTGGTGAGTTCGTCGAATTCCTTGCGGATCTCGAACTCTTCCAGCTTGCGCAAGGCGCGCAACCGCATATTGAGGATCGCCTCGACCTGATTGTCGGTGAGATCCCAGCGCGCCATCATCACCGGCTTCGGCTCGTCCTCCTCGCGGATGATGCGGATGACCTCATCGATGTTGAGGTAGGCGACCAACAGGCCGCTGAGGATTTCGAGGCGTCTGTCGATCGCCGCCAGACGGAAGCGCGAACGGCGCTGCAGAACTTCACGGCGGTGGTCCAGCCACTCCTTCAACACCTCGTTCAGCGCCATGACCCGCGGGATGCGGCCCATGGAGAGCACGTTCATGTTGAGCGGGAAACGGCTTTCGAGTTCCGTCAGCTTGAACATCGATTCCATCAGGATTGTCGGATCGACGCTGCGGGTCTTCGGCACCAGCACGACACGAATGTCTTCGGCCGATTCGTCGCGAATATCCTCCAGCAGCGGCAGCTTGCGGGCGATGAGCAGCTCGGCGATTTTCTCGATCAGCCGCGATTTCTGCACCTGGAAGGGAATTTCGGTAATGACGATCTGGTAACCGCCGCGGCCGAGATCTTCCGTCTGCCATTTCGCCCGCACGCGGAAACCGCCGCGCCCGGTGCGGTAGCTCTCGATGATGCTGTCGCGGTTGTCGATGATGATGCCGCCGGTGGGGAAATCCGGGCCGGGAATGAATTCGACCAGCTTTTCGACGGTCGCATCGGGATGTTTGATCAGATGCAGGGCGGCGTCGCATAGCTCGTGGGCATTGTGCGACGGGATCGAGGTTGCCATGCCGACGGCGATGCCGGAGGAGCCGTTGGCGAGCAGGTTCGGGAAGGCGCCGGGAAGGACGACCGGCTCGGTATTCGATTCGTCGTAAGTATCACGGAAATCGACGGCATCCTGATCGATGCCTTCGAGCAGCAGTTCCGAGACCGCCGTCATCTTCGATTCGGTGTAACGCATGGCGGCGGGGCTATCGCCGTCGATATTGCCGAAATTGCCCTGGCCGTTGACCAGCGTGTAGCGCTGCGAAAAATCCTGGGCGAGACGAGCAAGCGCATCGTAGATCGACTGGTCGCCGTGCGGATGGTAGTTACCCATCACTTCGCCGACGATCTTGGCGCATTTCCTGAAGGCTGTATTCGGCCTCAGCCCCATCTCGTTCATCGCATAGACGATGCGGCGATGGACAGGCTTCAGCCCGTCGCGCACGTCAGGCAGGGCGCGGTGCATGATGGTCGACAACGCATAGGCAAGGTAACGCTGCTCGAGCGCCGCCTTGAGGTCGACCGGCTGGATGTGATCGTCGTCTCCGCCTGAAGGCGGCAAAATCTCTTGTCCCATAGGTTCTGACTAGCTCAGAAGAGGCCGGCGGGCAAGGAATCGGGGCCATTGCAGCTGTGGATGAAGTCTTGGGACCGACATCAAAGGATGAGACAAACGCTCCGCCGCAATTTGGACTTCGTTTGCCGTTCCTCTCAACAAAAATTTAGAGGTCGGCAAATATAAAGCAGGCCCAATCCGTAGTAGCGTCACTGCAGATTTCCAACCGCCACCACGCCACCAGAGGAATCACCCCATGAACTTTTACCGGACAACGCGGCTGATGCTATCGAGCGCAGCCTTTTTATCGCTTGCCGGCTCGGCTTTCGCTCTCGACGGCGCCGATCTGCTGAAGAAGCTCAATGCCGCCTATGCCGCACAAGGCGGAACGATTTCGGCTGACAGCGTCGATATCGACGGCACGACCGCGACGCTGAAGAATGTCAGCGTCAAATCTGCCGGCGGCGAAAGCCTGGCCGTTGGCGAAGTCACCCTTTCCGGCGTCGAAGAAGACGAGGATGGCGGCTATTACATCGAAGAGGCCGCCTTCCCCGATATCGACACCACGAAAGACGGCGTCACGGTCACGGCGCAGGAGCTGACGCTCGGCGGCATCTCGATCCCGGCAACGCCGGGCGGCGACACGCTCGATACCATGATGCTCTACGAAACTGCCCATACCGGCCCACTGAAGGTGGTCAAGGATGGGGCGGAATTGTTCTCGGTGCTCGAAAGCGACGTCAACCTGACCCTGCGCGAAGACGAATCCGGCTTCGATTTCGACGGCGCCTTCAAAAGCATGAAGGCCGATCTCAGCAAGGCTGAGGATCCGCAGAGCAAGGACGCGATCGAGAAGCTGGCCCTGCAGCACATCCAGGGCGACATCACCATGAAGGGCGCCTGGGAACTGGCCCCCGGCACGATCGACATTTCGGAATTCGCCTTCGACTTCACCAACATCGGCAAGCTGAACCTTGGCTTCAAGATCTCGGGCTACACGATGGCCTTCGTGAAGTCGCTGCAGGATGCGATGAAGCAATCTGAAACCAGTGCGAACAAGGAAGAATCGCAGCAGGCGCTCGGTCTTGCCATGCTCGGCCTGATGCAGCAGCTGTCCTTCGAGGCCGCGCAGGTGCGCTTCGAAGATGCCTCGATCACCAAGCGCGCGCTCGATTATGCCGGTTCGCAGCAGAACATGTCGGGCAAGCAGATGGCGGATTCACTGAAGGCGATGACGCCGATCATGCTGGCGCAGCTCAATATCCCGGAACTGCAGAACGCCGTTTCGGCTGCCGTCAACACCTTCCTCGACGATCCGAAGAGCCTGACTGTCAAGGCAGCTCCTGAAAAGCCGGTACCGTTCCCGACGATCGTGGGCGCCGCCATGGGCGCTCCGAACACGCTGCCGCAGGTGCTCGGCGTCAAGGTTACCGCCAACGACTAATCGCTTCGATCTCGCGACGAAAGGCCCGGCAGTAGTGAACTGCCGGGCCTTTTCGTTTTCAGGCGCGATGACGGGCGACCTCGGCGATGGCGAGGACTGCGATATCAAGCAATTCCTCTAGAGATGCGCCGTCCCTCGCCTGCACCGACATGCCCTGGATGATGGCACCGAGGAACCGTGCAAGCGCGCGGGGGTTCGTCTCTGGCTTCATGTCGCCCTCGCGGATGCCACGCTCGATCCTCGCCGTGAAAGCGTCCAGCGACCGACGGCGCATCGCTGCGACATGGTCAGCGATCACCTCGTTCTCGCTGGCGCAGTTCAGCACGGCCGTCGAGATCATGCAGCCTTTCGGATGCTCCGGAGCCGAGAAAATCGCCGCCGAACCCCTCAATATGCGCTCGAAGGCGGAGACGGTATCGATCGGCTCGCCGAGCGCGGAAAACGTATCGGAGCCCAGCCCTCGGTATTGCTCCAACGCGGCGCGGTAAAGATCGGCCTTCGAGTTGAAGGCGGCATAAAGGCTTTGCGGCGTGATGCCCATGGCGGCGGTGAGATCGGCGATCGAGGCGCCCTCGTATCCATGCGCCCAGAATGTCTCGCGCGCCGCCGACAGCACCGTCTCGCGGTCGAAGGCCGGCGGACGGCCGCGGCGGCGGGCGGTAGATTTTTCCACGTCTCGGCTATTTTTCACAATGATCACTCTAGAAATTTGAAGCGGCTTTCTATATTCAGGAACGGTCATTGTGATTATAGAAGGTTTAATCTGATGAGTCTTCCCCTTGAAATGGCAGACGCCGACAGGAATTCATCGCTTGCAGCTGCAGTCGATGCGGCCATCACAAGTGCTCTCGACGACAAACGGCTTGTGGGAGCGGTGGTGCTTATCGCCCGTGACGGAGAGATCGTCCATCGCCGCGCCGCCGGCCTTGCCGACCGCGAATATGGTCTAGCGATGCGCGAGAACACCATTTTCAGGCTTGCCTCCATCACCAAGCCGATCGTCACCATCGCCGCGATGCGGCTCGTCGAGCAGGGAAGAATCGGGCTCGACGACCCGGTGACGAGGTGGCTGCCGGACTTCCGACCGAGGCTGCCTGACGGCAGCGAAGCGATCATTCGCATCCGCCACCTGCTGACCCATACGTCCGGCCTCAGCTACAGCTTCTTCGAAGGGGACGATGCTTATGCCCGCGCCGGCGTTTCCGACGGCCTCGACGAACCGGGACTGCCGCTGGCCGAGAACCTGCGGCGGATCGCCAGCGCGCCACTGCGCTTCGCGCCGGGCAGCGACTGGCAATATTCCGTTGCCATGGATGTTCTGGGCGGCGTCATCGAGGCGGAAACCGGCGTGCGGCTGGGCGAGGCCATCGCTGATCTGGTGACGAAACCGCTTGGACTTGCCGATACCGCGTTTTCGGTTCGCGACCGCAGCCGGCTGGCAGCGGCCTATATGGACGCTTCACCCGAACCGGCGCTGATGGGCGAGACTGCGCTGGTGATGTCGCTGATGGGTCCCATCCGCTTCGCGCCGAACCGCATCTTCGACCCCACCTCCTATCATTCTGGCGGCGCCGGCATGGCGGGAACGGCGGGTGATATCCTGGCCATACTCGAAACCATCCGTAGGGGCGGCGCACCGCTGCTCTCGACCGAAACCGTAGGGATGATGATGACGGACCAGGCCGACGGCCAGCGCCAGCAGCACGAACCCGGCTCCGGCTTTGGCTTCGGCTGGTCAGTCATCACCAATCCGGCCGAGGCAGGCGTCCCCTTCCCCGAGGGCACGCTGAAATGGGGCGGCGTCTACGGCCATAGCTGGTTCATCGATCCGGTCAACGGGCTGACCGTCGTTGCGCTGACCAACACGACGCTGGAAGGCATGTGGGGCAAGTTCACAGTCGATCTTCGCGAAGCAATCTACGCGGCATTGTGAGCGACCGAACCAACAGAAAAGCCCGGCGATTTGCCGGGCTTTTGCATTCGGGATCAGACGATCTCAGTCTTTCTTGACCGGCGGGATCGGCCGGATCGAGAGTTCGCGCAGCTGTGTCGGCGCTGCCGGGCTCGGCGCGCCCATCAGCAGGTCCTGGGCCTGCTGGTTCATCGGGAACAGCGAGATTTCGCGCAGGTTCTTCGCGCCGACGAGCAGCATGACGATACGGTCGATGCCGAAGGCGGCGCCACCATGCGGGGGCGCGCCGTACTGGAAGGCGCGGTAGAGGCCGCCGAAACGATCCTCGACATCCTGCTGGCTGAGGCCGACCTTCTCGAAGGCGGCGACCATGGTTTCCGGCGACTGGTTGCGGATCGAGCCCGAGGCGATTTCGAAGCCGTTGCAGACGGCGTCATACTGGAACGCCTTGATGGTCAGCGGATCCTGGTTCTGAAGCGCATCGAGGCCGCCCTGCGGCATGGAGAAGGGGTTGTGGGCGAAATCGACCTTCTTTTCTTCCTCGCTCCATTCGAAGAACGGGAAGTCGACGATCCAGCACAGTTCGAAACGGTCGCGATCGACAAGGTTCAGCTCTTCGCCGGCCTTGGTGCGGGCTTCACCGGCAAACTTGTAGAACTTCGCCGGATCGCCGGCAACGAAGAAGCAGGCGTCACCGTCATCGAGGCCGAGCTGGGTACGGATCGCGTCGGTGCGCTCCTCGCCGATGTTCTTTGCAAGCGGGCCGGCGCCCTCGAGCTTGTCACCTTCCTTGCGCCAGAAGATGTAGCCGAGGCCAGGCTGACCGGTCGACTGCGCCCAGGCATTCATGCGATCGCAGAACGCTCTTGAACCGCCGGTCTTGGCCGGAATAGCCCAGATCTCGACCTTCGGGTTGGAGGCGATCATGCCCGCGAAAACCTTGAAGCCCGAGCCGGCAAAATGCTCGGTCACGGCCTGCATGACGATCGGGTTGCGCAGATCCGGCTTGTCGGAGCCATATTTGCGAATCGCTTCGTCATAGGGGATGCGCGGCCATTCCTTGGTGACCGGCTTGCCTTCGGCGAATTCCTCGAAGATCGAGGTCATCAGCGGGCCCATCGTGTTCCAGACGTCTTCCTGGGTGACGAAGCTCATTTCGAGGTCGAGCTGGTAGAATTCGCCCGGCAGGCGATCGGCGCGCGGGTCTTCATCGCGGAAGCACGGCGCGATCTGGAAGTAACGGTCGAAGCCGGCAACCATCAGCAGCTGCTTGTACTGCTGCGGCGCCTGCGGCAGCGCGTAGAAAGTGCCGGGATGGATGCGCGACGGCACGAGGAAGTCGCGCGCGCCTTCCGGCGAGGAGGCCGTCAGGATCGGCGTCGTATATTCGGTGAAGCCGACATTGCTCATTTCGCGGCGCATGGCCGAGATGACCTGGGTGCGCTTGACGATGTTCCGGTGCAGCGTTTCGCGGCGAAGATCGAGGAAACGATACTTCAGGCGGACGTCTTCGGGATAGTCCGGCTCGCCGAAGACCGGCAGCGGCAATTCCTTGGCGGCGGAGAGGACTTCGATCTCCTGTGCGTAGAGCTCGATTTCGCCGGTCGCCATGGTCTTGTTGACCGTGTCTTCGGTACGGGCCTTGACGAGGCCGTCAATACGGATGACCCATTCGCCGCGCACGGTTTCCGCCATCTTGAAGGCCGGGCTGTCGGGATCGGCAACGACCTGGGTGATGCCGTAATGGTCGCGAAGATCGATGAAGAGAACGCCGCCATGGTCGCGAACGCGGTGAACCCAGCCGGAGATACGGACGGTCGAGCCGACATCCGACTTGCGGAGGGCGGCGCATGTGTGGCTGCGATAGCGATGCATGATCTCAAATCCTGGCATGTGGCTTAAGACGGCAGCAAGGGTTCCAAGACCCTCAAGCGCCGACAAGAAAATCGGGCGGAAAAGCGCATGGACGCTCCGATTTGTCAAGGCTTGGCGCACGCAGCCCGGCGTTTGACACGCGTTTATGGCGAGGCTGCGACCGGTATGCTGCGGCAGTTTGGCCGCGCTTCCTGTATTGATGAAGATGCCGGTCAACTTTAAAAGGATCGGCATTCTCACCGTGGAGCATCCGCATGCCTCTCCTTAGCCGCCGAAACCTTCTCAAGGCATCCGCTGTGGCGGGTGCCTATGGCGTCGGCATCGGCATTGCCGGTAAATTCGGATTTGCCGAGGCGGCTCCCGAGCCGCAGCTGCTGACGGCGGTGAAGACCGAGGCCATGCTGACCGAGGCGGGACCGACCAGGGATATCATGAGCTGGGGCCATGACAGCATGCCGCCGATTCTCAGGATGAGGAAGGGGCGACCCTATGCGGCGCGGCTGAAAAACGGGCTCGACGAGCCGACGACGATCCACTGGCACGGGCTTCGCATCGACAACCGCATGGACGGCGTGCCGTTCATGACGCAGCCCTACGTCTATACCGGCGACAGCTTCGACTATGCCTTCACACCGCCCGATGCCGGCACATTCTGGTATCATCCACATTGCAACACGCTGACGCAGATGGGGCATGGGATGACCGGCGTCATCGTCGTCGAAGATCCGGCCGATCCGGAATTCGATGCCGAGGTGGTGCTGAACCTGCGCGACTGGCGGCTCGGCGGTGACGGGCAGTTCATCGCCGCCTTCCGGCCACGCGACGCGGCCAAGACCGGCACCTACGGCACGGTGCGCACCGCCAACTGGCACCAAGAGCCGCGATATGACGCGCCGGCCGGCGGGCTGGTACGGCTGCGCATTGCCGTGACCGATGTGACGCGGATTTTCTCGCTGAAGATGGAAGGCGCCGAGGCCATCGTCATCGCGATCGACGGCAATCCGGTGCCGAAGCGTTTTCCCCTCGACCTCCTGCAGATCGGGCCGGGCCAACGGCTCGATCTTGCCGTGCGCATGCCGGATGATGAAGGCGCGGTCGCGACGCTCGAGGATATCCGCGGCACGGCGCCGAAGGTGATCGCCAGCCTGCGCGCGGTCGGATCATCGTTGAAGCGCGCTATCGGCGATCTCGGGCCGCTTGTCGACAATCCCGTCCCGAAGGCCGATCTAACCGCTGCCGAGCAGATCCCGCTGGTGCTGAGCGCCACGGCCGAGAATGCCGCCGTCGAAAGCATCTGCGGCACGCTCGGCTACGGTTTCTGGGCCATCAACAAGGTGCCGTGGCCGGGCGACACGCCCGATCCGACGGCGCCGCTTGCGGAATTGAAGCTCGGCAAGAGCTATATCTTCAATCTGGAGAATACCACGCCGCATGCGCATCCGATCCATCTGCACGGGATGAGCTTCACGGTGATCTCCTCCTCGACGCGGGAGGTGATGCCGCTCACCTCCGATACCTATCTGATTCAGCCGGACGAGAAGGTGCAGCTTGCCTTCGTCGCCGACAATCCCGGCGACTGGCTGCTGCATTGCCATATCATCGAGCATCAGAAGACGGGGATGACAAGTTATCTTAGGGTCAGCTGAGGCCGCCTGCACTTTCACCGCGATTGCGGCCATGCATCGTGCCTTGCCTCAGTTTGGACGTGATTCTTAGCCAGCAATGCTCGAAGCGTATGCTGTTGTATTGACATATCGAACCGAAAGGAGAAGGAAGGTTTAACCGACCTTTTCCTTGCGAATGAAATGATATGATCGAAACCACCGCCGATTTGGCGGCCGCCTGCAAAGAGCTGGCCAAGTCCGACTTCATCACCATCGACACCGAATTCCTGCGCGAAACGACCTTCTGGCCGGAGCTCTGCCTGATCCAGATGGCAAGCCCGACGACGGAAGTTCTCGTCGATCCGCTGGCCAAGGGCATCGATCTCGCCCCCTTCTTCGAGCTGATGGCCGATACGAAGGTGCTGAAGGTCTTTCATGCGGCCCGCCAGGACATCGAAATCATCTTCAATCGCGGCAATCTCATTCCGCATCCGATCTTCGACACGCAGGTCGCCGCCATGGTCTGCGGCTTTGGCGACAGCGTCTCCTATGACCAGTTGGTCAGCCGCATCAAGAACGTCCATATCGACAAGTCGTCGCGCTTCACCGACTGGAGCCGCCGGCCGCTTTCGGACAAACAGCTGGATTATGCGCTGGCCGACGTCACCCACCTGCGCGACGTCTACCTGTCGCTGAAGGCGGAACTTGATCGCGAAGGCCGCACCTCCTGGCTCTCCGAGGAAATGGACATTCTCGAGTCGCGCGAAACCTACGACATGCATCCAGACGATGCCTGGCAGCGGCTGAAGATGCGCCTGCGCAAACCGCAGGAGCTGGCGATCCTGAAATATGTCGCCGCCTGGCGCGAACGCGAGGCGCGCGCCCGCAACGTGCCGCGTTCGCGGGTGCTGAAGGATGATGCGATCTACGAGATCGCCCAGCAGCAGCCCAAGGACACCGAGGCGCTCGGCCGTCTGCGCACCATTCCGAAGGGTTGGGAGCGCTCAACCTCCGGCGCCGCGGTCATCGAGGCCGTCACAACGGCGCTTGCTCTACCGAAGGCCGATATGCCGCATGTACCACGCCAAGCGCAGGCGCCCGAAGGGGCCGCTGCTGCCGTCGAATTGCTGAAGGTGCTGCTGAAGCTGATTTCGGAAAAACACGGCGTGGCGCCGAAAGTGATCGCCAATAGCGAAGATCTCGACAAGATCGCCGCCGAGGGCGAGAAGGCCGAAGTCGCTGCCCTGCACGGCTGGCGGCGCGATCTTTTCGGCGAGCCGGCACTGCAACTGATCCAGGGCGCGATCGCTCTGCGCTTCGTCGACCGGAAGGTCGAAACCGTCAGCCTCAGAGGCGGCTGCATCACGCCTTAAATCGGCATCGATTTAAGGATAGATTATGCAGCCATTCAAATGCTACAGCGCCGCGCGTCTGAAAAAGACGCGCGGCGCTGTAATTTCGAATTCGCTTGACGGTTTTTTCCCGCCTGAAACAATGGCGGGAAGAAAATCACGGCGCAGAGGCGGCATGCGGGAAATATCTCCGACACAGAATTGGATCCTGATCACGATCGTTCTTGCGGCCAGCGGCGTCGTCTATGATCTGATGTTTTACTCCAATCAGACGCCGATCATCGGGGCGATCTTCGCGCTCTTCATCGGCATGCCGATCCTCGCCTTCGAGCGCAAGGTGCTATTTCGAGCACTCTACAGGCGCATCCAGAAGCTGCCGACCTTCGCCTTCATCATCACCGAGCTGCTGATCTACGAAATCCTGATGAGCATCGGCTTTGCCTGCGCCGGCCTGCTGCTCTGGTCGCTCGGCATGGTGAAGCCGGTGTCGCTCCTCGACCTCGTCATCATGCCGTTCGAAGTCTTCCTCTATGCCCTGGCGGTCTGCACGATGCTGATCTTCGTCTTGCGCGTGAGAGAACTGCTTGGTCGTGAAGTTTTCCTCAGCATGCTCATCAGCCGCTACCGCAATCCGGTCAAGGAAGAGCGCGTTTTCCTGTTCATCGACCTCGTCGATTCGACGGCTTTTGCCGAAAAGCACGGCGACCTCAGGGCGCAACAGCTGCTGAGCTCGCTGTTTGCGACCTTCGCCGAGCCCGTCAGGCGCCACAAGGGCATGATCAACGACTATGTCGGCGATGCGGCGATCATCACCTGGCCACTTGCCCGCGGCGTCAAGAATGCGCGCTGCGTACGCTGCATCTTCGATATCCTTGCCGATATCGAAGCCAATGCCGCCGGCTGGCGGAAAAATTATGGGCAGGTGCCGAAGCTCCGCGTCGCCCTTCACGGCGGCGAGATCATCACCGCCGAAATCGGTGTCGATCATCATAAGATCAGCTATTTCGGCGATACAGTGAACACCACCGCCCGGCTGGAGGCGCTCTGCCGCAGTCTAAACCGATCGGTTTTGATCTCCACCGAGCTTGCTCGGCGCATAAATTTTCCCGACGACATATCCTGCGAGGATCTCGGCACCCATGCCGTGAAGGGACGCGGCCAGGCGCTCGGCGTCATGGCGCTTTCCTCGCGCGCGGTCACCGTGCTGAACACGCCGGCGGTCATTCTGCACGGCTGAGAAGGACGTCACCAAAGCTTCACCCAACCGTCAATTCGCTGACACGGAAGCCCTGCTAAGCGGAAGGCCTTTGCAATCCGTTCCACGGGGATATTATGAAGAACGTCCTTTTTGCTTCCGTATCGCTTTTCATCCTGGTCGCGGGCGCCGCTTCGGCCGACCAGCAGCAGTTCCCGGCCAAGCTCGCCGGCCAGGCGATCCTGCCTGCCAACACCTTGGTTCCGGCGCCGGCCGATGCCCCCGAATTCCTCAAGCATTCCGGCAAATTTACGACGCCGGACCGCAAGCGCACCGAAGCGTTCGGCACCGTTCCCGGTAAGGACGGCGCCCGCGTCACCGATCTGAAGCTTCCCTTCGACGGCCAGCCGATCCAAGGCTTCTCCGGCGTCAAGACGATGGCCGACGGCACCTTCTGGACGCTCTCCGACAACGGCTTCGGCTCGAAGTCCAACTCTTCGGACTCCATGCTCTTCCTGCACCAGATGAAGTTCGACTGGGCCGGCAACAAGGCCGAAGTCGTCAAGAACCTCTTCCTCTCCGATCCGAACAAGATCGCTCCGTTCCCGATCGTTCTCGAAGGCACCGACACGCGTTATCTTACCGGCGCCGACTTCGACATCGAATCGATCCAGCCGGTTGCCGACGGCTTCTGGATCGGCGACGAATTCGGTCCCTACATCCTGAAGTTCGACACGTCAGGCCGCCTCACCGACGTCATCCCAACGACGCTCGACGGCAGGCCGGTGCTTTCCCCCGACAATCCGCTTGTCTCGGTTCCGGCCAATCCGGCCGCCAAGATGCCCGTCTTCAATCTGAAGCGATCCGGCGGCTTCGAGGGCCTCGCCATGTCCAAGGACGGCGCCAAGCTCTACGGCCTGCTCGAAGGCGCCATCTACAAGGATGACGGCACGGTGGAAACGGTCGACGGCCACACCGCCATCCGCGTCATCGAGTTCGATGTCGCGTCCAAGAAGTGGACCGGCCGCAGCTGGCTCTATCCGTTCGAGGACAAGGGCGTGTCGATCGGCGACTTCAACGTGCTCGACGAGACGACCGCTCTCGTCATCGAGCGCGACAACGGCGCCGGCACGACGGACAAGGCCTGCGCCGACCCGAAGCAGCCAAAGCCGGATTGCTTCGAAGCTCCGGCCGTGCTGAAGCGCGTCTACAAGATCGAGTTCAACGATGCCAATGTCGGCAAAGCCGTCCGCAAGATCGGCTATATCGACCTGCTGAACATCCAGGACCCCGACAACAAGAAGAAGGCCGGCAGCAAGGACGGCGTCTACGACATGCCGTTCGTGACGATCGAAAACGTCGACCGCGTCGACGCCACGCATATCATTATCGGCAACGACAACAACCTGCCCTTCTCGGCCGGCCGCGCCGTCGACAAGGCCGACAACAACGAGTTCAGCCTGCTTGAGGTTGGTGAGTTTTTGAACGCGAAGTAAGTTCGGAATTCTCGGGTTGAAAATGCAGAGGGCGACGCGAAGGCGGCGCCTTTTTCGTTGACGCTGTGCCGTGTGTGCCCCCTCTGCCCTGCCGGGCATCTCCCCCACAGGTGGGGAGATTGGCTGGGCGCAGGGGCTTCCCCAAACAATCAGCGATTCAACTCGGCTTGACGTTCAAGATGCGGGAAGGTCATGCCACTTGTAATCTCCCCACCTGTGGGGGAGATGGCCGGCAGGCCAGAGGGGGGCCTCCTCGGCACAAGTCTGGTTGTAAATCAGACCTACTCGAACCGAAACGCCAACCGCTTGTTCGTCAACTTCGAAAGCTGCTGCAGGCGGCCGTCCAGGCGTTCGCCGGCGAAGTCGCGATACTCGGGCGGCACGACAAATTCGAGGTCGATGTCCGGGCTCGACGACTTGCGGAAGGTCAGGTTCTTGACGATGCCGGGCATCGAGGCCGAGAAGAGGTAGACGACGCGCAGCATGCCGCCGAGCAGCTTGGCGCGCTCGATGAGCTGCGGCGTGGCGATCTGCGCCAGTTGACCGGTGGCGCCGTCGTCATGCAGGCCTTCGAAACGGTAATAGTTGGAAAGCGCGATAAAGGCGCGGCCGGGATGACTGATGCCGACGAAGGAAGAGTGGGCGATGACGTTCAGCGCCTGCAGGCCGCGATAGTCCGGATGGGCGCGCCAGCTGATATCGGCCAGCAGACAGGCCGCCTGACGGTAGCGGCTTTCCTCTTGGGTTTCCTGGATGCCGAAGAGGGGCATCATGCGGCCGGTCCATTCCGCCAGCTCGCGGGCATGCTCCGGCGAACGGGCACGCAGGATCGCCAGTTCGCCGGCGGCGGCAAGCAGCGGATCCAGGCGGCGCTCGGACTCCGACAGCAGCGAATAGAGATATCCCTCGCGCACACCCTGCGCCGAGAAGGAAATCACCGACGGCTTCATCGCGCTCAGGACTTCCTTCATGGCGATAGCGCCGAAGGGCAGCAGCGAACGGCGGTGCTTGGAAACGGCCTGCAGCGCCGGCTCCCTGGAATCGCGCGCGGTCACCTGTTCGAGGAACAGCATCATCGCTTCGAGCGACACCTCATAGCCCTGCATCATATGCAGCGGATAATGGGTGATTTCCATGTGCAGCTTGGCAATGTTTCTCCAGGTGCCGCCGACGGCGTAGAAGGTGCGCCCCTCGCCTTTCGACAGCAGCTTTGCCGTCTTCAGCTGCTTTCGGGCAAAGGTCTGGGCCTTGGAAAGCGAGCCGCCGGCATATTCCGACAGGCGCAGGCCGCCGAGCGGCAGCGTGATGCCCTTGCCGAACTCCTTGCCCTTGATATCGATCAGTTCCAGCGAACCGCCACCGAGGTCGCCGGCAATGCCATCAGGATTGTAGAAACCGCTGATGATGCCGAGCGAGGCGAATTTTGCCTCTTCCTCGCCCGAGAGCACGCGAACCTTGCGGTTAAGGATGGTTTCTGCCTGATGGATGAAATCAGGACCGTTGCTCGCCTCGCGCGCGGCCGCCGTCGCCAGCACATACATGGTGGCAGCGCGCGCCTGGTCGGACAGAGCCTTGAAACGGTGCAGCGCCGCCAAAGCCCGCGCGACGCTGTCTTCATCCATCTTGCCGGTAAGGGCGACGCCCTTGCCGAGGCCGCAGAGGACCTTTTCGTTGAAGAGGACGGTCGGCGAACGGGACATGCCTTCGTAGACGACAAGACGAATGGAATTCGATCCAATATCGACGACGGAGACCGGGGCGATCCCCGGAAGGCGCCCCTGGGCTTCAGATTCAACCATTTAGGTCCAGTATTACTTGTTGTTGCGGCCTTCGAGCAGGCCGGCGATCAGCTTCGGCGCACTGGACTTCAGAGCTTCACCACGGCCGGACAGGCTCGGATTGGTCATGAAATACTGCTGCGCGTTGAACGGTTCTTCGCCCCTGCGCACTTCCATGCGACGCGACGTACCGTCGGGCAATATCTCGTAGCTTTGTTGATTGTCAATCACGTTGCCAAGCATAATCTGTGACAAGACCTGCTCGTGAACGGTGGGATTCGTCAGCGGAACCATGGTTTCGACGCGGCGATCAAGGTTTCTCGGCATCATGTCGGCCGAGCCGATGTAAACCAGCGCCTTGTCGGACGGCAGGCCGTGGCCGTTGCCGAAGCAGAAGATGCGGCTGTGTTCGAGGAAGCGGCCGACGATCGACTTGACGCGGATCTTTTCCGAAAGGCCAGGCACCTGCGGACGCAGGCAGCAGATGCCGCGCACGACGAGATCGATCTCGACGCCGGCATGGCTGGCGCGATAGAGCGCGTCGATGATGTCGGGATCGACAAGCGAATTCATCTTCATCCAGATCGCCGCCGGTGCACCGTTCCTGGCGTGCTGGACCTCTTCCTCGATGTGACGCAGGATGCGCGAGCGCATCGTATAGGGCGAGATGGCGAGCTGCATGCCCTCTTCCGGCTCGCCGTAGCCGGTGATGAAGTTGAAGATGTTCGCCATGTCGTGGGCGATGACGGGATTGCAGGTGAAGTAGGAGAGATCGGTATAGATCTTCGCGGTGATCGGGTGATAGTTGCCGGTGCCGAGATGGCAATAGGTACGCAGTTTGCCATCCTCGCGACGGACGACCAGCGACATCTTGGCGTGGGTCTTGAGCTCGATGAAGCCGAAGACGACCTGGACGCCGGCGCGTTCGAGGTCGCGCGCCCAGCGGATGTTCGCCTCTTCGTCGAAGCGGGCCTTGAGCTCGACCAGCGCCGTCACCGACTTGCCGGCTTCGGCGGCATCGATCAGCGCGCGAACGATCGGGCTGTCGTTGGAGGTGCGGTAAAGCGTCTGCTTTATCGCCAGGACGTCAGGATCGCGCGCAGCCTGGAGAAGAAACTGGACCACCACGTCGAAGGATTCGTAGGGGTGATGGACGACCATGTCCTTTTCGCGGATGGCGGCGAAGCAGTCGCCGGCATGTTCGCGGACGCGCTCGGGAAATCGCGCATTGTAGGACGGAAAGCGCAGATCGTCGCGGGGCGCCTTGGTGATCTCAGACAGGGTGTTCAGCGCCAGAAGACCAGGCAGAACGGCAACGCGATTATCAGGGATATTGAGCGCCTGAACGACGAACTGACGCAGCGAGGCCGGCATTTCCGAGTCGGTCTCGATGCGGATGACCTTGCCGCGGCGGCGGCGTTTCAGCGCCGTTTCGAAGAAGCGGACGAGATCCTCGGCCTCTTCCTCGACTTCGATATCGCTGTCGCGGATGACTCGGAACGTACCGGAGCCCTGCACCTCGTAACCCGGGTAGAGCCGATGGATGAAGATGTTGGCGACATCTTCCAGCGTGATGTAGCGGATTGTGTTTCCCTCATCCGGCAGGCGGACGAAGCGGTCGAGCGCCACCGGCAGGCGCAGCAGCGCCGTCATCGGCTCGCGGCCGTTTTTGCTGACGAGCTGCAGACCGATCGAAAAGCCGAGATTCGGAATGAACGGGAACGGATGGGCGGGATCGATCGACAGCGGCGTCAGCACCGGGAAGATCGCCTGTTCGAATTCGGCGGCCAGCCACTGGCGGTCGCCCTCGCTCAGGGCGCCGGGGCGCACGATCAGGATGTCTTCCTTGGCGAGATATTGCTGCAGCACGGCGAGCGAGGCCTGCTGCTCCATCTGCAGATGGTCGATCTCCTGCAGGATCGAGTCGAGCTGCTCGGCCGGCGTCTTGCCGTCCGGGCTGCGGATGGCGATATTCTGGCGTACCTGGCCCTCGAGGCCGGCGACACGCACCATGAAGAATTCATCGAGGTTGGCGGCCGAGATCGACAGGAAGCGGACACGCTCGAGCAACGGATGCTCGGTATTCAAAGTTTCTTCCAGGACACGGCGGTTGAACTGCAGCCAGGAGAATTCTCGGTTGATGAAGCGCTCGGGGCTCTTGAGCAGCTCTTCCAGCGGGGGGGTGTTGTCGTTGATTTCCGGAGTGAGTTCCTGATGTTCTGCGACTGCACTATCCATGGTCCGCTTACCCCGTTTTCAATCGCCAAAGGCAATTATATCAGTTTGACGACGGAACTGTGACAGTCAATCGGCCGGTTCCGAATTTCCCAATTCATTCAATACTTCGGCAGCAAGAGACCGGGTGATTTTCGTGCCCCGCGACAGGGCCAGCCGATCAAGCCTTTCGACGATTGTCTGGGCCGCGTTTAGCGACCGCTCCATCCTGACAACGATATAGAGCACGAGTTTGTCATCTATATAAAGCTGCCGGTCGGCAAAGAGCTTGACGATCACCTGCGACAACAGCGCCTCATCGGGTTCGCCGATCTCGACGACGGTTGCCGCTTTCAGGCGCGAGCGCAGATCGGGCAGCAAAACCGGCCACGACATCGGCCAGAGACGGCTGGTCATCAACAGGCTGGTACCGTTTTCGCGGACGCTGTTGATGACGTGGAAGAGCGCATTGTCGTCGAATCCGAGGCGGTCGGCGTCCTCGAACAGCACCGGGCCGGCAGCGGCGGCAACCGCGGCGTCCGAGCCAAGCTCGGGATGGATATCGACGGCGCCGCTCAATTCCCGCCAGATGCGGGCGAGATGCGATTTTCCCGAACCGACGGGGCCGGCGAGCACGACGACCGGCGATGGCCATGCCGGCCAGGCATCGACGATCGAAACGGCGGCGGCAAGACGCTCCGAGATCAGGAGGTCGTCGCGCCCGCTTGCGGCATCGTGCGAAAAGACCAGCGGCAGCTGCTCTCCGGCCTTGCGCTTCGGATCAGCGTTTTTCACGTCATTCATTGGGAACTGATTTCGTCTTCCGGGCGCGGCCACTGGGCGACCCGCCAAAATAAAGATCACTCTGAAGGTAGCGTGAAAGCGCGAAACGAACAAGGACGCCGACGGCCGCCGCCGCCGGCACGGCAACCAGAAGCCCGACGAAACCGAAGAGCGCGCCGAAGGCAAAGAGCGCAAACATCAGCCAGACCGGATGCAGGCCGACACTGGAGCCGACGAGCTTCGGCTGCAGAATGTTGCCTTCCAGGAACTGACCGCTGAAGAAGACAACGAGCACCAGGCCGATCCACGGATAATCGGGCCAGAACTGCACAAGCGCGACGCCGACCGCCAGCACGAGGCCAACCATCGAGCCGACATAGGGAATGAAGCTGATCATGCCGGCGAAGAGGCCGATCAGCAGGCCGAAATTCAGCCCGACGAGAGAAAGGCCGACGGCATAATAGATGCCGAGGATGAGGCAGAGCGAGCCCTGGCCGCGGATGAAGCCGGCAATCGCCTGGTCGATCTCCTTGGCGATCTGGCGAACATCGCTGACATAATCGCGCGGGATCCATTGGTCGACCTTGGCGACCATGCGGTCCCAATCGAGCAGGATGTAGAAGGCGACGACGGGGGTGACGACGAGCAGCGATATGACGTCGACGATCGCTTTGCCGGAATTCCAGATCTGCGCAAAGAGCCCGGTGAGGAAGCCCATGCCCTCCGACAGGATGCCCGAGAGATTGTCCTTGATCGTGCCCATCTGGTTCTCGACCCAGTCCGGCAGCAGCGAATTCTGCGCCTGCGCGATAAACTGCTGTAATTGGCTGATATAACCCGGCAGACGTTGAGCGAAATCGTTGAACTGGCTGATCAGCACCGGAATGAGGATCATCAGCGCCAGCGCGAAGACGATGACGAAGGCAACGAGAATGCCGATGGTCGCCATCATGCGGCTTAGACCCAGCCGCTCCAGCCGGTCGGCCACCGGATCGAGGAAATAGGCGATCGCCATGCCGGCGATGAAGGGCAGCAGGATCGAGCTGAAGACATAGAGAAAGGCGATGAAAAAGACGAGCGCCGCCAGCCAGAAGAAGATCTGACGCTTGAGAATGTTCCCACTGACTTGCTGTGGCATTGCCTTCCCCGCTGATCGCTCGCCGCCGCCGAACGCCGCATGCGATCCGAAGCGGCCATTCAGCACATAGGATGCAGGCGCAAAGATGGTCAACCCTGTCGCGCCGAATCCCGGAAAGGCCGGAAGAAGACGCGGGAAATTGGGGGCTTTTGCCATGCAGCGCTTGCATAAAAGCCCCTGTCATGCAATTGCGACCGGCAGATGACGCGGCACGTTTGCCGCCTGAAATAGCCATCGGAGACCAGCATGAGCCAGTCTGGGAAAAACGGCCTGACATATAGCGATGCGGGCGTCGACATCGATGCCGGCAACCTGCTCGTCGAGAAGATCAAGCCGGCGGTGCGCTCGACCCGCCGTCCCGGCGCCGACGGCGAGATCGGCGGCTTCGGCGGGCTTTTCGACCTCAAGGCGGCAGGCTTTACCGATCCGGTTCTGGTCGCCGCCAATGACGGCGTCGGCACCAAGCTGAAGATCGCGATCGATGCCGACTATCACGACACCGTCGGCATCGACCTCGTCGCCATGTGCGTCAACGATCTTGTGGTACAGGGCGCCGAGCCCCTGTTCTTCCTCGATTATTTCGCGACCGGCAAGCTCGACCCCGACCAGGGCGCGGCCATCGTCGGCGGCATTGCCGCCGGTTGCCGCGAGGCCGGCTGCGCGTTGATCGGCGGCGAGACGGCCGAGATGCCCGGCATGTATTCCTCCGGCGACTACGATCTCGCCGGCTTTGCAGTCGGTGCGGCCGAACGCGGCAAGCTCCTGCCATCCGGCGATATTGCCGAGGGTGACGTGATCCTCGGCCTTGCCTCCTCCGGCGTCCATTCCAATGGCTTCTCGCTGGTGCGCAAGATCGTCGAATTGTCCGGCCTCGATTGGGATGCACCGGCGCCGTTCGCCGAGGGCAAGAAGCTTGGCGAAGCCCTGCTCGAGCCGACACGCATCTATGTGAAGCCGCTTCTGAAGGCGATCCGCGAGACCGGCGCCATCAAGGCGCTGGCGCACATCACCGGCGGCGGCTTCCCGGAAAATATTCCGCGCGTGCTGCCGAAGCATCTGGCGGCCGAGATCGATCTTGCCGCCGTCAAGGTGCCGCCGGTGTTTTCGTGGCTCGCCAAGACGGGCGGCGTCGAAGCCAAGGAAATGCTGCGCACCTTCAACTGCGGCGTCGGCATGATCGCCGTCGTTGCCGGCGAGAATGTCGCGACGGTTTCCGCCGCACTCGAAGCCGAGGGCGAGACAGTTATCAGGCTCGGCCGCATGATCGCCCGCGAAGAAGGCGCTGCCGGCACGGTCTACAAGGGCACGCTTGCCATATGAGCTCGCCGCGCAAACGCGCCGTCGTCTTCATATCAGGCAGCGGCTCCAACATGATGGCGCTGGTTGCGGCGGCAAAGGCAGCCGACTATCCGGCCGAGATCGTCGGGGTGATCTCCGACAAGGCGGATGCCGGCGGGCTTGCCAAGGCCGCCGCCGAAGGCATCGCCACCTTCGCTTTTCCCCGCAAGGACTACGCCAGCAAGGATGCGCATGAGGCGGCGATCTTTTCGGCGCTCGACGAGCTTAAACCCGATATTCTTTGCCTGGCAGGCTACATGCGGCTGCTGACGGCGACATTCATCCAGCGTTACGAAGGCCGGATGCTCAACATCCACCCTTCCCTGCTGCCGCTGTTTCCCGGCCTGCATACGCATCAGCGGGCCATCGACGCCGGCATGCGGATCGCCGGCTGCACGGTGCATTTCGTCACCGAAGGCATGGATGAGGGGCCGGTGATCGGCCAGGCGGCCGTGCCGGTTCTTTCCGGCGACACGGCCGAAAGCCTTGCCGCGCGTGTGCTCACCATCGAACACCAGATCTATCCACAAGCGCTGCGGCTCTTTGCCGAAGGCCGTGTGACGATGGAAGGCGGCAAGGCCGTCGGCGCGGAGGCTTCGACCGCCGCACCCAAGACCCAGCTTATTTCGCTGATCGGCGACCGCGCTTAAGCCGCCAGCGCCCGCAACGGATGCAGCGTGCCGTCGCTGTAGACGAAGCGGCCGGCGCGGAAGGTGGCGCGGATGCGATTGATATCACCCGGCTCGACCACGACCAGATCGGCGCGTTGGCCGATGGCGATCTCGCCACGATCCGACAGACCGGCGGAACGGGCCGCATTGCCGGTCGCCATGGCGACGCCTGCCGGCAGGCCGCCTTCCACCATGTCGGCAAGCTTGAAGATGCCGGGCACGAAGGCAGCCGGATGATAATCGGCGGCGATGATGCTCAGCAATCCGGCCCTTGCAGCATCGAGCGCGCTGAGATTGCCCGACATCGACTGGCCGCGCAGCGCGTTCGGCGCGCCCATCAACGTCCAGAGGCCGCGACGGCGCGCCTCCTCCGCCGCAGGTGCAGTGACCGGAAACTCGCTGATGGTGACGCCGAGATCGTGCATCTCGGCGACTTTTTCGGCGCTGTCATCGTCATGCGAGGCAAGCGACAGCTTGTGCTTCAGCGACAGCGCGACAATCTCCTTCAGCTTGGCCTCGATGTCTGGATTGCTGCGCATGGCGATGCGCTTGGCAACGATCTCCGCCGCCATTTCCTCGGAGATGGCGCGGCGCTCGGAAATGCTGAGGATGTAGCTCTGCAGGTTGTTGTACTGTCCCTGGCCCGGCGTGTGGTCGGTGAGCGAGACCATGTCGATCTGATCGGCATTCAGCAGGCGCTCGAGCGCAGGAGCTGCACCAACATTGGTGATTTCGTAGCGGGCGTGGACGCGGTGGTCGATCAGCAGATCGTCGCGCAGGCGATTGATGCCCTCGATCACCGCTGATGTCGTCTCCAGCGAACGGACGTGGCCGTAGACGCTTTCGGTCGCAAAGGAGACGGCGGCAAACGCCGTGGTGACACCGGCGGCGGCAAGCTTCTTGTCGAGTTCGTGGATACCGAAATCGATCGGCATCGTCGCGTTCGGCCGTGGGGCGATCTCGCGCTCGATCATGTCGCCGTGGAGATCGACGAATCCCGGCATCAGCAGCCGCCCGCCGCCATCGATGGCAGCGCCGGCGACCGGCTCCGGCCTGATCTCGGCGATGGCGCCACCCTCAACACGCACGGAACCTTCACTCACCACCTCGTTTGGGAGAACGAGGGTGAAATTGCTGAGCCACATGGGCTTTCTCCTGACCGCATTCGATGATTGACAGACCGCAGCGGATAGAACCGCTTCGTGACAGTCGTATGAAATTTTGCGCCGTATCACCTTAAAGCGGAAACTTGCGCTTTGGAAATGATCCGATGCGGTCGCCCCGCAGATTCAGGCCGTCAGCCTTGCCCTATTCAACATGGCCCATTGCAGAAGCACGATCGTTTTGACGTCGAAGATCTCGCCGGTTTCGATCATCGCTGCCGCCTCGTCGAGCGGGATCTCAAGGACTTCGATATCCTCGTGTTCCTCGTCCAGGCCACCGCCTTCGGCCACGCGGTCGGCGATGTCGACGAGGGCTGCGAAGAAATGCACGACCTCGGTGACGGCACCCGGCGATGTATAGGATCTGAACAGGAAGCGCGCATCGCGCAGGCGATAGCCGGTCTCCTCCATCGCCTCGCGACGGATCGCCGCTTCGGGATGGTCATCGTCGAGAAGGCCGGCCGGCACCTCGATTATCCAGGCGGCATCGCCGTTGAGATGAACGGCGAGGCGGAATTGGCGGACGAGAACGACGAGGTCGCGCTTGGGATCATAAAGCAGGATGCAGGCGGCCGGCGTGCGGTGGTAGACCTCCCGCTTCAACCGTTGGGTTGCGCCCTTGCGGTCGATATAGTCGAGGAGGTAGCTGCTCAGCCGCGTCCACCCATTCGACAGTGTTTCTTCGCTGACGATCTTCACGCGTGATTTCGGCTGCATCATGCTGCGTCCCTGCGAAGCCAGACCTTGTTGTCATGGACGGCCGCCCCGCCATAAGGCGCGACAGGGTCGGCGCCGGTCAAGACGTTGATGCCCTCGCCGTCAACATGCGCCTTGTTCGGCCAGAGGCCCTCGGCAATCAGCACGCCTGACTTCACTTCGGTAGTGATACGGGCGTGGATGCGCAGATCGCCGCGGCTGTTGCCGATTCGGACAAGATCGCCATGGACGATTCCGTTGGCTTCGGCGTCGGCCGGATTGATCATCACCTCGGGGCGGCCTTCCTTCTGGCGGGAGGTCTTGGTCTCGGAAAAGCTCGAATTCAGGAAGTTGCGCGCCGGCGACGTGGCGAGCCGGAAGGGATGCTCGGAATCGGCGACTTCGATGACATCGACCTGATCGGGGAAGGCCGGAAGCGCGGCGTGCGGCCCAAGCGCGCCGATCGCCGCTGGCGGCTTATTCGGCGCCGGCTGATTGATCCAGTCCGGGCGGAAATGGAACTTGCCATCCGGATGGGCAAAGCCGTTTAGGTAATGCGCTTCCTCGAAAGCAGGCTGGCGATCGAACCATTTATGTTCGAGGAAATGGTCGTAGCCCGGCAGGCCGCTCGATTCGAGGATGCGGTCGACCATCTCTCGGGCGGTGAAGCCGAAGCCGGGGCGATCGGCGACGCCGAGGCGTTTGGCAAGCTCCTCGATGACGAAGAGATTGGTGCGCACGGTCGGCGGCGGTTCGACCAGCTTCGGCCCCAGCAGGATATGGTTCTGGCCGCCGGCGCGGTAGATGTCGTCATGTTCGACGAACATCGTTGCCGGGATGACGATATCGGCGATCTCGGCCGTTTCGGTCATGAACTGCTCATGCACGGCGACGAAGAGGTCGTTGCGGGCAAAGCCGCGTCTGACGAGGCGCTGCTCGGGGGCGATGTTTGCGGGATTGGTGTTCTGGATCAGCATAGCCGTCACCGGACCGCGGTGGCGCAGCGCCACGGCATCGCCGGTCAGCACGCGGCCGATCTGCGACTGGTCAAGCATGCGGATATCGGCATCCTTCATCGACCGGCCGGTCAGTTCCGCGCCGTTCATGCGGAAGATATCGCTGTTCGAATGGAAGGCGCCGCCGCCCTCATATTGCCAGGAGCCGAGAACGGTGGCGATCGAGGCGGCCGCATGCATGGCGACCGCGCCGTTGCGCTGGCGGGTGAAGCCGTAACCCAGGCGGAAGAAGGTCTTCTTCGTCGTGCCGACGAGGCTGGCGAAGGCTTCGATCTCCTCGACCGAAAGGCCGGTGATGGCAGCGGCCCATTGCGGCGTCTTCGTTTTCAGATGCGCTTCGAGACCCTCGGGATCATCGGCGTATCTCGCCATGTACGCGCGGTCGGCGTAACCGTCGCGGAAGGCGATGTGCATGACGGCGCAAGCGAGTGCGGCGTCGGTACCCGGCCTGACGATCAGCGCCATGTCGGCCTGCTTCATCGTCGGATTGTCGTAAATATCTATGACGACGATCTTCGCGCCGCGCTCCTTGCGCGACCTGATGGCGTGGGTCATCACATTGACCTGGGTCGACACCGCGTTGGTGCCCCAGATGACGACGCAATCGGTGCGGCCCATCTCGCGCGGATCGGGACCGCGCAGCGTGCCGGTCGCCATGGTGAAGCCGGTCCAGGCGGGGTTGGTGCAGATCGAGGAGAAGAAGCCGGAGTAGCGCTTGGCATGACGCAAGCGATCGATGGAATCGCGCTGCACCCAGCCCATGGTGCCGGCGTAGAAATAGGGCCAGATCGCCTCGCTGCCGTCCCTTGCCTCGGACTTCACAAAGGCTTCGGCGATCTCATCCAGCGCATCGTCCCAGGAAATCTGCTGCCACTGCCCTGCCCCCTTGGCGCCGGCGCGGCGTAGCGGATGCATCAGGCGGTCGGGATGGTAGAGCCGCTCGGCATAACGGGCGACCTTGGCGCAGATGACGCCCGACGTGTAGGAATGGTCGCCCGCGCCGCGCACACGGCCGATGCGGCCATCCTCCGATATCTCGACCTCCAGCGCGCAGGTGGAGGGACAGTCATGCGGACAGGCCGTGTGGCCCACCCTGTTGTCCGGCTTTTCTGATTTGGCTTGGATGGGGGTCGCAATGTTCATGGCATTTGTATATTCCAAGGCTTGCACGGCCAAAAGCCACAAAAATTTCCCATGACGCGAATTCATACGGACATCAGCGAAAATGAACTACCGCCACATCTATCACGCGGGCAACTTTGCCGATGTGCTGAAACATGTCGTGCTGACGCGGCTGATCCGTTACATGCAGAAAAAGGATGGCGGGTTCCGCGTGCTCGACACGCATGCTGGCATCGGGCTCTACGACCTCTCCTTGGAAGAAGCGCAGAAAACCGGCGAATGGCTCGATGGCATCGGCAAGCTGATGGAGGCAGACCTCGGCCCTCAGGTTTCCGAACTGCTGGAGCCCTACCTCTCGGCGATCCGTGAACTCAATCCTGAGGGCGGCATCCGTTTCTATCCCGGCTCGCCGAAACTTGCGCGCATGCTGTTCCGGCCGCAGGACCGGCTGTCGGCGATGGAACTGCATCCCGAGGACTATGTCAGGCTGCACCGGCTGTTCGAGGGCGATTACCATGCCCGCATCACCGAGCTTGACGGCTGGCTGGCGCTCGGCGCGCATCTGCCGCCGAAGGAGAAGCGCGGCATCGTCCTCGTCGATCCGCCCTTCGAGGAAGAGGACGAATATCAGCGGCTGGCCGAAGGGCTGGAAAAGGCCTATCGGCGCTTTCCCGGCGGCACCTATTGCCTGTGGTATCCGCTGAAGAAGGGCGCGCCGATCAAGGAATTCCACGAGACCCTGCAGGCGCTCGACATCCCGAAAATGCTCTGCGCCGAACTTGCCGTCCGCAGCGACCGCGGCATTACGGGACTGACGGGCTCAGGCCTCGTCATCGTCAACCCGCCCTTCACGCTGAAGGATGAGTTGCACCAATTGCTGCCCGCATTGAAGGACCATCTGGCGCAAGACCGTTTTGCCTCGCACCGCGCCTTCTGGCTGCGCGGCGAGAACAAGGCGGTCAAGGACGATTGACCGGGCAACCCGCTTCGGGAATAGTCCGCGCCGCAGTTCCACAATCTCATCAGGTGTCCCATGAAGCTCCTTTGTTCGCCCGCCTCGCCCTATTCCAACAAGGTACGGATGGCCGCGCATTTTCTGGGCCTGGAGGTAAACGCCATCCGGGTCGACACCAATACCGGACCGGCGATCCTGGTGGACAACAATCCGCTCGGCAAGATCCCGACGCTTCTGACCGATGACGGGATCTCGATATACGACAGCGTGGCGATCATGCATTATTTCGACCGGCTGACGAAGGGCGGGCTCTACCCTTCGAAGAACGGCAAGCGCACGGATGCGGAAATCCTCGAGGCGCTCTGCGACGGCATCTGCGACTGCCTGCTGGCGATCGTCTACGAGCGGCGCTTCCGCGACGAGGAAAAGGTTCATCAGCCGTGGATAGACCGGCAGTGGAAGAAGGCGACGAGCGGGCTCGCTCATCTCAGCGCCAATCCGCCGAAAACAGGCAAGAAGCTCAATGGCGGGCATTTCGCGCTGGCCGCGACGCTCGATTATCTCGAGCTGCGCTTCAAGGACCAGTGGGAAGCCGATCATGCGCCGCTGATCGACTGGCAGCGGCAGTTCGACAAGAAATTCCCGGCCCACAGCGAGCTCAAGTCTGAGGGCTGAGCGGGCTCAGCATCTGGAGCAACGAGCAGACAGCAAAAAGCCGGGCGACGTGCCCGGCTTTTCCATGTTCGGATATTCAACCAGCTTAGAACTTGACGCCGATACCGAGCTTGACGCTGTTCTCGTCGTAACCGCGCGAGAAGCTGCCGGAGTCGAGGTCGTAATCCTTGCTCTGGTAGTCGGTGTAGCGATATTCGAGGCGCGTCGTGATGTTGTTGGTCACGAAGGCTTCGACGCCGGCGCCGACCGTATAGCCGAAGTTCGTCTTGCTTTCGTCCGAGGTGTCGTCGGAAACCTTGACGTCGCCGATGGCAAGACCGGCCGTGCCGTAGAGCAGGAATGGGTTCATGTCGTAGCCGACGCGGCCACGGACGGAGCCGTTCCAACCGTACTTGTTCTTGACGCCGCCTGAGGAGACGTCGTCGCCGCTGTAGCCGAGATCGGATTCAACGCCGTAGACGATCTGGCCCTGCTGCCAGTTGTAGCCGGTGAAGACCTGGCCGCCGAAACCATAGGTGTGGCGGTCGGAACCGAAGTCACCCATGTTGTAGGTGCCGGCGCCGCCGAGGTAGAAACCTTCCCAGTTGCCTGCCGGCTTGACTGGTGCGTCCTGGGCGACCGGTGCTTCCGGAATCTGGTCGACGGCATCGGCCGCCTGAGCTGCCGAGACGCCCGCAATTGCAAAAACGGAGGCCATGAGGCCAGCAATGAGTACACGCATACTTAATCTCCTTTCAGTCCCGCGCCGCTTGTCATCTGTCTATCAGTGAAGCATTGGCGGGATATTGCCAGATGTCCCTTCCGGATCGAGACTGAAATTGGAACTCAAATGCGGATTTGAAAGAGCCAAATTGTGATATCATTGTGGCTGCCGCATGGCTGAAATTCGATGTTGCTTTAGCGCAACATACATTTCATTAACCCTACCGAAGTGTTAAACTTAAAATACTTATTTTAAGAAATCGCATTCTTAAATAATACATAGAATACCCCCTCCCCGACGCAACCGCAACGGCCTATTTATATAATCTCGGCCGGCGCCTATATAGTCTGCAGACAGACTCGCGGGATCAGAAGGCACGATTTTGAACCACAAAAGACTTCGCTCGGCCCTCATAACAGGGGCTGCTAAAAGAATAGGCCGGGCAATCGCCGAAGACCTTGCTGCAAATGGCTTTTCCGTTGCCATCCACGCGAACGGCTCCATCCGTGAGGCCGAAGAGCTGGTGGCGCAATTGCGGCAGAAGGGATATCGGGCAATCGCCCTTCAGGCCGATCTCACCAATACCGGCGAAACGGCAGAGCTCATTGCCAAGGCGTCGGAAGCGCTCGGCCCCCTCGATCTGCTCATCAATAATGCGTCGGTCTTCCAGCATGATTCCGCGCGTAGTTTCAATGCCGCCACATGGGCATTGCACTTCGACCTGCATGTTCGTGCGCCCTCTATCCTTGCGGCGGCCTTCGCGCAGCAGATGCCCACTGAGGCAGCGGGGCTGATCGTCAATATCATCGACCAGCGGGTCTGGGCGCTGAGGCCCAGCTTCTATTCCTATACCCTCTCCAAATCCGCGCTGTGGACGGCGACGCAGACGCTTGCACAGGCATTGGCACCACGCATCCGCGTCAATGCCATCGGCCCCGGCCCCTCGATGCCGAGCGAGCGGCAGGCGATGGAGGACTTCCAAGCGCAGATCTCAGCCCTTATCTTGCAGCGAGGGCCGGCGCTGGAGGAATTCGGACAAACGATTCGCTTCCTTTACGACACGCCCTCGATCACCGGCCAGATGATTGCCCTCGACGGCGGCCAGCACCTCGCCTGGCAGACGCCCGATGTGGCGGAGATTACGGAATGAACGGACGAAAGCTGCCGGATGGCGGCGTTCTCTACGACGACACGGACGAGAGCGAAGACGATATCGAGGTGGAAGGCGACGCTTCCGTCGCCGCGCCGCTTGCGGCTGCTGTCGACTGGAATGCGGGCAGCCTCAATGAAACCGGGCTCCTCGGCGCGGAACTGATCGGCGAATTCGTCAAGCGACTGCCGAACAGTCCCGGCGTCTACCGCATGTTCAATGCCGAGGGCGACGTGCTCTATGTCGGCAAGGCGCGCAGCCTGAAGAAGCGCGTCAACAATTACGCCGTCGGCCGCGTCCATTCCAACCGCATCGCCCAGATGGTGCGCCAGACGGCGAACATGGAATTCGTGACGACGCGCACGGAAACCGAAGCGCTGCTGCTGGAAGCGAATCTGATCAAGCGCTTGCGGCCGCGCTTTAACGTGCTTTTGCGCGACGACAAGTCCTTTCCCTATATCCTCATCACCGGCGACCACCGGGCGCCGGCGATCTTCAAGCATCGCGGTGCGCGAGCGCGAAAGGGCGACTATTTCGGACCCTTCGCTTCGGCCGGCGCGGTCGGGCGGACGATCAACTCGCTGCAGCGCGCCTTCCTGATCCGCACCTGCACCGACAGCGTCTTCGAAACGCGCACGCGACCCTGCCTGCTCTACCAGATCAAGCGCTGTTCCGGGCCGTGCACCCACGAGGTCAGCGATGGGGGGTACGGCGAACTGGTGCAGGAGGCGAAGGACTTCCTGTCCGGCAAGAGCCTGAAGGTGAAGTCGCATATGGCCGAGGCGATGAACCAGGCGGCCGAGGACCTCGACTTCGAGCGGGCGGCGATCTATCGCGATCGCCTGGCCGCACTTTCTCATGTGCAGAGCCATCAGGGCATCAATCCGGCCGGTGTCGAGGAGGCTGACGTTTTCGCCATCCATCATGAGGGCGGCATCTCCTGCATCCAGGTGTTCTTTTTCCGCACCGGCCAGAACTGGGGCAACCGCGCCTATTTCCCGAAGGCTGATCCGCAGCTTTCGAGCGCCGAAGTGCTGAATTCCTTCCTCGCGCAGTTCTACGACGACAAGCCGGTGCCGAAGCAGATCATGCTGTCGCAGACGGTGGAGGAGTTGGAGCTGCTGGCCGCAGCACTCAGCGAAAAGGCAGGCCACAAGGTTTCCATCCTGGTGCCGCAACGCGGCGAGAAGCGGGATCTGGTCGACCATGTCGTTGGCAATGCACGCGAGGCGCATGGGCGAAAGCTTGCCGAGACGGCGTCGCAGTCGCGGCTGCTCGAAGGTTTCAAGGAGACGTTCGGGCTTGCCTATGCACCGCAGCGCATCGAGATCTACGACAACTCGCATATCATGGGCACCAATGCCGTCGGCGGCATGGTGGTCGCGGGGCCGGAAGGTTTCGTCAAGAACCAGTACCGCAAGTTCAACATCAAATCGACCGACATCACCCCCGGCGACGACTTCGGCATGATGAAGGAGGTGATGACGCGGCGGTTCTCGCGGCTGATCAAGGAGGAAGGCATCCCTGACCGGACGGCGCACGTGGCCACCCCCGATGCAGCCGACATGCCCTTCCCGACCTGGCCCGATGTGATCCTCATCGACGGCGGCCAGGGACAGATGACGGCGGTGCGCGCCATCCTTGCCGAACTCGGCATCACCGACAGCGTGACGGCGATCGGCATCGCCAAGGGCGTCGACCGCGATGCCGGGCGCGAACGCTTTTTCCCGCCGGGACGCGAGAGCTTCACCCTGCCGCCGCGCGATCCGGTACTCTACTTCGTCCAGCGCATGCGCGACGAGGCGCATCGTTTCGCGATCGGCTCGCACCGGGCACGCCGCAAGAAGGAAATGATCAAGAACCCGCTCGACGAGATCGGCGGCATCGGCCCGTCGCGCAAACGCGCGCTGCTCCAGCATTTCGGCACGGCGAAGGCGGTTTCGCGCGCCGCCCTGTCCGACCTGATGGCGGTGGAAGGCATATCGGAAGCCGTCGCCAGGCAGGTCTACAATCATTTCCATGACGACGCCGCGAAATAACCGGCGTCCGTCGCAAATTCCACGCAAAGGCGGTGAAAAGACAGAAAGAATGTTGACGGTCCGCAGCCAAAGCCGTCATCTACCGCATCGGCCCGAGCATGATGCGGAGGTTCTAAAGTGTTACAGTGTCCTTGGCTCGTCTGAAAAGGCGCGCGGCGCTGTAGCGGTGCATCAATTCAGAGAAACGATCCCATGGCATCGCGTGCGTACAGCATTCCCAATCTTCTGACCTACGGCCGCATCCTCGCCGTACCGTTGATCGTTCTCTGCTTCTTCATCGAGGGCAGGCTGTCGATCAGCAATACGGCGCGTTGGGTGGCGCTGTGGATCTTCGTCATCGCCTCGCTCACCGATTTCCTCGACGGTTATCTCGCGCGCATCTGGAACCAGACGTCGAATATCGGCCGCATGCTCGATCCGATCGCCGACAAGCTGCTTGTCGCCTCGATCCTTCTCCTGGTCGCGGCCGACCAGACCATCGCCGGCTGGTCGATCTGGGCGGCGATCACCATTCTCTGCCGCGAGATCCTGGTGTCGGGGCTGCGCGAATATCTGGCGGCGCTGAAGGTCAGCGTACCGGTGACGCGGATCGCCAAGTGGAAGACGACGCTGCAGCTCGTCGCCATCGCCTTCCTGCTCGCCGGCCCGGCCGGCGACGAGATTTTCCCCTATACGACGCAGACGGGCATCGCGCTGCTGTGGATCGCGGCGCTGCTGACCATCTATACCGGCTACGACTATTTCCGCGCCGGGGTGAAACATATCGTGGATGCCGAGGAATGACGCGGCTTGTCTATTTCGCCTGGGTGCGCGAGCGCATCGGCAAGGGCGAAGAGGAGATCGACCTCCCCTCTTCCGTCGTCACCGTCGCCGATCTTCTGAATCATTTGAAGACGCTGGGCGAAGAATATGAGACCGCACTTCAATATCCCGACGTGATCCGCGTGGCGCTCGACATGGAACATGTCGAGCATGACGAACCGATATCAGGCGCGCGGGAAATCGGGATATTTCCGCCGATGACGGGGGGATGAGGCGGTGATGGTGGTGCCGTGTCGCTACCCCCCTCTGCCCTGCCGGGCATCTCCCCCACAAGGAGGGAGATTGGCTGGGAGTACGAACTTCCCCAAGCAATCAACGTCGCAGCCCGACAAAACTGTAGATGGGCACGATGGTCAAGCCGCCCGTCATCTCCCTCCTTGTGGGGGAGATGCCCGGCAGGGCAGAGGGGGGTTGGCGCGGCACGCCCTCTCCATAGCCTCCGCTACGACATCAAAGCAGTTGGGGATGCTATCATGACCATCACCCCCACCATCCGCGTCCAGCATGAGGATTTCGACCTGCAAGCCGAGGTCGATCGCCTCTCCAAGGGCAAAGCCGGCATCGGCGCCGTCGTCACCTTTTCCGGCCTCTGCCGCGATGAAGGCGGCACGCTTGCGGCCCTCGAACTCGAGCACTATCCCGGCATGGCGGAAGCGGAGATGCGGCGCATCGGCGATCTTGCCATCGCGCGTTTCGGACTTCTCGGCCTGACTGCCATCCACCGTTATGGAAAGATCGCAGCCGGCGAGAATATCGTGCTCGTCGTCGCAGCCGCACCGCACCGGCAGGCGGCGTTCGACGGCGCCAATTTCGTCATGGACTTCCTGAAGACGGCAGCCCCCTTCTGGAAGAAGGAGCACGCCAGGGATGGCGCCACCGGCGACTGGGTCGCGGCGAAAGACGCCGACGACGCAGCCCGCGACAAGTGGAAATAAGTTAGAGCACCACGCGCTCCCTGCGGCTCATGACCAAGAGCAGGACGAGCAGCGAGAAGACGACCAGATCCCGCCAGACGAAGGGGCCGTAGGCGCCCCACATGGTTTCGACGACGGCAAGCCCGGCAGCGCCGCCCGCCGAGCGCAACGGATCGGAATAGCCGCCGACCGCCGCGATCAGCAGCACCTTCAGCCCGAACATCAGGCCGGCGCCGAAATCCATCGAGCCGTAATAGAAAGTCGCAAGGATGCCGCAGATGGTGGCGACGAGGGCTGCGGCCCCATAGGCGACGAGAAAGACGCGGTTGGCGCTGGTGCCGCAGAGTTCGGCTGCCAGCGGATCATCGGTAACGGCGCGCCAGACGCGGCCCCAGGCCGTGCGCTTGAGGATCAGCGTACCCAGGACGACGATGGCGCACATCAGTGCCGTGTTGATCAACTGGATATGGGTGAGCGTCACTTTGAATGGGCCGTCGCTCCAGAAGACGACCGTGTCGTTCAGGAATGGCGGCAACCAGATGGCGCGGGTATTGGCGGCGAGCCTGGCGGTCTCCATCAGCACGATCATGATGCCGAGGGCAGCGACGATGACCGTATTCGGCGATTTGCTGACCAGCGGCAGCATGATCGAGCGGCCGATCCATAGGCCCGCCGCCAGCGAATAGACGATGGAAGTGCAGGCGCCGACGGCAAGGGCGGCCGGCAGCACCAGCCAGAAGCGGTTGAAGGCGAGTTCGGTGAAGAGCAGCAGGATCTGGCCCGCGAAGGCAAAGATCGCCCCATAGGTGATGTCGGCCCGCTTCGTCACGCCGAAGGCTACGGCATAACCGAAGGCAAGCGCGGCATAGAGGGCGGCCAGCGGAACCGCATTCGCCAGCTGCTGCAGAAGATAAGCCATTCCAGACACTCCGCGTCACCAAAATTATAACTGGTAAAACCTATTTCACTAGTTATAATTTCACCATGAGCTTTTCCTGGACTCCTCACCGCTTTGCCGGCGGCGTGCTGGCACTCGATGTCGTCAACAGCGTCGTTCTGCGCCACGATGCAACGCGGCGGATCGACCGCTTCGCGGTCAGGGACCAGATGCGGAGTTTTCCAAGAGCCGCGGCCGAATTCTGCGCCGAGCGCGCCCTCTTCGGCGACATCGCGCCGGTGGCGGCGGAAAACGAGGTGGATTTCATCGCGCTGCGGGAAGCGATCGACCTCTATTTCCGCGAGCGTATACTGAATGGCGGCGACGACCAATTGCTGGCCAGGTTGCTGGAAGCGCTGGCGAAGACATTACGCGAAGCAGGCTCCGACAGCCTGGCCGCGGCGACCGCCCATTCGGCACTGCGGCTGATCGTCATGCCCGATCCGGAACGCATGAAGATCTGCGGCAATTGCGGCTGGCTGTTCATCGACCGCAGCAAGAACAGAAGCCGGGCCTGGTGCGACATGGCGGTCTGCGGCAACCGCGCCAAGGCGAACCGTCACTATCGCCGCAAGAAGGAGGAGACGCCATGAGAAAGCATTGGATCGTGATGGCGGTGGTGGCCGGGCTGATGCTGTCAGCCTGCCAGCGCCAGGCTGAAAACCTGGTCGAGGTCACCGGCCATCTCTTCGTCTTCAACTATCGGGTGGCGAGCGCCACCTATCTGCTGACGCTGAAGAAGACAGGGCCTATCCCCGACGGTTCTGTCATCATCGCCGAATTCGAAAATCCTGAAGGAGGCGATCCGCTGGTGCTGAACCAGAAAATCTACCCGATCGACGACAAGATCGCGCTGCAGAGCGAAAAACTGCACTGCGTGCGCAAGGACCGCCCCTATTCCGTGAGCGTCCGGCTGGTCGACAAGGACGGCAAGGTGCTGCAGGAATTGAAGACGCAGTTCCGGTCCGACCTCGACCAGACCGTCCTGCCGAGCAAGCCGCTGGTCGTCGGCGCGCTTTATGAAAAGAACCCGGAGGTCTTCAAGCCTGACGGCAGCGTCGATTTCTCGAACACCGACAAATGCCCGGCATAGAGAAATGCATAGAAAAAGCCGGAGCAAGGCCCCGGCTTTCGAGAGTCAATTCAAGGCATTGCCGGCGAATGCCGAAGCGTGGCCTCAGCCGACGATTTCGGTATCGGAAAACCAGTACTTGATTTCCTGGGCAGCCGTTTCAGGAGCATCCGAGCCGTGGACGGAATTTTCGCCGATCGACAGAGCGTGAACCTTGCGGATCGTGCCTTCGTCAGCATTTGCCGGGTTGGTCGCGCCCATGATCTCGCGGTTCTTGAGGATCGCGCCTTCGCCTTCCAGCACCTGGACGATGGTCGGGCCGGAGGTCATGCCTTCGACCAGTTCGCCGAAGAAGGGACGATCCTTGTGAACGGCGTAGAAGCCTTCGGCTTCGCGACGGCTCATCCAGACGCGCTTGGAAGCAACGACGCGCAGGCCGGCATCTTCGAGCATCTTGGTGATGGCGCCCGTCAGGTTGCGCTTGGTTGCGTCCGGCTTGATCATCGAGAAGGTGCGTTCAATCGCCATAGTCAAATCCTCTGTTTTCTCGGGAAAAGTGGGCGGTCTTTACCCGCCCCAACGCCCGAAAACAAGAGGTAGACGGCAATTTCACGCCGCTGTCACAGTCCTGCCGCGGCTTTCGTGAAGATCGAGGCAGCGTTCGAACCAGGCCATGACGGGATCGTCGGCGGCTAGCATGGCGAGACCCGCGGAGACACGCAGCCATTGCAGCGCGCCGAAGACGATATAGTCGGCAAAGAGCGGTGTCTGCCCGCCGATGAAGGGCTGGAACTTCAGCATGTGCTGCAGCGGCTCCAGCTTGGCGCCGAAGGTGGCTTTCTCCGCTTCGCTGTCGGCGGCAACCACTTCCAACGGCTTGCCGAGCCGATCCTCCCGGCTTTCGCGGAAATAGGCCTTGTCTGCCTCGTCGAGGTTCGCATGGATATCGAGAAGGGCGATGCGCATGATCGCCGGATGGATGATCATCTGCGAATAACCTTCCACCATCCGCGACAGCGCCTTGCCGCCCTCGCCGTTGAATAGCGACGGCCGCTCGGGATAGGCCTCTTCCAGATAGAGGGCGATGTCGAAACTGTCGGGGATCAGCCGGCCGTTGTCGTCGAGAACGGGCACGATCGACGAGACACCGCCGCCGATCGCGCGGATGCGGGCATAAGTCGTCGGAATCTCCTCGAAATCGAGCCCCTTATGCGCCAGCGCCATCACCGCCTTCCAGCAATGGGGCGAAAAGAAGCGCCGCTCGTCGGCTCCGCAGAGGGAATAGAGGGCTCTGGTCATAACAGTCCTTTCGAGATCGCAGCTCCATGCATTCGACGACAGAAAGCGGCTGCGATCAAATCAGGAAATTTCATGGGCGCATCACTGCGATTTTCGGGAAAAGGGGATAGACTGCCGCGACCAAACCGGGAGGGACGGAATGCTCAGACATTACAGGATGTTCGCCGCCTATAATCGCTGGGCCAACACGCAAGTCTATGCAGCTGCGGCCGAACTTAGCGATACAGAGTTCCGCAATGATTGCGGCGCCTTCTTCGGCTCGCTGCATCGCACGCTCAATCATCTGATCGTTGCCGACCGGATATGGATGAAGCGCTTCACCGGCACCGGCGAAGCGCCGACGACACTCGATGCCGTGCTCTTCGAAGATCGGGATTCGCTTGCCGCCGCCCGCAAAGCCGAGGACGAGCGTATCATTGCCTGGACGGGCATGCTGGACGAGGCGGCGCTTGCCGCCAACTTCACCTATGTAACAGTGGTGCAGCCGGCCGAGATCACCCAGCCTCTGTCGTCAGCGCTCGCGCATTTCTTCAACCACCAGACCCATCATCGCGGCCAGTGCCACATGACGCTGACGGCGCTCGGCAAGCCGAGCCTCACGCTTGATCTCATCTACTTCCTGCGCAGCGAGGGCCGCGAATGGATGTGAGGCCCGATCAAAGAGTTAGAACATGATGTCATCCGAAACTGGCCATCAAGACTGAATTAACCGCCTTTGCCGGTTCTACCGCCAATCCTGGGCTTCCCTTTGAAAATTCAGTCTCTTTTAAAAGCTTGCAGTCATAGCGGAGTGAGAGAGATGAGGCCGGGCCGCGAGGGATCGTCATGCAGAATGCAAGCGCAAACGCACTGGTGCCGCGAGAGGCTGCGCGTCCGGCGCCGATGGCGGATATTCAGAAGATCGCCCAGCACATGGCGCGTCTGAACGTCGCAGCACTCCCGCGCAATTACGAACTCTTTCATGAGGCGATCGTCGGGCTCAATGCCGGCCTTGCGCAGGATATCGCAGCACTCGGGTCCCAGCCGCAGCAGCCGATGCTCGACGAACTCGGCCTGAAATACCGCCTCGTCGGCCATTGCGGGCTGGCGGGCGAGACATCCCGAAACGAGGCGAGCCGGATGCTGCGCGACGTGGCGGAAAGGCTTGCCGAAGGGCTGAAGCACAAGAACGCCTTTGCGCGCGCCTGCGGCACGATCCTGAAATCCGTGTCCGGCCATGACGACCAGAGCCTTGCCGCCTTCCTCAGCGAGATCGACTACCTCACTGCGTCCCTTTCGACCGTTCTTGCAGCGGAGATGGAAATCGGCGCGAAGCTGCAGGACGATATCAAGACGCTGGAAACGCTGGAGCGCGGCATTTCGGCGATGCAATCGGCCGCCATCGCCGACAGGATCACCGGACTTCCGAACCGCATCGCGCTGAACCGGACGATCGCCGATCTCTATAAGCGCGAAGAAGGTGCCGCCGGCAGCGCGCTGATCATGGTCGATATCGACAATTTCACCGATCTCAACGACAAATACGGCACCCAGGTCGGCAACAAGCTCCTGAAGAAGCTCGCCGGCCTGTTCAGCAAGTCGGTCAAGAAAAACGATTTCGTCGCCCGCACAGAGGCTGACGAATTCGCCCTGTTGTTTTCCAATGTCGGCATGCAGGATGCGATGACGATTGCCGAGCGCCTGCGCGCCTCCGTCGAGGACAATCTGGTCTTCGCGACATCCGACAAGGCCGATCCCGGCAGGCTCACCATCTCGGTCGGCGTGGCGCTCAGCACCGACGCGGCAACGCCGGGACAATTGCAAGCCAATGCCCGGGTGGCGCTTCTCGCCGCGCAGTCGAACCCCCGACAACCGGTGCAGGCTTTCGGCCGCTGAGGCGGCGGACGAAGCAGGTTTGCCATGGGACAAGCAAGCTTGTCCCGAGGATAAGCAAGCTTGTCAGTGCACAAGCAAGCTTGGCGCGGGGATAAGCGCTCTTGCCTTGGCGAGCGCTTTCGGCCAAAACGCCGGCCATGATCACGCTCACCGATATTTCCGCCCGCATCGCCGGGCGCCTGCTTCTCGACAATGCCAGCGTTTCGCTGCCTTCAGGCACGAAGGCTGGGCTCGTCGGGCGGAACGGCGCCGGCAAGTCCACGCTTTTTCGCGTCATCACCGGCGATCTCGGCTCGGAGAGCGGGTCGGTGTCGATCCCCAAGGCCGCACGCATCGGCCAGGTGGCGCAGGAAGCGCCGGCGACCGAGGACGCCCTGATCGAGATCGTGCTTGCCGCGGACAAGGAACGCACCGCCCTCGTTGCCGAGGCGGAAACGGCAACCGATCCGCACCGCATCGCCGAAATCCAGATGCGCCTTGTCGATATCGACGCGCATTCGGCCGAAGCGCGCGCGGCGAGCATTCTTGCCGGCCTCGGCTTCGACAAGGCGGCGCAGGCCCGCCCCGCCTCCTCCTTCTCCGGCGGCTGGCGCATGCGCGTCGCCCTTGCTGCCGTGCTGTTTTCCGAGCCGGATCTGCTCCTGCTCGACGAGCCGACCAACTATCTCGACCTCGAAGGCACGCTGTGGCTGGAAGATTATGTCAGGCGCTATCCGCACACCGTCATCATCATCAGCCACGATCGCGACCTGTTGAACAACGCGGTCAATGCGATCGTCCATCTCGACCAGAAGAAGCTCACCTTCTATCGCGGCGGCTATGACCAGTTCGAGCGGCAGAAGGCGGAAGCCGACGAGTTGCAGACGAAGGCCAAGGCCAAGAACGACGCGGCGCGCAAACATCTGCAGGGCTTCATCGATCGCTTCAAGGCCAAGGCTTCCAAGGCCCGGCAGGCGCAATCGCGCGTCAAGGCGCTGGAGCGCATGGGAACGGTCGCCGCGGTGATCGAGGACCACGTACAGCCGATCACTTTTCCCGAGCCGGAAAAGCAGCCGGCCTCGCCGATCGTCGCGATCCAGAGCGGCGCCGTCGGCTACGAGCCCGGCAATCCGATCCTGAAGAACCTCAATCTGCGCATCGACAATGACGACCGCATCGCTCTGCTCGGCTCGAACGGCAACGGCAAATCGACCTTCGCCAAATTCATCTCCGGCAGGCTGGCGCCGGAGAGCGGCGAAGTGAAGATCGCGCCGAGCCTGAGGATCGGCTTCTTCGCGCAGCATCAGCTCGACGACCTCATTCCCGAGCAATCGCCGGTGGAGCATGTGCGCCGGCTGATGCCGGGTGCGCCGGAAGCCAAGGTGCGCGCCCGCGTCGCCCAGATGGGGCTTGCGACCGAGAAGATGGCGACGGCCGCCAAGGATCTCTCCGGCGGCGAAAAAGCCCGATTGCTGATGGGGCTTGCCGCCTTCAATGCGCCCAATCTGCTGATCCTCGACGAGCCGACCAACCACCTCGACATCGATAGCCGCCGCGCGCTGATCGAGGCGCTGAACGACTACGAAGGCGCCGTCATCCTGATCTCGCACGATCGCCATCTGATCGAGGCGACGGTCGACCGGCTGTGGCTGGTCAATGGCGGCACGGTGACGACTTTCGAAGGCGATATGGACGAGTACCGCGACCTCATCGTCACCTCAGGTAAAAAAAAAGAAGAAAAGCCGCAGCTGACTGAAGACGCGACGTCGAAGGCCGACCAGCGCAAGCTCAATGCCGAACGTCGCGCCTCGCTGACGCCGCTCAGGAAAAAGATCAACGAAATCGAATCCTTGACGGCGAAGCTGGAGAAACAGATTCACGCGCTTGATGCGGAACTTGCGGATCCGGCCCTTTACGAGAAAACGCCCGCCAAGGCCGCCGAGAAGGCAAAGCAGCGCGGCGAAGCTGCGGCGAAACTTGCTGCCGCCGAGGAAGACTGGCTGATGCTGTCGGCCGAATACGAAGAAGCGATGGCGGGATAGCCACAGGGCCTTAGAACAGGATGTCGCACGAAAACCGCTCACACTTTTCGGCATCATGCTCTAGCGAAAGCGTGGCGAAGTGCCGCGCATCAACACAATTCCGGCCATTATCAACCGATCGTTAACCATAATTCGAAAGGTTGTCTCAACATTCGTTACCGATTTGTTGAGCCCTTTCCATGTATCGTTTTTTCCTTCTGTCCTGCATGGCCCTCACGGCCGCCCTCTCCGCCTGCAGCACCACCAGACAAGCCGCACCTGATACTTCGATCAAGACCTCATCGGTGATCGCGCCCGAGGGACGGGCGCTTGCCTATACCGGCGACGATGCGACGCCGCGCCTTACCGGCCCGCATCATCTCGCCGGACGGACGCTGGAGGTCTCCTCGCTCGCCGATCTCAAGCTGCAGGACAAGGAAGTGATCCTGAGTTTCGATGACGGCCCGATCCCCGGCCGGACCGACAAGGTGCTGGCAATCCTCGACCAGTTCGGCGTCAAGGGCGCCTTCATGATGGTCGGCGAAATGGCCGAGATGCATCCGGCGCTCGCGCGCAAGGTCGCCCAGGACGGCAACACGATCGGCAGTCACACCTATGACCACGCCAATTTGAGTTCGCTGAGTTTCGACGCGGCGATGGCCGAGGTGGTCAAGGGCGAATTGGCGGTGACCAAGGCGACCGGAACTGATGTCTCCTTCTTCCGCTTCCCCTATCTTGCCGAGAGCCACAGGCTGCGCGCCGCGATCGCCTTGCGCGACATGGTGGTCATGGATGTCGACATCGACAGCAAGGACTATTTCATCACGACGCGGGTCTCCGCGACGCAGCGGACGATGAACCTCTTGCACAAGCGCGGCCGCGGCATCATCCTGATGCACGACATCCACAAACGCACGGTGACGATGCTGCCGAACCTGCTCTCGAGGCTCGAAGCCGCAGGCTACAAGGTGGTGACGCTGAAATTCAAGAAGACTGAGGTGCCGAACACCGTCGTCGCCTCGGCCGATTTCGTGACGATCCGCTAGCGCATCGGGCCGATGCTTAGATTCAAAGTGTTACAGCGTCCTTCGCGCGTATGAAGAGACGCGCGGCGCTGCAAGGCGGGTTGCCAAGTCGGGACCGGCTGCCTAGATCTGTCCGACGTCAACAGAAGCCGGCAGGTCATATATGAACCTTCATCTCGAAACGGACGACGATCCGCGCACCCGCCAGTTCATCGACGAGCACAACCGGGTTTCCGACGCGGCTCTGAGAACAGCTGAATTCGAGAGGGATCGCGACGCGATCAAGGCGCTGATCGAGCGGCAGGACAGGCTGATCGTTCCGATGCGCCGAGGCGAGTGGCTGTTCGATTTCCGCCAGAGCAAGGACAATCCTCTCGGCATCTGGCTGCGCCTGCCGGCAGATCAGGAGCCGCTGCCGGACGCCGCCTGGGAGCCGGTCTTCGATCTCGACGCCTTCTGCGTCAGGGAAGGCAAGCGCTGGAACTGGCGCGGCGCCGTCACCTGCCCGTGGGAGCCGATGCGGGTGTTGCTCACACTTTCGGACGGCGGCTCCGACCTTCTCCGGCTGCTCGAATTCGACACCGAGCGGAAAGAGGTCGTCAAGGGCGGCTTCGATACACCGGCCGCACGATCGCATGCCACCTGGCTGAGCCGTGATGAAATCTGCTATTTCGGTTCCATCGACAGGTTTTCGGCGACCCGCTCGGGATGGCCGCGCGTCGGACGGCGATTGAAGCGCGGGCAGCGACCGGAAGATGCCGTCGTCATGTTCGAAGCAGCAGACGAGGACGTCTACGGCTTCAATCTCGTCATCGACCCTGCCCTATCAGGCGCTTCGGCGGATCGCGGACTGATCGATATTTTCGTCGCCGCCCACGAGATCGGCGTCGCGAGCGCTTTCCTTATCGCCAACGACGGCACACAGCGGCGCATCGATCTGCCTAAGGAAGCCGATTTCCAGTTCAATCATGATCATTGCCTTTGGCGGGCAAAGACCGATGAACGCGTTGCGACCGGCAGCCTCGTGCTGCAACGCTTCGATCCCGCCTCGGAGACGGCCCTGCTCGGGCCGGAGCGGATCCTGTTTCAGCCTGGCGAGGGCCAGTCCATCGCGCAGATGATACTGATGCAGGAGTGGTGCGTCTTCATCATCTCCGATCGGCTGCGTCCGCGTCTGATGGTGCTGGACCTGACAAGGCCCGACGCCGAGCAGCGCGAGATCGCACTGCCGGCAG
The DNA here is from genome assembly GCF_013087615.1 of Rhizobium sp. WYCCWR 11152. Classification (NCBI taxonomy): domain Bacteria; kingdom Pseudomonadati; phylum Pseudomonadota; class Alphaproteobacteria; order Hyphomicrobiales; family Rhizobiaceae; genus Rhizobium; species Rhizobium sp. WYCCWR 11152. Next base: position 769,943 of record NZ_JABFCP010000009.1, on the reverse strand, counting down.
ATATGCAGACGGCTCACTTCAGGCCACTCCATGCGGATCTGCATCTTGGCGACGATACGCTCCACATCGTCGGCCAGGGCTTCCTGCAGCCGCCCGTCTGTTACCGCCTCGAGCTGTCGGATCGCAGCAGAGAGGCCGAACCGATTTTCGTCGCGGCAGCGCCGCGCTATTTCGATGCGACCGATATGTCATCCGAACTGCTGGAGGCTGTTTCCGAGGACGGAACGAGGGTTACCTACCGGCTTGTCCTGCCGAAGCAATGGACGAAGGGCGCGCTGCCGGTGTTGCTTTACGGCTATGGCGGCTTCGATGTCCCGTTGTCGCCAAGCTATTCCGGCGTGACAGGACGCTGGCTGGAACAAGGCGGCGCCTATGTGCAGGCCTATATTCGCGGCGGCGGCGAATTCGGGCCTGACTGGTATCGCAGTGCCAAGCGGCAGGGGCGAGACCGGGCCTTTGCCGATTTCGTCGCCATCGCGCGCGATCTCGTCGCCCGCGGCTATACAGTGCCGTCGCGGATTGCCTGCCAGGGCGGCAGCAATGGCGGCCTGCTGACCGGCGTGATGCTGACGCGCTATCCCGACGATTTCGGTGCCGTCTGGTGCCAGGTGCCGGTTCTCGACATGACACGCTTCCACCTGTTCAGCGCAGGGCAAGCCTGGATGGACGAATATGGCGATCCGGAGACGCCGGTGGACCGGGATTTCATGCTCGGTTATTCGCCGCTTCACAATGTCGGACCGGCGACCAAGGTCAGCTATCCGCCGATCTACATCGAAAGCTCCGCCAATGACGACCGCGTGCATCCCTCGCATGCGCGCCGCTTTGCCGCGCGGCTGGAGGAAGAAGGACACCGGCCGCTGTTCCATGAATTCGGCTCGGGCGGTCATGGCGGCGACGGCAATTCCGAAGAGCGCGCCGCCCGCGCAGCGATGGGCTACAGTTTCCTTCGCCAAACTATCATGCGGTAGAATGCCATCATGCAAAGAATCAAGAGGGAGAGCTTGTCGGCGTTCCTCTTTCTGCTAAAAAAACGAACCCAATAAGTCATACTTTTCATAGGCTGGAGCGAAACACCATGTCCCCCATCAACCTCGCCATCGTTGGCGTCGGCAAAATTGTCCGCGACCAGCACCTTCCCTCCGTCGCCAAGAACCCGGATTTCGAACTCGTCGCCACGGCAAGCCGCCACGGCACGGTCGAAGGCGTCAAGAGTTATACGACGATCGAAGCGATGCTCGATGCCGAGCCCTCGATCGATGCCGTTTCGCTCTGCATGCCGCCGCAATATCGCTACGAGGCGGCCTATAAGGCGCTCGTCGCCGGCAAGCACGTCTTCCTGGAAAAGCCGCCGGGCGCGACGCTCAGCGAAGTGGCCGACCTCGAAGCGCTGGCAAACAAGCAGGGTGCGTCGCTCTTTGCCAGCTGGCATTCGCGCTATGCACCGGGCGTCGAGGCGGCGAAGGCGTTTCTTGCCGCGACGACGATCAAAAGCGTGCATGTGATCTGGAAGGAGGATGTCCGCCACTGGCATCCGAACCAGGAATGGATCTGGCAGGCTGGCGGCCTCGGCGTTTTCGATCCCGGTATCAACGCGCTGTCGATCGTCACCCATATCCTGCCACGGCCGATCTTCATCACCGAGGCCGTGCTCGAATTTCCCGACAACCGCGATGCGCCGATCGCGGCCGACATTCGCTTCCGCAATGCCGACGGCCTGCCGGTTCACGCCGAATTCGACTGGCGCCAGACCGGCAAGCAGAGCTGGGACATCGTCGCGGAGACGGCAGCCGGCCAGATGGTGCTCGCCGAGGGCGGCGCCAAGCTTTTGATCGACGGCACGCTCAGATTCGCCGAGCCGGAGCAGGAATATCCCTCGCTCTACCGTCGCTTTGCCGAAATCATCAAGGCCGGTAAATCGGACGTCGATCTCGCGCCGCTGCGCCACGTTGCCGACGCCTTCATGCTCGGCAAGCGGAAATTCGTCGACGCCTTCCACGATTGAGCGTCGCAATAACGTCATAGAAACCGGCAAGATTTGCCGGCCTATGGCAATAGTGTTCGGGGGCAGCCGCTCATGAGCAACAAAATTGGCCGCAAGGGCCGATTTTTCCGCGTGTTGAAGATTGGCACCCTTGTGGTGCCGCTTCTCGGCCTTGCAGCATGTTGGTGCGAAGAGGCCGTCATGCCGCCTGATGCACCGGGCGTTTCCCGATCCGAGGAATATTCCTTCGGATCGGCGACCCAGGCCCAGGATTGGCAGGCTACCCGCAAGGTGCTGGGCCAACTGGAAGGGCGGTTCGGAGAGAAGTCCATGCGTATCCTGGCGCGCAATCTCGCCAGCACCACCGAGCCGCAGGCCATCAAGGTCTATTATGCCGAACGCCTTGTCCATCAAGCCGGCTGGGCGGAAATGCCGGTCAGCACCTTTGCCGACAAGGCGTGGGCATTCGCTTTTGTCAGTCCGAATGGAAAGCATGTTTTGGCAGTCGAAGCGCTCGACGCGTCGGAAAGTGCTGGCGGGATCGTACCCCTCAATATCCTGACAAATCTCGACGAGGATAAAGGTTCGACACGGTAGCGGCGTTCGCTGGCCGGGAGAGCGAAGTTGGACGGCGACGGCTTCATGCCGCAATTCAAAGTGTTGCTGCGTCCTTTGCGGCTCTCGAAAAGACGCGCGGCGCTGCAGCGTCGTGGCGAAACGCTCAGGCCTTCTTCTCCCACCGCCCTTCCGGTGTCTGCTGCCAATAGGTGAGGGTGTGCCCCTCGCCTTTCAGCTTCTTCCACTGCGCACGGGCGGCGTCCAGTTGCTCCTGGTCGTGACCGTCGAACATGAAGACGATGCGCTCATAGCCATCAGCCGGCGGCGGCTCGGCGCCGTCGACGATGAAACGCACGGTCGCCGCATTGGCATTGTCCGGCGTCACCGTCAAAAGCACCGGCTGGCTTTCGGCGAAATCCGCCTCGTCGGTGCCGTGCGGCAGGAAGCTCTCCTCGCGGAAAGTCCAAAGATGCTGATCGAGAGCATCACGCCGCGCCGGCTCGCGCGTCTGGACGGCAACGCGCCAGCCGCGCTCGACGCTTTTGTCGATGAGCGGCGGAAGCGCGTCCTCCAGCCTGGATTCGGTCAGATGATAGAAGAGAACGTCCGTCATCAGGATTCATAATGGGCGCGAACGAGCTCGTCGAGCAGGCGCACGCCGAAGCCGGAACCCCAGGATTGATTGATCTCGTCCTGCGGCGAGCCCATCGCCGTGCCGGCAATATCGAGATGCGCCCAAGGCGTGTCCTGCACGAAGCGCTTGAGGAAATGCGCGGCCGTGATCGAGCCGGCCTGTCGGCCGCCGGTGTTCTTCATATCGGCGAACTTGCTGTCGATCAGCTTGTCGTAATCCCTGCCGAGCGGCATGCGCCAGAGTTTTTCGTTGCTCGAAAGACCGGCTGCCGTCAGTTGGGCGGAAAGCTGGTCGTCATTGGAGAACAGGCCGGCATGCACATTGCCGAGCGCCACGACGATCGCCCCGGTCAGCGTGGCGAGATTGATCATGAACTGCGGCTTGAAGCGGTCGTTGCAGTACCAGAGCGCATCGCAGAGCACGAGGCGGCCTTCGGCATCGGTGTTGATCACCTCGATCGTCTGGCCGGACATCGAGGTGACGATATCACCAGGACGCTGGGCGTTGCCGTCAGGCATGTTCTCGACCAGGCCGATGATGCCGACCGCGTTGACGGCGGCCTTGCGGGAGGCGAGCACATGCATGAGGCCTGTGACGGCTGCCGCACCGCCCATATCGCCCTTCATGTCTTCCATGCCGGCGGCCGGCTTGATCGAAATGCCGCCGGTATCGAAGACGACACCCTTGCCGATGAAGGCGACGGGGCGATCCTTGCCCTTGCCGCCCTTCCACTGCATGACCGCCAGGCGCGGCGGACGCACGGAGCCCTGGGCGACGCCGAGAAGGGCGCCCATGCCAAGACGGCGCATCTCCTTCTCGGTCAGGATTTCCACTTCGACGCCGAGCTTTTCCAGCTCCTTCGCCTTGGCGGCGAATTCGACGGGGCCGAGCACGTTCGGCGGTTCGTTGACGAGGTCACGGGCAAGATTGACGCCGCCGGCGATCGCTTCGGAATCGGAAAACGCCTTCTTGGCACCACCCGGATCGGCGGTGACGATCGTCACCTTGACGGACTTCGGCGTTTTTTCTTCCTCGTCGCCCTTCTTCGTCTTGTAGGTATCGAAGCTATAGGCGCGCAGCAGCATGCCGAGCGCAAAATCGGCGGCTGCCCGTGCGCTGGTCTCGAGGCCAGGCACGTCGATGAAGACAGCGGCCTTGTCGGTGTTCTTGATTCTCGATGCGGCAGCACCGCCGGCCTTCAGCCAGTCATGGGCGGTGAGTTCGGCGGTCTTGCCGAGCCCGATGACGACGATGCGCTCAACGGGCGCGCCTTCGGGTACGACGATATCGAGCGCACCCATGGATTTCGCGGAGAATCGGGCGATTCTCGCAGCCTTGGCGATCACGCCTGCCGGGTCGACTGTTTCAGCGCCGGCAGCGCTGTCGGCCTCCGCGGTCTTCAACAGGATCGCCAGGCCGCCATTGAGCTTTGCCGACTTCGAGAATGAAATTTCCAACTTTACTGACATGTCTTCTCCGCTGGGATTCTTTGAAATCCGTCCCTCGCGGATAATTTCGCGTTTGGCGGGTCTGTCAATGGCTTGCGACAATTGTTATGGTCGCCCGCAGCCATCAGGGCTCTCATGTTTTCGTCAGTTTCGTAGATATTCGCGTTGACAGTTTTTTCGAAAAATCGATGGCGGGGCCTGGCAATCCGCCTGCCGAAAACGACTTTCGGCGCATTCATGCTGCTGTTTTGGATGTGGTGGGCGCTGCTTGCCGTCTTCCGCGCCTTTCCCGGAATAGACATCTATTTTTCCCAGCTTTTTTTCGTGGGCGCAGATTGCGACGCGACTGCTGCTGCCGGGAGCATCTGCGGCGGCTTTCCCTATCGCGACGTCGCGGCCTTCGACCTGCTGCGCACCATCTTCTTCCGCCTGCCCTATGTGGTGGCGATCGTGATGGTGTGGAAACTCGTCGAATGCTACCAGCAGCATGGCGCGACCTTCAACGCTCAGCGCGCGCAAAAGCTCAAAGTCGCGCTCGGAACGCTGCTGATCGGGCCGGTGCTGCTCGTCAATGTCGTCCTGAAGGAACATTGGGGCCGGCCGCGGCCGATACAGACGGACATTTTCGGCGGTGCTCTGCATTTCGTCGAGGCAGGTTCGCTTGCCGGAAAATGCGTTTCGAACTGCTCGTTCGTCTCCGGCGAGGCGGCGAGTGCCGGCTGGCTTCTCTGCCTTCTGCTCTTCGTTCCGAAATCCCTGCGTTATGCGCTGGTACCGCCCGTGGCGGCAATCTCGATCCTCACCCCGGCGATGCGGCTATCCTTCGGCGCACACTACCTTTCCGACGTAGTTCTTGGATGGCTTTCCTCGCTTGTCGTCTTCGCCGCATTGCTGGCGTTAACTGAGTCGCAACAGCATCAAAAAAATTCTGAAATTTGAATGAATTTTTGACACCAGCTTGTCGCAAAAGCGCGACAAAGAGCGTAGAGGGATTCTCCTGCAAGGCCGTTTGGGCGTGCAGGTGCTTTCAAGGGCAGGCATGAAACTACTCGAGACATACATATTACGGCGCGTCGGCCAGATGTTTCTCGTGGCGCTCCTGCCCGTTCTGGCGATCATTTGGACGACTCAGGTTCTGCAGCGCATCAATCTGGTCACCGACAGCGGCCAGTCGATCGGCTCGTTCGCCAAGCTGGCGACGATGATTCTGCCGTCGATCATTCCTGTCGTGCTGCCCTTCGCTCTCGTTATCGCGATCACCCAGACGCTGACGACGATGAACAATGATTCCGAGCTCACCGTCATCGATGCGGCCGGGGCGCGGCGCAGCGTGCTGATCCGCCCGATCCTGCTGCTTGCCGCCGTCATCAGCGTCTTTTCCTTCTTCGTCGACAACGTCGTCGAGCCGCGCGCAAAGACCGTCGTGCGCCAGATGATCGCCGAGACCTATGCTGACCTCCTCTCTTCGGTCATCGAGGAAAAGACCTTCCGGAAACTCGATGAAGGCCTCTATGTACAGATCTCACAGCGGATGGCGGGCCGCATGCTGAAGGGCCTTTTCGTCGCCGACGAGCGCGACCCGGCCTACGAACTGATCTACTATGCGAAGGAAGGCGCGGTCGACGACACGGGCACGACGCTGATCATGCATCAAGGCGAAGTGCACCGCAAAACGCCCGACGGCAACGTCTCGGTCATCAATTTCGATTCCTATTCCTTCGACCTCTCGGACATGACGGAGAATCGCGGTCAGGCGACGCTGCGCGCCAGCGACCGTGACCTGTGGTTCCTGTTCAATCCGGATCCGGCCGACAAGGACTATACGATCCGGCCGCAAAGCTACCGCGCCGAACTGCATCGGCGGCTGACCGACTGGATCCTGCCTGTCGTCTTTGCCCTGTTTTCACTGGCGATCGCCGGCGATGCGCGCTCACACCGCGAAGCGCGGCTGCATCCGATGGTGAGCGCTCTCGCCTATGCCTTCGCGATGCGATGGGCGGCCTTCTACGCGGCCAATCAGATCGATACCGATCCTGAATATATCGCCGTCCTCTACGCCATCCCGATCGTCAGCAGCATCATCTCGATCGTCTTCCTCGGCCTGCACAAACGACTGGTCATGCCTTCGTTCATCCGCGACCGGATTTCGTCTTTCTGGAGGCGGATGCAGGAAAGGCTGCTTGCCGCAACCGGCAGGACCGGCGGGGGCACTGCCCAATGATGTTCGGGACATTGTCGCGTTATTTCTTTCGCCGCTATCTGGTGACGACGGGCTGGTTCCTGATCGGCGTCTCGGCGATTTCTTTCCTCCTCGATTTCAGCGAGACGGCGGGCCGCATGTCCGGCCTTCCCGGCTACACGATCGGCGGCGGCGTCCTGATGACCGCGGTGCGCCTGCCGCTCATCCTGCAGCAGACGGTGCCGTTCATCGCGCTGTTCGTCGGCATGACGGTGCTGATCGGCCTCAACCGCAAATATGAACTCGTCGTCACGCGCGCCGCCGGCATTTCGGTCTGGCAGTTCATGTTCCCCTTCATCGCCGGCTCGCTGGCGCTCGGCCTGCTGACGATGGCGGCGCTGAACCCGCTTGCCGCCTGGGGACAGCGCCAGGCGCTGCTGGTCGAATCCGACTGGCGCGGCGAGAACGCGGTTCTGCGCAAGGCGCCGCAGGTTCCGTGGCTGCGCCAGATCAGTGGCCGGGACGATGTCATCATCGGCGCCCAGACGGTCCAGGAGAACGGAACCAAGCTGATCGACGCGGTGCTGATCCATTTCGATTCAAGCGGTCAGGTCATTCTGAGACAGGACGCCGCCACTGCAAAATTGGAAGATGGTTACTGGCAACTTAACACGGTTGTCGAGCGCAAGCCTGGCGAAATCCCCGTGCGTAAAGCTTCGGTTCAACTTCGCACCAATCTGAAACAGGACTTCGTCCAGGAGCGGCTGACAGCGCCGGAAACAATTGGTTTCTTTGACCTTTCTAACCGGATTGCGGCGGCCAAATCCTTCGGCATCTCGACCAAGGCGCTGGAGACGCAATTCAACTCCCTGTTGTCCCAGCCATTGCTGCTGGTGGCCATGACTTTCATAGCCGCAACAGTGTCCCTAAAATTTAGCCGGTTCAACCAATCCCGCTCCGTGATTCTGGGTGGCATCCTTTCGGGCTTCATGCTTTATGTCATCACCGTGCTTGTAAAGGCATTCGGAAGCAGTGGAGTCGTGCCCCCCTTCGTGGCGACGTGGATACCGGTGGTCGTCGCGCTGGCCTTGGGTGCGACTATTCTGCTTCATCAGGAGGACGGCTAGTGGCGGCAGGCGACCGCAAGTATTTTAGTAAACAGCTGGTTGCCCTGCTTGTCGGTGCGGCTTTATGTTCCTATTTCGGCAGCGCCCCGGCCTCTTTCGGCCAGGCCAGCGCGCCCGAACAAAATTTAGAGAAGAAGATCCCCGAAGGGGCCAAGCTTCTGCTTTCGGCCAATGAACTGGTCTATAACCGTGACGCCGATCTGGTGTCGGCGGTCGGCGGCGTGCAGATCAACTATGGCGGCTATAAAATGGTCGCGCAGAAGGTCGAGTACAATCAGAAGACCGGCCGGATGATGGCGCTCGGCAATGTCGAGCTCGTCAGCCCCGACGGCAACCGCATCTATGCCGACGACCTTGACGTGACCGACAATTTTGCCGACGGGTTCCTGAACTCGCTGCGCATCGAGACCGCCGACAACACGCGTATCGTTGCCGAAAGCGGCGAGCGCGTCGGCGGCACGATGATGATTCTCAACAAGGGCGTCTACACGGCCTGCCTTCCCTGCGCCGAAGATCCGAAGCGCGCCCCTTTCTGGCAGGTCAAAGCCCAGCGGGTGATCCAGAACGGCGAGACGCATACGATCCGTCTGGAGAGAGCGCGCTTCGAGCTGCTCGGCCATCCGATCGCCTTCCTGCCGTTCATCGAAGTTCCCGACAATACGGTGAAACGCAAATCCGGCTTTCTGTTTCCGACGATGAGCCTGTCGCAGAATCTCGGCTTCGGTCTTTCCGTTCCTTATTACTATGTGATCTCGCCGAGCATGGACGCGACGGTCACAGCCACGGGCTACACTGCCCAGGGCTTCCTCATCGAAGGTGAATTTCGCCAACGCTTCGAAAATGGCACGCATATTCTGCGCGTCGCCGGCATCGACCAGGCAAAACCGGGCAACTTCAGCTCCGGCACAAGCGATGCCGAAGCCGAGCAACGTGGCATGGTGGCTTCCAAGGCTGACTTCCGCATCAATCCGCGCTGGACGTTCGGCTGGGACGTCATGACGCAGAGCGACAACAATTTCTCGAAAACGTATAAGCTGCGGGGCCTGACCGGTACGGATCGTACCAACCAGATCTACCTGACAGGGCTCGGGAAACGCAATTATTTCGACATGCGGGCGTTCTATTTCGACGTCCAGGATGCCGATCGGACGAATACCGCTGAAAAGCAGCAGGCGATCGTCTATCCGTCGCTGGACTATCACTATGTGGCGCCGCAGCCGCTTGCCGGCGGCGAGCTTTCGGCGGATGTCAACCTGACGAATATTTCGCGCACACATGACGACTTCTATACCGTCGACGGCTTCGACCGTTTCCGCGGCCTGAAAGGCCAGACTTCGCGGCTGACTGCCGAGCTGCAGTGGAAGCGCACCTACGTCACGCCGACCGGCCTGGTAATCACACCGCTGCTGGCCGCGCGCGGCGATGCCTTCGCGCTGAACATGGACGATCCGACCGGCTACACCGGCAACTATGTCGACGGCAATTCCGCCACCCGCTCGATGTTCACAGCCGGGCTGGAGATGCGTTATCCGATCTTGATGACGACTGATAACAGCACCCATATCCTCGAGCCGATCGCACAGATCTATGCCCGCCCCGACGAGCAGCTCGCCGGCCGCCTGCCGAACGAGGATGCGCAAAGCTTCGTCTTCGACGCCACCTCGCTGTTCGACCGCGACAAGTTCTCGGGCTACGACCGGGTCGAAGGCGGTACTCGCGCCAATATCGGCGTTCAGTACACCGGTACATTCGACAGCGGTTACAAGCTGCACGGCATCTTCGGCCAATCCTATCAGATCGCCGGCCAGAACTCGTTTGCGACCGATGACCTCGTCAACGTCGGCGCGGATTCGGGCCTCGAAACCGACCGCTCCGATTATGTCGGCCTTGGCGGCGTCGAAACACCGTACGGCGTTTCCGTCGCAGCTTCCTACCGGCTCGACGAAAAAGATTTCGAATTCCGCCGCGGTGACCTGACGACGGCCTACCAGAACGACACCTTCTCGACACAGCTGACCTACACTCATCTCAGCGCCCAGCCGGAATATGGCTTCGCCGAGGACAATGACGAGATCCAGACCAACAGCACCGTCAAGTTCAAGGATTACTGGTCGATTTTCGGCGGCATTGCCTGGGATCTGAACAATGATGTGATAAGCCGGCGGACGATCGGCCTCTCTTATGAGGACGAATGCACGATCTTCACGATCGCCTATACGGACAGCAGAGATTCCGACGACGAGTCAGGAAGCGACTGGACGATCGGCGCACGGCTAACCTTCCGCACGCTCGGCGACATCAAGATCGGTACCGACACCCTCGAATGACGGGCGATCGGCGCAAACATGGCCTGAAGCCATTCTTTCGCCGTAAGCCTGTGCAGGACATTGCCGCCAGTCGGTATCTGAGGCATAGGAGTTTCGCGCCGTGATGGAAGCGATTTCAGCGTGTCTCGCACTGTGGTAAGAACGCTGCGAACAACGTCTCGCGGCGCTATCGGGAGGTCAACAGATGATTGACGCGAAAAAAGCCATAACCAAGTTCCTCGCCGGGGCAGCGCTTGCATTGCTGACAGGCCTTGCCGGTCCAGCGCTCGCGGCCAGTGAAGTCAAGGCCGTGGTGAACGGCACCGCGATCACCAGCGGCGACGTCGCCAAGCGCCAGGCCTTCCTGCGCCTGCAGCATACGAAGGCCGATGCCAAGACCGCCGAGGAGCAATTGATCGACGAGGCGCTCAAGCGGCAGGAAGTCACCCGCGTCCGTATGTCGGTTTCGCAGCAGGACGTCGATGCGTCTTTCGCGCGCTTTTCGAGCGGCAACAAGCTTTCCCCCGAGCAGATGTCGCAGATCCTCGATCGCGCCGGCGTCGGCGTCGATCATTTCAAGGGTTTCATCGCCGTGCAGATGAGCTGGCCGCGTGTCGTCAACGCCCGCTACGGCTCGACCTCGCGGCTGTCGAACTATGATCTCGTCTCGCGCATGATGCAGAACAACAAGCAGAAGCCGGTCACGACGGAATATATGCTGCAGCAGATCATCTTCGTCATTCCGCAAGCCAAGCGCGGCGCCATCACCGGCAAGCGTAAGGGCGAGGCCGAGGCGTCGCGCTCCAAATTTCCGGGCTGCGATCAGGCAAAGGTGTTTGCTGCCACGATGCGCGACGTTTCCGTGCGCGATCTCGGCCGCCTGCTCGCCCCCGAGATCCCGCCGGATTGGAAGCCGCTGGTCGAGCAGGCCAAGGGCAACACGACGGGGACCCGCGTCACCGACAAGGGCGTCGAATATCTGGCAATCTGCAGCCAGCGGCAGGTTTCTGACGACCAGGCCGCCGAAATGGTCTTCCGCCAGGAAGATCTCGACAAGTCCAAGGGCGGCAAGGACGCCAGCCCAGAAAACGAAAACAGCAAGAAATATCTGGATGAACTGCGCAAAAAGGCGCAGATCGCCTATCGCTGACCGACAATGGCGATACCGTTTTCGCGACCGCTTGCGCTGAGCCAGGGCGACCCCGCCGGCATCGGGCCGGATATTACTCTGATGGCCTGGCTCCGGCGGCGTGAACTCGGGCTGCCGCCTTTCTTCCTGATCGGCGACCCCGATGTTCTGGCGTTGAGAGCCCGCCAACTCAATCTGGCGGTCTCGATCCGCGAGACCGATGAAGCCGGCAAGGCCGCCGGCATGTTTGCCGATGCGCTGCCCGTCATGACCATACCGGCCGGTATCGAGGTCGTGGCCGGTGAACCGCATGCGGCAACGGCGAAAGGCACGATCGCGTCGATCGAGAAAGCCGTGTCGCTTGTCATTGACGGCGAGGCGCTCGCAGTCGTTACCAATCCGATCGCCAAGGCCGTGCTTTACGAGGCGGGTTTCCGGTTTCCTGGCCATACCGAATTTCTCGCCGATCTCGCCGTCAGGGCGACCGGCCGGCCGGTGACACCGGTGATGATGCTGTCCGGACCGAAGCTCCGGGCCATTCCCGTCACCATCCATATTCCGGTCCGCGACGTGCCGCAGGCGCTGACGGGCGACCTGATCACGGAAACCTGCAGGATCGCCCATGAAGATCTAAGGCAGCGCTTCGGCATCGAGGCGCCGCGGCTTGCCGTTGCCGGCCTCAACCCGCATGCAGGCGAAGGCGGGGCGATCGGTACGGAGGACGAGGATGTCATCCGTCCGGCGATCGAGCGCCTGCGCGACGAGGGCATCGATGCGATCGGCCCCCTGCCCGCCGATACGATGTTTCATGACGAGGCGCGGGCGCGATACGACGTCGCCGTCTGCATGTATCACGATCAGGCGCTGATCCCGGCCAAGGCACTTGGTTTCGACGACAGCGTCAACGTGACGCTCGGGCTTCCCTTCGTGCGCACCTCGCCGGATCACGGCACCGCTTTCGGCATTGCCGGCAAGGGACTGGCGCGCGAGCACAGCCTCGTTGCCGCGCTGAAGCTCGCCGCCCAGCTCGGCCGCAGTGTGGAAAGCCGCCGCTGATGGCAGCACTCGATGGCCTGCCGCCGCTTCGCGACGTCATCCAGCGTCACGGTCTCGATGCGCGCAAGGCGCTCGGGCAGAACTTCCTGCTCGACCTCAACCTCACGCAGAAGATCGCCCGCACGGCGGGCACACTCGAAGAGGCGACCATCGTTGAGGTCGGCCCTGGCCCTGGCGGATTGACGCGGGCGATCCTGGCGCTCGGTGCCAGAAAGGTCATCGCCATCGAGCGGGATCCCCGCTGCCTGCCGGCACTCGCCGAGATCGCCGATCATTATCCCGGCCGGCTGGAGGTGATCGAAGGCGATGCGCTGAAGATTGATTTCGAGACATTGGCGCCGCAAGGCCCGATCAAGATCATTGCCAACCTGCCCTATAATGTCGGCACGCAGTTGCTGGTCAACTGGCTGCTGCCGAAAGCCTGGCCGCCGTTCTGGCAGTCGCTGACGCTGATGTTTCAGAAGGAGGTCGGCGAGCGTATCGTCGCCAACGAAGACGACGATCATTACGGCCGTCTCGGCGTGCTCTGCGGCTGGCGGACGGAGGCACGCATGGCCTTCGACGTGCCGCCGCAAGCCTTCACGCCGCCGCCGAAGGTGACGTCGACGGTCGTGCAACTGACCCCCCGCGAATCCCCGATCCCCTGCGCTGTCGCCAATCTGGAAAAGGTGACACAGGCGGCCTTCGGCCAGCGTCGCAAAATGCTCCGCCAAAGCCTGAAATCCCTCGGCGGCGAGAGCCTGCTCGTCAAGGCCGGGATCAATCCGGCGCGTCGGGCGGAAACCTTGTCCGTCGAGGAATTCTGCCTTCTCGCAAACAGCCTGTAGGGCAGTTCCAGCGAGGTGCGAAGCGGTTTTCCCAGGAGTTTACCTTAAAGCGACGGCGTCTCTTCCAGCAACTCGCGGACGAAGTCGAACATGCCATGGCGGCGGTCGCGGCGCAGGCGTTCGGCCTTGACGATCGACTGGACGGCGTCGAGGGCGGCGTTGAGATCGTCATTGACGATGACATAGTCGTATTCGCGCCAGTGGGCGATCTCGGCGCGGCTGTTGGCGAGGCGCGTCTGGATGACCTCCTCGGAATCCTCGGCACGGCGATGCAGCCGCGACTGAAGCTCGGTCATGGTCGGCGGCAGCACGAAGATCGAGACCACGTCGGCCGACATCTTCTCCTGCAATTGCTGGGCGCCCTGCCAGTCGATGTCGAAGAGCATGTCGCGGCCTTCGGCCATGGCCTGCTCGACCGGCTCGCGCGGCGTGCCGTAGAAATTGCCATGCACCTCGGCCCATTCGAGCAGCGCGTCGCTATCGCGCAGCCGCTCGAACTCGCGCACACTCTTGAAGTGGTAATGCACATCCTCGACTTCGCTCGGGCGGCGCTGGCGCGTGGTGACGCTGACGGAAAGGCCGATTTGCCTGTCGGTCTCCAGCAGCGTGCGCGCGATGGTGGACTTGCCGGCGCCTGATGGCGACGAGATGACAAGCATCAGACCGCGGCGGGCGATGTGCACGGGCGAGGATTTCGCCGGTTTCATGTCTTACTCCAAATTCTGGACCTGCTCGCGGAACTGGTCGATCACGACTTTCAGCTCGATGCCGGCGGCGGTGACCGCCGAGGCATTCGACTTCGAGCAGATGGTATTCGATTCGCGGTTAAATTCCTGTGCAAGGAAGTCCAGCCGGCGCCCGGCGGGGCCACCTTTCACCAGGAGATCACGCGCTGCGGCGATATGAGCCTTCAGACGATCGATTTCCTCGCGCAGATCCGCCTTGGTCGCCAGTAGCGCGGCTTCGGCGTGCAGCCTGTCGCGATCGAGCGCGGCCATGCCGTCCATCAACAAGGCGACCTGCGCGGCCAGCCGCGCGGCGATCTCCTGTGGCGAGCGCGACGGATCGGCCTCGATCGTCCGTGTCAGGCCTTCGATCGTCGTGACGTGGTCGTGAAGAATGCGGGCCAGCGCCGACCCTTCCTGTTCGCGCATTGCTCTCAGATCGGCAAGCGCGGCCAGCAGGCCGGTAGCGATATCGGCGTCACGGGCGGCAAGCGCCTCCTCGCCATCCTCGCCTTCGCGGAATTCGACGATGCCGCGCACCAGAAGCAGCGTATCGAGCTTCAGCGGCGCCGGATCGATGACACCGTCCAACTGATCGCGCATGGCCAGCACGGCGGCAAGTGCTTGTCTGTTCAGCACCGCCTCGAAACGGTTCTCGTCGGCGGTGACGGATAGCGATGCCTGCAGGTTGCCGCGGCTGAAGCTTTCGCCGGCGAGGCGGCGGACCTCTGCCTCCATGCGTTCGAGGCCGGGCGGCAGGCGCAGGCGCAGGTCGAGGCCCTTGCCGTTGACCGAGCGCAGTTCCCATGCCCAGCGCCAGCGGCCGCTCGTTCCCTCGCGCCGCGCAAAACCGGTCATGGACTGCAAAGCCATGCGAGCCTCCCGAAAGTCTCAGTTGATCTTCTTTTTCTTCGGCGGCGCGACGGTCGCGCCATTATCCGCCGGCTGCTCTTCCGGCTGGCCGTCGACTGCGATGTTCGGGTCCGAACCCTTGTCGGCTTCGAGCTTGCGCCAGCGCTTGACGTTGGCGTTGTGCTCCTCGAGCGTCGCAGAGAAAACATGGCCGCCGGTGCCGTCGGCAACGAAATAGAGATCCTGCGTCTTCCAGGGATTGGCGACGGCTTCCAGCGCATCCTTGCCGGGATTGGCGATCGGCGTCGGCGGCAGACCCTTGATGACATAGGTGTTGTAAGGTGTGTCCCGCTTCAGGTCCGACTGGTAGATCGGCCGGTCGGCCGGTTTACCCTCGCCGCCGAAGAGGCCGTAGATGATCGTTGGGTCGGACTGCAGGCGCATACCCTTGCCGAGCCGATTCAGAAAAACGGAGGCGACATGGGCTCGCTCGTCGGGAACGCCGGTTTCCTTTTCGACGATCGAGGCGAGTGTCACGAACTCCTCCTTGGATCGCAGCGGCAGCGACTGGTCGCGCTTGTCCCAGATCTGATCGACGAGCTTCTGCTGCGCAGCCGCCATCTGTTCGATGATTTCCGAGCGCTTGGTGCCGCGCGAGAATTTGTAGGTATCCGGACGCAGGCTGCCCTCGGTCGGCAATGCCGCCGGTAAGTCGCCTTCCAGCACGGTATCCTGCAGCATGCGGTCGAACATCTGGCGGACCGTCAGGCCCTCGGGGAAGGAAACGGAATAAAGAATGGACTTGCCCGATTTGAGCAGCTCCATGATATCCCTCATGGAGGCCCTCGCCTTGATCTCGTATTCACCCGCCTTCAGGCTCTCTCCGGCAGAAAGATGCGTTGCCGTGAGATAGCGGAAGATACGGGCATCGCTGATGATCGCGTTGCGCTCGAGGTTCGAGGCGATTTCAGTCAGACCAGCGCCGTTGCGGACGATGAAATTGGTGTTGGTCTGCAGCGGACCCGGGTTTCGATAGGTCGATGTGGCGTAGTAGAAGCCGATGACGGCGACGACGCAGACCAGAACCGCCATCGTCATGATGAAGTTCAGGAAAAGAACGACCTGGCCGCGGGCTTTCTTGGACCGCTTCGGCGGCTCCGGAACGCGCTCCGGACGCAGGGCTTCGCTCGGCGACTTCGGGATAATCGGTCCCTTCTGCGCCTGGGTATCGTTGCTCTGGTTCGTCGTATCGCTCACCGGCAATCCTCTAAAACTTGACTTTCACTTCGCTATTTCGCGAAGCAATGCGGCAAAAGCAGGTTCTGCCGCCGTTCAACGACGCCGCTGACGGTCGTTATGCTTTCGCACGCCCTCTTACGCAACGTAGAGGACGGCCGGTCTGCGGTGCAAGGGAGACCCGTCACACCGCTTGCAGGACTCTTATTGCACGTACCGGCGTAGTACGAGCGATGCATTCGTGCCGCCGAATCCGAATGAGTTGGACAGCGCCACATTGATGTCTCGCTCACGCGCCGTGTGCGGGACAAGATCGATCGCCGTCTCCCGTTCGGGATTGTCGAGATTGAGCGTCGGCGGCGCGATATTGTCGCGAATGGCGAGCGTGGTGAAGATCGCCTCGATGGCGCCGGCAGCACCGAGAAGGTGTCCTGTCGCCGACTTGGTCGAGGACATGGAGATCTTCGACGCCGCATTGCCGACCAGCCGCTCGACGGCGCCGAGTTCGATCGTGTCGGCCATGGTCGAGGTACCGTGGGCATTGATGTAGTCAATATCGGCCGGCGTGAGCCCGGCGCGCTTCAGTGCCATCGCCATGCAGCGGCCGGCGCCCTCGCCGTCTTCGGAGGGCGCGGTGATGTGATAGGCGTCGCCCGACAGGCCGTAGCCGACAATTTCGGCGTAGATCCTGGCGCCGCGCGCCTTGGCGTGTTCCAGTTCCTCGAGCACGACGATGCCGGCGCCTTCGCCCATGACGAAGCCATCGCGGTCGCGGTCATAGGGGCGCGACGCCTTTTGCGGATCGTCGTTGTGCTGGGTCGACAGCGCCTTGCAGGCGGCAAAGCCTGCCAGCGAAATACGGCTCACGGGGGATTCCGTGCCGCCGGCGACCATGACGTCGGCATCACCAAGCGCAATCAAGCGCGCAGCATCGCCGATCGCATGCGCACCCGTCGAGCAGGCGGTGACGACCGAATGATTGGGTCCGCGCAGCTTGTGGCGGATCGAGACCTGGCCGGAGACGAGGTTGATCAGGCGGCCGGGAATGAAGAAGGGGGAGATGCGGCGCGGGCCTTTGTCGCGCAGGGTGTAACCCGCCTCGACGATGCCTTCGATGCCGCCGATGCCGGAGCCGATCAGCACGCCGGTGGCGATCTGGTCCTCATCGGTTTCAGGATGCCAGCCGGCATCGGCAAGCGCCATATCTGCGGCGGCCATGCCGTAGATGATGAAGGGATCGACCTTGCGCTGTTCCTTCGGCTCCATCCACTGATCGACATTGAAGGTGCCGTCGGTGCCGTCACCGATAGGAATACGGCAGGCGATCTTGGCGGGAAGGTCGTCGACCTCGAATTCGGTGACGAGGCGGGCGCCGTTCTGACCGGCAAGCAGCCGGGACCAGGTCACCTCGGTTCCGCATCCCAAGGGTGATACCATGCCGGTACCGGTGATGACGACACGTCTCATCGCGTGCTTTCCCCCGTCTCTTATGTTCTATGGAGAAATATGCCGAAAAGAAAAGGGCGGACTCCAGGCCCGCCCTTTCTCAAATTCACAGGATCAGGCCTGGGCCTTCTCAATAAACTTCACGGCATCGCCGACCGTCAGGATCGAGTCGGCAGCGTCGTCAGGAATTTCAACGCCGAATTCTTCTTCGAAAGCCATGACAAGTTCGACCGTGTCGAGCGAGTCAGCGCCCAGATCGTCGATAAAGCTGGCGCTCTCGACGACCTTGTCGGCATCAACGCCAAGATGATCAATAACAATTTTCTTTACGCGTTCTGCGATATCGCTCATGTCGGTTTCCTCGACCTTATGTCCTGATCGGAATGCCATCGCGGCACCCCTACCCTGTTTCAGCCTGCGATGTTTTCAGACATCCTCGGCAAACTCGTTTACCCGGCTTCAGAGATGTCCCAGGCTTGCAAAAAGCCCGCCGGTCCGTCTGCTTTCTCGGGACGACTGTTCACAGTCATGGCCCGCTTAACATGCTTTATGTCTGCCGCAAAGCCAGAAAATCAACGGTTCGTGATTGCTCAACATGCTATTGGCGGAATTATTCCCATGCCAGCGGTTTGTCGTTTCAGATCATCGCCATGCCGCCGTTTACGTGCAGCGTCTGGCCCGTCATATAGGCAGCCTCGGAGGACGCAAGGTAAGCAACCGCCGAAGCGACTTCGCCACCCGTGCCCATGCGCTTCATCGGGATCGCCCCCATGATCGCTTCCTTCTGCTTGTCGTTCAGCTTGCCGGTCATGGCGCTCTCGATGAAGCCGGGCGCCACGCAATTGACCGTCACGTTGCGGGTGGCAATTTCCTGCGCCAAGGACTTGGTGAAGCCGATCATGCCGGCCTTGGAGGCGCAGTAATTGGCTTGGCCCGGATTGCCGGTGACGCCGACGACGGAGGTGATGTTGATGATGCGGCCATAGCGGCGGCGCATCATCGGATGCGTCAATTCGCGCGTCAGGCGGAAGGTCGATGTCAGGTTCACTTCAATGACGTTGTCCCAGTCCTCGTCGCTCATGCGCACGAACAGGCCATCGCGGGTGATGCCGGCATTGTTGACGAGGATGTCGACGCCTTCGAGATCGGCCTCGGCCTTCTGGCCAAGCGCCTTGACCTCATCGCGGTCGGACAGGTTCGCCGGGAAGATCTTGACGCGCTCGCCGAGATCTGCGGCCAGCGCTTCCAGCTTCTCGACGCGGGTGCCATGCAGGCCGACGATGGCACCCTGCTTATGAAGAAGGCGGGCGATTTCCTCGCCGATACCGCCCGATGCGCCTGTGACGAGAGCCTTGCGGCCGGAAAGATCGAACATGGAAACGTTCCTTATAACAGGGACACCAAATCCGGTGTCCGGGGATACCAATCAGGCCATGAGGGCGGCGACGGCCGCGTCGATATCCGCCGGACCGTTGACAGAGATGCCGTTGATCGTCTTGTCGATGCGGCGGGCAAGTCCGGTCAACACCTTGCCGGAACCGAGTTCATAAAGCGTCGTGACGCCGTTTCTGGCGAACCATTCCACCGTCTCACGCCAGCGGACCTGACCGGTCACCTGCTCGACCAGAAGGCTGGCGATCTCGTCGGCGCCGGTCACCGGGGCTGCACGGACATTGGCGATGACAGGCACGACCGGATCGGATTTGGCGACCGTTGCCAGCGCTTCGCGCATGGCCTCGGCGGCGGGCGCCATCAGCGTCGAATGGAAGGGAGCGGAGACCGGCAGCAGAATGGCGCGCTTGGCGCCCTTGTCGGTCGCAAGGCCGGCCGCCTTTTCGACGGCTGCCTTCTCGCCTGAGATGACGATCTGGCCGCCGCCATTGTCGTTGGCGATCTGGCAGGCGCCGATGGCAGCCGCTTCCTCGCATACCGCAACGACGTCGGCATGTTCGAGGCCGATGATCGCGGCCATGGCGCCGACGCCGACGGGAACGGCCGCCTGCATGGCATTGCCGCGGATGCGCAGCAGCCGCGCGGTGTCGGCGAGCGAAAAGGTGCCGGCCGCGCACAGTGCCGAATATTCGCCGAGCGAGTGGCCGGCGACGTAAGCGACCTTGGACTTCAGATCCAGCCCTTTGGCTTCGAGAACGCGGACGACGGCGATCGAGACGGCCATCAGCGCCGGCTGGGCGTTCGCGGTCAAGGTCAACGTATCCTCGGGACCGTTGAACATGACGTCCGAAAGCTTTTCACCGAGTGCCTCATCGACCTCTTGGAAAACGGCGCGGGCTTCGGCAAAATTCTCGGCGAGATCCTTGCCCATGCCGACGGCCTGACTGCCCTGACCGGGAAAAGTGAAAGCAATGGTCATTCTCATGTTCCCTGGCTCATGCCCCTGAATACGCCCCTTGAGGCTGTTTTGCCTCCAATTGACATTCTTTCCGGCAGAGTCAAGTGGCGGCTCATTCTCCGCAAAGCCTTTCGCACTGGCGCAAAAGCCCGGTTTTTGCTCTTGCGCTCCGCCAAATCCAGCCTAGATTTGCGCGAACCCTCCCAAGGCTGTCACCTCTCTCCCAAGGTTTTTCCATGAAGTACAATTCGCTAGGCCGCACCGAGATTTCCGTTTCAGAGATTTGCCTTGGCACCATGACCTGGGGTTCGCAGAACAGCGAAGCCGATGCGCATGCGCAGATGGACTACGCCGTCGAAAAGGGCGTCAATTTCTTCGATACGGCCGAACTTTATCCGACCACCCCGATTTCGGCCGCGACGCAGGGCTGGACGGAAGACTATATCGGCAGCTGGTTCAAGAAGACCGGCAAGCGCGGCGATATCGTGCTCGCCACCAAGGTCGCAGGCCGCGGTCGCGACTATATACGTGGTGGCGAAGGTGCCGATGCAAAGAATATCCGCCTGGCGCTCGAAGCCAGCCTGGCGCGCCTGAAGACGGATTACGTCGACCTCTACCAAATCCACTGGCCGAACCGCGGCCATTTCCATTTCCGTCAGAACTGGAGCTACAATCCCTTCAACCAGAACCGCGACGAGGCCGTCGCCAATATGCTCGACATCCTGGAAACGCTTGGCGCGCTGGTGAAGGAAGGCAAGATCCGCGCGATCGGCCTTTCCAACGAAACCACCTGGGGCATAAAGAAATATCTGACGCTCGCCGAACAGAAGAGCCTGCCGCGGGTCGCCAGTGTCCAGAACGAATACAACTTGCTCTATCGCCATTTCGACCTCGATCTCGCCGAACTCTCGCATCATGAGGATGTCGGGCTGCTCGCTTATTCGCCGCTCGCCGGCGGCATCCTCTCCGGCAAATATGTCGATGGCGGCAGGCCGAAGGGTTCGCGCGGCTCGATCAACCACGATATCGGCGGTCGCCTGCAGCCGCTGCAGGAGCCGGCGACCAAAGCCTATCTGGAGATCGCTGCAACATACCGCCTCGACCCGGCAACAATGGCGCTCGCCTTCTGCCTGTCCAGGCCCTTCATGGCCTCGGCCATCATCGGCGCGACCTCGATGGAGCAGTTGAAAATCGATATCGGCGCGGCAGACATTACGCTTTCGAACGAGATCCTGGCGGAAATCGCCAAGGTGCACCGGCAGTATCCGCTGACGCTTTGACCCTATTTGTTTGGCGCCTGCCCGATGCCGACCATTGGCCGGCATCGGGTTCGGGTGTCCGATTACGCTTGCCTTTGCCCAAAAAATCCGTATAAGCCGCCCTGTTCGTTAACCCGGTCTTCTGGCTGGTGGCTGAACGGAGGGCCGGTTTCCTCACGGAAATCGTTCGGAACGGAAGCGTTCCAGCCTCCCGTGTCTCCGCTCTCGACCGTCTCGGAAACGCTTTCTTGCCTGGGTCCGCCCAATCAGGAGCAGTCGTTGAGGCTTAGCCGCCGAATATCGGGTTGAACCAAACGCAAGAAAGGCAAAGCTGTCATGGCTCTTTATGAACATGTATTCCTTGCCCGGCAGGATATTTCCGCTCAGCAGGTCGATGCCCTCGTAGAACAGTACAAGGGTGTGATCGAAGCGAATGGCGGTAAGGTCGGGCGTATCGAGAACTGGGGCCTCAAGTCCCTCACCTACCGCATCAAGAAGAACCGCAAGGCGCACTACGCCCTGATGGACATCGATGCACCGGCTGCTGCCGTCCAGGAAATGGAACGTCAGATGCGCATCAGCGAAGACGTTCTTCGCTACATGACGATCGCCGTCGAGAAGCATGAAGAAGGTCCGTCTGCCATGATGCAGAAGCGCGACCGTGACGACCGTCCGCGTGAAGGCGGCCGTGGCCCGCGTGAAGGCGGCTTCGGTGATCGCGACCGTGGTCCGCGTCCGCCGCGTGAAGGTGGCTTCGGCGATCGTGACGACCGTCCGCGCCGTCCGCGCGAAGACCGTGTATAAGGGAGATCTGAGATATGTCTGAAACTTCCTCCGCTCCGGTCCGCCGCCCGTTCCATCGCCGCCGCAAGACCTGCCCGTTCTCCGGCGCCAACGCGCCGCGGATCGACTACAAGGACGTACGCCTGCTGCAGCGCTACATTTCCGAGCGCGGCAAGATCGTTCCGTCCCGCATCACGGCCGTTTCCCAGAAGAAGCAGCGCGAACTCGCTCAGGCGATCAAGCGCGCCCGTTTCCTCGGCCTGCTGCCCTACGTCGTCGCCTGATTATCGGCCGACGCACACACTCTTGAGGGAAGGCATTCGTGCCTTCCCTTTTCCCTTCCGCGATGGGCGCGGATCGGAACTCCTAAAACCCATGTTGAGACGTTTCTGAATTTGATTCAGCAACATCCTCTAACTGCTTGATGAAGCAGGACAGCGACCTTGAAACGACCGAACATTAAAACGCTGCTGATCGGCGCACTCGCCGGATTGACCGCCGCCCTGCTGGTGCTGGGCGCGAGCATGCAGCCGTCGTTTTTCAGCGCGCTTCTCTACACGGCCTCGGCTCTGCCGATCCTCATCGTCGGGCTCGGCTGGGGCAATACCGCCGCGGTCTCGGCCGTCGTCAGCGCCGCGGCACTCGGCGCGATCCTGATCTCGCCTTCCTTCGCGCTGATCATGACGATGGTGACGCTGCTGCCGGCCGGTTGGCTCAGCCATCTCGCCAATCTGGCGCGTCCGGCCGCCGAACTCGGCGGACCCGACCATCTGCTTGCCTGGTATCCGCTCTCCGACATTCTGCTGCATCTCTGCGGTCTGGTGACCCTCGCCGTCATCGTCATCGGCGTGATCATCGGCTACGGGCCTGAGATTACCGATCCGATCGTCGATCTGCTGATCACCTCGCTCAAGCAGCAGCAGCCGGAATTCATGCCCGATCCGGCAGCGACCGCGCAGACCAAGTCGCTGATCCTGCTGATGCTGCCGGCTTTGCAGGGCGGCATGTGGGTCAGCATGCTGTTTGCCGCCTATTATTTCGCCGTGCGCATCGTTGCAGCCTCCGGCCGCGGCCTTCGCCCGCGCGAGGACATTCCCTCGTCGCTGCGGATGAACCGCAACTCGATCTTCATCTTCCTGGCCGGGCTTGCCGCCTGCTTTTTCGGCGGCGTTCCGGCACTGGTCGGCGCGACCGTGATCGGCGCCTTCGGTGCCGGTTTCATGCTTTCCGGTTTCGCCTCGCTGCATTTCCGCACGCGCGGCAAGGACTGGCGCATACCGGCCCTCATCCTCTGCTATCTGGCCTCGATGCTCATGCTGCTGCCAGCTCTCCTCATCCTCGTCCTCGGTCTCAGCGATACGCGCAAGGCGATCGCACTGACCCCGACGAAAGATGCTGATGCCCCCAAACAATCCGATACGAAAATCTGAGACACAAGAAAGGAAAAAGAAAATGCAAGTCATCCTTCTCGAACGCATCTCCAAGCTCGGCCAGATGGGCGAAACCGTAAAGGTTCGCGACGGCTTTGCCCGCAACTACCTGCTGCCGCTCGGCAAGGCGCTGCGCGCCAACGCTGCCAACAAGACCCGCTTCGAAGCCGAGCGCGCGACGCTCGAAGCCCGCAACCTCGAGCGCAAGTCAGAAGCCCAGACGGTCGCCGACGTTCTCGACGGCAAGTCCTTCATCGTCGTGCGCTCCGCCGGCGAAACCGGCCAGCTCTACGGTTCGGTTGCTGCCCGTGACGTCGTCGATATTCTCGGCGCCGAAGGCTTCAACATCGGCCGCAACCAGGTTCACCTCAACACGCCGATCAAGTCGATCGGCCTGCACAAGGTCGAGCTGCAGCTACATGCCGAAGTCGAAATCCACGTCGAGCTGAACGTTGCCCGTTCTGCCGAAGAGGCAGAGCGCCAGTCCAAGGGCGAAGAACTCACCTCGGTCGACGCGATCTACGGCGTCGACGAAGACGCGCTGCGTCCGGAAGACTTCTTCGATCCGGAAGCCGACGGCGTCGACGAAGACGAAGCATAATTCTCGTCGGAGTGATCCGCGTGAGGGAAAGCCCGGCCATCGCGCCGGGCTTTTTCGTTTCCACCCCTTCGATATGAGCCGCCGATCGGCTCGCTTCTTTTAAGGGGATTTTCCGGATGTTTTTGCTGCGTGCCTTATCGCATCGCGCTAAAGTAGCGTTCTCCGAAACGGATGGGCTGAGTCGGCGCCATGCCGTGTCGTGCGGGTGACACTGCCAGTATTTCTCCTTTGTGTCGCCCAAGACTGTGGAGAAGTCGAACAACGTGCACAGCGTTCAGGATTTAGGCGAAGCGAGCCCCCGCTCCTTTCGTAGCCTCTTGATTTTCGCGTCCGGAATTGCAAATCCGGAACTGGAAAAAGACAGAACGGATGATGATGAACGACGCCGCTCGAAAGATTACAGCTGTTGCCTCGTCAGAGCAGCACTACCGCGAAGCGCCCAACAATATCGAAGCCGAGCAGGCGCTTCTGGGTGCAATCCTGATGAACAACGACGCCTATTACCGGGTGTCAGACTTCCTGAAGCCGATCCATCTCTATGAACCGCTGCATCGGAAGATCTTCGAGGTTGCCGGCGATATCATCCGCATGGGCAAGATCGCCAATCCGGTGACGATCAAGACCTTCCTGAAGGCCGACGAGAAGGTCGGCGACATGACGGTTTCGCAATATCTGGCGAGCCTGGTCAGCAATGCCGTCACCGTCATCAATGCCGAGGATTACGGTCGGGCGATCTACGACCTGGCGCTGCGCCGGGCGCTGATCACCATCGGCGAGGACGTCGTCAACATCGCCTATGACGCGCCGCTCGACATGCCGCCGCAGTCGCAGATCGAGGATACCGAACGCCGCCTCTTCGAACTGGCGGAAAACGGTCGCTACGACGGCGGCTTCCAGGCCTTCAACGATGCGGTCGCGCTGGCGATCGACATGGCGGCCGTCGCCAAGGAACGTGACGGCGGGCTTTCCGGCATTTCCACCGGCATCCATTCGCTGGATTCCAAGATGGGCGGTTTGCAGCGGTCGGACTTGATCGTGCTTGCCGGACGCCCCGGCATGGGCAAGACCTCACTTGCTACAAACATCGCCTACAATATTGCGGCCGCCTACGAAGGCGAAGTCCAGTCGGACGGCAGCATGAAGGCGAAGAACGGCGGCGTCGTCGGTTTCTACTCGCTCGAAATGTCGTCCGAACAGCTTGCCACCCGTATCATCTCCGAGCAGACGGAAGTCTCCTCCTCGAAGATCCGCCGCGGCGACATCAACGATGCCGATTTCGAAAAGCTCGTCGCCTGCTCGATGATGATGCAGAAGGTGCCGCTCTTTATCGACCAGACCGGCGGCATCTCGATCGCCCAGCTTTCGGCCCGCGCGCGCCGTCTGAAGCGCCAGCGCGGCCTCGACGTGCTTGTGGTCGACTACATTCAGCTGATGACCGGCTCGGGCAAATCCAGCGACAACCGCGTGCAGGAAATCACCCAGATCACCACCGGCCTCAAGGCGCTCGGCAAGGAGCTCAACGTTCCGATCATCGCGCTGTCGCAGCTCTCGCGTCAGGTCGAAAGCCGCGACGACAAGCGGCCGCAGCTGTCCGACCTTCGCGAATCCGGCTCGATCGAGCAGGACGCCGACGTCGTGCTCTTCGTGTTCCGCGAGGAATATTACGTCAAGAATTCGGAGCCGCGCGACATCCACGATCCGAAATATCCGGAATGGGAAGCGCTGTTCGACAAGGTGAAGGGCACGGCCGACGTCATCATCGCCAAGCAGCGCCACGGGCCGACGGGCACGGTGAAGCTCGCCTTCCAGGCGGAATTCACGCGCTTTGCCGATCTCGCCGATCCCTCCTTCACCCAATATGAAGAGCACTGATCGTGGGCCGGTGCTGCAACGCAGCGGCCGGACTTTCCCCCGACAATATTGACCTCTAAACTGGCCGGAGAATCCTTCTCCGGCCTCTTTTCGATGTGGATCATGAGCGAATTTTTCGACGCCCCCGAAGACGACAACTTTGCCTCAGCAGGCCTGCGGTTGACCGTCGACCTGACCGCTCTGACGGAGAACTGGCGCGACATGGCGCGCCGCTCCGGTGCGGCGCGCGCCTCGGCGGTCGTCAAGGCAGATGCCTATGGCATGGGCATCGAGGATGCCGGCGAAGCGCTCTACATGGCAGGCGCGCGCGACTTCTTCGTCGCGACCGTCGACGAGGGCGTGACGCTTCGCCTCTATGCGCCCGAGGCGCGCATCTTCGTGCTCTCAGGCATCTGGCCAGGCACCGAGCGGCGCTTCTTCGACAATGATCTAGTGCCGGTGATTTCCTCCGACGAGCAGCTCGCCTTCTGGATGGCGGTGCTTGCCGATTACGGCGACTACCCCTGCGCGCTGCATGTCGATACCGGCTTCAATCGGCTCGGACTGCATATCGACGATGCGATCGCGCTCGCCAACGACGTCTCACGGCCGGCGAGCTTCGCGCCCGTGCTTGTCATGAGCCACCTCGCCTGCGCCGATGATCCCACCCATGCGATGAACCGGCAGCAGCTCGAATCATTCCACAGGGTTAGCGCCGCTTATGAAGGTATCGATTCAAGCCTTGCCGCCTCGGCCGGCATCTTTCTCGGTGAGGATTATCACTTCGACCTGACCCGCCCCGGCATCGCGCTCTATGGCGGCGAAGCGGTCAGCGGCATGGCGAACCCGATGCGGCCCGTCGCGACGGCGGAAGCGCGCATCATCCAGGTGCGCAGCGTCGAAGCCGGCGAGACGGTCAGCTATGGGCGGGCGCTGCAGCTTCCCCGCGAAAGCCGGCTGGCGATCGCCTCGGCCGGCTATGCCGACGGCTACATGCGCAGCCAGTCGAGCGGCGGTGTGCCGCTGCGCCAGGTGGTGCCGCAAGGCGGGCAAGGTTTCATCGCCGGACACAAGGTTCCGGTTGCCGGCCGGATCACTATGGACCTGACGATCTTCGATATCACCGACCTGCCTGACAACGCCGTGCGCGCCGGGGATTATGTCGAGCTGTTCGGAAAGAACATGCCGGTGGACGATGTGGCGCGGACATCCGGCACGATCGGATACGAGATTCTGACCAGCATGGGGCTGCGCCACGAACGGCGCTACGTGGCCGAGGATTAGCGGCCGTTCTATTCAACGGCTGCTGAGGGCGAGACGGACACCGAGCGCCACGAAAAGCGCACCGAGGCCGCGATCGAGCCAGAGGCCGATTTTTTGATTATGCCTGATTGCATCCGCAAGGCGCCCGCCGAGAAGGACGAGCGGCGGTTCGATGAAGGCGGCGACGACGATAATGAGCGCGCCATGCAGCATGAGCTGAGCCCATGCCGGCCCTGCCCCTTCGACGACGAACTGCGGCAGGAAGGCCAGGAAGAATATCGCCACTTTCGGATTGAGCAGCGACACCAGAATTCCCTGCCGATAGATTCTTGCAACCGGCAAACTTTCACCAGCAGCCGTTATCAGGCCATCGCCGCCACCGGAGCGCAAAGCCTGAATGCCGAGCCAGACGAGATAGGCCGCACCGATCCATTTGACCGTCGAGAAGGCGACGGCGGAAGCGGCAAGTATGGCAGAGAGGCCGAGTGCAGCCATCAGTACATGCAGGCAGGCGCCGGACCAGACACCGAACAGCGCCGAAAAACCGGCACGTTTTCCGCTTCTCATCGTATGACCGAGGATGAAGGCGATGTCGGGGCCGGGCGAGAGATTGAGCAGAACCGCCGCCGACAGAAATGCAAGCCAGTGCGCAAACGAATAATCGAACATCTTCACCATTCCAGATAAGCAGAAGCAAAGGATAGGCATCGGTGCGCTGATGGGGAAATCATTAGTTTTGATCCGTTGCGATAGCCATTATCTCAAGCACGACAATGATTCGATGAAGCGGCGCGTCGCTTCACTCGCGAACCCGGACTGAAAGAGTATTTGATGGCGAAGGCCAGAACACAATTCATCTGCCAGAGTTGCGGCACGGTTCATAACCGCTGGGCCGGCAAATGCGAGAACTGCGGCGAGTGGAACACCATCGTCGAGGAAGACCCGATGGGCGGGATCGGCTCCGGTCCCGGCAAGACGCCGAAGAAGGGCCGACCGGTGGCGCTGACGGCACTCTCCGGCGAAATCGAGGAGGCGCCACGCATCCATACCGCCATGTCGGAGCTCGACCGGGCGCTCGGCGGCGGTTTCGTGCGCGGTTCGGCGGTGCTGATCGGCGGCGATCCCGGCATCGGTAAATCGACGCTGCTGATGCAGGCCGCCGCCGCCCTTGCACGGCGCGGCCACAAGATCATCTACGTCTCCGGCGAAGAAGCCGTGGCGCAGGTGCGGCTGCGGGCGCAACGCCTTGCGGCAGCCGATACCGATGTGATGCTGGCAGCCGAAACCAATGTCGAGGATATTCTGGCGACGCTCGCCGAGGGCAAGCGGCCGGACCTCGTCATCATCGATTCCATCCAGACGCTATGGAGCGAACTTGCCGAATCCGCCCCGGGAACGGTGACGCAGGTGCGCACCGGCGTGCAGGCAATGATCCGTTTCGCCAAGCAGACGGGTGCCGCCATGGTGCTCGTCGGCCACGTGACCAAGGACGGGCAGATCGCCGGCCCGCGCGTTGTCGAGCACATGGTCGACGCCGTGCTCTATTTCGAAGGCGATCGCGGCCATCACTACCGCATCCTGCGCACTGTCAAGAACCGCTTCGGCCCGACCGACGAGATCGGCGTCTTCGAAATGTCAGACAAAGGTTTGCGCGAAGTCGCCAACCCCTCGGAACTCTTCCTCGGCGAGCGCAACGAAAAATCGCCGGGGGCTGCCGTCTTCGCCGGCATGGAGGGCACCCGCCCCATTCTCGTCGAGGTGCAGGCGCTGGTGGCCCCAACCTCGCTCGGCACGCCGCGGCGCGCCGTGGTCGGCTGGGATTCGGCACGGCTGTCGATGATCCTTGCGGTGCTGGAAGCCCATTGCGGCGTCAGGCTCGGCCAGCACGACGTCTATCTCAACGTCGCCGGCGGTTACCGCATCTCCGAACCGGCGGCCGATCTTGCCGTCGCCTCGGCGCTCGTTTCCTCGCTTGCCGGTATTGCCCTTCCTGCCGATTGCGTCTATTTCGGCGAAGTCAGCCTGTCGGGTGCCATCCGGCCGGTTGCGCACACCGCCCAGCGTCTCAAGGAAGCCGAGAAGCTGGGATTTTCCGCAGCGCTGCTTCCGTCCGCCTCCACCGAATTGCCGAAGGGCTCCGGCGGGCGCTGGAGCGAAGTCGCAAGCCTGCCGGATCTGGTCGCGCGCATCGCCGGATCGAAGGGGGCGCTACGTGTGGAAGACGACGTTTGATCCTTTCATTGCCAAGAGTGGTGATGATATAGGAGCACACGATAAGGCACGACACGGCCGCCAAGCGGCAGTCCTGGAGTTGAATTTACATGCCCATTACGATTTTCGACGGTATTGTCATCGGCGTCGTGCTCTTCTCCGCCGTGCTGGCGATGGTCCGCGGCTTTTCGCGCGAGATCCTCTCGATCGCGAGTTGGGGCGGTTCGGCCGCCGCTGCCTATTACCTCTATCCCTACCTGCTGCCCTATGCGAAAAAATACACCGATGACGACCGCATCGCGATCGTCGGTTCGGCAGCGGTCGTCTTCCTGATCGCGCTCATCGTCATCTCCTTCATTACGATGAAGATCGCCGATTTCATCATCGACAGCCGTGTCGGCGCGCTCGACCGCACACTCGGCTTCCTGTTCGGGGCAGCGCGCGGCGTGCTGCTCCTCGTCGTCGCCGTCGCCTTCTGGAACTGGCTCGTCGATGCCGACCACCGTCCGGCCTGGGTCAACGAAGCGAAGTCGAAGCCCTTCCTGGATTCGATGGTCGTGAAGCTGAAATCGGTTCTGCCGGAGCAATTTGCCCAGATGATACCGGAAAGCATCCGTGATAAGCTGCAGCCGCCGGCACAGGGCGCCGAAGGTACCACTCCGCCGACGGGCGACCAGGCTCCGGCGGAAGACGCACCGACCGCGCCCGCAGACGGCGCGCAGCAGCCGGCGAATTGACACAGTGTTCAAGAGCTTGACCCGCCATCCGGCAATCGCCATTTGAGCGGGACGTGAAATGAGGGTCCGGCCGAGCATTCCAGCTCCGTCGGGCTCAGCTATTTCTGGAAATGCCGATCCATTCTTGTGAGAGCAGAGGCCCGCAGAAATGAACCAGTCCCATTCCTTCCCGACCGACGATCCGCTCGACGGAGATACGCTGCATGAAGAATGCGGGGTTTTCGGAATTCTGGGACACCCTGATGCCGCCGCGCTCACGGCTCTCGGCCTGCATGCTCTGCAGCACCGCGGGCAGGAAGCGGCCGGCATCGTCTCCTTCGACGGCAAGCGCTTTTATCAAGAGCGCCACATGGGCCTTGTCGGCGACCACTATACCAATCCGATGACGCTCGCCCGCCTGCCCGGCAGCATTACGATCGGTCATACCCGCTACTCGACAACCGGCGAAGTGGCCATGCGCAACGTGCAGCCGCTCTTTGCCGAACTGGAAGAAGGCGGCATCGCCATTGCCCATAACGGCAATTTCACCAACGGCCTGACGCTGCGCCGCCAGATCATCGCGACCGGCGCCATCTGTCAGTCGACCTCCGATACCGAAGTCGTCCTTCACCTCATCGCCCGTTCCCGCCACGCTTCCACGTCCGACCGCTTCATCGACGCCATTCGCCAGATGGAAGGCGGCTATTCGATGCTCGCCATGACGCGCACGAAGCTGATTGCCGCGCGCGACCCGACCGGCATCCGCCCATTGGTGATGGGCGAACTCGACGGCAAGCCGATCTTCTGCTCGGAAACCTGCGCGCTCGACATTATCGGCGCCAAGTTCATCCGCGACGTTGAGAACGGCGAGGTCGTCATCTGCGAAATCCAGGCTGACGGCTCGATCAGCATCGATGCGCGCAAGCCCAGCAAGCCGCAGCCGGAGCGCCTCTGCCTGTTCGAATATGTCTATTTCGCCCGCCCGGACTCGGTCGTCGGCGGCCGCAACGTCTATACGACGCGGAAGCACATGGGCATGAACCTCGCCAAGGAATCGCCCGTCGATGCCGACGTTATCGTGCCGGTGCCGGATGGCGGCACGCCGGCGGCGCTTGGCTATGCGCAGCAGAGCGGCATTCCCTTCGAATACGGCATCATCCGTAACCATTATGTCGGGCGCACCTTCATCGAGCCGACGCAGCAGATCCGCGCCTTCGGTGTGAAGCTGAAGCATTCCGCCAACCGGGCGATGATCGAAGGCAAGCGCGTGGTGCTGGTCGATGATTCCATCGTGCGTGGCACGACGTCTCTCAAGATCGTCCAGATGATCCGCGAAGCCGGGGCGCGCGAAGTCCATGTCCGCGTCGCGAGCCCGATGATCTTCTTCCCGGATTTCTACGGCATCGACACGCCCGATGCCGAAAAGCTGCTGGCAAACCAGTATGCCGATGTCGAAGCCATGGCGAAATATATCGGCGCAGATTCGCTCGCCTTCCTGTCGATCAACGGCCTCTATCGCGCTGTCGGCGGTGAGGATCGCAACCCGGCTCGGCCGCAGTTCACCGACCACTATTTTACCGGCGACTATCCGACCCGCCTGCTCGACAAGAACGGCGAGTCCATGGGCAACAAGATTTCGATGCTTGCCAGCAACGGCTGACACGGCGCGCCGGCTTTTCCATTGTCCCATCCCGAGGGGTTCAATCGAACCCCTCTCCCTTCGTGAGGGAACACGACATCATGAATATCAATCTTGAGGGCAAGATCGCACTCGTCACCGGTGCGTCGCGCGGCATAGGCTATTTCACAGCGCTGGAACTTGCCAAAGCCGGCGCCCACGTGATTGCCTGCGCCCGCACGGTCGGCGGGCTCGAGGATCTCGACGATGCGATCAAGGCCGTCGGCGGCACGGCGACGCTCGTGCCCTTCGACCTTGCCGACATGAATGCGATCGATACGCTCGGCGGCTCGATCTTCGAGCGCTGGGGCAAACTCGACATCCTCGTCGCCAATGCCGGCGTGCTTGGGGTCATTTCGCCGATCGGCCATATCGAAGCGAAAGTGTTCGAGAAGGTGATGACCATCAACGTCACCGCGACATGGCGGCTGATCCGCTCGGTCGACCCGCTGCTGGCCCGCTCCGATGCCGGCCGTGCGGTGATCCTGTCTTCGGGTGCCGCTCACAAGTGCCGCCCCTTCTGGGGCGCCTATTCCGCTTCCAAGGCCGCGGTCGAGGCGCTGGCACGCACTTGGGCCGGCGAAAGTCAAAGCACCCCGCTGCGGATCACCAGCGTCGATCCGGGTGCCACGCGCACGGCGATGCGGGCGCAGGCGGTGCCCGGCGAAGATCCGCAGTCGCTGCCGCATCCCTCCGAGGTCGCAAATGCGATCCTGCCGTTGCTCGGGCCTGGTGTGACGGAGACGGGCAAGCTGTTTATCGTCCGGGAGAGCAAGCTCGTCGATTACCGGCTGCCCGAATAAGCCACTGCATAATTCCTTAAATCGGAATCGATTTAAGGACAAAATTATGCAGCTATTCAAAGTGCTACAGCGTCCTTTGCGCGTCTTAAAAGACGCGCGGCGCTGTAGACGTTTCAATTCGCTGCAACGGCGGGGAACAGATGCGCCAGGCCCGTTTCCGACGGGCATAGCGCATTGAGGTCAACCGGTCCCTGGATGCCGTCCAAGGTGCCGTTATCGGCAAATTGCCAAATCGACCAATGACTGCACTCTTCCTGCCTCGGCTCTCTGAACACGCTGCGCAGCCACAGATAGTGGTCGGGGAAGCGTGATTCATTGCCTTTCAGATATTGATCAAAGAACTCCTGCGTGACGTAGAAAATAGGCTTTTCCGGAAAAGCGCCCTTCAGCTCGGTGAAGAAGGCGTTCACCTCGGCAACCATTTCCTCGAGCGTCGGGATTTTGTTGCAATTGCCGACAAACTCTAGATCGACGGCGATCGGCAGAGTTCCCTGCTCCTTCGGCACGGTCGCGAGCACATTCTGCGCCTGATCCTTGCCCGGGCGGCAGAAGGTGAAGAAATGATAAGCGCCCCTGACCACTCCCGCATCTCTGGCGCGCTGCCAGTTGTCGGCGAACTTGGAATCCCGATGATCTCCGCCTTCGGTCGCCTTCATGAAGGCGAAACGGACATTCGTCTGCGCGGCAACGGCCTTCCAATCGATATCGCCCTGGTGATGGCTGACATCGATGCCCTGGATTGGATAGTTGCTGAGAGAGGGATTGTTGAAGCGAAGCATCCCGAAATCGTATGCGAAATATGCAGCGAATGCGACCACCAGAACTGCAGTCGCTCCGATCGTCGATCGGGCAAGTCTCCGCATCCCTTCCTCCCTATTTTCAACAGTTTCTCAACTGGCTATGCGAGATTTGTGCTCCGAAAATGGCGGCCGAATTTGAAGAGCGGGCCAACTGGTTTCGAAGACGTTGGTTGCTGCAATCGATTCATCGGATGGATGGATCCTGTTGCCGCTGGATCGCGCTTCGCCCCCTTGACCGGAGGCGCGAACCGGGCCATAAAACCCGCCATGAAAACGGTTATCTGCATTATCTGCCGGAAGATTATTCGCTAGCGCGAGCGCTGGCCCGGCCGTTTTCGTCTCCCAAATAGTCAAGATGCGAAACGCCCCGGTCCGCCGGTCGCGATATTTTTCTGATCGTGCATTTGGGAGAGTGAAATGGACGCGACGCCGGAACTGAAGCTGTACAACACGCTGACACGGGAAAAATCGGTGTTTTCGCCGATCGATCCCAACAACGTCCGCATGTATGTCTGCGGCCCGACCGTCTATGACTTCGCTCATATCGGCAATGCCCGGCCGGTCATCGTCTTCGACGTGCTGTTCCGGTTGCTGCGCCATGTCTATGGCGAAGATCACGTCACTTATGCCCGCAACATCACCGACGTCGACGACAAGATCAATGCGCGCGCGCTCCGCGACCATCCGGGTCTGCCGCTCAATGAGGCGATCCGGGCGGTCACCGAAAAGACCGAGACGCAATTTCACGCCGATGTCGCCGAACTCGGCTGCCTGGAGCCGGACTTCGAGCCGCGCGCCACCGACAATATCGTCGAGATGACCGAGATCATTGAGAAGCTGATCGGCAACGGCCATGCCTATGTCGCATCGGGCGAAGTGCTGTTCGACACCAAATCCATGGCGGATTACGGTCAGCTTTCGAAGCGCCCGCTCGACGAGCAGCAGGCCGGCGCGCGCATCGCCGTCGACGCGCACAAGAAGAACCCGGGCGATTTCGTGCTCTGGAAGCTGTCGAGCCACAACGAGCCCGGCTGGGAGAGCCCATGGGGCCGCGGCCGGCCCGGCTGGCACATCGAATGCTCGGCGATGAGCAAGCGCTATCTCGGCGATGTCTTCGACATTCACGGCGGCGGGCTGGATCTGATCTTCCCGCATCATGAAAACGAGATCGCCCAGTCGCGCTGCGCCCACGGCACCGAGGTGATGGCAAATGTCTGGATGCATAACGGCTTCCTGCAGGTCGAAGGCCGCAAGATGTCGAAATCCGAAGGCAATTTCGTCACCATCAACGAGTTGCTGCAGACGGAAATCTTCGGCGGCCGCAAATGGCCAGGTCAGGTGCTGCGCCTTGCCATGCTGATGACGCATTACCGCGAGCCGATCGATTTTTCGATCAAGCGACTGGAAGAAGCCGAACGTCTGCTCGCCAAATGGCCGGCGGCCGAAGCCGGCGATGCGGCGCCCGATGAAACCGTGCTGAACGCGCTTTCCGACGACCTCAATACGGTCGCGGCAGTGCAGGCATTGCATGCGCTGGCCCAGGCCGCGCATGCGGATCCCACAGCCCGTGCCGTCTTTGCGGCAACGGCCGACCTTCTGGGCCTGCTGCCGAAAAAGATGGAGATCGACGAAGCCGTCGCATCGGCAATCGATGCGCTGGTCGCAATGCGTCTCGAAATGCTGAAGGCGAAGAACTTCACTGAGGCCGACAAGATCCGCGACGAGCTGACGGCGAAGGGCATCCAGCTGAAAGACGGCAAGGATCCGGTGACGGGCGAGCGCGTCACGACGTGGGAGGTCAAGAGATGACCACCTATACCGGCGGCTGCCAATGCGGCGCGATCCGTTTCCGCGTCAACGGCGACATCAAGGATTCGTCGATCTGTCATTGCCGCATGTGCCAGAAGGCGTTCGGTGCTTATTATGCGCCGCTGGTCTCGGTGCGCGGCGCCGATTTCGAATGGACACGCGGCGAGCGGAAAAGATTCCGCTCTTCCAATTTCGTCGAACGCGGCTTCTGCGGCGATTGCGGCACGCCGCTGACCTATGAGGCACCAGATGGAATGGCGATCGCCGCAGGCGCCTTCGACGATCCTTCGGCGTTTCCGCCGACCATTCAATGGGGCGTGGAAGGCAAGATCGGATTCGTCGATCATCTGCACGAACTGCCCGGAGAAAGAACCGAGGCGGATCTCACGGCGGGCTCTTTCCTGCACGAACTCGTTTCCTACCAGCATCCCGATCATGAGACGCAGGCATGGCCACCCAAGGAGTTCGGATGATGGCGGAAGCGGACGGAAGCGGCGGGTGCCAGTGCGGGGCAGTGCGTTACCGCGCCAAAGGCGAACTCGGCTATCCCCATCTTTGCCATTGCCGCATGTGCCAGAAGGCGGCGGGCAATTATTTCATGCCGCTTGCCGGCGTGATGCGCAGCGATTTTACCTTCACGCGCGGCGCGCCGAAATGGTTTCAGTCCTCGGATCTGGTGCGGCGCGGTTTCTGCGGCGATTGCGGCACGCCGCTGTTCTACGATATTCCCGAAGCGGACTTCATCAACATCACGCTCGGCTCGTTGGACGATCCCGATGCGGTCAAGCCGGTGATGCAATCGAACACCGGCCAGAAGATGTCCTGGTTTCACGCGCTGGATGGCCTGCCGCTGGAACCACAGCCTGAAACGCCCGACCGCGAGAACGCGATCGCGGCAAGCAACCATCAGCACCCCGACCACGACACGAAAAGCTGGCCCCTCGGAGAAAGCTCATGACGGACACGATAAAGACAGGCGGATGCCAGTGCGGCGCTGTGCGCTTCCGCATCTCGGGCAAACTGGGGCGACCCTCGATCTGCCATTGCCGCATGTGCCAGAAGCAGTTCGGCGGTTTCTTCTCGGCGCTCGTCACCGCGTCTGAGGAAGGGATGGAATGGACGCGCGGCGCGCCGAGCTACTTCCAATCCTCAGTCAATATCGAACGCGGCTTCTGCAGCGATTGCGGCACGCCGATGACCTATCGTCATCCGGGCGGGCTGGAGCTTGCGATCGGCACCTTCGACGACCGTAGCGACCTCGCACCGCTAATCCAGGTCAACTACGAGGCCCGCCTGCCCTGGGTCGAGAAAATCTTCAAGGCGCCGGTGCTGAAGGATCAGGATTTCTACGCACGGCAGGAGGCGATCATCTCCTTCCAGCATCCCGACCACGACACGGAAGTCTGGCCCGCAAAAGGCGTGAAGATATGACCGAGATGTTGCGCACCCTCTATCCCGAAATCGAGCCCTACGCTTCCGGCCATCTGGATGTCGGCGACGGCCATGTGATCTATTGGGAGCGCTCTGGTACGCCTGGCGCCAAGCCTGCCGTCTTCCTGCATGGCGGTCCGGGCGGCGGCATCTCGTCCGCCCATCGCCGGCTCTTCGATCCCACTCTCTACGACGTCATGCTGTTCGATCAACGCGGTTGCGGCAGGTCAACGCCGCATGCGGAACTCCATGCCAATACGACCTGGCACCTCGTTGCCGATATCGAGCGGCTGCGCGAGATGGCCGGCGTCGACACCTGGCAGGTGTTCGGCGGCTCCTGGGGCTCGACGCTGGCGCTCGCCTATGCCGAGACACATCCAGAGCACGTCTCCGAGCTCATCCTGCGCGGCATCTATACGCTGACCAAGGCGGAGCTCGACTGGTACTACCAATTCGGCGTCTCGGAGATGTTCCCTGACAAGTGGGAGCGGTTCATCGCGCCCATTCCGCCGGAAGAGCGGCATGAGATGATGCATGCCTATCATCGCCGCCTGACACACGAGGACAAGAACGTGCGCCTCGCGGCCGCGCAGGCCTGGAGCATCTGGGAAGGCGAAACGATCACGCTGCTGCCGGAACCTTCGACGAGCTTCAAGTTCGAGGAGCCGGAATTCGCCTATGCATTTGCGCGCATCGAGAACCATTTCTTCGTCAATGCCGGCTGGATGGACGAGGGA
Organism: Rhizobium sp. WYCCWR 11152; assembly: GCF_013087615.1. Classification (NCBI taxonomy): domain Bacteria; kingdom Pseudomonadati; phylum Pseudomonadota; class Alphaproteobacteria; order Hyphomicrobiales; family Rhizobiaceae; genus Rhizobium; species Rhizobium sp. WYCCWR 11152. The sequence goes on along the minus strand of NZ_JABFCP010000009.1, from coordinate 732,714 downwards.
CAGTTGATCCGCGATGCCGGCAGGCTCAGGGATATTCCCGGCGTCATCGTACATGGACGCTACGACATGCCCTGCCCGGCCAAATATGCCTGGCTGCTGCACAAGGCCTGGCCGAAGGCAGAATTCCACCTGATCGAGGGCGCGGGCCATGCCTATTCGGAGCCCGGGATTCTCGATCAGCTGATCCGGGCGACGGATAAGTTTGCCGGGAAGCAAGACTGATGCCGCACATAAAAGCAGTCAATGCCTGGGAGGCATCGTGGTGACCAAGGAAAAAATCTATCTCTTCGACACGACGCTCCGGGACGGGCAGCAGACGCCCGGCATCGATTTCTCCGTCGAGGACAAGATTGCGATCGCCGCCATGCTGGACGAGTTCGGCCTCGATTATGTCGAGGGCGGATATCCCGGCGCCAATCCGACGGACACCGCCTTCTTCAGCGAGAAGCGCACCAGCCAGTCCAGCTTCGTCGCCTTCGGCATGACGAAGCGGGCGGGTGTTTCGGTCTCCAACGATCCCGGCATTGCCGGGCTGCTTCAGGCCAAAAGCGATGCCATCTGTTTCGTCGCCAAGAGCTGGGACTATCACGTCGCGGTGGCGCTCGGCTGCACCAACGAGGAAAACCTCGAATGCATCGCCGAAAGCGTCAAGGCGGCGGTTGGCGCGGGCAAGGAGGCGATCGTCGATTGCGAGCATTTCTTCGACGGCTTCAAGGCCAATCCGGCCTATGCGCTCGCCTGCGCCAAGACGGCCTATGAGAGCGGCGCCCGCTGGGTCGTGCTCTGCGACACCAATGGCGGCACGCAGCCGCCCGAGGTGCGCGCCATCGTCGAGGCGGTGATTGCCTCAGGCGTTCCCGGCCACTGTCTTGGCATCCATGCGCATAACGACACCGGCCAGGCGGTTGCCAATTCGCTTGCCGCCGTCGAAGCCGGCGTCCGGCAGATCCAGGGCACGCTGAACGGCATCGGCGAGCGCTGCGGCAATGCCAATCTGGTGACGCTAATCCCGACGCTGGCGCTGAAGAGCGCCTACAACACACGTTTCGAAACGACGATCGACGAGGAGCGGCTGCTCAACCTCACCCGGCTCTCGCATGCCTTCGACGAACTGCTCAACCGTTCGCCCGACCACCAGATGCCCTATGTCGGCGCCTCCGCCTTCGCCACCAAGGCCGGCATCCACGCATCGGCCCTGCTCAAAGATCCGCGAACCTATGAACACGTGCCGCCGGAAACCGTCGGTAACTTCCGCAAGGTTATGGTCTCCGACCAGGGCGGAAAGGCGAACTTCATCAATGCGCTGAAGCGGCGCGGCATCGCGGTCGCCAAGGACGATCCGAAGCTCGACCTGCTGATCTCGATCGTCAAGGAACGTGAATCCATCGGCTATGCCTATGAGGGCGCGGATGCGAGCTTCGAGCTGCTGGCGCGCCGCACGCTCGGCACGATCCCGGAATTCTTCACCATCGAAGGCTTCCGCGTGATGATCGAGCGCCGCTTCGACAGTCTTGGCCGTGTGAAGATCGTCTCGGAGGCGGTGGTCAAGATCACCATCGACGGCCAGACGCTGATGTCGGTTGCCGATGCCGAAGGCCCGGTCAACGCACTTGACCTCGCGCTGCGCAAGGATTTCGGCAAATACCAGCACGAGATCGACGATCTGGTGCTTGCCGATTTCAAGGTGCGTATCCTCAACGGCGGCACGGAGGCGATCACCCGCGTGCTGATCGAATCCACCGACAGCGACGGCGTGCGCTGGTGGACAGTCGGCGTCTCGGAGAACATCATCGACGCTTCGTTCCAGGCGCTGATGGATTCGGTCATCTACAAGCTGATGAAGAACCGGCAGCTGGCGGGCAAGATCGCGGCGGAATAAACCTATTTTGCTGGTCCGGCGACGGGGTCCCAGCCCCTCGCCCGAATACCATTCGTTTCCTTCGGACTCGGCCTTCCGTCGCCGGGCGTCGGATCATCGCGTCGTCTCCCGCTTCAAATCCTCTCACGCTTCGTTCAACGAAATGAATTGGCCTATTCACGGCGCTTAAGCTAGGCCGGATCAGAAGAAGAACAAAGATGGAAACACCGATGTCGACCGATGCATCCGTTCCGTTGGCGAAGAACGAAGACAGTCCGCGCGGGTTCGCCTTCGCGCTGACGGCCTATTTGCTTTGGGGCTTCCTGCCGATCTACATGAAGGCGGTGGCGCATATCTCGCCGGCCGAGGTGATCGCACATCGCATCGTCTGGTCGCTGCCGTTGGCGGGCATCGTGCTGATTGTGCTCGGGCGCACACAGGACATCCGCGCAGCACTCAGCTCGCCGCGCATGCTGGCGATGGCGGCGCTGACGGCGTCGCTGATTACGGTCAACTGGGGCACCTATGTCTGGGCGATCGGCGCCGGCCATTCGCTCGACGCAGCACTTGGCTATTTCATCAATCCGCTGTTCAGCATCTTCCTTGGCGCTGTGTTCCTCAAGGAAAAGCTGCAGCCGCTGCAGATCGCGGCGATCGCGCTTGCGGCGCTTGCCGTCGCCATTCTCGCGCTGGACAGCGGCGGCATCCCGTGGGTCGCGCTGACGCTGGCGATCAGCTGGGGATTCTACGCCTTGTTGCGCAAGACGCTGCCGCTCGGGCCGAACCAGGGCTTCTTCCTCGAAGTGCTGATCCTCAGCGGGCCGGCCGTCCTCTATATCCTCTATCTCGAATTCGGCGGCCAGGGCCACCTCTACCGCACCGGTCTTGCAGATACGACCCTGCTGCTCGGCTGCGGCGTCATCACCGCCGTGCCGCTGATGATCTATGCGAACGGCGCCAAGCTCTTGAAACTCTCGACGATCGGCATCATGCAGTATATCGCGCCGACGATGATCTTCCTGATCGCGGTCTTCGTCTTCCACGAGCCATTCGGCACGGCGCGCATGATTGCCTTCCCGCTGATCTGGGCGGGGCTGTTCCTTTATAGTTGGTCGATGCTGAAGGGAAGCCGGGAGCGTTAGAGCAATTCCAGCAAAAGTGCGCAGCGGTTTTGCATCCGGGATTGCGTAAAACAAAAGCTTGGAGCGGTTCGGCGCTTCCGTGAAAGCCGAACCGCTCCAAAGGCGCGCGCGCCTACATCTTCGAAATTACTTCGTCCTCGCCGTCACGATCGGCGGCGAGTTGGGCTGCCTGGGCCATGATCGCCGGAATGATGCCGGAGATCTCGTCGACGACGAGCGGCTGCACCCGGTGGGCAGTGTGCAGGAAGCCTTCTTCAGTCATATGGCGCATCAATTCCATCATCGGATCCCAGAAACCGTTGACGTTGGCAAAGACCATCGGCTTCTCGTGGCGACCGAGCTGCGCCCAGGTCATGATCTCGACGATCTCCTCCAGCGTACCGATGCCGCCGGGCAGCGCGACGAAGGCATCGGAGCGCTCGAACATGGTGTGTTTGCGCGCATGCATGTCAGGGGTTACAATGAGTTCGTTGAGCTGACCGAGCGAGTGGCGAGTCGCTTCCATATCGATCAGGAATTCGGGAATGATGCCCGTGACCTGACCGCCGCCTGAAAGCACGCCGCTGGCAACCGCGCCCATGATGCCTTTGGTACCCCCGCCATAGACGAGGCGCAGGCCGTATTCGGCGATCTCTCTTCCGAGAGCACGCCCGGCCGCCATGTGGGAAGGATCGCGTCCCGGCCTTGAGCCGCAGTAAACGCAGATGGATCGAATCGATACAGATTGTTCGGTCATGAGGGCGAAACAACTATTCCATTTCAATGCAGTCAAGAAAATTGACTGAAAAGCAGCGTGCCTAGCTTGCCTAATTGCTTTGAATGCTTGTGGAAAGCAACGGGAATCGCTAGCAATTTTGGGTATTACGGCAAATTGCCGCCTTGGGAGACATAATGATGAAGAACCGTGCCGGCTTGCTGGCTCTTGCAGTCCTCGCAATCGCAATCCTACTGATGGTGTTTGTCGTCATGCCGCGCATCGGCGGCGATGCGACCAAGGTCGGAGACGCCATCAACCAGGCGAGCACGGAGGTCAAGAACACGGTTAACGAGGCGGCAAAGACATCGCGCTCCGCCGTGGGCGACGCGGCTGCGGTCGCCGACAAAGTGGGTCGCCTTTCGGCCGATGCCGGCGTATCGCTCAGCGAGCTCAAGGCGCTGTTTGCCGACGGCAAAGGCCCGGCCATCGATGTCTTCACCGCCGCCAAGACCAAAGCCGTCAACGCGCTGACCGCGCTTGCCGATTTCACCATTCCCGAGGGCCTCGATCCCGCGACCCAGACCCTTGCCGCCAAGGCCAAGGACGGTGGCGCGAAGGCGCTCGCCATCGTCCAGTCGCTGCCCGAGAACATCGCCGATGCGCTTGCCGCGATCGCCAAGGCCGAGGTTGCGCTGACCGGCGCGCCGGAGACCGCCCCTGGGGCGAATACGGCAGTGGAAAATACCGGCCCGAAGCTTCCGGCCTTCGACGTATTGCGCGTCGAGCCCGACGGATCGACGGTGATTGCCGGTTCCGCCGAGCCGAACGGCAAGCTCGAGGTGCTCGACGGCGAGAAGGTGGTGACGACGGCCAATGTCGATGCGAGCGGCGATTTTGCTGCCGTTCTCGACGATCCGCTTCCGGCCGGCGACCACCAGCTCGTGCTCAAGTTCACGGGCAAGGACGGCAAGAGCACGCTTTCCGAAGAAGTCGCGACCATTTCCGTGCCGAAGGATGGCAATGGCGCCAATCTGCTCGCCATGGTTTCCAAACCCGGCACGGCGAGCCGCATCATTACCGCGCCGAAGGCTGGAACCGAAGTTGCCGATGCCTCCAATCCGATGGCGCCGCCTGCGGACAAGCCGGCAACCGGCGAAAGCTCGGCTGCGCCTGCCGCAACAGCTGCACCGACCGGCGAGCTGGCGCTGCAGACGCCGAACCTCACCGACACCTCCTCGGATGGCGCAGCTACGGCACCGGATAAAACGAATGTGCCCGATGTGATGGTCAATGCCGTCGAAATCGAGGGTAACAAGATCTTCATTGCCGGCACGACGCGCTCCAATGCCAAGGTCATCGGTTATGCCGACGACAGCCTTGTCGGCCAAGACACGGCCGGCTCCGACGGCCATTTCGTCATCGACGGTGTGGTGGCGCTTTCAGTCGGCGACCACAAGATCCGCGTCGATGTCGTTGATCCCACAGGCAAGGTGATCGTGCGCGCGGCGGTGAATTTCAATCGCCCAGCCGGCGATCAGGTGAGGGTCGCCGCGCAATCGGCACCCGCCGACGCCAACGGCGCTTCCTCGATGGTGCCGCTCGACGAAGGCGAGCTCGACAAACTCAAAGTCGAAGTCGGCAAAGCCTTCGGCCTGCTGAAGGGACTGTTTGCCGATGGCAAGCTGCCAGGCGCCGAGCAGCTTGCGGCGGCGCGCTCGGCAACGGAATTCGCTCTTCGCTCCGTCGCCGATTTCCGCCCGGCCGCCGATGCGCCTGATGTCTTCAAGCAAGCGTCCGGTTCTTCTTCGCAGATCGCCGGCAATGCGCTGAAGCTGCTGCAGGGCCTGCCTGGGGATGCGAAGTCCGTCGGCACCGCACTCGACAAGCTGGGCGGGATGATCGCCGAACTCACCGCCGCACCCGCGCCGGCAACGCCGTCTGCAAACGAGGTCGGAAGCAACCAGCCGAAGACGATCGAGCAGGCGCCGCTGACGGCGAACAACGCGGCGGTCATCATTCGTCGCGGCGACACGCTGTGGCAAATCTCGCGCCGCACCTATGGCCTCGGCGTTCGTTACACGACAATCTACATCGCCAACGAGGACAAGATCATCAATCCCGATCGCATCCGCCCTGGCCAGATTTTCGGCCTGCCGAAGGATGTACTGCCGAATGCCGAAGAGCTGCACCGCAAGCGCATGTCCGGCCAGCATCTCTAAGCTGCAAAACAACACGGCAAGGCCGGGCGGGATAAGCGCCCGGCCTCGTCGTTTCCTTACCCCAGCAATTGTTGTATTCGTCCGGCCGGCACCCTATCTGGCGGTGGCGGCTACGGGTTGTGGGAAGCGCTTTCAGGCAGGTCCCGGTTCCGCGCGCTTGCCGGCATCGAATCGCGGCAAGCCCATCCGGGCTGGAGACAATCATGGCAAACGGCAAGACAGTCTCGGAATCCAACCTGCCGCAGACGCTTCTCAACCTCTGGCCCTATATGTGGCCGGCCGGCCGGCCCGACCTGAAGATGCGCGTCGTCTGGGCCTCGGTCTTTCTGCTGATCTCCAAATTCGTACTGCTGCTCGTCCCCTATTTCTTCAAGTGGTCGACCGATGCGCTGAACGGCAGGATGGATCTTGCGGGCTCGGTGCCGCCGCTGCTGGCCGGCGCCATCGCGCTGGTGATTGCCTATAACATCACCCGGCTGATCCAGCTCGGCCTCAACCAGCTGCGCGACGCGCTCTTTGCCAGTGTCGGACAACATGCGGTGCGCCAGCTCGCCTACAGGACCTTCGTGCACATGCACGGGCTTTCGCTACGCTTCCATCTCGAGCGCAAGACCGGCGGGCTATCGCGCATCATCGAGCGCGGCACCAAGGGTATCGAGACGATCGTGCGCTTCACGATCCTCAATTCCGTCCCGACCGTCATCGAATTCCTGCTGACGGCGGTGATCTTCTGGTGGGGCTACGGCTTCTCCTATCTCGCCGTTACCGCTTTTACCGTCTGGGCCTATATCTGGTTCACGATCCGGGCATCCGACTGGCGCATCGCTATCCGCCGGTCGATGAACGACAGCGATACCGACGCCAACACCAAGGCGATCGACTCTCTCCTCAATTTCGAGACGGTCAAATATTTCGGCAATGAGGAGATGGAGGCAAAGCGTTTCGACAAATCGATGGAACGCTACGAAAAGGCGGCGACCGATGTCTGGACCTCGCTCGGCTGGCTGAACTTCGGCCAGGGCGTCATCTTCGGCATCGGCACGACGATCATGCTGGTGCTGTCGGCGCTGGCCGTGCAGCGCGGCGAGCAGACGGTCGGCGATTTCGTCTTCGTCAATTCGATGCTGCTGCAGCTTTCCGTACCGCTCAACTTCATCGGCTTCGTCTACCGCGAAATCCGCCAGGGGCTGACCGATATCGAACAGATGTTCGATTTGCTTGAGGTGCAGACCGAAGTCAAAGACGCCCCCGATGCGACCGAACTTCGGATCGGCCTGGGCGCGATCTCCTTCAAGGACGTGCATTTCGCCTATGATGCGGCCCGTCCGATCTTGAAGGGCATTTCCTTCGAGGTGCCGGCCGGCAAGACGGTCGCCGTCGTCGGCCCTTCGGGTGCGGGCAAATCGACGCTGTCGCGCCTGCTCTATCGCTTCTACGATATTCAGAGCGGCGCAATCACCGTCGACGGCCAGGATATTCGCACGGTGACGCAGAAGAGCCTGCGCTCGGTGATCGGCATGGTGCCGCAGGATACAGTGCTCTTCAACGACACGGTCGCCTACAACATCCGCTACGGCCGCACATCGGCCAGCGACGGCGAAGTCTTTGCCGCCGCCGAGGTGGCGCAGATCGCGCATTTCATCGAAACGCTGCCCGAGGGTTTCGAAACCAAGGTCGGTGAGCGCGGGCTGAAGCTTTCGGGCGGCGAGAAGCAGCGGGTAGCGATCGCCCGCACCATCCTCAAGGCGCCACCGATCCTGATCCTCGACGAGGCCACGTCGGCGCTCGACACGACGACGGAACGGGAGATCCAGGAGGCACTCGACCTGGTTTCGAAGAACCGCACGACGCTCGTCATCGCCCACCGGCTTTCGACGGTGATCGGCGCCGATGAAATCATCGTGCTCAAAAGCGGCGAGATCGCCGAGCGCGGAACACATGCCGCCCTCCTCGAAAGGAACGGTCTTTATGCCTCGATGTGGAACCGCCAGCGCGAGGCGACACAGGCGGAGGAACATCTCAAGCAGGTGCGCGAAAGCGACGACCTCGGCGTGATAACGCGGCTTGCTCCGGCAAGCTGACAAGGGAAACCGACGCCGGCCGACTTTTGTTGTTCAGAAACCCGGCGTGGGAACCAGGGCCGAGGCCACAGCATTGCCCCAGAGACGGTTTTTCGCTAACCAGCAAAAATGAAAACGCAAGGAGACCGGCAGCCATGAGCCTGTTCAACACGGTTCGCAACACGATCGTCCCCGTGCACAAGGAGGGTTATCCCTTCGTTGCCGCCTTCTTCGTCGCGTCGCTGGTCTTGGGCTGGATCTTCGAGCCGCTCTTCTGGATCGGCATGATCTTCACGCTCTGGTGCGCCTATTTCTTCCGTGATCCGGAGCGCGTGACCCCGCAGGACGACGACCTGGTGATCTCTCCCGCCGATGGCAAGGTGTCGGCGATCCAGATGGTGACGCCGCCGGCCGAGCTCAACCTCGGCCCCGAGCCGATGCTGCGCATCTCCGTCTTCATGAACGTCTTCAATTGCCATGTGAACCGGGCGCCGATGCGCGGGCGCATCGTCAGCATCAACTACCGCTCCGGCAGCTTCGTCAACGCCGAGCTCGACAAGGCGAGCGAAGACAATGAGCGCAACGGGCTGGTGATCGAAACCGGCCACGGCCAGATCGGCGTCGTGCAGATCGCCGGCCTCGTCGCACGGCGCATCCTCTGCTGGGCAAACCCCAACGAGCCGCTGGATGCCGGCGAGCGTTTCGGGCTGATCCGTTTCGGCTCGCGGCTCGACGTGTTCCTGCCCGCCGGTGCCGCGCCCCGCGTCTCGCTCGGCCAAACGGCGGTTGCGGGAGAAACCGTCATCGCCGAATTCGCCTCCGCCAAGGGTCCCATTATCAGCCGTCGCAGCTAGAGCGGTTCAGCTTTTCACGGAAGTGCAGAAGCGCTACGCACTGTTGCTGGAATTGCCTTAGGAACGATTGGAACGCGATATGGAAACGCCTTTTCCGCCTTTCGAGCCCAATGGGCCGGATGATTCCGCCCGCGGCCCGCGTCTGCGCGAAATCCCGCTCCGGCTCGTCTTTCCGAACCTCATCACTATTCTGGCGATCTGCGCCGGGCTGACCGGCATCCGGCTGGCTTTCGAGAATCGTTATGAGCTCGCCGTCTCCATGGTGCTGCTCGCCGCCTTCCTCGACGGCATCGACGGGCGCGTGGCGCGGTTGATGAAGGCGACCTCGAAGTTCGGCGCGCAGATGGATTCGCTTGCCGACATCGTCAATTTCGGCGTCGCACCCGCCCTCGTCGTCTATGTCTTCGCGCTCGACCAGGCGCGTTCGCTCGGCTGGATCGCCGCCCTGATCTATGCGATCGCCGCCGGGCTTCGCCTTGCCCGCTTCAATGTCATGGCCGAACGCGAGAACAAGGCAAGCTGGCAATCGGAATATTTCGTCGGCGTGCCGGCGCCGGCCGGCGCCATGCTGGTGCTGCTGCCGGTCTATCTCGGCTTCCTCGGGCTGGCGACGGACCGCACCTTCGCCTATCTCTCGTCGATCTACACCGTGCTCATCGCCTTCCTGCTGATCAGCCGGCTGCCGGTCTGGTCGGGCAAATCGGAAGGCAACCGCTTGCGGCGCGATCTCGTGCTGCCGATGATGCTCGGCGTCGTGCTCTACGTGGCTCTGCTGATGAGCTACACCTGGGAAGTGATGGTCTTCACCGTTGCCGCCTACCTCATATCGCTTCCCTTCGGCGCGCGGAAATGGCGGCGGAAATACGGGACGCTGACGATCGAGGAACCCGGCATCGGCGACGACGATATCGGCCGGCACATCTGATCTCCCGAGCATTTCCGGATTTCTTCGAATGACGGAAATGCTTCCCTCCTTCGTTCTGACGGATCCCCGGGAAAAGCATGCGCTTTATCCGGGTGAAAACCGTTGCGCGCTTTCCCCAGAAAACCGCTTTCGGACTTTTATTGGAACTGCTCTCTTCAGTAAGTATTAACCAACGTAGGCTTCAGTTAAGCCTCGCGAATTATGGTGGGCGTTTACAAATCCTGATAAGCTACGCCCCCGTTTTGTCGCTATTCGTGACGAAACATCAAACTAGAAAATACCCAGGGAAGAACCACGCAAGGAGAGTATCGTGACTTCGAAGAAGAGCAGTACCGGCGAACAGCAGGCGGCCAAGCCAGACCTCGCCGCCAACTATCGCCCCGTCGGCCTGAAGGCTGTTGCCGCAGCATCGCTGATGGCAAAGCATAAGCCGACCGGCGTCAAAAAATCCGCTTGAGGCGGAAGGCTTCAAATCGGAATCATGCGTGCTTTCGGGTTACATGCGTTAGGCACCGCTGACGAAGTCAATGACGAGGCGATCGCCGGAAGTCTTCCGACCACGCTCTGGCGACATAAGCACAACCCGAAAAACCTGATGGGACGAAGCGACGTATAGCCGCCGCCTATGTGAGACGTCGGCGCCGATCGGTCGCCGACTGGCCTGCAGATGCGACCGATCCCGTTTCAGAAGAAGCTGAGCTGGTGGCCGTCGTCAGACTTTTGCTTGTCGGGCGCCTTCAGCGGTTTTTCGATGGCGACCGGCTCCTGCAGATCGGGACCCATATTGGCGACCTTGTTGACCTTGTCGGAGACCGGGACGGCCTCGAAGAAATCGTCCTGAACGGGCTGCATCAGGTCGGCCACCTCACGCGGTTCCTGCGTCTTGCAATCGAGCCAGCGCGTGAAATCCTCAGGTCTGATGACGACCGGCATGCGATCGTGGATCGCTGATATGGCTGAATTGGCCGATGTCGTCAGGATCGCGCCGGTATCGACCTCGGAGCCGTCGGCCGAGGACCATGTCTCCATCAGCCCGGCAAAGGCGATGACCCCGCCCTGGCGCGGTCTGATCCAATAGGCCTGCGGCCGCTCGCCGCTTTCCTTTGGCGGGCGATGCCATTCATAGAAACCGGAGGCCGGAATGAGCACGCGCCGATGACGCATGGCGGCGCGGAAAGAGGCCTTGCCGATCGCGGTTTCGGAGCGCGCGTTGATCAGCAGCGGGAAATCTCTCGGATCCTTGACCCAGCACGGCGTAAGGCCCCAGCGCACGAGCACGGCGCGCCGGTCGGCCAAATTGCTGCCCTGCTCCCTGCCCTCGCCTGACATGACGACGAGGATCGGCTGCGTCGGCGCGATGTTGTAGCGCGCCGGAAAATCGTCGAGATCGAGACCGGAGAAGAATTCGCGCAGGTCGGCGCTGGAGCTTGTCAGGGCGAAACGTCCACACATCGGCTTGTCTTTGCACCCCGCTTGCGCCCGGTCAAGGCGCCTCAGCCTCTCGGTGCGAAGAGGATGAGGCTGGCGCCTACAAGGCAGATCAGCGCGCCGCCGATATCGTAACGATCAGGCACGCGAGCTTCGACCAGCCATAGCCAGAGCAGCGAGGCGAGGATATAAATGCCGCCATAGGCCGCGAAGGTACGGCCGGCAGCCTCGCTCGGCACCAGCGTCAGAAGCCAGGCGAAAAGCGCCAGAGAGACCATGCCCGGTGCCAGCCACCAGACGGACTTTTCGAGCTTCAGCCATGCCCAGAAGGCAAAGCAGCCAGCGATCTCGAAGAGGGCAGCAAACGCAAAGATGATGTAGGTCACGGAAGCACCTTTCGAATCCCCGTCGCACTATTCCTCCGATAAGATGGGCCATCACAGCAAGAGCAGCCTCCGATGATCTCCACCGCCAAACCCGGTTCCGCCGCCATTCTCGAACGCGACGGACGATTCCTCCTCGTGTTGCGGCGCAATCCGCCCTCCGCAGACATGTATGCCTTTCCCGGCGGACGGGCCGAGCCCGGCGAAACGCCGGAGCAAACGGCATTGCGCGAACTCCATGAAGAGACCGGCATTTCGGCACGTAATCCGCGGCTGTTTTCGACCTACGACCTGAAGACGCATGCGGCCGACGGCAGCGTCAAGAGCCATTTCCTACTGTCGGTCTTTCGCGTCGATGCGGATCGGGATGCCGTGGCGGAAGCCGCCGACGATGCGGCAGCCCTCGGCTGGTACACGGTGGAGGAAATCCGGCAATTGCCCGTACCGCAGAGCGTGCTCGAATGCGCGGAGCGGCTGGCGGGCGGCGAATAGGCGTGGAAACTTCAAAGCACGCCTTGTTGCCGTCATGCTGAGCGTATCAACTGTGAGCATGATTCCCGTTCGACGCGTTTTTCTGTCCCTGCTCGTGCTCGCCGGCCCCACGATGGCGCAGGGCAAGAATACGCCGCCTCCGCAGGAGGAGGAGATTGCACCGCCGATCGTGAGCGTGCCCTATGACGACAAGCTGGCGCGGTTCGCCGAGGTGCTGGGTTCGGTGCATTATCTGAGAACGCTCTGCAAGGCGGCGGGTGGCGACGAGTGGCGAAACGGCATGCAGCAGCTGCTCGATTCGGAGACCGGCAACGAGCCGCAGCGCAAGGAAAAGCTGACAGCGGCCTTCAATCGCGGCTATCGCGCCTTCGCCTCGGTCTATACGGATTGCACCCCGGCGGCCATCGTGGCAGAAGAGCGCTACCGTAACGAAGGTGCAACACTTGCCACAGAAATTACCTCGCGCTTTGGAAATTGACGTTTAATTAACCTGTTTTCGCAAGCGGACGTGTCGTTTTGGGAAAAGGCTGTTAGTGTTGTTAACGGTGCAGTAAGACATGAGAAGTGCTGAGGAAAAAACAATGGAAGCAAGCCTCAACGACATCGACGACATGATCGTCCACGAAAAGATGCAGGCAGCTCTGGAGTACCAGAACGAGGCTTGGGCCGACGGTATGGCCGACGGGATCGAGCCTGAAATCATCGCGGATGCTGCCATTGCACATGCGCTGCGCGAGACGATCAGATTGCATGGGGAAAAGAGCGCCGAAGCCCTGCTGGATTCACTGCGTGAGCGCATGCTTGCCGGCGAATTCTCCGCGAACCGCACCCTGCAATAATTGTTATCAGAGAGTTTGATGCACACCGGTAAAGAGAAAGTTTCGCGAATTTCGCTCGCGCCGGTGCTGCTTGCGTTCAGCCTCGCCGCCGGCAATGTTTTCCTTGCGCCGGCAGCCTACGCGCTTTCCGAACTGCACAAGATCCCCGGCCAGGCGGCTAATGAGACGCCGCCCGCACAGGGAGGCGCTCAGGGACAGAGCCAGCCGCAGACCACTCCCGGCGTTCCCATGGCCGATCCGCTGGTCAACAGCCAGAACAGTCAGGGTGTCGACAAGACGCCCGGCGCCCAGGATAATTCCAAGCCCGTCGAAGTGATCTACGACATCAGCAAGGTGCCCGAGCCAGTTCGCAAGATGCGCGAGCAGATCGTCGAAGCGGCCGCATCCGGCGATCTCGAGCGGCTGCGGCCGCTGATGGGCACTGGTGCCGACCAGACGCAGGTGACTGTCGGCGAACCGACCGACGATCCGATCGGCACGCTGAAGGATCTGTCGGGCGATCCTGACGGCGACGAGATCCTTGCCATCATGCTCGACATCATCTCGACCGGCTTCGTGCATGTCGGCCAGGGCACAGCAGACGACATGTATGTCTGGCCCTATTTTGCCGAGAAGGACCTGAAGTCGCTGACACCGCCGGAGCGCGTCGAGCTGCTGCGCATCGTCACGGCCGGCGATCTCTCCGACATGCAGGAATTCGGCGGATATAATTTCTACCGCCTCGGCATTACGCCTGAGGGTAAATGGAAATTCTTCACAGCGGGCGATTGATGCCCGTTTCGCCTGCGCTTTTCACGTTTCGCATGGCGCTTGCGATCCACCTCATGAAGACATACCTCTGAGCGATAACCAACGCGACAGGTTCCGCCATGCCAGCCGTATTCCTGAAAGACCGCTCCTTGCTCTTCGTCAGCGGCGCGGAAGCCCAATCCTTCCTGCAAAACCTGATCACCACCGATATCGTCGCGCTCGAGGCCGACGAGGCGCGGCCCGGGGCACTCTTGACGCCCCAGGGCAAGATCCTGTTCGACTTCATGATCTGGCAGGACGGCGACGGCTACATGATCGAAACGGATGCCGGCCAGCGCGACAGCATGCTGAAGCGGCTGACAATGTATAAGCTGCGCGCCGCCGTCGCACTTGTGCCAAGCACCGAAGAGGGCGTCACCGTTTCCTGGGGCGAGGATTCCGAGGGCGCCGGGGACAGCCAAGGCGTCCGGGACAGCCAAGGCGTCCGAGACAGCCAAGGCGTCCGAGACAGCCGTTTCGCCAAGGCGGGCATCACGCTGATCCGCCGGCCCGGCAAACATGGCGATGGCAGCGAAGCGCTCTACGACGCGCTGCGCATCAGCCACGGCATCGTCACATCAGGATCGGACTTCGCCCTGCAGGACGCCTTCCCGCATGACGTGCTGATGGATTTCAACGGCGGCCTCTCCTTCAGGAAAGGCTGCTATGTCGGCCAGGAGGTCGTCTCGCGCATGCAGCATCGCGGCACTGCGCGCCGGCGCGTCGTGACGGTGTCCGCCGCAACAGATCTGCCGGGGACCGGGACGGAGATTACCGCCGCCGGCAAGCCTGTGGGAACACTCGGTTCGGTCGACGGCGGCAATGGACTTGCGATCGTGCGCATCGACCGTGCCGGCGCCGCAATGGCGGCAGGCACGCCACTGCTCGCCGGCGACACGCCTGTTTCCCTCGTCCTGCCGGCATGGTCCGGCCTTGTCTTTCCTACAAGCGGCGACGAGGCCAGCGCGTGACAACGACGAAAGCTCCGCGTGCCTGGCAACGCATGCTGTCCGGACGCAGGCTCGACCTGCTCGACCCCTCGCCGCTTGATGTCGAACTTATCGACATCGCGCACGGGCTTGCGCGCGTGGCCCGCTGGAACGGCCAGACCTCCGGCGATCATGCTTTTTCGGTGGCGCAGCACAGTCTCGTCGTCGAGGATATCTTCCGTCGCTTCAACGATGCGCGGCCGCAGGAGTGCCTGATGGCGCTGCTGCACGACGCACCCGAGTATGTGATCGGTGACATGATATCGCCGTTCAAATCGGTGGTCGGCGGCGGCTACAAAACGGTGGAAAAGCGGCTGGAAGCCGCCGTGCACCTGCGCTTCGGCCTGCCGCCGCATCCCTCGCGCGATCTCAAGGACCGGATCAAAAAGGCCGACACGATCGCCGCCTATTTCGAGGCGACCGTGCTGGCTGGTTTCAAACCCGCCGAGGCACAGAAATTCTTCGGCCAGCCGCGCGGTATCAGCAAGGACATGCTCATGATCGAGCCCCTGCCGGCGATCGAAGCGCAGCGGCTGTTCTGCGAGCGCTTCGCGGCGATCGAGGTCGAGCGGGAGATGGTATCGTGACCTTCATCGTCGTCTCACCTCTGTCGCGCATCGCGGAAATGGCGGTGCGCCACAAGGCGCGTGACATGATCAGCCTGATCGCCAAGGAGCAGGCTTTTCACCGGCCGGGCGTGATCGCGGCCGAGCGCCATCTGACACTTGGTATGAACGATATCGTCTTCAAGGGCACAGGCGATCTCGTGGCGCCTGACGAGACGCATGTGCGCGGGATTATCGACTTTGCCGCTTCGTGGCGGCAGGAGACGCCGCTGCTCATCCATTGCTGGATGGGCGTGTCGCGATCGCCGGCCGCAGCGCTCATTGCCGCGCTGTCGCTGGCACCCGATCAGAGCGAGGAAACGCTTGCTCGCCGGCTGCGGGCCGCCTCGCCTTTCGCGACGCCGAATGCCCGGCTGATCGAGATCGGCGACGCGCTGCTCGACCGCAGCGGCAGGCTGGTAACGGCGGTGCGGGCAATCGGACGCGGCGTGGATGCCGACGGCAATGCGCCCTTCGTGCTTGCGATCCGAGACGCCGCCTGCGGTTGACGCTGCTGTCAGCCGCTCCATCTAGCCCCCGACCACGCGCAATCGACAGGGCCAGATCATGGAACAACAGGCAGCCGATGTCCTCCTCGCCACGCGAACGGCACTCAGCCAGGCAAGCGCACTTGCCGTGCAATATTCCTTCTCCGTCCTCGGAGCGGTGATCCTGCTCGTCCTTGGCTGGACGCTGGCCGGTTTTGCCAGCCGCTGGGCTTATGAGGGCCTGTCGCGCGTTCATGGTATCGACGAGACGCTGGCGCGATTCTTCACCAATGTGCTGCGCTATGCGCTGCTCATCCTGGTGTTCATCACCGTGCTCGGTCAATTCGGCGTCCAGACCGCCTCGATCATCGCCGCCCTCGGCGCGGCAGGCCTGGCGATCGGACTGGCGCTGCAAGGGACGCTGCAGAATATCGCCGCCGGCATCATGCTGCTGATCCTCAGGCCGTTCCGCGTCGGGGAATATATCGAGACCAGCAGCGTGGCCGGCACGGTGCGCGAAATCGGATTGTTTGCGACCGAACTCAGAACCGGCGACGGGCTCTACCGGTTGGCGCCGAATTCGACGCTCTGGAATACGCCGATTACCAATTTCAGCCGCGAGCCCACCCGGCGGGAAGAACTGAAAATCAGCGTCCCCCATGACGATGACATCGACCTAGCGATGGAGAGGCTGATGGGCCTTGCCAAAGCCGATTCCAGAGTGCTGCCGTCACCGGCACCCAGCGTCTTCATCGACAGCCTCGGTGACGGTGCGATCTCCGTAACGCTTCGTTATTGGGCAAAGACCGGCGATTGGTGGCTGGTCAGCCGTGACATGGTGAAGCGCGTGAAACTCGCCTTCGACAAGAATCCTGCCGCTGAGGCGGATGCTTCAGATGCCGCGCCGCCAAAAAAGTCCAACGGCGAGGCAACGGCAAAAAAGTCGACTCAGACGCGGCAGTAAGACATTGCAGCGCCGCGGATCTTTTTAAGACCAGCGACGCTGTGCGCACATTGAATTGCTGCATGGCTTTGTCCTTCAATCGATTCCGATTTCAGGACTTGTGCCGCAGGCTATTGGATGACGCCGCAGGAAAGTCTTTCCCCGGCATCACCCGAAGGCTGGCTGCGATAATCATCCGAATTGGCGTGCACCATCAATGCGCGCCCACGAATACCGTCGGTCTTGCCGTCGAGCGTGACCATGCTGTCGAAGATCTGCGCCCGCAACACGCCGTCCTGCCCGACATATTGATTGGGCATGTCGCCAGCGTGCGGACCCTTGGCGGCAAGAATACCATGCTCCGCCTTCTCAGGGTTGAAATGACCGCCCGCCGAATCGTGATGGGTCGCGGCGTCGCAGCGGCCGGTCTCATGAACATGGAAGGCCACCCATTTATTCACAGGCAGTCCCGATATCTCGACTTCGATCAGGACGCCGCCAGTGGCGGCAGCCGTCAGCTGTGCGCGACCGTCTTCCTTGCCGTCCTTGCCGACGAAATTGGCGACCGCCGTCTGCTTGTCCTGAGCGCCCGCCGGCAATGCAACCGCAAGCAGGCTCAAGGCGGCGATAATGCGCATGACTTTCATGGAGATCTCCTTCCGTCCGGTTGTCCTTCTGAACGTGTCAAACCGGAAGGTGTTCCTGATCCAGATCGCCGCGCGTCCGATAGGAAGCGCTAAGGACGCGCTACGACTTTAAATTGGCGCATAATCCTTTCCGAAAATCATTCCGCTTTCGGGGTTATGCAGGCAATATCGGACCAAAAAAGCCGGCCAGCCGGCCGGCTCGCAAATTAGCCGAACTGAGATGCCCGTTGTCAGGCGACAGCGTTGAAGTCGAACTGGCCGTAGGTGTTACGGTAGAGATCGTCGGATTGATCGCCGGTCGCCGGCGCGGTCTGCTGCAACGGATAGGAAACGGCGATGCTGCTTGCCGTGCCGCTGTTGCGCGTGTCCATCATCAGCGCGATCAGGCTGCCGGAAAATTTCGGCTGCGTGTCGCTGTTCTTGTCCTCGTCCAGGAGCTCTTTGATGATGCCGGGCTTCTCATCGGCGGCACGTTCGCCGCGGCTGAGGACGCCATCGCCATTGGCATCGAGACGCGAAAGCGTCGCCAGATATGCATATGAGGTGTCTGAAACGGATGTGGTGCTGGTCATACAAACCTCCATTCACCGCCTTTTGCCGGTGGTGTTTGTACGCAATACGAACGTGGAAAATCACTGTTGACTCGGTGGTTAAACTGATTTGCGCAGTGCGTCAATAAGTTGTTAACTTCTCATTAACGATGATTGACAAAAGTTAACGAAATGCCGAGCGCAGGCCTATTCCAGCATCAGGGGGCCGCCTTTCTCCGTATTTCAGGTATTTTTCACATATAAAACAGACGTCTAACGCAGCGAGGTCTCTGCTGCACTGCAACCGAATATTAATCCGGCCCATACAAAATGGGCATTCACGCATCACCAGCGGGCGTCCAGCTTATCAAAATCAATCTCTGTATTCATTTTAGAAAGGTCTTCTATGTCCGGCGAAATGAGGCACGTTCATCAAACGAGGACGCTTCCCTCCGCTGTCGTCCCGCGAGACGCATTCACATGAAAGCTGAAGCGCTCTTCTGGCGGCAATGTACCGAGGCCGTCACCGCCGATGGATCGATCGATGCGCAGCGCCTGATGGATCTTGTGATCGCGACCTATCGCGTCCATGAAAGCGACTATGACGAAATCGAGAGAAGCGCGGAAACGCTGCTAAGGGAAAACCATGCACTGAGAGGCAATATTTCCGCCCTCAGCCAAGCGTTCGACGGACAGAAAAAACTCTTCGAAATCATCCTCAACAACCTGCCGCTCGGTCTCAGCGTCTTCGACTCCGACCAGCGGCTGACGCTTTCCAACACCCGCTTCCGCCAGCTCTTCGACCTGACGGACGAAGATGTCATTGCCGGCGCGACAATCGCCGATCTCACCGCCAAAATGCGCGGCACGGAGAGCGCCAGCGCCAAGCCCGGCCGGCGGACCGGGCGACATTCCTCCGCAACCGCAAGGAGCAGTAGTCTCCGTCGGCGCGAATGGTTGATGGACGATGGCCGCATCATCCAGAGCATGGTGACTATCCTTTCCGACGGCAGCAACATTTCCATTCATGCCGATATTACCGAGGATCGAAGGGCGGCCGAGCGCATCACCTATCTCGCCCACCACGACCCGCTGACCGGCCTTCCGAATCGCATCCATTTCCGCGAGCAGGTGGATGCGACGCTCACAGAGCGCAGGCCAGATCAGCAGATTGCCCTCGTTCACCTCAATCTCGACCGGTTCAAATCGATCAACAACACGATGGGCGTTTCGGCCGGCGACAAGATCCTGCTGCAGGTCGCCGAGCGCATCCGAGCCTCGGCCGGTTCGGAAAACACCCTGGCGCGCCTCGGCTCGGACGAATTCGCCATCCTGCAGACGGGCAAGCAGCAGCCCCGGAATGTGACGGCGCTTGCCGAGCGGATCCGCCGGGAGCTTTCCAAACCATTCCCCCACGGCGAAAAACAGGTGGAACTCAGCGTCTCCATGGGCATCGCAATCGCCCCTGAGGATGGCGAGGAAACCGATATCCTGTTGAAAAATGCCGGCGTGGCGCTGTCACATGCCAAGGCGGACGGCCGCAAACGCGAACGTTTCTTCGCCAGCGAGATGGAAGCGCAGATTCAGCTGCGCCACGCACTGGAGGCGGACCTCAGAGCAGCCGTTGAGAATGAAGAATTCGAGCTGCACTACCAGCCGCTTTATGACCTCGTGCAGCGGCGCATCTGTGGCTTCGAAGCGTTGATCCGTTGGAACCACCCGGCTCGAGGCCGCGTTCCGCCGATGGATTTCATTCCGCTTGCCGAAGAGGTCGGCCTCGTCGTCGATATCGGCCGTTGGGTTTTGCACCGGGCCTGCAACGATGCAGCGTTATGGCCGGAGGGCATCAAGATCGCCGTCAACGTTTCGGCAATCCAGTTCAGCAGCAGCGACCTGACGCGCGATGTCAGCGAGGCGCTTGCCGCCGCCGCACTGTCGCCGTCGAGGCTCGAACTCGAAATCACCGAGAGCGTGCTGATGGAAAATCTGAGCGAAGTTCTGCCGATCCTGCATGCGCTGAAGGAGCGCGGCATCCGCATCTCGATGGACGATTTCGGAACCGGCTATTCCTCACTGAGCTACCTCTCGAGCTTCCCCTTCGACAAGATCAAGATCGACAAATCCTTCGTCAACGACATCGTCGACAACAAGGAAGCGCATGCGATCATGCACGCGATCATCCTGCTCGGCGATGCGCTCGGCATGCGCGTCACCGTCGAGGGCGTCGAGACGACCGAGCAGCTGGCGCTGCTCGAATGCGAGGAATGCGACGAGATCCAGGGTTATCACATCAGCCCGCCGAGACCGGCATGCGACGTGCCTCATCTTCTCTCCCTGCCGCCGAAGAACGGCGGCGAGCGTCCGTTGCGCATCTGAAAAGTCGCGCGGCGCTGAAGCGCTGAGATCACCCTCGATTGCGACTCGCCCGGCAAGCCGTTACAAAATCGGCTGCGGTTCGTCAGATCTTCGTTATCGCGTCCTTTTACCCGCCCGCATCCACTTCCGCGCCGACGCTCTATCGGCGGAAAACGATCTTCCTCATGACAGGTGGCGCTATGTTCGCGGCTGAAGCCTTCTCCCCACACGAAACGCTTGCCGCGGCGCTGATTGCGCATGCGGCCGACGGCGACGACGGCTCGCACGACCTTGCCCATATCCTGCGCGTCTTCAGGAATGCCATGCGCATCCATGCGGGAGAAGGCGGCGACGGGCGGGTTCTTGCCGCTTCCGTGCTGCTGCACGACTGCGTCGCCGTCGAGAAGAACTCGCCGCTGCGGGCAAAAGCATCGGCTTTGGCGGCGGAGAAGGCATCGGCGATCCTGGCGGAACTCGGCTGGAGCGGCGCGGATATCGAGGCCGCGGCCCACGCAATCACCGCGCATAGTTTCTCGGCCGGGGTGGCGCCGCAGACGCTGGAGGCGAAGATCCTGCAGGATGCCGATCGACTGGATGCGATCGGCATGATCGGCGTCGCCCGCTGCTTCTATATCGCCGGGCGACTGGGATCCGGGCTCTACGATCCGTTCGACCCGGCAGCGGCGGACCGCCCGCTCGATGACAAGCGTTATGCCATTGACCATTTCCAGACGAAGCTGTTCAAACTGGCGGAAGGATTCCAGACCGAGACCGGCCGCCGGCTGGCGGCCGCGCGTGACAAGAGCCTGCGCGATTTTGTCTCGGAATTCTTGGACGAAATCTAGGAGAACGGCATGCTTGTCAGCGACCTCTTCATCTATCCGCTCAAGAGCGCCCGTGGCATTGCGCTGCCCGCCGCCGACATCGACGCCTATGGGCTTCCCGGCGACCGGCGGGCGATGATCACCGATGCGCAAGGGCACTTCATCACCCAGCGCGAGTTGCCCGACCTCGCACGCATCGAGGTACGACCGGAATCCGGTGCCTTTCGGCTGCTGATGCAGGGGAAAACGCACATATCGGTAGCGCCGCCTCAACCTGAAACCCGCATGGATGTGATCGTGTGGAAATCTGCCGTCAACGCCGCCGTCGCCGATCCGGAGAGCAACCGGCAGCTTTCCGATTGGCTTGGCCGCGAGGTGCGCCTAGTCTTCTTCGACGGGCAGGCACGGCGGACGGCGAATGCCGAATGGGCCGGCGAAGCCACGCCCGTGACCTTTACCGACGGCTACCAGATCCTGGTGACGACGACCGGCTCGCTGAAAGCGTTGAATGCCGATCTCGCCACCCATGGCGAAGGCAGTGTCGGTATGGAACGCTTTCGTCCGAACATCGTCATCGATACCGACGAAGCCTGGGCGGAGGACCGCTGGGCGGCGATCGAGATCGCCGGCATCCGCTTCGATCTCGTCAAACCCTGCTCCCGCTGCATCATGACGACGCAGGACCAGTTGACCGGGTCCCGCGAGGGACCAAACCCGATGCCGGCTATGGGCCGCATCCGCATGTCGGCCGACCGGCGCGTGCCCGGCCCGCTCTTCGGTTGGAACGTCACGCCGCGCGGCAGCGGCAGGATCACGATCGGTGACACTGTCAACATCGTTGAAGAGAGGCCGGAAGGCTGGGCGCTCAAGCGTCGCGCCGCAGCATAGAAGCAATTCCAGGAAAAGTGCGAAGCGGTTTTCCGTCCGGAATTGCGTGAAAACAAAGAGTTAGAGCGTCACACGCGCGCGAGTGCGGCATCGATTCCTGCCATGACATCGGCCGGCAGCGGTCCCCTCTCCAGTGCGCCGGCATTTTCCTCCACCTGGGCAACGGTGCGGAAGCCCGGAATGGGAAGGGTGCGCGGCGAGCGTGCCCAGAGCCAGGCAAGCGCGCCCTGCGTCAGCGTGCGGCCGCCTGATGTCAGGAGATCGCGGACGGCATCGAGCCGTGCGGCGAATTCCGGGGCAATACGCCCGTCCTTGAAATAGACCATCCAGTCGAGGGCCGCCCCACGGACATCCTTGGCGCCCACCGCCTTGTCGGCGGTGAACTTGCCGGTCAGCAGCCCCATCGCCAGCGGACCGCGATTGATGGAGATCAGGCCCTTCCCCTCGATCACCGAGATCATCTCCGGCACCGGTTCGAAAACATTCATCGTATGCTGGATCGAGACGTAGCCCTGGCGGCTGGTATGACGGGCAGCACGATCGGGAAAATCGGTGCTCCAGCCGAACGCATCGATCTTGCCTTCGGCGCGCAGCGCCTCCAGCGTATCGAAGACGGCATCCGACTGTTCCAGCGGAAAATCATTGAGGTGGAACTGCAGGAGATCGAGGCGATCGCGCTTGAGGCGGCGCAGCGAGGTCTCGACCGAACGGCGGATGAAGGCCTCATCGGCGAAGGCGCCGGTTGCCTGCTTGGTTTCCGGATCGGTGGCGAAGCCGAACTTGGTGGCGATGACGATATCGTCGCGATTGCCGATCGCCCGGCCGAGCACCTCCTCCGAGTGGCCGGCGCCGTAGTTCGAGGCCGTGTCGAAGAAGCGGATGCCGAGTTCGATGGCGCGGTTGATCGCCTGCACGGATTCATCGTCGTCGACATCACCCCAGCCGAGCGGCGTGTCGCCGGCAAAGAAGGGACCGCCGATCGCCCAACATCCCATGCCGAGGCGCGGAATTTCGCGGCCGTTCCAGAGCGTGATCGTTGTCGATGATGCGGGCTTGGTCAGCATGAGATCCTCCTTGAGCGGCAGTCCTGTGAAGACATAGGAGGCGCTCACGAGTGGGTAAACCGCCAAATCTGGAGGATGTTTTGCACCCGTAAAAAACGGAGGTCAGGCGGAAACACCATTCGGATCCGAAAGCGTCCGCAAGGCTGGATTAAGCGCCTTGAGCGCCGCCTGAACGAAGCCCTCGCGGGCAGCTACCACCTCGATGCCACGCGGCTCGTAGACATGGCGATGCAGAAAGAACCCTGTCAGACGGAATGCGGCCGAGAGACTATCGAAGTCGGCCGCATGATTGCCTTCGATGCTGAGGAACGGCGGTAGGAGCAGCATCTTGTCCGCCCAGGGCGCGCCAGCGGCGCGGCTGACGGCGCGGCCGGATTTCGGCGAGACATAGACGAGATCGGAACGGGCGCCGGTCGCGGCGCATTCGGCAAGATCGAGGCCGAAGCCGAGGTCATTCAGCACCGCAAGCTCGAAACGCACGAAGAGTTCGCCGGCATCGGCCGGGTTGTGCAGGTGATCGAGGATGACCTCCAGCGCATCGAAGAGGTGCGGATGCGGGTCACGCTCCGGCAGCAGCCGCAGCAGCGCGCCCATCGCCTGGACACCGTAGACGGCGGTCGCCGTTTCCATCAGCCGGGCAGCGCGCAGCGTCACCGGCTCGACGCGGAATTCGCCCAGATGCTCGTCAAGCCGGGCACGCCAGATGACCTCCACTGCATTGCCCGCCTGCAGCACCGGCTGCATGGCGCGCGAGCGGCCGGAGCGCACCAGGCCGAGATGGCGGCCGCGATCACGCGTCATTACCTCGGCGATGACGCTCGTCTCGCCGTGGCGCTTGACGCCCAGGATGATCGCATGGTCCTGCCACTGCATCGAAAGAAGTCCTTACGGCTGACGAATCATCCTACTGCATAATTCAACGCGTTACAGCGTCCTTTGCGCGTCTGAAAGACGCGCTGCAGTGCAAGGCTGGCTTCCGTCATGGACCGCGTCAGGCGACAGCCGGGAAAAGCCTCTGCAGGAATTCCCGCATCGCCATTTCGTCGAAAGGCTTCACCAGAAGCGGTATGTGCTGCAGGTCGGGCGGGAAATCGCCGGTATCGGAATAGCCGCTGACAAAGCCGAAGGGGATGCCGATATCGAGAAGGTGGCGGGCAAAACCGAAGCTCATGCCCTCGCCGAGATTGACGTCGAGAAGGGCGAAATCATATGTCTCCGCAGCAATGGCAGCCCTTGCCTGTTCGACGCTGCCGACGATATCGATGCTCTCGACGCCGGCCAGGCGTAGAATATCCTCCGCCTCCATCGCGATGATCAGACTGTCTTCAAGAACCAGAACACGGATTGTCATGATTCGATGCCCCTCGTCGGGCGCCTGTCGCAGCGCCCCGGCCGTTTCGCCAACATCATTGCCCTCCGGTGCCCCGCATGGCACGCTATCGGTGAATTCCGCCACCTTTTCTGAATAAACCATTTTTCTGCCCGGTCGATAAGAATCAAAATCGGAGGAAAGATGACGGCAGACCTTATTTTCCTTGCCGCTAATCTGCATTTAAAAAAGACATAACCAGGCTGCTTGGCCAAAGCATGTCGCGCAAAATGTGCAGCGGTCTGCGACAACGACATGCGCAAAACAAAGACCTAAGGTGCGAGGAGCGAATCTGAAAGATCGCGAGGCGCTTTAAATGAACGGGCGTTTGCCCTCTCCAAGCCCTTCCCAGCCTGATATCGCCATCAATTCCTCGCCGTTCAGCACCTCGCAGCCGCGCTCCTGCCAGCGGATCAACCCACGTTCGCTGAGTTTTTTCAAGGTCTTGTTGGTATGAACGATGGAAAGACCGAGCGTGTCGGCAATGTGCTGCTGGGTGATGGGGATGAATTTGCGGCCGTTGAAGATATTGAGCTTCCGACCGCGCTCAAACAGGAAAGCGATCAGATAGGCTGCTCGTTCCAGCGCCGTGCGGCGGCCGATGCTCAAGAGATGCTCATCCAGGATGCGCTCCTCGCGCGCGGCGATCCAGGTGATGTCGAAGGCGAGCGAGGCGTGTTTGTTGTAGAGCGTCATCAGCCTGTCACGCTCGAAGACACAAAGGGACACGGGCGAAAGCGCTTCGACTGAATGCTGCATCTCACCGGCTATCGTTCCCTGCAGGCCGACCAGGTCGCCCGGCATGATATAATTCAGAATCTGGCGGCGTCCGTCCTCCAGCATCTTGTAGCGGAAGCCCCAGCCGGCGAGCACCGTGAAGAGATGAGCGCTATGTGCGCCCTCGACGAGGATCGTGGAGCCGGCATCGACGGCAAGCTCACCCCTCTTGAAGCTCGAGACGAATTCCAGCTCGTCGCGGCTGAATTCCCTGAAATGCGGCAAGGGCCGCAAAGGACATTGCTCGCAAGGGGTCTTGAAAGAATTGATGGGTCTCGACGTCGCCATAGTTGCCCTACCGTCGCAAAATCGGCGCGCCGTTCGTTAACAAATGCGCAAGGCATGGATTTGTTCCATGAGCGAGGCGGATTTTTAAAGCGGAAACAAAGGGCTGGCGCCAACCCGACGAAATCCTTGCCATGCTTATTTCGGGAAATCGAGACCCATTTCGCGGAACCGCTCGGGATCATCCCCCCAATTCTCGCGAACCTTGACGAACAGGAAGAGGTGGACCGGCTGTTCGAGGATCTGCGACAATTCCTTGCGCGACGCAGTCGAGATCGCCTTGATGGTTTCGCCACCCTTGCCGAGGGCGATCTTCTTCTGGCTGTCGCGCTCGAGATAGATCACCTGCTCGATCCGCACCGAGCCGTCCTTGCGCTCTTCCCACGTCTCCGTTTCGACATGCGAGGCATAGGGAAGCTCCTGGTGCAGGCGCAGAAACAGCTTCTCGCGGGTAATCTCGGCGGCGAGCTGGCGCATGGGCAGATCGGAGATCTGGTCTTCCGGATAGTACCACGGCCCCTCAGGGAGCGTTTTCGCCAGATAGTCCATGAGGTCGTCGCAGCCGGAGCCGTTTTCGGCGGAGATCATGAAGGTGCGCTCGAAAGCGATCTTCTCGTTGGCGGCAGCGGCCAGTGCCAGCAGATCCTCGCGGTTGACGCGGTCGATCTTGTTGAGCAGCAGGATCTTCGGCTGCCGGACTTCCTTGAGGCCTTCGAGGATGGCTTCGGCATCGCCGCGCAGGCCGCGCTCGCTGTCGATCAGCAGCACGATCAGATCGGCATCCCTCGCACCGCCCCAGGCCGAGGTCACCATGGCGCGGTCAAGCCGGCGGCGCGGCTTGAAGATACCAGGCGTATCCATGAAGACGATCTGGGCATTGTCATGGATCGCGATGCCGCGAACGATAGCCCGCGTCGTCTGCACCTTATGGCTGACGATCGAGACCTTGGCGCCGACGAGGCGGTTCACCAGCGTCGACTTGCCGGCATTGGTCGGCCCGATCAGCGCGACGAAGCCCGAATGCGTCGGACCATTGGTTTCTGCGGCAGCTTCGGCCGCGATCTCTTCTTCTTGTGTCATTGTCCCGTCAGTTTCCGGCAGGCGATTGCTGCCAAATGCCTTCGCGCTCGAGCATCTTCGTTGCCGCCACCTGTTCGGCGGCACGCTTCGACCGCTCTACGCCGGTTTCGGGCTTAATGCCAGCAACTTCCACCGTCACCTTGAAGCGCGGATCATGATCCGGTCCGCTGCGTTCATCAACCCGGTAGATCGGCGTGACGCCGAATTTCGCGTGCGACCACTCCTGCAGCTCGGTCTTGGCGTCGCGCTTGGCGCCATCGGCCCGCACCGCCCTGCCCTGCCAGTAACGCAGAATGAACCGGCGGGCGACTTCGAGGCCGCCGTCGAGATAGATCGCGGCGATCAGGCTTTCGACGACGTCGGCGCGCACGTTCATCATCCGCTTGCCGGTCAGTTTCTTCACATCGGCGCCGGTGCGGATATAGAGATGAAGATTGAGTTCATCGGCGACCGCAGCACAGGTTTCGGCGCTGACGAGCTGGTTGAGGCGAACCGAGAGCTCGCCTTCTCCCGCCGTGCCGAAGGTGCGGAACAGAAGCTCGGCGATGCAGAGCCCGAGGACCCTGTCGCCGAGGAATTCCAGCCGTTCGTAATTGCCGCCCTTTTCGGTGCGGGCGCTGGCATGGGTCAGCGCGCGATCCAGGCGTTCCTTTTCAGCGAAGTCATGACCGATCAGGGCTTCAAGCTTTGCGCGGTCCGCCGCAGAAAGCGTCTGCGCCTTACTCATTCAACAACCTTGAAGAGGCGGTCCCAACGCATATTCGTCGGCCACTTCCAGATTTCGCGGAAGGAGGTGTCGTTGCCGAGCGAGAAGAAGATGACGCTGGCGCGGCCGACAAGATTTTCGGCAGGCACGAAGCCGACGTCGAAGCGGCTGTCGAGCGAGTTGTCGCGGTTGTCGCCCATCATGAAATAATGGCCTTCCGGCACGATGAATTCGCGAGTGTTATCACCACGCGACACCGGAGACTGATCGAGCGTGTCGTAGGACTTGCCGTCGTCGAGCGTTTCGCGGAATACCGGCACGTCCTCGCCCGGGTCGAGCTTGTAATCCGAAGTGAACGCACCGTCCGCCACCTTCGGAACCGGCTTGCCGTTGACGTAGAGCACGCCGTCGGTAACCTGGATACGGTCGCCCGGCAGGCCGATGCAGCGCTTGATATAGTCGATCTCGGGGTTCGGCGGGAAACGGAAAACGACGATGTCGCCACGCTTAGGATCGGCGCCGAACAGGCGGCCGCTGAAGATATCTGGCGAGAAGGGCAGCGAATATTTCGAATAGCCGTAAGCGAACTTGTTAACGAAGATGTAGTCGCCGACCAGCAGTGTCGGCATCATCGAACCGGACGGAATGGTAAAGGGCTGGAACAGCACCGTTCGGATCACCATCGCCAGAATCAGCGCCTGGATGATGACTTTGATATTTTCCCAGAGGGCGTTCGGCTTGGCTTCGACTTTTTCGGACACGCAGTCTTATTCCTTCAAGACGCCGCGGCGGCGCAATTCTTTCTGTCGTTCTCTCTAGCGGCTTCGGCCGGTTGCGGCAATGGCGACAACATCAAAAGCGACGAGAGGTCGCGATCAACAACTCCCGAGGTCACGATCAACAGCGCCCGAGGTCGCGATCAGAGGCTCTCGGGCAACGCCTCGATAATGACGAAGGCCTGCGCCAAGGGATAATCATCGGTTATTGTCAAATGAATGGCGGGCCTGTGGCCCGCGGGCAGCAGCGATTCGAGGATCAGGGCGGCGCCGCCCGATAAAACCATGGTCGGCTTGCCGCTCGGCAGGTTGACGACGCCCATGTCCTTCCAAAAGACGCCCTGCGCTATGCCGGTGCCGAGCGCCTTGGAACAGGCCTCCTTGGCGGCGAAACGCTTGGCATAGGATGCGGCACGGTTTGCCCGCTTATCGGAACGCGCGCGCTCGATCTCGGTGAAGCAGCGATGGGTGAAACGCTCGCCGAAGCGCTCGATGGATTTCTCGACACGGCGAATGTCGATCAGATCGCTGCCAATGCCGATGATCATGCCGGAACCTTCCGTCGCTTAAGAATTCTTGATCGGGTTCATATGCTCGGCATGTTGCCGGCTGGAACGGCAAGGCGCAGGCGCGCCCGCTCCATCAACCGTATATGCCGGCGCGTCTGAAAACCCCTGACGGTGTAGAACGTCAACGCATAGAGCGCAACGGAAGTGACGATCGCCGGCGGGATGGCGCCGACCAGCATCGGCTCCAGCACCGGCTTCCATAATTCAGTGAAATTCAGCTTGTGGAAAAGGGCGGCGAGATCCACCGTCTGACCGGCCAATTGATCCTTGCGGCTCAACAGCAAATGTCCGATCTCCCAGGTGATCCCCCAGATAAAGGGATAGGTCAGCGGATTGCCGAAGGCGGCGCAGCCGAGGGCGGCGGCCACCATGCTACCGGAGAGGAAATAGGTGATGACGAAAGCCATGACGAAATGCACGCCGATGAAAGGCGTCCACGAGACGAAGACACCCGCAGCGACGCCGGCGGCAACCGCATGCGGCGAAGCGCTCAGGCGCAGGACGCGCATTGTCAGGTAACGGATCGGGCGAAGGAAACCCTTGCGAGGCCACAAAAGCTCCCGCATCTTTTCCTTGAATCCCGCAGGTTTGCGACGGCGAAACAACATGGCCGGTATTTAGTGCAGCGCACACCACCATGACAAGAGCGGCAAATGATACCGCTCGAAAATCCACCCCTCATTTCTCTCTGTGAAGAGGAGCTTCTTCATGCCGAGGGGCGTCCGTTATGCATAACGTCCCTCACTTGTCTCAAGTATAAGTTTGGTATTAGCGATTGCGGAACAGACCGCGGTCGACCTGGCGCTGACGAAACTCGAGGTCGATACGATCGAACGAGCCATCCAAATATGCCATTTCACGTTCCTGCGTGGTCGGAGCGCGAAAGGCACGAGCGAATTTCTTGATAGGGTCAAACATTATCTTGTCTCATCTTCTGTTTACGTTTCGATGACCAGAAGATAGGCCCGGCAGAGGTTAATTACCACCACCGCAACATGGAGACAGCCATGCGCTCACTGCATTACTCGCCTTTTTGATGCGCCTTTCCGATCCTAAAACGATCATAAAATGTGCAATTTTTCGCTCAAACCCCTGAGGGACTTAACAAAAGCTTACTCGTAGAGCCGCCGGACCGTGGCGATGCAATCCAGTTCCTTCATCTGGGCGAGCAACTGGTTGAGCTGGCGCAGGTCCCAGACCTCAACCTCGAGCATCATTTCGGTGAAATCCGCCGCCACCCGCACCGTGTTCAGCAAGCGGATATTGACGTCGAGGCCTGCGACCGTCTGGGCGACCTTGGCGAGCGTGCCGGGTTCATTCAGCCCATTCACCATGATACGCGCCATGAATCGCGACTTGTTGGCTTCGTCGAGATCCCAGCGCACGTCGATCCAACGGTCGGGCTGATCGTCGAAACGCTGCAGGCTCGGCGACTGGATCGGATAGATGGTGATGCCGTTGCCCTGGTCCATGATGCCGACGATGCGATCGCCGGGCACGGCGCCGGTCGGCGCGAACTTGACGTCGACATTGCCGGACAGGCCGCGGATGGGCCCGATGTCGGCATCGGCGTCGATTTCCGAATGACCGCCGTCATGCCCTGCCTTGGTCTTGCCGGGGATCTTGAAGATCATGCCGGCGGCGCTGCGGACGTTGAACCAGCCGTCATCGCCGGAGGGCTTCACGGTGACGCGCTCGTCCTGATGATCAGGATAGACGGCGCGCAGCACGTCGAGCGAGGACATTTCGCCGCGGCCGACGGCGGCGATCGCATCCTCGACATCCTTCTGGCCGAGACGGTGCAGCGCCGGCTTCATCGCCTCGCGCGAGAAGATCTTGCCGGCCCTATTGAAGGTGCGCTCGAGAATGCGGTGGCCGAGGCCGGCATATTGCTTGCGGATCGCCATGCGGGTGGCGCGACGGATGGCGGCTCGCGCCTTGCCGGTCACGACGATCTCCTCCCAGGCGGCCGGTGGAACCTGTACGCCGGAGCGGATGATCTCGACCTCGTCGCCATTCGCAAGCCGCGTCACCAGCGGCATGATGCGGCCGTTGATCTTGGCGCCCACCGTGGTGTCGCCGATATTGGTGTGCACCGCATAGGCGAAATCGATCGGGGTGGCGCCACGTGGCAGGGCAATCAGCTTGCCCTTCGGCGTGAAGCAGAAGACCTGGTCCTGGAAGAGTTCGAGCTTGGTATGCTCGAGGAATTCTTCCGGGCTGTCACCCTCGGCCAAGGCCTCGATCGTATGACGCAGCCAGGAATAGGCATTGGATTCGCGAGAAAGGATGTCGCCATCGGCATTGGTGGCGCCGTCCTTATAGAGCGTGTGGGCGGCGATGCCGAATTCGGCGATTTCGTGCATGCGCTTGGTGCGGATCTGCAGTTCGATGCGCTGGCTGGAGGGGCCGACGATGGTGGTGTGCAGCGAACGGTAATCGTTCTGCTTCGGCGTCGAGATATAGTCCTTGAAGCGGCCGGGCACGACGCGCCAGCGCGTGTGGACGATGCCGAGCGCGCGGTAACAGGAGGGGATGTCCTCGACAATCAGGCGGAAGCCATAGACATCGGAAAGCTGCTCGAAGGAAAGCGACTTCGACTGCATCTTACGGAAGACCGAATAAGGCTTCTTCTGCCGGCCCTTGACGTAGGCGCTCGTCAGGCCGCTTGCGACCAAAAGGTCGCGTAGCTCGGCCTCGATCTTCTTGACGATGCCCTCGTTGCGCTTCGAAAGCTCTTCCAGCCTTTTGGTGACGGTCTCGTAGGCTTCCGGGTTCATATGCCGGAAGGAGAGCTCCTCGAGTTCCTCGCGCATGTCCTGCATGCCCATGCGGCCGGCGAGCGGCGCATAGATTTCCATCGTCTCCTCGGAAATGCGGGCACGCTTGTCGGCCGACATGTGATCGAGGGTGCGCATATTGTGCAGGCGATCGGCAAGCTTGACGAGCAGCACGCGCACATCGTCGGAAATGGCCAGCAGCAGCTTGCGCAGGTTTTCCGCCTGCTTGGCCTTCTTGGTGACGAGATCGAGCTTCTTGATCTTAGTCAGACCCTCGACCAGGCGGCCGATATCCTCGCCGAAGAGTTCGTCGATCTCGGCGCGTGTCGCCGTCGTATCCTCGATCGTATCGTGCAGAAGGGCAACCGCGATGGTCGATTCATCGAGGTGCATGTCGGTGAGAATGGCGGCGACCTCGAGCGGATGGGAAATATAGGGATCGCCGCTCGCGCGCTTTTGCTGGCCATGCTTCTGCATGGCATAAACATAGGCTTTGTTCAGCAGTGCTTCATTGGCATCGGGCTTGTATTGCTGAACCCGCTCCACGAGCTCGTACTGCCGCATCATTCCAAAGCCACTCCGATAAAAATAAAAGCGCGCCAATCAACGATTGGCGCACACATGGGCAATAATATGCCTAAGCAATAAAGGTGCAAGATTGACGATTGGTAATCGTCGCTCTTTTGCATCGCATGCAGCTTTTTCAGGGTCGCATCTGACCGATGCGACGAGAGATCCAGCCGGCGCGCTTAGTAATCGTCGCTCTTTTCCGGCGGCACGAGGCCTTCGATGCCGGCAAGCAGCTCTTCTTCCGACATCTGGTCGAAAGTGATCGTCTCCGGCACATCGTCCTGCTCTTCGCTGTCGGCTGCGGCGACACCGCCGGCGGCGATCATGCTTGCCGGATCGGGCTCGGGTTCGTCGACTTCGACATGCTTTTGCAGCGAATGGATCAGATCTTCCTTGAGGTCATCGGGCGAAAGTGTCTCATCGGCAATTTCGCGCAGGGCCACCACAGGATTCTTGTCGTTGTCGCGATCGATGGTGATCGAGGCACCCTGGGAAATCAGCCGGGCGCGGTGGCTGGCGAGCAGAACCAGCTCGAAGCGGTTCTCCACCTTGTCGATGCAATCTTCAACTGTGACACGGGCCATTGCCTGTCCTTTACGGTCGTCATTTCGGGATTAACACGCCCGATACAATTAAAACCGGGCAAATACAAGTTTTTCATTCCGGCTCCCCTCGTCTTTATCCGCGGCTGAGCTAGATTCCCATGGAGAATGTCATAATTCCACCGAAGGTTGCTTGGAATATGTCGAATCGTGCCCTAAATCTTTCATATATGAATAATTCATAAAGTAAGGACCGGATCGAAATCGAAACACAAGCTATTGTTTTTATTTAAGTTTGTCCCATGCGGATTTCGATTGCTCTCATTGGATTGGTAAGCGATGTTTGACCCACGCGAAAAAATTGCACTCTTCATTGACGGCGCCAATCTCTACGCTGCATCCAAGAGCCTCGGCTTTGACATCGATTACCGCAAGCTCTTGAAAGCATTCCAGAAACGCGGATATCTGCTGCGCGCATATTATTATACCGCTCTGATCGAAGATCAGGAATATTCATCGATCCGGCCGCTGATCGACTGGCTCGACTACAACGGCTACAAAGTCGTCACCAAGCCCGCCAAGGAATTCACAGATTCCATGGGCCGCCGAAAGATCAAAGGCAACATGGACATCGAGCTTGCCATCGACGCCATGGAGCAGTCCGAAACGGTCGATCATCTCGTCATCTTCTCGGGCGACGGTGATTTCACGAACCTGGTCGAGGCGTTGCAGCGCAGAGGTCGCAAGGTCTCGGTGATCTCGACCATGGCGACCCAGCCGCCGATGATCGCCGACGACCTGCGCCGACAGGCCGATCATTTCATCGATCTCTTGTCTCTGAAGGCTGAAATCGGTCGTGATCCCTCCGAGCGGGCGCCACGCCCGGCCGAAGTTGCCCCGGTCAGCGATCTCGAGGATTGACCTCTCCATCCCGAACCGGAGTGGCCGCGACAATCAGGACGTGATCATAAACCATGGCAGCGCGGTCAGCCATGAGCCTTCAGCAGGCGGCTCTTCTGCCGGTTCCAATCGCGCTCCTTCTCGGATTCGCGCTTGTCGTGCAATTTCTTACCCTTGGCGAGCGCCAGTTCCATCTTCGCCCGACCGCGATCGTTGAAATAGATCTTCAGCGGGATCAGCGTCATGCCTTCGCGGTTGATGGCAGAGCGCAGACGATGGATTTCACGGCCCGACAGCAGCAGCTTGCGGCGCCGGCGCGGCTCGTGATTGAAGCGGTTGGCCTGCAGATATTCCGGCAGATAGGAATTGATCAGCCAGATCTCGCCGCCCTCATCCGAGGCGTAGGATTCGGCGATATTGGCCTTGCCTTCGCGCAGCGACTTGACCTCCGTGCCCATCAGCACGATGCCCGCCTCGTAAGTATCGATGATCTCGTAGTTGAAGCGGGCCTTGCGGTTTTCGGCCACGATCTTGTTCACCACGCGCTGGCTGCCTTTGGGGGCCATGACGATATTCCAATTGCTTTTTTAGAGCGCGAAAAGCCGCACCCTCATTCCTTGCCCTTTATGTAAGGGAGAGACCCCGTCTTGTGAAGACGGCCGGTCTCGTCAGTTCAACAGGCCTGCATGGCGCATCGCGGCGTCAATCGCCGATTCCGTTGCCGGCTCCAGCGTCGAAAGCAGCGGCGAACGAACGTTGCGGCTCATCCGGCCAAGTTTGGAGAGCCCGTATTTGGCGCCGCAAAGACCCGGCTCAAGGAAGATCGCCTTGTGGAGCGGCATCAGCCGATCCTGATATTCCAGGGCGCGGGCATAGTCGCCTGCCAGCGTTGCCGCCTGGAAGTCGGCGCAAAGGCGCGGGGCAACATTGGCCGTTACCGAAATACAGCCGACGCCGCCATGGGCGTTGAAGCCGAGCGCCGTCGCATCCTCGCCGGATAACTGCCTGAAATCCGCGCCGCAGGTGATACGCTGTTCGGAGACGCGCTCGATCTTGCCCGTCGCATCCTTGACGCCGACGATATTCCTATGCGCCTTGGCGAGCGCACCCATCGTTTCCGGTGTCATGTCGACCACCGAGCGACCGGGGATGTTATAGATATAGATCGGCAGATCGACGGCCTCGGCGATCGCCGAAAAATGCGCGATCAAACCCTTCTGCGTCGGCTTATTGTAATAGGGCGTGACGACCAGAACGGCATTCGCACCGACCTTTTCGGCATGCTGGGCAAGCTCGATCGCCTCACGCGTATTGTTCGAGCCGGCGCCGGCCATGACGGGAACGCGTTTTGCGGCAACTTCGATGCAGAGTTCCACCACCCGTTTGTGCTCGGCATGCGACAGCGTCGGGGATTCACCGGTCGTGCCGACCGGAACGAGACCGCCGCTGCCTTCCTTGATCTGCCAGTCGACATGAGCGGCGAAGCTGTCTTCGTCGATCAGTCCGGCATCCGTGAAGGGGGTGACGAGGGCGGGAATGGACCCATTGAACATGCAAAGCTCCTCACGACCAAATCCTTGCTTCGGCCGCATTCCATGAATATGAGTTGCGCACCATAGAGCGCCGAAATCATCGCGACAAGCGCGCAGAGTTCGGTTTAGGGCAAATTCCGATAGCAGATGTGAATGAATTTTACCTGGTACGGTAAGGTTTCGTTAAGATGCCTCTAGCCAAATGGCAGGGCGTGTTTTCGTTGCGAGATCCCGGATGAAGAAAGCTGTCCTGATTCTGTCCGCCTTCGGCTTCATCGCCGCCGCGTGGAGCAGTGTTGCGTCGCCGCTTCCCGGCGAAAGCACCCCCATGCCTGCCGTCAAGCCGCTCGGCTTCATTCCCGAGACAGCCATACCGGAATCGATCACAACAGGCGCCATTCCGCGCAATCCGGCCATCGCGCCCGTCAACGGCGACCTGAAAGCCGGCCTCGACGCGCTTTCCGACAAGGACCCGCAGCTGGCGCTTTCGATCCGCGACAGCATGGGCGACGGGACGCTCGACCGCCATATCCTCACCTGGGCGATCGCCGTTTCCGGATTGAAGGGTGTTCCTTCTTATGAAATCGCCAGCGCCGCGCAAGAGCTCAAGAGCTGGCCGGGTCTTTCGCGGCTGCGCGCCTATTCCGAACGCGCGATCTATGACGAAAATCCCGCCCCTTCCGCCGTGCTCGCCGCCTTCGGCGATACCGCGCCCGAGACGACGCAGGGCGCCGTCATCCTCGGCCGGGCGCTGGTTGCGTCAGGCAAGCAGGCGCAGGCGGCAAAATATATCCGCAAGGTCTGGCGCGGAGAGGCTCTCGACAAGGCGATCGAGGACAAGATCCTCATCGAGTTTTCCGCGCTGTTGACGCCTGCCGACCATAAGGCGCGGATGGACTATCTGATGTATCGCGGCCGGGTGGCGCAGGCCAAGCGCTTCGGAGACATGGGCCAGGCGCAGTCGCTCTACACGGCCTGGGCTGCCGTCGACGCCAAAGCCGGCAATGCCGGCGCCTTGCTCAACGCCGTCGATGCGAAATGGCGCGGCGATGCCGGCCTGCTGTTTGCGCGGATCGAATATCTGCGCAAGCAAGACAAATATGCCGAAGCGGCTGTGCTTCTGGAGCAGATGCCGCCCGAGCGCAGCGAACTCGTCAATTCCGGCGAATGGTGGAACGAGCAGCGCATCATCAGCCGTGGTCTCGTCGACCAGGGACAGTTCAAGCCTGCCTATCGCATCGTCGCAAACTACGCCGCAACGAGCCCGACGGATATCGTCGAGGCTGAATTCCATGCCGGATGGTACGCGCTTCGCGGCCTCCAGGACCCGGCAACGGCGGAAAGACATTTCCGCAAGATCCTGCAGACATCAAACGGACCGATCTCGGTTTCACGCGCCTGGTATTGGCTGGGACGAGCAGCGGAGGCCGGAGGCCCCGGCAAATCCAGCGAATTCTATGCGAAGGCCGCGGATTTTCCCGGCACCTTCTATGGGCAGCTCGCGGCCGAAAGGCTGGGGCGAAAGACGCTTAATGTCACCTATCCCGCACCCAGCACGGCCGACCGGCAGCGCTTCCAGGCACGCGAAGCCGTGCAGGCGATCGCCCGGCTGGAGGCCGCCGGCCATGGATGGCGGGCCACCATTCTCTATCTCGCGCTCGCCGATCAACTGCAAAGCCCCGGCGAATTGGCTGTCCTTGCGGCACGGGCCGAGCAATCCGGCGATCATCATCTCTCGCTGCAGATCGGCAAGATCGCCTATGGACGCGGCATCGATGTCGCAGCGCTTGCCTTTCCGGTCGGCGTGATCCCGGCGAACGCCAATATAACGGGCTCCGGCAAGGCGCTTGCCTATGCCATCGCCCGGCAGGAAAGCGCCTTCAACCCGGCCGCCGTATCGGCGGCGAACGCGCGCGGCCTGCTGCAGCTTCTGCCGGGAACGGCCCAGGCAGTGGCCAAGCGCCACAACATCGCCTTTTCCAAGGACAAGCTAACGGCCGATGCCGGCTATAACGCGACACTCGGTGCCCATTATCTCGGCGAGCAGATCGACGCCTTCGGCGGCTCCTATATCCTCACCTTCATTGCCTATAATGCCGGGCCGAAGCGGGTGCCGGAATGGATCGGCCGCTACGGTGATCCGCGCGGCAGGCCGATCGACGAGATCGTCGACTGGATCGAGCGCATCCCCTTCCCCGAAACGCGCAACTATGTGCAGCGGGTGATGGAGAATTACGAGGTTTATAAAGCCCGTCTCGGCCAACCCACCGATATCGAGCGCGACCTGATCGGCGGACGAAGCGCCTCCTGAAGCCATTTGGCGCGGCTTGAAAAGCAAGCTACATCTTCGGGATCAAACAGGTCTCGAGGGATGCGATGCCGGATACGGATGCAGACGGTTTCCAGGAACGATTTTTCACGTCTTCTGATGGGTTGAGGCTTTATGCCCGCGACTACCAACCAGACCAGGCGGTAACCGCCGGACGGCTGCCGGTGATCTGCCTGCCCGGCCTGACCCGCAATACACGGGATTTTCATCCGCTTGCGCTGCTTCTCTCCCGGGACACAACAATGCCTCGCAGGGTGATTGCGCTCGATTCGCGCGGACGGGGAAACTCGGCATGGGATGAGAACAAGGCGAACTACAATCTCGCCATCGAGGCCGGCGACGTCCTTGCCGCCTGCGAAGCGCTCGGCATCGAGCGGGCGATCTTCGTCGGCACGTCGCGGGGCGGGCTGATCCTGCATCTGATCGCGGCGACACGGCCGGATCTTCTCGAAGCCGTCATCCTCAACGATATCGGGCCCGTGCTCGAGGCGGAGGGGCTGGCGCGGATCCGCGACTACCTCAACAGCGGCAGGAAGCCGGCGGACTGGAACGAGGCGGCTGATATATTGAAGGAAAATCATGGCGCGTCGTTTACCGCGCTTGCAGAGGAAGATTGGCGCGAGATGGCGCTTGCCCTTTATCGCGATATCGGCGGACGGCCGGTCGCCGACTTCGACCCGGCGATCGCGGAGGCACTAAAATCGATCGATTTCAGCCAGCCGCTGCCTGATCTCTGGGGGCAATTCGAAGGCCTGAGCCGGTTGCCGCTCATGCTGATCCGCGGCGAAAATACGTCGCTGCTTTCACTGGAAAGCGCCGGCGAAATGGCGCGGCGGCATTCTGGGATGATCCTTCATACCGCCGAAGGTCAAGGACACGCCCCGCTCCTGCATCTTGGCAATATTCCCACGATAATTCGAGTTTTTCTCGACACCTGCCGATAACCTCGCGAAATTGCTCAACTGACACAATGGGCCATTCGTCCAAATACAAAAAGCCCGGCTCGAGAGCCGGGCTTTCCTGATTGACCGAAGTCAGATCAGATTAGAACGCACGCTGCAGGCGGAAGTAGCCAGCCGTGGTGTCGTCATCATCTTCCGGATCGAGGTACTGAACCGAAGCCTTGGCGTAGAAGTTGTCGACGATCTGGTAATCAACCGTCAGACCAACCTTCCAGGCATCGCCGTCGCTGAAGTCGTCGCCAGCAACGTAGTAGTTGCTGTAGTACTGGACGCCAGGAGTGATCTTGAGCTTGTCGGTTGCCTTGATCGCGTATTCGGCAGCGATAGCCCATTCAGCCTTGGTGTAGTAGGAGCTCGGGCCGGTAGCGTATACGGCAGCGAGGCCGAGCGTACCAGGACCGATGTCAACCGTACCCATTGCACGGACAGCACCGTCTTCGTTGTCGACGTCGTAGCCGGCAGTGATCTGGTAGCTGAATGCACCAGCCTTGCCGCCGAGACCAACTGCAACACCAACGTTGTTGGCTTCTTCGTCCGTCTTGTAGAAGCCGTCTTCGAGTTCATCGACGCTGATGCCAGCGTAGAAGGCGTCGGTTTCGTACTGATAACGGATGGAGTTATGCAGGGTGACCGGCGAGCCAATGTCGTCGGTTTCGCCGGAGAGGCCATCGTCCCACCAGCTGTAGAACAGACCAGCGCGGAAGCCGGCGATGTCGAGGTAAGCGGAGTCGAGCTTAGCAGCCTGATCGGTGGCATTGTCAGCATTGAACTGCATGACGATGACGCCGGTCAGCGGACCATACTCGGTGTCGCTCTTTGCCGTGAACTGAACCTGACCGCGGGTGAATGCATCCCAGTCAGAATCGCCGCCGACATCTTCGCCAACGTTGACCTGGAAACGGACGTAGCCGTTGATCTTGAGGCAGGTTTCGGTGCCCGGGATGTAGAAATAGCCGGTGCCGTAAGCGTCGCAGACGCGAACATATTCAACCGGTTCCGGCTCGGCAGCAACGATAGCGTCAGCAGCCTGAGCACCGGAAACTACTGCGAGAGCAGCAGCGGAGCCGAGAAGAAGGCTCTTGATGTTCATAAATGACCTCCAATTCAAAGTTTCGATCGGGTTTGGGATCTTTCGCTGAGCAGCGTTCCCTGCCCCATCCCCGTGTTTCAAGAAGTGGACGATCAGTCGCCCTTGCTTCCGACGCTGAAAATACAAGACGGAAGCCGTCACGCAATCACCAACTTACTCGGATGGGTGATTTGAGGGAGCCTTCCCGACATTCTGTTGCTGAAAGGACACAAGTCGGGCAACCGGCCTCGATTTCCTTTATGCTTTGTTAAGAAAACCCTGATTTTGCGGAGGCTTAGGTCAGACCAGCAAAGGATTGGACATGCGCTTTGCGACACATTCGTGACACTTTTTCGACAAAATGCGGCTCTTGCGGGGGATTCATGATTGCCGGAAGCGTAACCCGACGTGCACCGATCCGCTTTCGCCCCTGCTGGTGGCTGGAGCGCGGGAGGTGATTCCCGCGGGCGATTCTCTCGCTTGAGGCAGAGAGATTTTTTCGTCGCGCGGCCTAGCCAACTAAGCGAACATGATTCCCGGCCAGAAACTAACGATCGATGCGCGCTTAAGAAATCGGGATGGCGGAGAAGATGGGATTCGAACCCACGATACGCTTTTGACGTATACTCCCTTAGCAGGGGAGCGCCTTCGACCACTCGGCCACCTCTCCGGTGCGGCCTAACTATGGTGACCGGTCTGTGAATGCAAGGGTTTTTTGAGTTTTCACCAGAAGAAATGCAGCGAGCTGCAATTCGGCCGGTTGCGCCAACAAACCGCATTTCCTGGCAAAATCCGCGGAATTTGATCGCGCTTCGTTCTCTTCGATGAAGAAGCCAAGCTCAGCTGAGCAGGCTCTTGAGGTCAGCAGAGGGGTCGGCGAGAATCGATTTGTCGGGATTGGTCCCGGATTCCAGCAGTTTTTTGCCGGTCACATAGGCTTTCGCGTCGTTGATCGCATCGACGGCGATCAGCCGGCCTTCCCTGAAGTACCAGACCGAATGGGCGCCTTCGCGGGCGCCGGGGCGCAGCAGCGTCTCGTCATAACCAAGATTGAAGCCGGCGATCTGCAGCTTGACGTCATACTGGTCGGACCAGAACCACGGCTTCGGATCATAGGGCTCGCTGCCGCCGGCGATGACGGCTGCCGCCGCTTCGGCCTGGTCGACGGCGTTCTGCACCGATTCGAGCCTGATGCGGCCGCCCTGCCAGGGAAGTGCGGCGCAATCGCCAGCCGCAAAGATCGCCGGATCGGAGGTGCGGGCGAATTCGTCGACGACAATGCCGTTGGCGACTTCGAGGCCGGCTTCCTTGGCAAGCTGATCGTTCGGGGCGACACCGATGCCGACGACGGCGAAATCGATGTCGATGACCGATCCGTCGGAAAGTGCGGCGCCGGTGACGCGGCCATCCTTGCCGATCAGATGCTTGAGCCCTGTCTTCTCGCGGATCACCACGTCATGGGCCTCGTGGATCACGCGCATGATGTCGGCGGTCTCCTTCGCCGCGACGCGCTGCAGGATGCGGTCGGCCATCTCGATGACGGTGACTTCCAGGCCGCGATGGCGGGCAACGGCCGCCGCCTCGAGACCGATATAACCGCCACCGATGATGAGGACGCGGCGACCGGGGCGCATCTCGTCAGCGAGCTGATCGGCATCGCGCTTGTCGCGGGCGACATAGACGCCTTCGAGATCGCCGCCGATTGCGGCCGGCAGCCGGCGCGGCGTCGAGCCGGTGGCGAGCGCCAGCGTGCCGTAATCAAGAACGGAGCCGTCCTGCAGCAGAACCTGCTTGCTGTCCGGCTTGATCTGCTCGGCCCAGGTCGAAAGGCGAAGGTCGACGTCATTGTCCGCATACCAGTGCTCGGCGCGGAACAGCAGGCGGTCGAAAGCCATTTCGCCGAGCAGGTATTTCTTTGAGAGCGGCGGGCGCTGATAGGGGGCGACGTCTTCCGCGCCGATGAGGGTGATCGGGCGCGTATCCTTCAACGCACGCAGCTTGGCCGCCAATGCGAAACCGGCCTGTCCCGCGCCGATGATCACCAGTCTATCCGTCACGATCTCACTCCTGAAGCTGCGCCCGACAACCACGCCAAGGCCTATTCCCTACCCCACGCCCCGTCAACGGAAAGCGGCCTCTTACATTCAGCCGATCTCGATCCAGCGGCGCTCGTGGAAGGACTGTGCCATGGCATGCACCGACTTCTCTATCCTGAGACCGTCTTCGAATGTCACGATCGACGACGGCTCGCCTGATATTGCCCGGATCAGCTCACGGCATTCGATGATCTTCAGATCGTTGAAGCCGAGGCCGTGGCCTGGTGCCGGGATAAACCGATCATAAGGCTGATGGGCGGGTGCCGCCAGTATCTTGCGGAAGCCCTGCTCGGAGCCACGACCCTCGCACTGATAGAGTTCGAATTCGTTCATCCGCTCCTGGTCGTAGACGATCGAGCCTGTCGAGCCATAAATCTGCAGCGCAATCCGGCCCTTGCGACCCCAGGCGGCGCGATTCGCCATCAACACGGCGGAGATGCCGCCGCCAAGCCGCATCAGCACGTTGGCGCCATCGTGGTTTTCGACGGCACGGCGACCGCCCTCGCTCAGCGGGCGGTCGGCATAGGGTTTGACCATATCCGTTATGACGGCCTCGACATGGCCGAAGAGATACCAGAGCAGTGAGAGCGGGTGCACGGCGAAATCGTCGAGCGCGCCGTAGCCGGCGGAAAGCTCGCTCTTCCAATAAAAGAAGACATCGGGATCGGCCATGAAATCCTCATCCATCTCGACGCGGATATGATTGACCGCGCCGATGGCGCCTTCGCCAATCAGCGTCCTGATATGCCGCATGACGGGATTCTGAATGTAATTATAGCCAAGGGCGGCAACCTTGCCGGATCGCTTCGCCGTTTCCAGCATGCGCTCGGCATCGGCATAGGCCGGCGCCATCGGCTTTTCGCACCAGACATGTTTGCCGGCCTCAAGGGCTGCAATCGCCATCTCGGCGTGGAACTGATTGGGCGTGGTGACGGAGACGACGTCGACATCGGGGTCGGCGATCAGCGCCCGCCAGTCGGCCGTCGCCTTCTCGAAGCCGAATTCACCGGCACGAGCCTCTGCAAGCCCGGCATTGGCTTCGGCCAGATGCACAAGACGTGGACGCTCGACATCGCCGAACACCGTCTTCACCGCATTCCACGCCAGCGCATGGCACTTGCCCATATAGCCGGTGCCGATCAAACCGATGCCGAGTGGCTTCATTTCCGTCTCCTCCAGAGCTGCGCGCGGATTTTTGGAATATTTGGATCATTTTGACAAGGGACCTGCTCACAGGCATTTCTGCGCCATTCCCGAATGTAATTGTTCAAAAGCCTTCAATTACAGGGGATTAAAAACAATTGGCCGTGTCGTTTGAAATCGTTTATGTTCGATAATATGGAATATTTGTTTCATCTCCCGAGCTGCAAGCATGGATAACGATCCCCAGAGGCACGCGCGCGTACCGCGCGATTTCGAAAGCCTGCGCAGTACCATCATCGAGCGCAAGGCGAACATGCCGAAGCGGCTGGCGCAGGTCGCCGCCTTCGCCCTCGGCAATCCCGACGAGATCGCCTTCGGCACGACGGCGAGCATCGCGGCCGCCTCCGACGTTCAGCCGTCGACGCTGGTGCGCCTGGCGCATCATCTGGGTTATGGAGGCTTTTCCGACCTGCAGAGCATCTTTCGCGAGAGATTGCGCGACCGGACGCTGAGCTACGAAGAGCGCCTCGTCACGCTGGAGCAATCGAGCGGCGACGATGAGGACGCCAATCTGCTCTCCGGCTTCATCGCCGCGGCAAACCAGTCGGTCAATCGGCTGGCGGCGACGGTGCAGAGCGATACTTTCACCAAAGCCGTGAATATCCTTGCTAACGCCGAGACGATCTATCTGATCGCCAAACGGCGCTCCTACCCCTTGACGGCGCACATGACCTACGCTTTTTCCAAGCTCAACATCCGCCACCAGATCGTCGCCTCGCCGAACGGTGTCGACCCTGAGATGGTGCAGTTCGCAACACCGAAGGATGCGGCGATCGCGGCGAGCTTTTCGCCCTATGCGGCCGACAGCCTCAACCAGAGCCAGGAGCTTGCCGACCGCGGCGTCCCCGTCATTGCGATCACCGATTCGGCCTTCTCGCCGCTTGCCGCCTGCGCCACGCACTGGTTCGAGGTGGCGGAGGCCGATTTCGCCGGCTTCCGCTCGCTTTCGGCCTCGATGGCACTCACGATGGCACTGCCGGTTGCAATCGCCGAGCGGCGGCGCAAGCATCAACAGTCAAAACCTGCAAAAGGCAAAATGGAATAAACATTCCGAATTGACAAAATATCGGAACCGATGTTTCATTATTGAAAATTCGCAGGCACTGGAAGCCGCGCAAAATCTAGCGGGAGGACATCATGGTACAATCGAATCCGGGTTCACAGCCGGAGCCGGCGCTTGATGTGATCACCATCGGCCGTTCCTCGGTCGATCTTTACGGCCAGCAGATCGGTTCGCGGCTGGAGGATATCGGCTCCTTCGCCAAGTCCGTCGGTGGCTGCCCGGCCAATATCGCCATCGGCACGGCGCGGCTCGGCCTCAAATCCGGCCTCATCACCCGCGTCGGCGACGAGCAGATGGGACGCTTCATCCGCGAGCAGTCGGCGCGCGAAGGTGTGGCCACAGACGGCATCATCACCGACAAGGAGCGGCTGACGGCGCTGGTGCTGCTGGCGGTCGAGGCCGAGGGTGTGTCGCCGATGATCTTCTATCGGTCGGACTGCGCCGACATGGCGCTCGATGAAGGCGATATCGACGAGGATTTCATCAGATCGTCGCGCGCCGTTCTCGTTTCCGGCACACATTTCTCACGGCCGAATACCGAAGCCGCGCAACGCAAGGCTATCCGCATCGCCAAGGCGAACGGCCGCAAGGTGATCTTCGATATCGATTACCGGCCGAACCTCTGGGGCCTTGCCGGCCATGCGGAAGGCTTCGAGCGCTATGTGAAATCCGACCGGGTCTCCTCGAAGATGAAGGAGACGCTGCCCGACTGCGATCTCATCGTCGGCACCGAAGAAGAAATCCTGATCGCTTCCGGCGCCGACGACGTGCTCGGCGCGCTG
The DNA here is from genome assembly GCF_013087615.1 of Rhizobium sp. WYCCWR 11152. Classification (NCBI taxonomy): domain Bacteria; kingdom Pseudomonadati; phylum Pseudomonadota; class Alphaproteobacteria; order Hyphomicrobiales; family Rhizobiaceae; genus Rhizobium; species Rhizobium sp. WYCCWR 11152. The sequence continues at coordinate 688,305 of NZ_JABFCP010000009.1, read as the reverse complement.
AAGGAGATCCGCCGCCTGTCACCGGCGACGATCGTCTTGAAGCGCGGCGCCATGGGCTGCATCGTCTATGACGGGCCGATCGCCGACGATCTCGAAGCCGGCATCATCGGCCAGGGTTTCCCGATCGAAGTCTTCAACGTGCTCGGCGCCGGCGATGCCTTCATGTCCGGCTTCCTGCGCGGTTTCCTGAGAGACGAGCCGCTGAAGACCTGCGCCACCTGGGCCAATGCCTGCGGCGCCTTCGCCGTCTCACGCCTGCTGTGCTCGCCGGAATATCCGACCTGGGCCGAACTCGACTTCTTCCTGACGACCGGCAGCAAACACCGGGCGCTGCGCAAGGACGAGGCGCTCAACCATATCCACTGGGCATCGACCCGGCGCGGCGAAATCCCGCTTTTGATGGCGCTGGCGATCGACCACCGTTCGCAACTCGTCAGCGTCGCCGATGAGCTCGGCGTCGGCCACGAAAAGATCGTCGCCTTCAAGCGGCTGGCGGTGGCGGCAGCGGCGCGGGTTTCGAACGGCCGCGACGGCTACGGCATGCTGATCGACGAACGCTTCGGCCGCGACGCTTTCTTCGATGCGGCGACGAAGAATTTCTCCTGGATCGGGCGGCCGGTGGAATTGCCGGGCTCGAAGCCGCTGCGCTTCGAATTCAGCCAGGATATCGGCTCGCAGCTCGTCGAATGGCCCCTCGGTCATTGCATCAAATGCCTATGCTTCTATCATCCCGATGATCCGGCCGAATTGAAGACGGAGCAGCAAGAGAAACTGCGCACGCTGTTCGAGGCCGCCCGCAAGGTCGGCCGCGAACTACTGGTGGAGATCATCTCCGGCAAGAACGGGCCGCTGACCGACAATACGATCGCGACAGCGCTGGAGGAACTCTATGCGCTCGGCATCAAGCCGGACTGGTGGAAGCTGGAGCCGCAGGCATCCCGTGAAGCCTGGAAGAAGATCGATGCGGTGATCGCCAAAAATGATCCATGGTGCCGCGGTATCGTGCTGCTGGGGCTCGAGGCGCCCGCCAACGAGCTGATCTCCTGCTTCGAGGCGACGCTGGCAGCTCCCTCCGTGAAGGGTTTCGCCGTCGGCCGGACGATCTTTGCCGATCCGGCGCGCGCCTGGCTTTCAGGCGAAATGAACGACGAGGAAGCGATCGCCGACATGGCCGGCCGCTTCCGGCAACTGACAGAGGCGTGGCTGAAGACGCGCGGACATCAGTAAACTTAGAATTAAGACCCCTCCCAACCCCTCCCCACAAGGGGGCGGGGCCAAACTGCCGGGCTCTCTGCATTCTCGCCGCAGCGTCTTGTCCCAAAGGACGCTCGCTCATGGTGTGAGGCGGCGCCCCAAGTTAAGTCCCTCCCCCTTGTGGGGAGGGGTTGGGGAGGGGAAAACGCGAAAAGAAAGATTGCGGGAGGACCCGATGGGCAAGACGATACGGTTGACGATGGCACAAGCCGTCGCGCATTTCCTGAAAGTACAGATGACGATCGTCGACGGCAAGAAAGTGCCGATCTTCGGTGGCGTCTGGGCGATCTTCGGTCACGGCAACGTCGCCGGCATCGGCGAGGCGCTCTATCAGGTGCGCGGCGAATTGACGACCTATCGCGCCCACAACGAACAGGGCATGGCGCATGCCGCGATCGCCTATGCCAAAGCGAATTTCCGCACGCGCTTCATGGCCTGCACGAGTTCGATCGGTCCGGGCGCGCTGAACATGGTGACGGCCGCCGGCGTGGCGCATGTCAATCGTATTCCCGTTCTCTTCCTGCCGGGCGACGTCTTCGCCAACCGTGCGCCGGATCCGGTGCTGCAGCAGATCGAGGATTTCGGCGACGGCACGGTTTCGGCCAATGATGCCTTCCGTTCGGTTTCGCGCTATTTCGACCGCATCACCCGGCCCGAGCAGATCATCTCGGCGCTGAAGCGCGCCATGCAGGTCCTGACCGATCCGCTCGATTGCGGCCCGGTGACGTTGTCGCTCTGCCAGGACGTTCAGGCAGAAGCCTATGATTATCCGGAAAGCCTGTTCGATGAAAAAGTCTGGACGACCCGCCGGCCGCAGCCGGATGCGGACGAGCTCGCAAATGCCATCGCGCTGATCAAGGCGTCGCAGAAGCCGGTGATCGTTGCCGGCGGCGGCGTGCTTTATTCGCAGGCGACGAAGGAGCTTGCCGCCTTTGCCGAGGCCCACGGCATTCCGGTCGTCGTCAGCCAGGCGGGCAAATCGTCGATCAACGAGAACCATCCGCTGGCGCTTGGTTCGGTCGGCGTCACCGGCACCTCGGCGGCGAATGCAATCGCCGAAGAGACGGACCTCGTCATCGCCGTCGGCACGCGCTGCCAGGATTTCACCACGGGCTCCTGGGCGCTGTTCAAGAACGACAGCCTGAAGATGATCGGCGTCAATATCGCCGCCTATGACGCGGTGAAGCACGACAGTCATCCGCTGGTGGCCGATGCGCGCGAAGGGCTGAAGGCGCTTTCGGCCGGGCTTTCCGCCTGGAAGGCGCCGGCAGCGCTTGCAGAAAAGGCATCTTTAGAGAAAAAAATCTGGCTGGAGGCCGCCGCCAAGGCGATGGCAACCACCAATGCCGCCCTGCCCTCCGATGCGCAGGTGATCGGCGCGGTGGCGCGCACGATCGGCGGCGAGAATACGACGGTTCTTTGTGCTGCAGGCGGCCTTCCGGGCGAATTGCACAAGCTCTGGCCGGCGACGGCGCCGGGCAGCTATCACATGGAATACGGTTTTTCCTGCATGGGCTACGAAATCGCCGGCGGGCTCGGTGCCAAGATGGCGCGTCCCGAACGGGATGTCGTCGTCATGGTCGGCGACGGTTCCTACATGATGATGAATTCCGAGCTCGCCACCTCGGTCATGCTCGGCCTCAAGCTCAACATCGTCGTGCTCGACAATCGCGGTTACGGCTGCATCAACCGATTGCAGATGGGAACCGGCGGCGCCAACTTCAACAATCTGCTGAAGGACTCCTATCACGAGGTGATGCCGGAGATCGATTTCCGCGCGCATGCCGAAAGCATGGGCGCCATCGCCGTCAAGGTCGCCTCGATCGTGGAGCTGGAGCAGGCGCTCGCCGCCTCCAAGAAGAACGACCGCACCTCGGTCTTCGTCATCGACACCGATCCGCTCATTACCACGGAGGCCGGCGGCCACTGGTGGGATGTCGCGGTGCCTGAGGTCAGCCCGCGCGAACAGGTCAACGAAGCGCGCAAGGGCTATGTCGAAGCACGCACCGCCCAGCGCATCGGTTAATCTACTGCATAATTCCTTAAATCGGGATCGATTTAAGGACAAAATTATGCAGCAATTCGAAGTGCTACAGCGTCCTTTGCGCGTCAAAAGACGCGCGGCGCTGTAGTGCTATGATTTCTCGGAAGAGCGTCCCGGCTCTTCCGCAATGCTTTTAAGGAGAATGTTGATGAAGGCCAAACTCGGCATGTCGCCCATCGCCTGGTGGAACGACGATCTTCCTGAGCTCAGCGACGATGTGTCCCTCGAGGAATGCCTGCGGCAATCGCGCAGCGCCGGTTTCACCGGCATGGAGCAAGGCCGCCGTTTCCCTAGCAATCCGGAAGAGATGCTCCCGATCCTGCGCGCCGCCGACGTGACGCTGTGCGGTGGCTGGTTCTCCGGCACGCTGGTCAATGAGGAGCTTGCCGCCAACAAGGACCGCATCGCGCCGATGATCGCGCTGTTCAAGGCGGTCAATGCACCTTGCATCGTTTATGGCGAAGTCGGTCGCTCCATCCAGGGCGACCGCTCCAAGCCGCTCGCGACCAAGCCGCGCCTCTCAGATGACGAGATGAAGGCCTATGCGCGTCGCGTCACGGAATTCGGGGAATGGTGCGCCGAGCAGGGCATGCCGCTTTCCTATCACCACCACATGGCGGCCGTGGTCGAAACCGAGCCGGAACTCGACGCCTTCATGCGCCATTCGGGCGAAGGCATCCCGCTGCTGCTCGATGCCGGCCATCTCGCCTTTGCCGGCGGCGACGTGCTGCGCGCCATCGGCAACCACCACGCCCGTATCAACCATGTTCACGTCAAGGACATCCGCAAGCCTGTGGTGGATGGGCTGGATCGCAGCCGGCAGTCCTTCCTCGATGCGGTGGCGCTTGGCGCCTTCACGGTGCCTGGCGACGGCTCGCTCGATTTCGGCGCCATCGTCCAGCGGCTGGCCGATCACGGCTATGAAGGCTGGTTCGTCGTCGAGGCCGAACAGGATCCGCGAAAGGCCCCGCCGCAGAAAATGGCCGAGATCGGTCACGCCGAGTTGATGCGCGTCATGACGGCTGCGGGCTATACCGTGGAAACGGAAGGCTTCCCCAAGGGATCGTAAAAACTGTTTGTCCGGAGATTCTTTCCACAAGTAGTTCGTCTTTCCGGACTGCTGGAGCAAGAACCCCCTCATCCGCCCTACGGGCACCTTTGCCTGGGTTAAGCCACCGGTCTCAACCCGTCCTTCGGACCCCCGGTGGGGAGAAGGGGAATGGTAGCGGCGCGGTATACCCCTTCTCCCCAGCGGGGAGAAGGTGGCGGCAGCCGGATGAGGGGGCCGCGTCCACCAACTTACGAGGAAAACACCAATGCCAAATCTCAAGGTGAAACCATCAGGCACGCATGGCCGCGTCACGCATGTCACCCCGGAAAATGCCGGCTGGACCTATGTCGGCTTCGATCTGCATCGGATGAAGCCGGGCGAGACCGTTTCGGGAGAGACGGGTGATCGCGAAGTCTGCCTCGTCTGGGTGACCGGCAAGGGCAAAGCGTCTGCCGGCACCAAGGATTTCGGCACGCTCGGCGGCCGGATGAGCCCGTTCGAAGGCGCCCCGCATGCGCTCTACATCCCGATGGAATCGGCATGGTCGGTGACGGCGGAGACCGATCTGGAGCTCGCGGTCTGCTCGGCACCCGGCGGCGGCACCTATCAGGCAAAGGCCATCCCGCCCGGCACGCACCCGCAGGTGACGCGCGGCAAGGGCACGAATGTGCGCTATGTCAACAATATCATGCCGGAAGACGATAGCTCGGCGCATTCGCTGCTGGTCGTCGAGGTGATTACGCCAGGCGGCCACACCTCCTCCTATCCGCCGCACAAACACGACCAAGACGACCTGCCGAACGAGAGCTTCCTGGAAGAGACCTATTATCATCGCCTCAACCCGCCGCAGGGCTTCGCTTTCCAGCGCGTCTACACCGACGATCGCTCGCTCGACGAAGCGATGGCGCTCGAGGACGGCGACGTGACGCTGGTGCCGAAAGGCTATCACCCCTGCGCCGCCTGCCATGGTTACGATCTCTATTACCTCAACGTCATGGCCGGACCGCAGCGGATCTGGAAATTCCACAATGCCGCCGAGCACGAGTGGCTGCTGAAGGCGTAAGCGTCGCGTTCGATCGCTAAATAATCTGACAGCGCGAAAACGCCGCTGATGGTTCACTGCCTCCATCCAAACACGGATGGAGGATCACCATGCACAGCCCGAATTTCACGATATCGGCCCGAAATATTCGCTCTTCGCATCTTACGCGACCCGGCCTCCTCCTTGCCGCAATCACGGTGGCGCGCTGGCTGGCGCGCAAGATGAACGAACGACGCAACTGCAATGCGTTGATGGAGCTTTCCGACGAACAGCTGAAGGATATCGGCCTTTCCAGGGGGCAGACGGAAAGCGATGTTCACGTCTACAGCCGTTACTAAAGTGCTGTTATAAGGACTGTCGGTTCTGGCCTGTCTGATACGGAATATGCAATGTCGCAGTTCTCAACGGCACCGCTTCTGAAAACGAAGATGGTCACTATTCGTGACATCGTCTGCAATGGCGAGTGCCGTCATAAGAGCGACGAGGAATGCGCCCACAGGACGAGCCTCGTCTATCCCTATCGCGGCGTCTTCATGCGGCATGTCGGCCGCAATGATACGGTGGCCGAAGCCAATCAGGTCTTGTTCTTCAATGCCGGCCAGGCATATCGAATCAGCCACCCTATCGAGGGTGGCGACGCCTGCATCGATCTGGCGATCGACGAATCCATGCTCGAAGAGCTTACGCCGAAGGAGCAGGCGCAGCCCGGCCCGCCCTTTTCCTTCCGCCGCCAGCGCCGGCGGATCGATCCGCGCGCGCAGGCGCTGGTTGCGCTCCTGCGTCATGGTCTCAGCCGCAACGTCGCCGAAACACTGGAAGCGGAAATATTGGCGCTGACGCTGGTGCGCCGCTCGCTCGGCGAGCGCACATCGCATGCGGCGGGCGCCAGCGCCGGCCGGCAGAAACTCGTCGACCGGGCAAAGCTGGTGCTTTCCTCCGATCTCGCGCGGCGCTGGACACTTTCGGAAATCGCCACCGAAGTGGGCGTCTCGCCCGTTTATCTCACCCAGGTCTTCCAACAGGTCGAGGCGACGCCACTTTACCGCTACCAGCTGCGGCTGCGGCTTGCCCGCGCGCTCGATCTGCTTGGCCAATACGAGGATCTGACGGCGCTCGGTCTCGACCTCGGCTTTTCCAGCCACAGCCATTTCAGCGCTTCCTTCAAGCAGACTTTCGGGCAGACTCCGGCCGAATTCCAACGCGCGGCGCAGTTGCGACACAGGTAAAAGCTCCCATCAATCGCTAAAGATTTCGACAGCGACGATGCGGTCTTCGATGATCTTATGAGCTTGTCCCGATCGCGGGACGATCAACGGAGGATCCTCAGATGAAGAAGACCACATGCGCCGCCTGCGACTGCGAACTCGGTGCGGAGACCATCACCGTCAAGCTCGGCGGAAAGGCTGTCGAAGTCTGCTGCCAGGAATGCGCCGAGGCCTTGAATGAGGCCGAAGCTGCGACATCGGCCGCTTCGGCAGGCAAAGAATAAACAACATGAGACAAGCCGCGCCGGGGTGCGCGGCTTTTGCGTTTCAGGCGGGCAGAAGCCCATAGCGCCAGCCGCGGCGTTTGGCGTTCTGCGACAGCACGAGGAAGGCAAGGATGAACATGCCTGCCTCGGCAAAGACCGGCACCATCCAGATCCCCTGCTCGCCGAAGACGAAGGGCAGCAGGAAGGTGAGCGGCAGGGTGAGCAGATAGGGCCGCGACAGGCCGAAGATCGCCGCGCGCGGGGCATCGCCGATCGACTGGAAATAGGACGACAGGATCAGCATCTGCCCGAAGAGAAAATAGGCGCCGATCGTCCAGGGCAGAATTCGCCTGACCTCGGCGACAATCGCGGGATCGGCGACGAAGACGGCGCCGAGGCGGCCGGCCAGCAGCTCGACGATGATCTCCACCAGGGTGCAATAGACGAGTGCGGCGAGCATGGCGATCTGCAGGCTGCGGCCGACGCGGAGCCCGAGGCCGGCACCGTGATTGTTGCCGACGATCGTCTGCAGCGCGATGCTGAGGCCAAGCAACGGCAGATAGGTGAAAGTCATGATCCGGGTGATGATGCCATAGGCGGCAACAGTTGCGACGTAGTCTGCCACGCTCCAGAGCGAGACATTGAGCAGAATGGCGGCCGAGGCCAGCGATATGCCGATGAAGCCGAGGCTCATCGGCGCGCCGAAGGCGACGATGCCGCGCCATTCGGCAAGAGCCAACCCTCGGGAAGGCCTCAGTGCCGCAGGCCGGCGCCAGCGATAGGCGAGCACGGCTGAGAGACAGACGAATTGAGATGCGATGGAGCCGGCTGCCGAACCGAGCACGCCCCAATGCATCACCGCCATGAACAGCCAGTTGGCGAGGATGTTGAGCAGTGAGGCCGACAGCGTCACCCAGGTCATGAAACCGATCTTGCCTTCGCAGCGCAGCCCGTCGAGATGCAGCGACAGGAAGAAGCTGATCGGCGCACAGGCGATCATCGCGCCCATGAACAGCATGGCGCCATCGGCCACGGCAGCATTGCCGGCAGCACCGGCATCGATGATCTGCCGGCCGACGGTCCAGTAGACCAGATTGAGGATGAGGGTGACGGCGAACGCCAGCGCATGCGCGCCGGCAAACACCCGACGCGCGCCTTGACGATTGCCGGCGCCGAGCCGGCGGGCGAGGATACTCGCCATACCGTTCGAGACCAGCGATTGCAGGGCGACCAGCAGCATCAACCCGGGGAAAATCAGGCTGACGGCAGAGAGCGCGTCCGGACCGACATAGGCGCCGAGGAAATAGGCGTCGACGACGGTGAACAGGCCGTTGACGGTGGTGACGGCGACGATCGGTGCCGCCGTCCTGATGAAGACGCCCGGCAGCCAGCCGGTGAGAAAGGCATTGCCTTGGGAAGGATCGGTCATGGAGAATCCGTGCGATATGAGGCGGGCCCGATCCGGCTTAAAAGTCATCCGGATCCGGACGGTCTCAAAAGGACAAAAACAATCTAGAGATCGAGCACCAGATGCGGCAGGCCGTTCGAGGTCTTCCGCGGCGAGACGCCGTCGGCATCGATCTGCGCGTTCACGCGCTGGCGAAAGGCCGAAAAGCTCTCGAAGGTGACGACATCTACCGGCTCGTCGAAATGGATGGTGATCCTGTGCAGATCGCCGCCCGGCAGGGCCGAAAGTGCCAGAACTTCGCCGGTGAACGGCTGATTGAGATAACGGCCGCGAATATGCGCGCCGACGAAGAGCGGCGTCTTCGGGCTAGCATTGGGCTTTGCCGCAAGGGCTGCGAGCGTATTCCAATCGCGCGCGCCGTGCTGGCGGGCAATCATTTCCAGAGCCGCACTGTGGGTGAGCGGGGTGCAGCGATCGTTCATCGCCTGGCGCAGGCGCTTGGCTTGAGCCTTCAATTCGTCAATGGCAGGATAGGTCGTCGTCATGGAGTGAGCCTTCGCAAGGCATGCTCTTCGACTGTGGATGGGAGCTCGCATTGCCGCCAGTCAGCATGCACAAAGGGCCGTGACCATGATCGCGAGGACTTCACCATGGATTTTCATCCGCGAGCGGCCGGTGCCTCGAACCGGCCTTTGTATGCGCGAACGCCGCCGACATGTCAAGAATGGCGCATCTGCCTTGGGAATGCGCAACTTTGGGGCAAATCTGCACGAAATCGATGCGATTTTCCCGCGGCTGTCACATAAGGATTCAATCTTAACGATGTTCTTCAGCAAATGTCAGCATTCTTCACGTAATATCCTGTCGTATTACAAGCGGAGGCTAAAAGGGCCTTTCAGATGCACCTCGACACAGAACACCCCAAGCCGGAACGTGCTTACAGGGAATTCAATCTCGACAGGCCCGGCAACATCATCTTCGTCGGCCATCACCTCAGCACCGGAACGCAGGTGCGCTGCCTGATCCGCACGATCACGCTTGCCGGCGCATTGCTCGAAGTCAGCCCGAACCTGGAAATACCGAGCCATTTCTTCCTCGAAATCCTCGGCATCCATGACGAGATCGGTGCGACCGTGGTCAAACGCGAAGGCGAATTGGTGACGATCAGCTTCAACATGCTGATCAATCCGGAATTCCTGCACCACGTGTTGCGATTGAACTTCGAAACCTGAGGCTTTTTCCGATCCGTGTAGCATCGCGGCGCGTCGCCTTTGTTTCGCCGCTCCGTCTTGCGGCAAGGCGCGCGATGATCGGAACGGCCCAGAGAAATCCGCGCCATTCCGGACGATCGAGAGGATCGGCCAAGGGATCACGGCGGATCCGGCGATTGCCGATTTCGATTTCCCTAAAGAGAACAACCCAGTTGAGATCCATTGCTTCATCCTCCATCTATTTCCTGGAGCACTTGAGCTAAGCCTTCGCGCCCCTCCGATGTAGAGGCGCTGAGGAAAGGGGGTTTTCATCCATGAAAGATGCAAGCTGGGACGACCTGCAGCTTTTTTTCCATGTCGCGACCGGCGGCGGGCTTTCGGCGGCGGCGGCGCGCACCGGGCTCAGCGCGCCGACAATCGGCCGGCGCATGCTGGCGCTCGAACGGGTGACCGGCCGCTCGCTGTTCAGCCGCGGCCCCACCGGTTATCTGCTCGCCAAGGACGGGCAGGAGCTGCTCGATCGCGTCCGGCTGATGCAGGATGCTGCGCGTGCGATCTCCGACTGGCGCGGCGAGGTGCTGACACTGCCGATCGTCTCGACGGCCGCCGACAGCTGGACCTCCCGCTTCGTCGCCGACCATCTGGCCAGCGTCTGGACGCCGAAGGACAGCTTCCGCATGTGCTACAAGACCTGCGACGCCACCGTCGATTTCACCTATCGCGAGGCGCATATCGCCATTCGCCACAGCCGACCGGACAGCGGCAACGTCGCGATCCGCCGTTCGGTCAAGGTGGCGCATGCGGCCTATCAGGCAGCCGGCTATGACGAGAAAAACTGCAACTGGATCTCGCTCGGCACCGACACCGCCATCACGCCGGCCGACAAATGGACATTCGAACAGCCGGATTCCTGGATCACCAGCTGGACGAACACGCCGCATATGCTGTTTTACCTCATCCGCGGCGGTGCCGGCCGCGGCGTGCTCCCCTGTTTCATCGGCGATCAGGAGCGTAGGCTCGTCCGCGCCGGGCCTGTCATCGACGAACTGACCAACGAAATGTGGATCGTTGCGCACGACGACGAGCGGCAGCGGCCGGAAGTCAGGATCGTCATCGACCGCCTGGCGGCGCTCTTTGCCGATCATGAAGAGCTGTTTGCCGGGCATAAGGCGGCGACATAAGAAAACGCGGGCCGTTCGACCCGCGTTCTCTGAGGTTGCTAACCGGCTCAGGCGGCGAGATGCCGCTCGATCTCGTCGACCGGCATATTGGTATAGTCTTTTGCCACTTCCGCGGTGATCACCGCCTGCGTATCGGCGCGGAGTGCCGGCCGCAGCGCGCCAAGCGCCTTCGGCGGTGCGACGAGGACAATGCGACGGGCCTTCTTTTCCTGCACCAACTCGTCGAGCTTTTCCGCCACCTGTTTCAGAAATTCGGTTTCGGCCTGATCCTGCCAACTGGTCTCCTCGACAGCGCTGCCGCTCAGTCCGTCTGCAGCATGGGTTCGGCCAGGCTTATCGGCGCCAATCTCGCGATCCGGCGCGCTCGGCTGTGTCAGGGTTTCCAGCACCTTCAGGTTCACCAGTTGGGCATCGCCGGCATTCTGCATGATCAGAGCCTTGGCTCCATCGCAGACCACGACCCATGATTCCCAAGGGATTTTTACATCAGTCATCTTCAACTCCTCGCTGTCGTCATTCGAAGCGCGCCGTGCTTCATCGATCAAGGCACAACGCTCGGCCATTGAAAGAGTTCGGGAAAATTGCGCCGAAATCGAACCGGCGGCGATCCGGCTGGCCCTTGCTGCGTAGAAAGGCCAAGTTCGGGAGATTGACGATGAAGACATCACTGCTCGCCTATGCCGGCACCTTTCTCACCCTTCTCGTCTGCGACGGGATATGGCTCGGCCTCATCGCCCGCAACTTCTACCGCGACCAACTGGGAGCGCTGATGCTGCCCTCGCCCAATCTTGCGGTCGGCGCACTGTTCTACCTTTTCTTCGCCGCCGCGGTGGTTGTGCTTGCCGTGCTGCCGGCCCTATCGACAGGCTCGATCACCACCGCGTTTCTCCACGGTGCCATTCTGGGACTGGCAGCCTATGGCACTTATGACATCACCAATCTTGCCACGCTTCGCAACTGGCCGCTCGCCATGAGCCTGGTCGACATGGCCTGGGGCACGGCTCTGACGGCGCTGACCGCCGCCGGCGGATATTTCGCCGTCAGATTTTTTGGCTGAAACGGGAGCCTGGAGATGAAAGCCCACGTCCCGATAATGAACATCGGGCGTCCCGCTTGGGAACAAAGTTTAAACTCGTTAAAATTGTAATTTTATTTTTGACGAATGTGCAAAACATTCATGTGACCTTGGTTGGAGCAAGACCCCAGCTTGAATGAGATCAAGACCAGCTTGCTCGCGATCAAGACCCCCAATGCGTCCTGACTGACGGAGAATGTGAATGACTATGCTCCGCGCTACACACCTTGCCACGGTCAAGTCCGCTGTCTACGACCTGCGCTGGGAAGAATTCAGCGTCAAACGGCCAGCCCGCATCGTCGCCGTCCGGCCGTGCCTCACAGGCGTCTCCATGCGAAGCGCCGAGATCATCGATATCTCCCAGGGCGGCGCCACCTTCATCGTCTCGACCACGGCCGGCCTGCCGAAGCATTATTATCTCAACATTCTTGGCCTCGCCTATCGGATCGGCTGCGCCGAGGTCTATCGCCATAAGGAACGCATCGGGGTGCGGTTCATCAACATCATGGACCCCGAGGTTCTGCGCCGCGTCGTCCGCACCGATTTCCTCGTCGGCAACATGGAAGCAATTGCCGCCCGGCGTGCGCCGATCTTCCGCGCCTGAACAGGCCGAGTCGTTGCGGAAATAATAATCTTGCTTGCGTTGGCCGTGCCCGGGCCTATTGTTTTGCCAATTGTCATTATGTCCGGGAAACTGCCGTCGCATGTCCGCCTTTTCGCGCTTCACACCTCTTGCCAGCGCCCTGCCCTCCACAGTTCCTTTCGTCGGCCCCGAGGCGATCGAGCGCCAGCGCGGGATTGCCGTTTCGGCGCGCATCGGCGCCAATGAGAACGGCTTCGGCCCCGCCGCTTCCGTGTTTGCAGCGATGCGCGAAGAGGCCGGCAATATCTGGAAATACAATGATCCGGAGAATTTCGCGCTCAGGGAAGCGCTTGCCGCCCATCTCGGCATCTCGGCCGCCAATATCGCCATCGGCAGCGGCATCGACGAATTGCTCGGCCAGATCGTCCGGCTGGTGATCGAGCCGGGCGCGCCCGTCGTTACCTCGCTCGGCGCCTATCCGACCTTCAATTTCCATGTCGCCGGCTTCGGCGGTCGGCTGGTGACCGTTCCCTACGCAAACGACCGCGAGGATCTCGACGGGCTGCTCGATGCGGTGAAACGCGAGAATGCGCCGCTCGTCTATTTCGCCAATCCCGACAATCCGATGGGAAGCTGGTGGGATGCCGACAGCATCGTCGCTTTCGCCCGTGCGCTGCCCGAGACGACGCTGATGGTGCTCGACGAGGCCTATAGCGAGACGGGGCCGGCAGGTTCGCTGCCGTCGATCTCCTCGCTCATCGAGCTGCCGAACGTCGTTCGCACCCGCACGTTCTCCAAGGCTTACGGACTTGCCGGCTCACGCACCGGCTACGCGATCTCGACGGCAGGCACGGCGCAGGCCTTCGACAAGATCCGCAATCATTTCGGCATGAACCGGCTGGCAACGGCTGCAGCGCTCGCCGCCCTCAAGGACCAGGCCTATCTCGTCGAGGTGGTCGGGAAAATCCATGCGGCGCGGGAGCGGATCGGCGGCATCGCCCGGGCGAACGGCCTCGTCCCCCTGCCCTCGGCAACAAATTTCGTGGCGATCGACACAGGGCGCGACGGCGCTTATGCGCGGTCGATCGTCGACGGCCTGATAGAGCACGGCGTCTTCATCCGCATGCCTGGTGTGGCGCCCCTCAACCGCTGCATCCGCATCAGCGTCGGGCCGGAGGCGGATATGGCGCTGCTCGAACAGGCTCTGCCGCAGGTTCTGAAACAGATCGGCCGATAAAGCGAAGAACCGCGGCCGGTGGAGGATCCGGTCGCGGTTCCGTTCTCCCGGCGTCGGCCCCGTCCAAAGCGCCCCGCCAGCCCCCTCTTTTTGAGGTTGTTATTGCTGCTCTTGTCGAATTGATCGGAGACGGTTCTAGTGAACCGTCATCCACTCGCGGGCGGCGCGCAGCGCTGCTGCGAGCTGCATCTTGTCCATGGCGGCGGCCACGTCGGCACGAAGCTCGGCGGCGCGGTCGTTGCCCTTGATTGCGGCGATGTTAAGCCATTTGTGGGCTGCAACGAGATCGACTTCGCAGCCGCGGCCGGTCGCATACATCAGACCCATTTCGCAGAAGACATCGGCGCTGTTGTTGTCGCCACCCATGGTGGCCGTTTCAGCATTGTGCATTTCAAAGCGTGCCATCGGTTTTATCCCTGTTAGCCTGTTTATGACTGACCCTGTTTTACCTTCGGGCCTTGCCGTCTATCGCGGCTTGCGGCCCTTCCGGTCCGGCGGGTTTGCCCCGCTCGTTTGATGGGTTCACTATGCCAAACGGCTTTCAAAAAACGCCTAAAATGCATGATTAATTTGAGACAAACAAAGTGCAAACACTTGGTAAAATTGGATTTTCGTTAAACATCGGACTCCCTGCGAATTAAGGATTTTCGAGCGGATTTTACGAAAGATTCAGATTTGAAAATAAACGGATCGTTCATCATGAAATCAGCAGGCGATATCTTTGAAAGCTCGCCGCACGGCTTTTCTCGTGATTTTCAGCCAGTCTGCATGATAGCGATTGACCCTGTTTACCTTTACGTTCGCGTCAGTTATTTTCGCGGCGATCAGGGACATCATGGAGGAAAAGATGATCCGCAGCTTCGTTCTCGCCGGCTTCATAACAGTCATCGCGGGTATCGCGCATGCCGAGGAGCCGATCGTCGGCAACTGGAAGACGGCCGCCGGCGATACGGCGGTGATCGCATCCTGCGGCGGCAGTTACTGCGTGACACTGAAGACCGGTAAATATGCCGGCCGGAAGATCGGCACACTTGCGGGAACCGGCGGCAGCTATGCCGGCGAGATCACCGACCCGGCCGCCGAGAAGACCTATAGCGGCTCGGGCAAGATTTCCGGCAATTCGCTGAGGATGCAGGGCTGCGTGATGAAGATCCTCTGCAAGTCGCAGACCTGGACGCGGCTCTGAGAGAACGCGGGGCGGATAGCGGGCAACGGCCGGGATGTGTTAGAGTGTACACAGCTCAACACAGGAGTTTTCGAAGTGGCCGGCAGCACGACCATGACAATTCGGGTCCGCCCCGACGTAAAAGAAAAGCTCGACAGGATTGCGGCCGACACGCAACGCAGCAAATCATTCCTCGCCGGCGAGGCCGTAGCGGCCTATGTGGAGCGCGAGCTTGAAATCATCGAGGGTATCAAGCGCGGCATGGCCGATGCGGAAGCTGGGCGCGTTATACCGCACGAGCAGGCTGTCGCCGAAATGCGTAAGGTCATCGCGGATGCCAAGCGTAGGAAGACCCCGCGCGGATGAGGCCGGTTCTTTGGCCGAAGGAAGCACATCAGGATAATCTGGAAATTCTGCGTTACATCGCAAAGGACAACCCCGATGCGGCCGAAAGGGTTGTGGACGCCATCGAGGATGCCGGCAAGAAACTTGGCGAATTTGCAACCGGTCGACCAGGACGAATAACTGGCACTTATGAAATATCCCTGACCCGGCTCCCCTACATAATTTCCTATGAGTTGCGGTCGATCGCAGGACGCGAAAGCGTCGTCATCTTGCGTGTGATCTATACCGCGCGGGATTGGCCGGCCGAAGAATAACCGAACCAACTTACAAGCGTACCGCAACGCACCTGCGCAGCCATCCTCCAAAACGCCAAGCATGTCGACGCAGGCATGCCTCGAAACCCTTGGCGACCGGCCCGAGCCGGCCCGGCAAGCTGAACGGCGGATGAACCGGCATCTCAGCACTCATTCAGCCACCGCATGGCAAAACTCATGTCACGATAGAGTTGCGTATCGGGGGCAAGGCAATGAACCACTATATTCTGGCAAGACGCCTTAGCATCATCACACTGTTTGCGGCGATCTTCGCGGTCACGTTTTCGGCAGTCGTGGTGCACGATGGCGGCGGCGGCGCGCAGTCGCATTTCGGGGCGAGCTATACCTGCCTGGAGAGAAACGGCACCTTCTGCGCGCCTGCGGTGCGGTGAGTAAAGCGCATCGCGATGCGCTCTAAGTCTTTGATTTATGCATGTCGTCGTCTCAAAACCGCTGCGCACGTTGGGCGACAGGCATTCACACCAGACGCGCAAGAAGATAAAAAATCGGAATCCGCCGGCGCGCGTCGTTTGCTTGTCAAGAACAACTCTCTATAATGCGTCATGAACAAACGAATCTCCCTTTTGTCGCCCCTCGACACATCCTCTCCACCGCCTTTCCAGCCTCAGAGCTTCGATGATCCCGCTAAGGCGGTCGAGACGCTGACAGCGCTTTACGAGCGCAACACGGCGTTCCTGATCGAGAGCTTCAGCGAACTTGCGCAGGGCGCTCCGATCTCCTCGCGCTACCGCGCATTTTATCCACAGGTCAGCATCGAAACGACAAGCTACGGCCATGTCGATTCGCGGCTTTCCTACGGTCATGTCACGGCACCCGGCATCTACACGACGACCGTCACCCGGCCGAAGCTCTTCAAGCATTACCTCAAGGAGCAACTGTCGCTGCTGATGAAGAGCCATAATGTTCCGATCGTCGTCTCAGAATCGTCGACGCCGATCCCGCTCCACTTCGCCTTCGGCGAAGGTGCACATGTGGAAGCTTCGACCAACGCCTTCGTCGACGTTCCGATGCGCGATATCTTCGACACGCCCGACCTCAACACCACCGACGACGAGATCGCCAACGGCGAATATATCCCACCGCCGGGAGAGCCCTCGCCGCTGGCGCCGTTCACCGCGCAACGCATCGATTATTCGCTCGCCCGGCTGTCGCATTATACGGCGACGCATGCGGAACATTTCCAGAATTTCGTGCTGTTCACCAACTACCAGTTCTATATCGACGAATTCTGCGGCTGGGCGCGCAAGCTGATGGCGGAGGGCGGCGACGGCTATACCGCCTTCGTCGAGCCCGGCAATGTCGTCACCCTTCCCGGCTCGAACGCGCCGGAAACGGATTCCGCCCTCACCCGCCTGCCGCAAATGCCGGCCTACCATCTGAAGAAGAAGGGCCATGCCGGGATCACCATGATCAATATCGGCGTCGGCCCCTCCAACGCCAAGACGATCACCGACCACGTCGCCGTGCTGCGCCCGCATGCCTGGCTGATGCTCGGCCATTGCGCCGGTCTTCGCAACAGCCAGCGGCTCGGCGACTATGTTCTCGCCCACGCCTATATGCGTGAGGACCATGTTCTCGACGACGACCTGCCGGTCTGGGTGCCGATCCCGGCGCTGGCCGAAGTGCAGGTAGCGCTCGAAGCCGCCGTTGCCGAAATCACCGGCTATGAGGGTTTCGAGCTGAAGCGCATCATGCGCACCGGCACCGTCGGCACGATCGACAACCGCAACTGGGAACTCCGCGACCAGCGTGGGCCGGTGAAGCGGCTCTCCCAGGCGCGCGCGATCGCGCTCGACATGGAATCGGCAACGATCGCCGCCAACGGCTTCCGCTTCCGTGTGCCCTATGGCACGCTGCTCTGTGTCTCCGACAAGCCGCTGCACGGCGAATTGAAGCTGCCGGGCATGGCAACGGCCTTCTACCGCACGCAGGTCAACCAGCACCTGCAGATCGGCATCCGCGCCGTCCAGAAGCTTGCCGCCATGCCGAAGGAAGCGCTGCATTCACGCAAGCTGCGCAGCTTCTTCGAAACGGCCTTCCAATAGGCCGTTTCCTCATCTGCCCGTCACGACAGGCGCCGAGCCCTCGGCCACCATCTGCGGCTTACCGGCGGCAAGATTCAGCCCTGCTATCAGCAGGGTGAAGGCCACCACGACGAAAGCGATGCGCAGGAGAACCTTCAGCGCATCGGCATCGTCGGGTACTAGCAGCTGACGCTTCTCGTGGCGACGTGCCCAGATGTGACTTGCCAGGGCGATTTCAAGAATGCTCATTTCCATTCTCCTCGACAGGTTTCGATGAAGCCTTGTCGAGTGCTGCCTTGCGATTTCGACACCTCGTCCGCACAATTTTTTTCGCGGCGCTGTCGAAATGCATGCAGGTCGTTCGTCCATGTTTATGGGAACAGGGCAAGGAGGCTGCCGCGATGAAATATCTCTGTCAGGTCTGGTTCGATGGCGGGGTGCTCGACGCGATGACGCAAAAGGAGAAGACCGAACTCGACACCAATTCCTTGAACTATGACAAGGACCTCGTCGAAAGCGGGCATATGATCGTCGCCCAGGCGTTGCAGCCGCCAAAATCGGCGGTGACCGTACGGGTGCGCAATGGCGAGACGTCGGTGACGGACGGTCCCTTCGCCGAGACGAAGGAGGCGCTCGGCGGCTTTATCCTGATCGAGGCCAAGGATCTCAACGAAGCGATCCGCATTGCCGCGGGCATCCCGCTCGCCATGCTCGGCGCGATCGAAGTGCGGCCAATCCACGAATTCGGAGCTAAGTGAGGAGAGACCAAATGAAATTTCTATGCCAGATCTGGTTCGACACGGAAAAAAGCAAGCTGGTCCCTCAGACCGAATGGGATGCGCTGACACAGGAGTGCATCATCAGCGACAATCGCTGGCGCGAGAGCGGTCATCTGCTGGTGGCGCTCGCCTTGCATGAACCGTCAACAGCGATCACGGTCCGCCTGCGCAATGGCGACGTCTCTGCGACCGATGGCCCATTTGCCGAAATCAAAGAGCACCTCGGCGGTTTTGTGCTGATCGAAGCCGAGAATATCGACGAGGCGAAGACGATCGTGTCGAGTTTTCCGATCCTCAAATATTGCTCGATCGAAGTGCGCCCGACCTACGCTATCCAGGATGGGAAATAGTCATGCGCTACATCTGCCTGATTTATAACAGCACCGACACCGACGGAACGCTGACGCCTGATGAAACCGACGAACTTATCAAAGCGCATTTCGCTTTTGATGAGGAGCTGTGCCGCGACGGCATCATGATCCACTCCGATGCCTTGGAGATGCCTGACAAGGCGACCGTGCTGCGCGTCCGCAACAACACGCTCTCCGCCACGGACGGCCCCTATGTCGAGACGAAGGAGCACCTGGCCGGCTTCTACGTCATCGAGGCGCCGGATGTGATGATAGCCAGGGAGATTGCCGGACGGATCCCGTCGGCGCGTTTCGGCGCGGTCGAACTCCGGCCCGTGCGGATACTGACCCTGCCGGACTGAGGTGCCCCTTTGGAAAGTGTGATCGAGGAGATCTACCGAACGCAGTCGCGCCGGGTGCTGGCGACGCTGATCCGTCTGCTCGGCGATTTCGACCGGGCGGAGGAAGCGCTTCACGACGCCTTTGCCGCCGCCACCCGGACATGGCCGACAGACGGCATTCCCGGCAATCCCTTCGCCTGGCTCGTTTCCACTGGGCGCTTCAAGGCGATCGACACGATCAGGCGGCGGGCGCGTTTCGATGCTTCGCAGCATCACATCGAGGACAGCCTCTACACGCCCGACGCAACGGAGATCGGCGACATGGAACCGATCGAGGACGACATGCTGCGGCTGATCTTCACCTGCTGCCATCCGCTCATCCCGGCCGATGCGCAGATGGCGATGGCGCTCCGGGAAATCTGCGGACTGACCACCGAAGAGATCGCCCATGCCTTCCTCATTCCGGCGCCGACGGTGGCCCAGCGGATCGTGCGCGCCAAAGGCAGGATCCGGGCGGCGAAGATCCCCTACGAGGTGCCGGGCCGCGAGGCGCTGCCGCCGCGGCTCGACCGCGTGCTGCACGTCATCTACCTCGTCTTCAACGAGGGCTATTCGGCCTCTTCCGGCGAGGAGGTGGTCCGCGCCGACCTGAGCGCGGAGGCGATCCGTCTGGCGCGGCTGCTTCTGACGCTGCTGCCTCATCCCGACGTCTCCGGCCTACTGGCCTTGATGCTGCTGCAGGATTCCCGCCGCACCGCCCGCCGCGTCGGAGACGGATCGCTGGTGCTGCTTGCCGATCAGGACCGCTCGCTCTGGGATCATGCGAAGATTACGGAAGGCTTGGCGCTGCTCGCCGCGGCGATGGAAGCGGGAGAGATCGGCACCTATACGCTACAGGCGGCTATCGCCGCCGAACATGCCCGGGCGCCGGCTGCCGAAGAGACCGACTGGCGACGGATCGCCTTCTATTACGATCTGCTTCTAGCAGCACAGCCCTCCCCGATCGTCGAGCTCAACCGCGCGGTGGCGATTGCCATGGCGGAGGGGCCGGCGAAGGGGCTGGAGCTGGTCGATGCCATTCTGGAACGCGGGGAGCTGCAGGCCTATCACCTCGCCCATTCGGCGCGCGCCGATTTCCTGCGCCGTCTCGGCCGGAGGCAAGAGGCGATCACCGCCTATCAAACAGCGCTGTCGCTCTGCCGGCAGGAGCCGGAACAAGCGTTTTTGAGAAAACGGATTTCAGAGCTTGCCGCGACGTCCGAGCGGCAGTGAGATCGCGGTGCCGGTCAGCGCCGAGACGATGATCAGCAGGTGGGCATTGACGCTTGCCTGCGCCAGCGCGGCCAAGGCCATCCGCTCGCTCGAGGCGCCCAGGGCGATGGCGCCGGCGGTGATGCCGGCCGGATAGGTGCCGACGCCGCCTGGCGCATGCATCGGCAGCACGGAGGAGAGCTCGCCGCCGAGCGCGCCGCCGAAGCTTGCCGCCATCGGCAGCACGCCCATCAGGCCGAGCGCCCAGGCAAGCACCATCACCTTCACCAGCCAGTTGACGATGGTCATCGCCCAGGCGCGCGCAAAGGCGACACTATCGAGCGGCAAGCCGTTTTCGATCTCGGCAACGAATTTCTGCGCCTTGTTCGGCAACAGCCTGGCGGCCAGGCGCAGCAGCGGCTTGCGGGCGGCGAAGGCCGCGACCGGCAGCAGCAGGAAGACAGTCCAGAGCGACCAGGCAACAGCCGCGTCGGCTGAAGCGACGGCAAAGCCGATGCCGGCGGCGGCCAGAAGCGCGTGCAGGTCGAGCAGCCGCATGACGAAGAGCGCCGAGGTTCCGCGCGTCAGCGGAATGCCGAATTCGGTGCGCATCAGCAGCGGAAAGCTGGTCTCGCCGGCGCGGAAGGGCAGCATGATGTTCAGCAGATTGTGGATTTGCGTGACGCGGAAGAGGACCGCGAACCGGCCGGCTGTCTCGTTCGGGAAATAATCATAGATGCGCCAGGTGCGCAGGAAATAGGTGCTCGTCAGCAGCACCAGCGCACCGATCACCGGACCTGCGCCGACATCGGCCCACTGCCTGATGATAACAGGCCAACCCCAGAACCATTGGATGAAGAGGCCATAGGCTGCGACGATGACGACCGTCAAAACGGTCATGCGATTGCGCATAAACCAGGATTGCCGGCTTTCAACGATCGAACTCTTCATGTAGTAGGCATTCCTCGCTTGGCGTCGCCATAGGCAGCGGTTCCGTCGCCAGGCCTTTTAGGAGAAATGAAGGTTGCGCACAACGGCGGAGTTGATGGCGGCGGCGGCGAACAGGCTTCCACGCCAATGATCCGAGCGGCCGACCGGTAAATGTGGCGCCTTGCCGGCTTGACGTGGAGACGATGTTGGAGCGGATTACCAAAAGCATTACAAGTGCAAGCATTTTCCTCGCAGGCTATTTCCTGCTGAACATCGCGCTTCGCATCGCCTTGCCGCATACGCTCGATCTCGACGAGGCGGAGCAATCCTTCTACTCGCAATACCTGCTTGCCGGCTATGGCCCGCAGCCGCCCTTCTACAACTGGATCCAATATGCCATCGTTTCGGTGACCGGCATATCGATGTGGGTGCTCTCGGTGCCGAAGAATATCATTCTCTTCGGCTGCTATCTCTTCTACGGGCTTGCTGCCCGTGAGGTGCTGAAGAGCCGTTCGCTCGCAGCCGTCGCCATGCTGAGCCTGATTACCCTGCCGCAGGTCGGCCTGATGGCGCAGCGCGAACTGACCCATACGGTTGCCCTGCTGTTTGCGACCTCGCTCTTCCTTTTCGGTTTTTTCCGCACGCTGCGCCAGCCGACGATCGGGAGCTATCTCCTCATCGGCATCGCCACCGGCATCGGGCTCATCTCAAAGTATAATTTCGCCATCCTGCCCTTTGCCGCCCTCATCGCCGTGCTGCCGGAGCGGGAATGGCGCAGCCGTCTCATCGACTGGCGTTTGCTGCCGGCCGCCGTGCTCGCCATTCTGATCGTGCTGCCGCATGCGCTCTGGCTGCCTGACAATCTCGCCAGCGCGTCTGCGCCGACACTCGAGCGGATGACTGCCGAACACCTGGCGCCGGCCGGCCTCCCCCGCATCGGGCAAGGACTGCTGTCTCTCGTGATCGCAGTCCTCGGCTTCGTCGCATTGCCAATCGTTCTCATCGCGGCCGCCTTCCGGCGCGACTTTTTTCGCGCGCTCTCCTCTTCCAGCCCGATGATCCGGGTGATCGAGCGGATGATGTTCATCAGCCTGCTCGCCTTCGTCGGCGTGGTCCTCTTCGCCGGCGCGAGCGATATCCACGAGCGCTGGCTCGACCCATGTCTGCTCGTCCTGCTGATCTATCTGTTCCTGAAACTGGAAACCGCAGACATCGATCTTTCCGCCGGTCTTGCGCGCTTCCGGCCGGTGGTGCCGGTCTTCATGGTCGTCATCTTGTCGATCCTTCTCTTCCGGATCGTCGGCATTCAATATATCGGCACGTATACGAGAACGAACGTACCCTTCTCCGGCTACGTGGCTGAATTGACCGCGACCCGCAAGCCGGTTCTCATCGTGGCCGGAACCAAGTTCGTTGCCGGCAACATGCGGCTGAAGTTTCCCGACGTTCCCGTCGTGATCCCGTTCTTCCCCGGTCCCGGAGTTCCCGAATATGCTGCTGCGAAGGGGCCGGTTCTGGTTATCTGGCGCGGCGAGACCGCAGATGATCCAACAATTTCCCCCGGCTTCGCCAATGACCTCGTGAGATCGGGCATTCATCTGCAAGAGTTGAAGACGCTGACGCTGCCCTATCTCTTCGGTGACGGCAAACGCAGCTTCTCCATTGGTTACTCCTGGGTGGAAGGCGGCGCCAAATAGCGCCCCGGCAGATCAGCCGATTGCGGGAAACAGGCATTGCCGGCTGGCAACCGGCGGACACTTCATGTAGTAGCCTTCCGCAAGTGCGGCGGCAGCATTCAAGATTGCTCGGCCGCCCGGCCTTTTGGAGATAAAAGTTGCAGACAACCGTAGAGCCCATTCGCGGTACGAATGATCCGGTACAATCGCTCGAACTGTCGCTGGTCGTGCCCATTTTCAACGAAGAGCAAAGCGTCGGCCCGCTTATCGAGCGTGTCGTGGCTGCGATGGTCAGCTACCCCCATCGCTGGGAGCTGATCCTCGTCGACGACGGCAGCACGGATGCGACGCTCGTCAACGCCCGGAAGTATGTCGGACGCGAGGGGCTGGCGCTCAGGATCGTCGAGTTGCAGCGCAACTTCGGCCAGACAGCCGCCATGCAGGCCGGCATCGACACCGCCCGTGGCCGCCTGATCGCGACGATGGACGGCGACCTGCAGAACGATCCGAAGGACATTCCTTCGATGGTCTCCGAGCTGGAACGGCGTGAACTCGACCTCCTGGTCGGCTGGCGCAAGAACCGCAAGGACGGCCTGTTCCTGCGCAAGATCCCCTCCTGGTGCGCCAACTACCTGATCGGCCGCATCACCGGCGTCAAGCTGCATGATTACGGCTGCAGCCTGAAAATCTACCGTGCCTCGATCATCAAGCAGGTGAAGCTGATGGGCGAGATGCACCGCTTCATCCCCGCCTGGGTCGCCGGTGTCGTCCCGAGCTCGCGCATCGGCGAGATGGCGGTCACCCACCATGCCCGCGAGCACGGCGTTTCGAAATACGGCATTTCGCGCACCTTCCGCGTCATCCTCGATCTGCTGTCGGTGATGTTCTTCATGCGCTACAAGGCGCGGCCGGGGCATTTCTTCGGTTCGCTCGGCCTCGGCCTCGGCGCGCTCGCCATGCTGATCCTGCTCTATCTCGGCTTCGACAAGTTCATCCTGGGCAACGACATCGGCACGCGACCGATGCTGATGGTCGGCGTGGTACTGCTGCTGTCGTCGGTACAGATGATCACCACCGGCATCCTGGCGGAAATGATCGCGCGCACCTATTACCGCGACGATGCCTCACCGAATTATATCGTGCGGCAGATCTTCGACGATCAAAGCCAAGCCTAAGCCGGCAGCACGATGCTGGAGCGCGCGACGAGGACGATCAAAACCGCGGGCCTGCTGCTTGCAGCCTATTTCGTGCTCAACATCGTGCTGCGTATCGTGCTTCCGCATTCGCTGGAGCTCGACGAGGCGGAGCAATCCTTCTTCTCGCAATATCTGCTGGCGGGCTACGGCCCGCAGCCGCCCTTCTACAATTGGATGCAATATGCCGTCGTTTCGGTGACGGGCATGTCGATCGGCGCGTTGATCGTTCCGAAGAACATCCTGCTGTTCCTGTCCTATCTCTTCTATGGCCTTGCCGGGCGGCGCGCGCTGAAGGACGAGGCGCTTGCCGCCGTCGGCATGCTGGCGCTGATCACCCTGCCCCAGGTCTCTTACATGGCCCAGCAGGATCTGACCCACACGACGGCGCTGCTCTTTGCTAGCGCGCTGTTTCTCTACGGCTTCTTCCGCACGCTCGACCGGCCCGATATGGCGAGCTACCTGCTGCTCGGGCTTGCGACCGGCATCGGGCTGATCTCGAAATATAATTTCGCGCTGATGCCTATCGTCGCCTTGATCGCCATCCTGCCCGATGCCGAATGGCGACGCCGGGCGCTCGACTGGCGCATGCTGGCAGCGATCACTGTTGCCCTCGTCATCGTCCTGCCGCACGCGATCTGGCTGCAGGGCAATCTCGCATTCGCCTCCTCCGACACTCTGGTCAAGATGGCCGCCGGCAGCGAACCCGCCGGCGCCGTGCGGATCGGCAAAGGCCTTCTCGCCTTTCTCGTCGCCATCATCGCCTTTGCGGCGCTGCCTGTCGCAATCTTCGCCGCCACCTTCCGCCGGGATTTTGTCCGGGCGCTTTCGGCGGGCAACCGCTGGACTGGGATGATGGAGCGGATGATGCTCGCAAGTCTTGCCGGCATCGTTCTGATCGTGCTGTTGACCGGCTCGACGACTGTTCGCGAGCGCTGGCTCGACCCCTTCCTGCTGGTGCTGCCGATCTATTTCCTTGCGAAGATGCAGGCCGCCCGGCTCGAGCTTTCCGCCGGACTGCGCCGCTTCCGGCCGGTGCTGCCGGTGTTGATGGCTTGCGTGCTGATCGCACTCGGCTTCCGCGTCGTCGGTGCCGGGCTGATCGGCACTTACAGCCGGCCGAATGTGCCGATGGCGGGTTTTTCGCGCGAGATGACGCGACAGGCGGAGCCGGCGCTGGTGATCGCTTCCGACACCTATATCGGCGGAAACATGCGGCTGCAATTTCCCGATGTGCCGGTGGTGATCCCGGATTTTCCGGCACCGGGCATTCCGGCCTATGCCGAGGCCAAGGGGCCGGTGCTGATCGTCTGGCGCGGCAAGAAGACGGCGACGGCTGCCGATGCGGTCATGCCGGAGCGGTTCTCATCAGCGCTGACGGCGGCCGGCATCGCGCTGCAGGAGGTCGGCTCGCTGTCGCTTCCTTATTATTTCGGCCGCCAGGGCGACAATTTCGCGCTCGGCTACGCCTGGGTTCGGCCGGAGACCAGATAGGATGACCGAGAGCAACCGTCGCGACATCAGTTGGATCTTCGTTCTGCTGGCAGCCTATTTCGTGCTCCAGGTCGGCGTGCGGCTCGCAACCTCGCATTCGCTCGATCTCGACGAGGCCGAACAGGCCTTCCGATCGCAATGGCTTGCCGCCGGCTACGGCCCGCAGCCGCCCTTCTACAACTGGCTGCAATACACCGTCTTCCAGTTTGCCGGCGTCTCTCTGACCGCCCTTTCTATCGTGAAGAACCTACTGCTGTTCATCTCCTATCTGCTCTACGGCCTGACCGCGCGGCTCGTGCTGCGCGACAAGGCGCTGGTGGCGATCGCCACGCTCGGGCTGCTGACGATCCCGCAGATGGCGTTCGAGATGCAGCGCGACCTGACGCACACGGTCGCGGTGTTCTTCTCGGCCAGCATCTTCTTCTACGGCTTCATCCGCAGCCTGAAGCAGCCGAGCCTTGCCTCCTATCTGATATCAGGCATCGGCATCGGTTTCGGCTTGCTTGCAAAATATAATTTCGCGATCCTGCCGGCGGCAGCCCTGATTGCCGCGCTTTCGGATGCGCGCCTACGGCCGCGGATCTTCGACTGGCGGCTGGTGCTGACGGCGGCGGTGGCGCTCGTCATCACCCTGCCGCATCTCTTCTGGCTGAAGGACAATCTCGATTTCGCCACCGCACGCACGCTGGAGAAGATGACCGCGAGCGGCGATGCGAGCTATCTCACGCAGGTCGCCATGGGCGTCAGCTCGCTCGCCCTCGCCATCATCAGCTTTGCCGCATTGACCGTGGCGGTGTTCGCGATCGTTTTCGGCAAGAACCTTCGTCCGGCGCTCAGCTCCGGCTCGGAATGGACGCGGCTTCTCGAGCGGATGATGCTCGTCTTCCTCGCCGGCATTCTGCTTCTGATCGTCTTCGGCGGTGCGGCCGGCATCAAGGATCGCTGGCTGGTGCCGATGCTCTTCATCCTGCCGCTCTATTTCTGCCTGAAGATCGAGGCCGCAGGCGTCACAACAGACAGAGCGTTCCGGCGTTTTATACCCATCCTCGCCGTCATCATGATCGGCGTACCGGCGGCCCTTTACGGGAGCGTTGCGACTGCGCGCTTTACCGGTCATTACGAGCGGCTGAACAGGCCCTATGCCGGCATGCTGGAAACATTGCGCAAACAGGCCGAACCGGCGGCGATCCTTGCCGACGACAGCCTGCTTGCCGGTAATCTCAGGCAGGATATTCCCGGTGTGCCGATCCTCTCTGTGGACTATCCCGGCTTCAACCCGGATCTTACCGGCCGGCGACCGCTTCTCCTGGTGTGGCTCCTCCCGCAGAAGGGCGGAAGCGAAACACTTCCCCCGGCCATGGCTCAATGGCTACAGGCCAATCTCGGCGTGTCCGCACCGCAGGCGTCGGTGATCGACGTGCCCTATGTCTATGGGCGCGGCGACGACAGCTATCGTTTCGGCTATGCCTGGGTCAATCAGCCGGGCTGAGCGCAATCAGGATTTCAGCTCCTTCCAGGCCAAATCCAGCGCCAGCCTGGTAATCCTCGCCATCTCGTCCACCTCGGCGTGGCTGATGACGAGAGGCGGCGAGGCGAGCATGCGGTCGCCGGTGGCGCGCAGCACCAGACCGTTCGCCAGCGCGTGATTGCGCATCAGCGCACCGACCTGATCGGGCTTGGCATAACGGGTACGCGTGCTCTTCTCGGCGGCGAGTTGCAGGCCGCCCATCAGGCCGATGCTGACGGCTTCGCCGACCAGATCATGTTCGGCAAGCTCTGCCCAGGCCCTGCCGAAATAGGGGCCGATATCGTCGCGCACGCGTTCGACCAGTCTTTCCTCCTCGATGATGCGCAGGTTTTCGAGGGCTGCGGCAGCGCAGACCGGGTGGCCGGAATAGGTGAAGCCATGGTTGAAGTCGCCGACCTCGTTGATCAGCACATCGGCGATGCGGTCGCTGACGAGCACGCCGCCGATCGGCAGATAGCCGGAGGAAAGCCCCTTGGCGATCGGCGCCAGATCGGGCTCGACGCCGAAATACTGGTGGCCGAACCAGGCGCCCAGTCGGCCGAAACCGCAGATCACCTCGTCGGTCACCAGCAGGATGTTGCGCGCCTTGCAGATGCGGTCGATCTCCGGCCAGTAGGTCTCGGGCGGGATGATGACGCCGGCAGCGCCTTGCACCGGCTCGGCGACGAATGCGGCGACATTCTCCTCGCCCAGTTCGTCGATCTTCGCTTCGAGCTCGCGGGCAACCTTGAGACCGAATTCGGCGGGTGAGAGATCGCCGCCCTCGCCGTACCAATAGGGCTGGCCGATGT
Source organism: Rhizobium sp. WYCCWR 11152 (assembly GCF_013087615.1). Taxonomy (NCBI): domain Bacteria; kingdom Pseudomonadati; phylum Pseudomonadota; class Alphaproteobacteria; order Hyphomicrobiales; family Rhizobiaceae; genus Rhizobium; species Rhizobium sp. WYCCWR 11152. The sequence goes on along the minus strand of NZ_JABFCP010000009.1, from coordinate 660,546 downwards.
GGACGATGCCCGGGATCGGCAGGTCGCCCTGTTCGTGCATGTATTTCATGCCGCCGAGGCTGGCACCGGCGACGGTCGAGCCGTGATAACCGTTCTTCCTTGATATGACGATCTTCTTCGACGGCTTGCCGACGGCGCTCCAGTAGACGCGGGCCATGCGGAACCAGGTGTCGTTCGCCTCCGAACCGGAGCCGGTGAAAAAGATATGGTTGAAACGCTCGCCGGCATGCGAGGTGACCTTCTGCGCAAGCAGCGTCGCCGGCGTCGAGGTCGTGCCGAAGAAGGTGTTGTAATAGGGCAGCTCATTCATCTGCCTGGTGGCGGCATCGGCGATCTCCCGGCGGCCATAGCCGATATTGACGCACCAGAGGCCGGCGAAGCCATCGAGATATTTCCTGCCGTGATTGTCGAAGATGTAGACGCCCTCGCCGCGCTGGATGATACGCGCGCCCTCGGCATTCAGCTTCTTCATGTCGGCGAAGGGATGCAGATGGTGCGCGGCGTCGATCGCGGCAAGATTCGAGGGTGGGTAAGTATCGGGCATGATTGGTAAAGACCCTCACGGATTGAAAGGCTGATGTCGATGGGATAGGAGCTTGGCCTTGTCCCGGGGGATTTTCAAGGTCATGGCAAGCGACAGGATGGACGGCAAGACGAAAGGCGACGACCCGCGTTTCGAGATCCTGATCGTCGGCATGAACGGCGACCTGCGCGGCAAGCAGCTTCCGCCCGGCGCCGAAGACAAGGTCTGGGCCGGTGACATCCGCCTGCCGACATCGACGCAGTCGCTCGACATCTGGGGCGACGATAATGACGATATCACCGGCCTGTCGCTGACGATCGGCGATCCCGACGGCAAGGTCATCCCCGACCGGCGCAGCCTGGCGCCGATGCCCTGGGCGCCCGAGGGCTCGATGCAAGTGCTCGCCACCATGCACGAATTCGACGGCAGCCCGAGCTTCATGGATCCGCGCGCCATCCTTGCCTCGGTGGTCGAGCGCTATGCGGCGCGCGGGCTGACGCCTGTGGTCGCGACCGAGCTGGAATTTTACGTGATGTCGGGAGACTGGCGCGAGACCGGACGCCCCTGCCCGCCCGAAAGCCTCACCTATCGCGGCGAACCGAACGGTTTCCAGCTCTACGACATGAGCGCCGTCGACGCGCTCGATGGCTATTTGCAGACGCTGAGGGCCTATGCGAAGGCGCAGAACCTGCCGGCGGATGCGACGACGGCGGAATTCGGGCCGGGCCAGTTCGAGGTCAACCTGCTGCACCGCGCGGATGCGCTGGCAGCCGCCGACGATTGCCTCTATCTCAAGCGTATCGCCGAACAGGCGGCGCGCCGCCACGGGCTGAAATCGACCTGCATGGCCAAGCCCTATTCCGAACATGCCGGCTCCGGCCTGCATGTGCATGCGAGCATCATCGACGGGCAAGGCCGCAACATCCTCGATGCCAAGGGCGGCGAACCGAAGCTACTCAAATCGGTGATATCGGGCCTGCTCGACTCCATGCGCGCGGCGCAGCTGATCTTCGCCCCCTTTGCCAATTCCTACCGCCGCTTCCAGCCGGGCTCGTTTGCGCCTGTGGATCTGACCTGGGGCAGCGGCCATCGCGGCACGGCGATCCGCATCCCCGACAAGGATGGCCCGGCCGCACGCATCGAACACCGCGTCGCCGGCGCCGACGCCAATCCCTTTCTGCTGCTGGCGGCGATCCTCGGCGGCATGCTCGCCGGTCTCGATGGCGAGCTCGACCCCGGCGAGGAGACGACGCCTTCGCACATACCTGCGAATACGACCCGACTGACGCATGATTTCCTCAGCGCCGTCGAGACCTTCCGCACCTCACCCTTCATCACCGATATCTTCGGCGCGCGTTATCAGGCGCTCTATGGCGACACCAAGCGCAAGGAAGCGCTGGCGCATCTGCGCACCGTCTCGGATTTCGACTACCGCACCTATCTGCCGCGGCTCTGAAATTACGCGGCGGCCGACTTACGCAGCCGGCCGACTTACGCAGCGGGCTCGCGGCGTTCGTCCGCATTCACCTGAGCGGCGAGCCCCTGTTTGACGAGAACCTTCAATTCGCCCGGATGCAGCCGGATCGAGACGTCGCGTTCGAGCGGCAGCAGCTCGCCGTCCATGACGCAATTGGCCTTGGAGCGCAGTTTCGGGAAATGCAGGTGCACTTCGGCCGGGTGCATCACCATGACATCGGCATTCTCGCGGACCTTGCCGCGCAGCATGTCGATGGCGAGACGGGCGACACCGAGGGGTTTCAGCGGATTTGCCGTGTAGAAGCCGAGTTCGCCGCTTCTCAAATCATCGGCGTAGAGCAGCGCGTTCTCGCCGAAGGGATTGTTGGAGACTGATATCGCCGACACCCTGCGGCGCTCGCGCATGCCGATCGCCTCGAACTCGACCTCGAATTCCGGCGGGTTGAAGATGACGCCCAAAGCTGCCTTGGTGCTCGCCCGGATCTTGCCCAGCCGGGACCGATAGCTGTAGGCGTTGCGGTAGCGCACCATGCGGGCGTGCAGGCCGGCGGAAAACTGGTGGATGAAGGGCCGGCCGTTGGCGCTGGCGATATCGACATTGTCGACCTCGCCGGAGGCAAGCACATCGAGCGCCTGCCAGATATCGAGCGGCACACGCAGCGAGCGGGCAAAGAGGTTCATCGTGCCGGCGGGCACGACGCCGAGCGCAATTCCGTTTTTCCAGGCAATCGATGCCGCCGCCGAAATGGTGCCGTCGCCACCGCCGGCGACGATACCGTCGATATCGTCGCGCTTGGCCGCCCGCTCCATGGCGGGAACGATTTCCTTTCCTGAGAAGACGATGGCGTCGAAATCATGCCCCGCTTCGCGGAAGGCCGCCTCTGCCCTCTTTTCGTAGGCCAGCATGTCGGTGGTCTTAAAGGTCCCGCCGTCGCGATTGAAAAAGCCTATAAGCTTCATAAGAGCTCCCGTCCCTGGCGCGGAAATGCTCCTGCCTTGCCCCTGAGATGGTTGCGGTATCGGCGATTTCAAGCGCAGCCTTCTTTCCTGACAAAGGGCAGAAATGCAAAAATTGCAATAGACGTATGCACATAGCAGGACGCTGCACTGCAAAAAATGCACTCGACGGCAGCCGCGAGCTCACGGATAGATGGGTCTACCGGAGACATCATCTCCACCTCCCGCCATTTCCACCGATCGGCTTGCGGCCGCGCCTGCGCCAGGGCGCCATTGCCAAGCAGAAACCGCCTCGAGGAGCTCTCGTGAGTGAGATTGCCGCCAATATTTCAGTTGATAGCCAGGATGAAGTGCTGCCGTCGGCAATGACCGTGGCGCTGGTCCAGCTGGCGCTCGCCTGCGGCGGCTTCGGCATCGGCACCGGCGAATTCGCGATCATGGGGCTGCTGCCTAATGTTGCCGAGACCTTCTCGGTCACGACGCCGCAAGCTGGCTACGTCATCAGCGCCTATGCGCTCGGCGTCGTCGTCGGCGCACCCGTCATTGCCGTGCTCGCCGCGAAGATGGCGCGCCGCACGCTGCTTTTGACCCTGATGCTGATCTTTGCCGCCGGCAATATATCAAGCGCCATGGCGCCGACCTTCGAAAGCTTCACGCTGCTGCGCTTCATCAGCGGCCTGCCGCACGGCGCCTATTTCGGCGTCGCGGCCCTTGTCGCCGCCTCGATGGTGCCGGCGCATCGCCGCGCCCGTGCCGTTGGCCGCGTCATGCTCGGCCTCACCGTTGCGACACTTCTCGGCACGCCGTTGACGACCTTCTTCGGCCAGTCGCTCGACTGGCAGGTGGCGTTTTTCTCGGTCGGCGTGCTCGGCCTGCTGACCGTCGCGCTGATCTGGTTCTACGTTCCGAAGGACCAGGTTTCCGCGGAAGCGGGCTTCCTGCGCGAACTCGGCGCTTTCCGCCGGCCGCAGGTGTGGCTGACGCTCGGCATCGCCGCCGTCGGTTACGGCGGCATGTTCGCAATGTTCAGCTATATCGCCTCGACGACGACTGAGGTGGCGATGCTGCCGGAAACGGCGGTCCCGATCATGCTGGTCCTCTTCGGCGTCGGTATGAATGCGGGCAACTTCATCGGCTCGTGGCTCGCCGACAAATCGCTGCTCGGCACGATCGGCGGGTCGCTCATCTATAATATCGTCGTGCTGACCACCTTCTCGCTGACCGCCGCCAACCCCTATTTGCTCGGGCTTTCCGTCTTCCTAGTCGGCTGCGGCTTTGCCGCCGGGCCGGCGCTGCAGACGCGGCTGATGGATGTCGCCGCCGATGCGCAGACGCTTGCGGCCGCGTCCAACCATTCCGCCTTCAATATCGCCAATGCGATCGGCGCCTGGCTCGGCGGCCTCGTCATCGCCGGGGGTTACGGTTTTGCGGCGACCGGTTATGTCGGCGCGGCGCTGTCCTTCCTCGGCCTCTTCGTCTTTGCGGCCTCGCTACGCCTCGAGCGCCGCGACCGGAGCGCGCAGGCCGTCTGAGGCCAGGCGCAGTTCGCGGCCTTCCGGGCTGCAGAAGACATAATCGTCACCCCAGGCGGCCAACGCCTGGATCACAGGCTTCAGCGTCATGCCGAGCGGCGTCATTGCATATTCGACCCTCGGCGGCACGACCGGATAGACGGTGCGTGATACCAGGCCGGACTCTTCCAGTTCACGCAGCTGCTTGGTCAGCATGCGCTGAGTCACGGCCGGGAGCTTACGCCGCAATTCGTTGAAGCGCAGGGTTCCTTGCATCAGATGAAACAGGATCACGCCCTTCCACTTCCCGTCGAGGTAAGTCAGCGTCGCTTCGACCGGGCAGCCGGGGAAATTCTTGACGAGCTTGGCGCGTGGCAATGACATTTACAGTATCCTTTTGGGTACTACGTACAGAATTTGTGCATTCTTGCGTTGTCAGAACATAATGCGCATCTAGCTTCCGTGCAACGAACACAGGAGTTTCCAATGCGCGCCGTCGCCTATAAAACGCCCCAACCAATCTCCGCCGAAACCTCGCTGATCGATGTCGAGCTCCCGATGCCGGATGCCAGAGGCCACGATCTGCTCGTCGAGATCAAAGCCGTTTCGGTCAATCCCGTCGACGTGAAGGTGCGCGCCCATTCCGCGCCGCCCGCAGACGAGCTTAAGGTGCTCGGCTGGGATGCCGCCGGCGTCGTCAAGGCCATCGGCGCCGATGTCACCCTGTTCAAGCCCGGCGACGAGGTGTTCTATTCCGGCGTCATCAGCCGCCCGGGCAGCAATGCCGAATTCCACCTCGTCGACGAACGCATCGTCGGCACCAAACCGAAGAGCCTCGACTTCGCTGCCGCGGCCGCCCTGCCGCTGACCTCGATTACGGCCTACGAGGCGCTGTTCGACCGGCTGAAGGTGCAGGACGCGGTTTCGGGAGCGGGACGCTCCATCCTGATCATCGGCGGCGCCGGCGGCGTCGGTTCGATCGCCATCCAGATCGCCCGGGCATTGACCGACTTGACGGTGATCGCAACGGCCTCGCGGCCGGAAACGCAGGACTGGGTGAAGGAACTCGGCGCACATCATATCGTCGACCATTCCAGGCCGATCGCGCCGCAGGTGGCAGCGCTTGGCATCGGCGCGCCGGGATTCATATTCTCGACCACCAATACCGACAGCCATATCGGCGACATCGTCGAAGCGATCGCGCCGCAGGGCCGCTTCGCATTGATCGACGATCCGAAGACGCTCGACATCGTGCCCTTCAAGCGCAAGGCCGTCTCCGTTCATTGGGAGCTGATGTTCACCCGCCCGCTCTACGGCACGCCTGACATGATCGAGCAGCATAAGCTGCTGAACAAGATTTCCGAGCTCATCGACGCTGGAAAGATCCGCACGACGCTTTCAGAGATCGTCGGGCCGATCAATGCGGTAAACCTCAAGACGGCGCATGCCATGGTCGAAAGCGGCAGGATGAAGGGCAAGGCTGTGCTCGCAGGATTCTGAGATCGCAGCCGGCAGGCCCGGTGTTTCCTGCAAGGTCATATAAACCATACCCGCCTGGAATGGCGCATCGCAGGGTGCGACATTCTGGCGTTAAGCATTTACCCCGCTTGACTTTTTCCGCGTTCGGGACCACCTAGCATTCACGTGGATGACACTCGTCAGGCACGGATTTCAACGGAGCCATCATAACGATGCCAAGCGACAGTAGCAGTCGATTGCCTTTGCCGTACGCGACCCTCGTGCGCTGACCGACTCCTGTCGGCTCGCCCGATCGGACGCTACGGCGGATCGACGGAAAGGCGAGCCTCAAATGAATATCAATCGCTTCCCTCTTCGGGCAGGCCATGCCGCCCGTGCCTTCATCAACAACAGCCACGGCGCAACGATCGCCGAACGCGTCGAATCATTGAACGCGCTGAGCATCCAGGACGCCGGGCGGGTGCTGACCGGCATGCCGCTCGACTATGCCGTCAACATTCTCGACCGGCCGGAGCTTCGCAACGCCGCACAGATCCTTGCGCTGCTCAGCGCCGAGGATGCCGCCCGGCTGCTGCACGGCATGTCGAACGACCGCGTCGCCGACGTGCTGCTCGAACTCGACGCTGAGACCCGCGCCCGGCTGTTCTCCAGCATCGACGAACCGGTGCGCATCGCGATCCAGCACCTGATGGGCTATCCGCCGCGCACGGCCGGCGGCATCATGACGACGGAGTTCGTCAGCGTGCCTGATAGCTGGACCGTCGCCCGCACACTCGACCATGTGCGTCAGGTCGAACGCTCGCGCGAGACCGTCTACGCCATCTATGTGCTCGACGAGATCAGCCATGCGCTGCTGCATGTGGTGACGCTGCGTCGCCTCATCACCGGCGAGCCGGACGCTTCGATCCTCTCGGTGGCACAGAAGGGCGCGCCGGTTTCGGCCGATCCGCTGATGAAACAGGAGGATGTCGCCCGGCTGATCCGCAAGCACGACCTGCTCGCCCTGCCCGTCATCGACGAACATGGGCAGATGCTCGGCATCGTCACCGTCGACGACGTGATCGACACGATGATATCGGACACGACGGAAGCGGCACAGAGGTTCGGCGGCATGGAGGCCCTCGGCCAGCCCTACATGAAGATCAGCTTCGCCGGCATGATCCGCAAGCGCGCCGGCTGGCTCGCAGCGCTGTTCCTCGGCGAGATGCTGACGGCAAGCGCCATGCAGCATTTCGAAGGCGAGCTGGAAAAGGCCGTGGTGTTGACGCTGTTCATCCCGCTGATCATGAGCTCGGGCGGCAATTCCGGCTCGCAGGCAACGTCGCTGATCATCCGGGCGCTAGCACTCGGCGAGCTGAAGCTTTCGGACTGGTGGAAGGTGCTTTTGCGTGAACTGCCGACCGGCATCGTGCTCGGCGCGATCCTCGGCCTGGTCGGCTTCATCCGCATCGTCTTCTGGCAGTCGGCCGGGCTCTACGATTACGGTCCGCACTGGCAGATGGTCGCCGTCACGGTGTTTGCCGCCCTGATCGGGATCGTCACCTTCGGCTCGATCTGCGGCTCGATGCTGCCTTTCGTGCTGCAGAAGCTCCGGCTCGATCCAGCCAGCGCCTCGGCCCCCTTCGTCGCCACACTGGTCGATGTCACCGGGCTCGTCATCTACTTCTCGGTGGCGCTGCTCATCCTCAGCGGGACGCTGCTCTAACCCGCAAGCAAGCCCGAGGGGAATTATTTCCCCTCGGGCAGCTTCAACGGGCCATGCGTCTTGATGCTGCGGATGGCGAAGTTCGAGCGGATGTCGCTGACATTCGGCAGGGTCAACAACGTTTGGGTCAGAAGCCGCTCATAGGCGGCGAGATCCTCCACCACCACTTCCGCGAGGAAATCGGCCGTACCCGAAATCAGAAAGCAGGAGACGATCTCGGGGATGGCGAGCAACGCCTTCTGCTGGGCCTCGGAATTTTCGCGGCTGTGCTGGACCACCTTGAATTCGACGAAGACGGTGAGGCCGAGACCGACCTCCTTGCGGTCGATATCCGCCGTGTAACCGCGGATGATGCCGGAGCGTTCGAGATTGCGGATGCGGCGCAGGCAGGGCGACGGCGAAAGGTTCACCTTCTCGGCGATCTCGACATTGGTGGCCCGCGCATCCTCCTGCAGGCACTTCAGGATGGCAATATCGAATTTATCGAGATTTGGCATTTTCGCGATCCCTGCTGGCATCAATTGGCAGAAGATTGCGCATAGCATGATTTTTGAGCCATAGATAGCAAGGACATGCCCTGACCTCTGGCGCTAGTCTTCTCTTCAACCGGAAAGGCTCCGGATGAAGGAAAGGACAGGACGATGACCACCATTGCTTTCACGAACGACAAGTCGCCGTCGCAGGTACTGGGTTATGCCGGCGGCACTACTACCGTGCTGATCTGGGCGACATGGTTTCTCGTCACCCGCCACAGCGCCGCAACGCCGCTCGGTTCGATCGATATCGGGCTGATCCGCTTCGGAATTCCGGCGCTGGTGCTTTCGCCTGTCTGGCTGAAGACGGGACTGCTGCCGAAGGCCCTGCCGCTTCACCTGCTGGCGATCATGGTGTCAGGTTCCGGCGCCATCTTCTTCCTGCTGACGACGCTGGCAATCCATTCCACGCCGGCCGCCTCCTCAGGCATATTGCTCGGCGGCTCGATGCCGCTCGCCGCGGCGCTGATCGGCATTGCGCTGTTTCAAGAAAGACCTGACGGCACACGCATCGCAGGGCTTATCGCAATCGTTGCCGGCGTGCTGATCCTGCTCACGCGCAGCCTTGCGGACGCCTCGCTGCCATGGACGAGCTTCGTGCTGCTGCCGGCCGGCGCCATTCTCTGGGCAAGCTATACGCATGCCTTCCGGCGCTCCGGTCTGACCGCCGTACAGGCAAGCGCCCTGATTGCCGTCTGGTCTTTCCTGATCATGGGCGCGTTTGCCCTCGTCTTCGGCATCTCGCTGCCAGAGGCTACTCTCCAGGAGATCGGCCTGCAGGTGCTGAGCCAGGGCGTTCTTTCCGGCCTCGTCGCCATGGTCGCCTACGGCACCGCCGTCAGAACACTCGGCGGAACACAGGCTGCCGCCTTCACGGCGCTGACGCCGGTTCTCGCGACGCTTGGCGGCGGCTTGCTGCTTGGCGAAGCAATCGGCATGACGGAAATCAGCGCCGCCGTGATCACCGGCATCGGTGTGGCGCTGTCGACGGGTATTGCGGCACCGCGCCGCTGAAATCCAACACCAACAGCAGATAGAAAGCCGCCTGCAGCCACCGCTGCGGCGGCTTTTTTAATGGAGAGGGCGTTACCGAGCTTGGAACGGACACCTTAGGCCTGGATGACGACGACCCTGGCGCCGACCTCGACGCGGCTATAGAGGTCGATCACGTCGTGGTTCATCATGCGGACACAGCCGCTCGACATGGCGAGACCAATCGATTGCGGCTGGTTGGTGCCATGAATGCGGAAATGCGTGTCGCCGCCGCCGCGGTAAAGATACATCGCCCGCGCACCGAGCGGGTTGTTCAGGCCGCCCGGCATGCCGCCGGCGAGCTTGCGATAGCGCTCTTCGCGGCGCTGCATATTTTCGGTGGGTGTCCAGCTCGGCCACTCGGCCTTGCGGCCGATATAGGCGTTACCGGCAAAGGCCAGCCCCTCGCGGCCGACACCAACGCCATAACGCACCGCCCTGCCGCCGCCGAGGACGTAATAGGCGCGGCGCGCAGGTGTATCGACGATCACCGTGCCGGCAGCATGCGTGGTTTCGTAGGCCACTTCCTGGCGGCGGAGCTCCGGCTTGATCTTGTCGATCGGCACCTGCTTCAACGGGAATTTTTCGTCCGGAAGTGCGGCATAGTTTGTCTGGCTGTTCAGACCGGTCGAAGAGCAGCCGGCCACGAAAAGCGGCAGAGCGATCAGAAAGCCCCGGCGGGAGATCGTCATGAATGTGTCCTTAGTGCGTCAACTTGATGTCGCAAGCTAAGGAAATTATGGTTAACGAACGGCTAACAGCCTCCGGCAGAAGGCGATCACGAAGGCGTCAGGAGGCAAGAATTGTCGCGGTGGGGATAATCCGCCTCACATATTCGGATAGACCGGCCCCTCGCCGCCCTGCGGCGGCACCCAGTTGATGTTCTGGTTGGGATCCTTGATGTCGCAGGTCTTGCAGTGCACGCAGTTCTGGGCGTTGATGACGAAGACGTCCTTGCCGTCCTTCTCCACCCATTCGTAGACGCCGGCCGGACAGTAACGCGTCGACGGGCCGGCATAGATGTCATGCTCGGACGACTTCTGCAGGTTCATGTCCTTGACCTGCAGATGCACCGGCTGGTCTTCCTCATGATTGGTGTTCGACAGGAACACCGAGGAGAGGCGATCGAAGGTCAAGACGCCATCGGGCTTCGGATAGGCGATCGGCTTGTGCTGTGAAGCAGGCTCCAGGCTCTCAGCATCGGACTTGCCATGTTTCAGCGTGCCGAAGACGGAAAAGCCGAACAGCGTGTTGGTCCACATGTCAAAGCCGCCGAGCGCCACGCCAAGCGCCGTGCCGAACTTCGACCACAGCGGCTTGACGTTGCGGACGCGCTTCAAATCCTTGCCGATATCGCCCTTGCGCCATTCGTTCTCGATCTCGACGATCTCGTCATGGCTGCGGCCTGATACAATCGCGGCGGCGATCTTCTCGGCCGCCAGCATGCCCGACAGCACCGCATTGTGGCTGCCCTTGATGCGCGGCACGTTGACGAGACCGGCCGAACAGCCGATCAGCGCCCCGCCGGGGAAGGAAAGCTTCGGCACCGACTGGTAGCCGCCCTCGGTGATGGCACGCGCCCCATAGGACAGTCGCTTGCCGCCCTCGAAGGTGGTGCGGATCGCCGGATGGGTCTTGAAGCGCTGGAATTCCTCGAAGGGATAGAGATAAGGGTTCTTGTAATTGAGGTGGACGACGAAGCCGACGGCGACCAGATTGTCTTCCAGGTGATAGAGGAAGGAGCCGCCGCCGGTCTTCATGCCGAGCGGCCAGCCGAAGGAGTGCTGCACCAGGCCCGGCCTGTGGTTCTCCGGCTTGACCTGCCAGAGTTCCTTGATGCCGATGCCGAATTTCTGCGGTTCGCGGTCCTTCTGCAGATCGAACTTGGCGATCAGCTGCTTGGCGAGCGAGCCACGCACACCCTCGCCGATCAGCACATATTTGCCGAGCAGTTCCATGCCGCGGGTATAGTTCGGGCCGGGCTCGCCGTTCTTCTCGATGCCCATGTCGCCGGTGGCAACACCGATCACCGCGCCTTCGTCATTGTAGAGCACTTCGGTTGCGGCAAAGCCCGGATAGATCTCGACGCCGAGTTCTTCGGCCTTGGTCGCCAGCCAGCGACAGACGAGCCCGAGCGAGACGATGTAGTTGCCGTGATTGTTCATCAGCGGCGGCATCAGCACATTCGGCAGGCGAACAGAGCCGGCCGGACCGAGCAGCAGGAAGTGATCGGCGGTGACCTTGGTCTTGAACGGATGATCGGCCTCGTCGCGCCAGCCGGGCAGCAGCCGGTCGATGCCGATCGGGTCGACGACGGCGCCAGAGAGAATATGCGCGCCGACTTCCGCGCCCTTCTCCAGCACGACGACGGAGAGTTCCGGATTGACTTGTTTCAGACGGATCGCCGCCGCAAGACCAGCCGGACCGGCGCCTACGATAACAACGTCGAATTCCATGCTCTCGCGTTCGGGCAGCTCAGTCGTCTCGGTCATTCACTCGTCTCCGCTTGGCGGCACGCGGCCGTCATCCCGTCACGGCACTTTCTTGTCAAAACGAGAAAGCATTGTCGAGCCGGGATACGACAGCCAATCTTCCAATTCGCACAATGATGACGCCTCGCGAGACAGAATTACATAACGCTTACGTCAACGTCAATTATCAAACGCTGCCAAACCGGTTACATGCCCTTTCCTTTTCCGCCGCTTGCGCCTTATACATCGCTCAAAGCTATCGGAGGACAATCATGGATCTCGGCATCAAGGGCAAACGGGCACTCGTCCTCGCCTCCTCGCGTGGTCTCGGCCTCGGCATCGCCGTGGCGCTGGCGCGGGAGGGCGCAAACGTGCTGCTCTGCGGGCGCAGTGGCGAACAGCTGGAGGCCAATTGCCAGGCGATCAATGGCGAAGGCAACGGCCGGGCCGACTGGATCTGGGCCGATCTCGGGGACGAACGCTTCGTCGAGATGGTGACGACGGCGGTGAAGGAGAAGTTCGGCGGGCTCGATATCCTCGTCAACAATACCGGCGGACCGACGCCCGGCACGACCGAGGACATGACGGGCGAAAAGCTCGAAAGCTATTTCCTCTCCATGGTCGCGCGCGTGATCACGCTCACCAATGCGCTGCTGCCCGGCATGAAGGCGCAGGGCTGGGGCCGCATCCTGACGGTTGCCTCATCCGGCGTGATCGAACCAATCGCCAATCTGGCGCTGTCGAATACGTTGCGCCCGGCCCTTGCCGGCTGGAGCAAGACGCTTGCCTCCGAAGTGGCGGGCTTCGGCGTCACCACCAACCTGCTCCTGCCGGGCAGTATCCTGACGGCGCGCCTCGACGATCTCGACGGGGCTGCGGCAAAGCGGACTGGCAAGAGCCTCGAGGAGATCCGCACCGACAAGGAAGCGCGCATTCCGGTCGGCCGCTACGGCAGGGTCGAGGAATTTGCCGCAACGGCTGCCTTCCTCTGCAGCCAGCCGGCAAGCTATATCACCGGCTCGCTCATCCGCTGCGACGGCGGCGCGGCACGATCCGTCTGAGATTCCCTCTCAGCCGACGCGGGCTGCCGCCGCCCATGTCGCCACACTTCGGATCATCTGTTCGACGTTAGCCGGATCGTCAGCAAGTTCGGCGAGCTCGGACAGACGATGGAAGCCGGTCAGGATCGCAATGCGCCGCCGATCGAGCCTGCGTCCGGTCAGCATTTCATAGGCCGATACGATGCGTGCGGTCAGGTCGGGCGAGATGAAGTTCGAGTAGATGAACTCCTGGTGCAGCGGGCCGAAGCCTGAATCGGCGAAATCGTAAATGCCGTTCAGCCTCCTTTGCGCATGGTCGAAGGCCATGTTCCAGCCATGACCGTCGAAGAAGCCATAGATGTTGCCGTAGGGATCGGGCGGCAAGGCTTCGAAATCGGAAATAATGGCCTGCGCAAAGCTCTTGATCTCAGGCGGCAGCAGCGGCAAAGCCTTGGTTCGTACCGTCTCGGGCGATTGCCATGGCTGGATAGCCCCGGCACCGGCCGATCGTATGCGATCGGCATCGAGCACATGCAGCTCGGCGTAAAACCGCGCGAGATCTTCCGCGAGGCGCTGACGATCGCCTTCGCCAAGCGCATCGTAATCTTCGGCAATGAGATGTTCGCCGTCGAGCTTGGCATGACTGGAGAAGATCGGCGGCCCGTCGTGAATGCGCATGTCGGGAACCGCCATCGACAGCGACGGCCGAACGATGTCGAGCAAGGCAGCTTCCTTCACAAGCGCTCTTTCCGCACTTGAATGGCGGGGGAACTTGAAGATCAGCGTGTCATCGACGTCGACGGCAAGCGAATCCCAGCCCTTCGCCGCCAGCTTGAAGACGGAGGCCGTGAGTTCAGGAAATATGCTTGTTATGAGAGAGCGAAACTCGCTGGCGTCCAACTCAGTCATGACGACCTGCCTTCTCTTGTTTTTCCGTGTTCTTCCCGCGCAATGGACGGCATACGGGTCGGCATCGTCGCCTTGCGAACCGCCTTCGCCGCCGCCGCCGAACGGCATCGGATTACACTGGCTCTATATTAGTATAGTTTGAATATTACGGAATATTCATTACAAAATTTTAAGCCGTTATAACCACTTAGTGATCGCGCGCCGGGAATTATGTCTTTTTTGCGCCGCAATATAAGCAGCTCAATCAGAGCATAAATTTTGCAACCTTGCTCAAGACCGGTTCTCGCCCATGAAGAAATTTTGGATCACCGTCAGCGTTATCGCAATTGCGGCCATCGGCGTCTGGCAATTCGGGAATCTGATCCCTTATGCCTCGCGAATTCCCTACCTTTCGCAGGTCATCAAACAGCCGGCCGGCGGCAATGGCGGCGGGCAGCAGGCACAGGCCGATCAGCAGGCCAATCAGGCGCAAGACGGTGGCCAACATCAGGGCGGCGGGCGCAGACGCGGCGGCGGCGGCCCGACCGTCGTCAAAACCGTTGCAGCCGTGAAAACGACGCTGCCGATGGATGTGACGGCGACCGGCTGGGCCGATGCCGATGACAACACGACGATTGCCGCACAGGAACAGGGCCTGATCGTCAGCATCGATGCGCAGGATGGGGCGACCGTCAAAGCCGGCGACCTGATCGCCAAGCTGGACGACCGGACGGCCAAGGCGACCGTTGATAAGGACAATGCGATGATCGTGCGCGACGCGGCAACCCTTTCGGAAGCCGAGACCGCATTGACGCGCGCGCAGGATCTCTTCAACCAGAAGGCTGGCACCCAGCAGAGCCTCGACCAAGCGGTGGCCGCCCGCGATACCGCTGCAGCCACGGTCGATGCCGACAAGGCGTCGCTTGCCTCCGATCAGATCATCCTCGAGAACACCGACATCCGCGCTCCTTTCGACGGCCGGCTCGGCGATATCGCGATCAGCAAGGGCGCTTTCCTCAGTGCCGGCTCGGCAATCGTCACCATCGCGAAATACGATCCGATCTATGTGAAATTCCACCTGCAGGAGCGCTATCTGCGCGAGTTGAAGAGCGCTCTGGCAAGCGGTCCGGTCGAAGTCAGCACCGCTCCCAATTCCACCAAGGGGCAAGTGCGGAAGGGTGAGATCAGCTTCTACGACAACACGGTCGACACCGCCTCGGGCACGATCCTCGCCAAGGCGAAATTCGAGAATGCCTCCGGTGCGCTCTGGCCCGGCCAGTCGGTCAACATCGTCGTGCATTTCAACAATGACGAACAGCAGGTGGTGGTGCCGACGGTCGCCGTCAGCCCCGGCCCGGAGGGTTTCTTCGCCTTCGTCGCCAAGGACGGCAAATCGCATCTGACGCCCGTCACCATTGCCCGCGCAAATGGCGGCTTCACCGCCATAGAATCAGGTCTTCAGGCAGGCGATCACGTCGTCGTCGAGGGTCAGGGCCAGCTCAGCGACCAGCAGGCGATCAACGAGCAGTTCGACGAAAAGGCGCTTGATGTCGCCTCCGCCGAAGAGCCTCGGCAACAGCAGCCCTCCGAGACAATCGCGGTGGGAGCTCAGCAATGATCCCGAATTTCTGTATCCAGCGCCCCGTCGCGACGACGCTGCTTGCGATCGGCGTCATTCTGGCCGGTCTTGCCGGTTATCAGCTGGTACCCGTCGCAGCGCTACCGCAGGTCGACTTTCCCACCATCAACGTTTCGGCGCAGTTGAGCGGCGCCTCGCCTCAGACGATGGCGACCTCGGTTTCGACGCCGCTGATCAAGCAGTTCGAGACCATTCCAGGGATCACCGAAATCAGCGCCTCCAGTTCGCTCGGCAGCACCAGCATCGTGCTGCAGTTCGACCTCAGTCGTAATATCGATGCGGCCGCAGCCGACGTGCAGGCCGCGATTTCGCATGCCACCCGGCAACTGCCCGACAATCTGACGACGCCGCCCAGTTATCGCAAGACGAACCCGGCCGATGCGCCTGTCATGCTGCTCTCGGTGCAGAGCAACACCATGCCGCGCAGCAAGCTTGACGACATCGCCGAGAACATCATCTCGCCGTCGCTTTCGACGCTTCCCGGCGTTGCCCAGGTCAGCGTCTACGGTGCGCAGACCTATGCCGTGCGCGTCGAGGTCGATCCCAACAAGCTTTTGACCCGCGGCATCGGCATCGACACCGTCAACAAGGCGCTTGCTGCCGCCAACAGCCAGCAGCCTGTGGGAACGCTGCAGAACAATTCGCAGAGCATGACCATCACGGCGAACACGCAGCGCACCAGCGCCGAACAATTCCGTTCGCTCGTCATTGCCAATCCGAACGGCGCGCCGATCCACCTCGGCGATATTGCCGACGTGCAAGACAGTGTCGAGAATCAGTACACCGGCAGCTGGTATGACGGCCAGCGCGGCATCATCCTCGCCATCCAGCGTCAGCCGGATGCCAATACGGTCGATGTCGTCGATGCGATCAACGCCAAGCTGCCGCAGCTTCACGCCGAAATCCCGCCCTCCGTCAACACGGTCGTCATGAATGACGCCGCAAAGCCGATTCGCGATGCCATCTCCGATGTGAAGTTCACGCTGCTGCTCACGATCGGCCTCGTCGTTCTCGTCATCTACCTCTTTACCGGCCATGCGACCGCAACGATCATTCCCGGGCTTGCCGTTCCACTGTCGCTGATCTCGACCTTCGGCATGATGTATGTGCTGGGCTACAGTATCGACAACATCTCGCTGCTCGGGCTAACGCTCGCGGTGGGGCTCGTGGTGGATGACGCCATCGTCATGCTCGAGAACATTCTGCGCCATGTCGAGGAAGGCATGCCCGTGCGGGAAGCGGCGATCAAGGGTGCGGGCGAAGTCAGCTACACCATCATTTCCATGTCGGTTTCGTTGATCGCGGTCTTCATCCCGATCCTGCTGATGGGCGGCGTTGTCGGCCGCGTGTTCAACGAATTCGGCATGGTGGTTGCGATTGCGATCATCTCCTCGGCAATCGTCTCGTTAACCGTGACGCCGATGCTCGCCTCGCGTCTGTCCAACCACCAGAGCCGCCCGCCGCTCATCATCCGCATCTTCGATGCCGGCTTCGAACGGACGCTGCGCGGCTATGACAGGGCTGTCGGCTGGTGCCTTCGCCACCGCCCCACGATCCTCGGCGTTTTCCTCGCCTCGGTCGCACTGACGATCTACTTCTTCATGACGCTGCCGACGAGCTTCTTCCCACAGGAGGATATCGGCCGCCTGACGATCAGCACGCAGGCCCGGCAGGACATTTCCTATTCCGCCATGGCGGCGCTGCAGCAGCAGGCGGCAGCCGTCGTCAAGGCGAACCCGGCGGTCAACCATGTGATGTCGACGATCGGCGGCAACCCGAACAAACCGCAGAACAACGGCTCGATGTTCGTCGAACTCAAGGACAAGAAGGAACGTGCACCGCTTGACCAGACGCTGCGCGAGCTGCGCACGGCGATCAACAAGATCCCCGGCCTGCAGGCCTTCGTGACACCGAACCAGAGCCTGCGCTTCGGCGGTCGCCAGACGGCCAGCCAATATCAGCTGGTGGTGCAGGCGCTGAGTGCTGATCAGACCAACCTCTGGGCCGGCAAGATCCAGGCGGCTATGCGCAAGGATCGGCTGTTCACCGACGTGACCTCGGACGCCCAGAACAACGCGCTGCAGGCCAATATCGTCATCGATACCGAGCGGGCAGCCGCCTACGGGATCGACAACGATACGCTGCGCACGACGCTGCAAGAATCCTTCAGCGGATATGCAGCGGCGGAAATCCAGTCGACCGGCGACAGCTACGACGTCATCGTCGAATATGACACCAGCAAACCCTGGGATGACCAGAAGCTCTCGGAGATCCGTGTCGCCTCGGCCAATGGCAGCCTGGTGCCGCTTTCCAACTTCGCGCATGTCGAGCGCACGGTCGGCCCTGTGACAATCAACCAGACGGGCCAGCTCGTCTCGACCACCGTTTCCTTCAACCTGCCGGAAGGCGTCTCGCTCAGCGACGCGACCGCGGCAATCGACCAGATCAAGACGGAAATGAGCATGCCGGCCGACGTCTTCACCTCCTATGGCGGTACAGCGCAGATCTTCGAGCAGTCTCAGGGCAATACGCCATACCTCATCCTGGCGGCGGTGCTGACCATCTATGTCGTGCTCGGCGTGCTCTATGAAAGCTTCATCCATCCGCTCACCATTCTCTCCGGCCTGCCTGCGGCGGCATTCGGTGCGCTGCTGGCGCTTGATATTATGGGCTTCGATCTGTCGATCATCGCCCTGATCGGCCTGCTGATGCTGATCGGCATCGTCAAGAAGAACGCGATCATGATGATCGACGTGGCGGTGGAGACCATGCGCACGACGGGCGAAAAGGCGACGGTGGCGATCCACGAGGCCTGCGTGCGACGATTCCGGCCGATCATGATGACGACCTTCTGCGCCCTGCTCGGCGCCCTGCCGATCGCGCTCGGCACCGGCGCAAGCTCGGAACTGCGCCAGCCGCTCGGCATTGCCGTCGTCGGCGGCCTGATCGTCTCGCAGATGCTGACGCTGTTCATCACCCCGGTCATCTTCGTCGAGATGGACCGCTTCGGCAATTTCCTCGGCCGCCTCATCGGCCACAAGAAGGTCGAGGAGCCGGAGGTGCAGGAGGCAAGGGCAATGGCTGCCGAGTGATGACGGCCCTCTGAGTTCGGCATTGCCGATTGACCCTTGCGGCGCACTTCTTCTTCCAACCGGGAGAAGAAGTGCGCCCGTGATCACATCAACTTCCGCTCCTCTTGAATGTGTCACGCCTCTGTGGCATCACCCGCCCTCCTTGATCCGGGCGTTCGCACGCCCTTGCGGAGCAACGCTCCGTCTCCAATAACAATCGGCATGAAGAGGTGCGGGCATGGCTCAGGCGCTGGGTTTCGACTTCGGCACGACGAATACGGTTCTCGCCATGGCGGATGGCGGGGCGACACGCTCGATGGCGTTCACGAGCACGGAGGGTACGGCAGACAGCATGCGCACGGCGCTTTCCTTCATGAAGGATGCCCAGCTCGGCGCTTCGGCGCTAAAGGTGGAAGCGGGCCATGCGGCGATCCGCCAATTCATCGACAATCCCGGCGAATGTCGCTTCCTGCAGTCGATCAAGACCTTTGCCGCCAGCGCGCTGTTCCAGGGCACGCTGATCTTTGCCAAGCGGCATAATTTCGAAGATTTGATGGAGATCTTCGTGCGGCGCCTGCGCAACTATGCCGGCGACCACTGGCCTTCGGATGTCAGCCGCATCGTCACCGGCCGGCCGGTGCATTTTGCCGGCGCCAGCCCCGATCCGGCGCTGGCGACCGAGCGCTACAATGAAGCGCTGTCGCGCTTCGGCTTTCCCGAAATCCACTATGTCTACGAGCCGGTCGCCGCCGCCTTCTATTTCGCGCAGAACCTGAAGCAGGATGCCACCGTGCTGGTCGCCGATTTCGGCGGCGGCACCACCGACTATTCGCTGATCCGCTTCGAGACCGTCGCCGGCAAGCTGACGGCAACGCCGATCGGCCATTCCGGCGTCGGTGTCGCCGGCGACCATTTCGACTACAGGATGATCGACAACATCGTCGCGCCGCTGATCGGCAAGGGCAGCCATTTCAAAAGCTTCGACAAGATCCTTGAAGTGCCGTCCAACTACTATTCCAGCTTCGGCCGCTGGAACCAGCTGTCGATCTTCAAGACGACGCGCGAATTCGAGGATCTGAAGAAGCTGGTGCGCATCAGCCTGGAACCGGACAAGCTCGAAATCTTCATCGACCTGATCGATCATGACGAGGGCTACCCGCTCTATCAGGCGGTGTCGGCGACGAAGATGGCGCTCTCGGCCTCCGAGGAAGCGGCTTTCGATTTCGCGCCGCTTGGCCGCAGCGGACATCGCAGCATCAAGCGCAGCGACTTCGAAGGCTGGATCGCCGATGATCTCGCCCGCATCGAAGGCGCGCTCGACGACGTGCTCGACAAGACCGAGACGAAACCATCGGAGATCGACAAGGTGTTCCTGACCGGCGGCACCTCCTTCGTGCCGGCGGTGCGCCGCATCTTTACCGAACGCTTCGAGCGCGACCGGATCGAAAGCGGCGGCGAGCTGCTGTCGATTGCCCATGGCCTGGCGCTGATCGGCGAACGCGACGACATCGCACAATGGACTGTGCAATAGAGCCGGCAAGGGCGGGCAATCGGTCGCCCGCCCTTTCAATGCCACTGTCACTCCGCTAAGCTTGCCCGCATGATCTCCGCCAACGACCTTTCCCCAGCCGAGCTCGCAGCGCTTCTGCATTTCCATGCGGATGCCGGCGTGGAATGGCTCTTGGAGGAAGAGGCGATCGACCGCTTCGCCGAGTTCGAGGCGATGAAGGCCGCCCGCCGCCCGGCGGCGGCACAGGCGCAGCAGCAACGTCCCGCCGCTGGGGAACGCTCTGCCCCAGGCCAGGCACAGGTGCGCCCGAATGCAGCGGCACGCCCAGCGCCTGCCGAACGCGCAGCGTCCGGCCCGCAACCGGCAATCCCGGATGGCGAGGCGGTGCAGCAGGCGCGCTTCGTTGCCGAAACCGCGCGATCGCTCGTCGATCTCAAGACCGCGATCGAAGCCTTCAACGGCTGCAACCTCAAGCACAGCGCCCGCTCGACCATCTTTGCCAGCGGCGATGCCGAAAGCGGGATAATGGTGATCGGCTCGGCGCCGAGCGCCGAAGACGATCGCGAGGGCATGCCCTTCTCGGGAAAATCCGGCCAGCTGTTCGACAAGATGCTGGCGGCGATCGGGCTGACGCGCTCAGCCATTCTGTTGACGCAGGTCATCCCCTGGCGACCACCTGGCAATCGTGCGCCCTCGGCCGCGGAAATGGACATCTGCCGCCCCTTCATCGAGCGGCAGATCGCGCTTGCCGAACCGAAGGCGATCCTGCTGCTCGGCAATTTTTCGGCGCGTTTCTTCTTCGGCGAAAACGATACGATTCACGGGTTACGTGGCCGTTGGAAGGAGATTGCGGCTGCGGACTGTGTCATTCCTGCCATAGCCAGCCTGCATCCGCAGGATCTGTTAACCGCACCTGTAAACAAGCGGCTGGCCTGGAACGACCTGCTCGCCTTTCAAGCGAAGCTTAAGTCCCTCTCTTTGCTTAGAAATTAGCCAAAGTTGAATAATTTGTGAATCAACCTATGCGATTTTCGCATGGCTGCATCCCGCCGTGACGCATTGCGGAATCTATGCTGCATCGCAATATCAGCTGTGTCTTGGGAGGAATCACAGGAACCAAGGCCATGAACAAGCGTTTTCGTCCTATCCATAGCGGGTTTGAAACCCTTCGCCTCGCCGGCGACCAGGTTCGTTCCACTCAAGGCTACAGCCGTTTCGGCTTTGTCACGAACGAACAGATGATTGCCCGCGGCACCGGCATCAACAGCCGTACGGCGCGCCCGAACGCCATTTTTTCGGACTTCCAGCAATATTGAGCAGAGACTCAAAGTGTTGCAGCGTCCTTTGCGCGTCTGAAAAGACGCGCGGCGCTGCAAGCGCTTCGCCTGCCCTTTCGTGTCAAGAGTACCCCAACATGTCGACGATCCTGATATCGCTTCTGCGCAACATCGAAACATTCGAGCATATCCGCGTTGCCGTCTGCGCCGCGCGGGAATATGAGCGCGAGCTTTCGGTCAAGCCAGCCGATGCTGGCGCGCCCATTAGAGCAGACGCTACAGCCATCGTTCTCTGATCACACGGCCATTTCTTCGATCTGGGCCTTCGCCCATTCGAAGGCTTCGTCGACATAGGCGAACTTGACCGCCTGCCAGGCGCAATATTCCTCGACGAAATTCCGCGATATCCAAAGGTGCGTCTTGCGCGGCTCGTCATGCCAGCCGACGCAGCCGCGCTGCGCCGCCTTTGCCAGCACCCGCTGCAGATGGGTGCGCGACATCATGAAATCGGCTGCGAGCGCACGGGTTTCGACCCGGCCGACGGAAAACCTGTCCGGCTCGCTGCTGTCCATATCCATCCGGGCGATGAAATTGTCGACGACGAGGCCGCCAGCTTCCGTCCAGAGGAACAACGCCACCTGCTCCGGCGGCTCGCGCCAGGCGGCATCTTCCAGGCAATGGCGGGCAATGCGCGGCTGAACGAGCCGCATCAAGGATGGATTTGCCTGGAAAAATGCTGCCCTTTGACCGCCGTCGAGCAGGTCGAGCGCACCGAGATTGCCGAGAATCCAGGCAAACATCGCCTGATGGCTGACATCGGCCGGCTCGAAATGACGTGGCCGCCGCCGCTCGTCGCCGGGCGTGTGGGTTATGAAGCGGTAGGTAAAGAGCTCTTCGATGAAGGCGAGCACTGTGTTGCGGCTCGCCACCTTGTGCGCGGTGATGCGCCCAGTCAGCCGCACGGCGGTGAAACCCGATGTCGGGTCGCGCGGGTCATATTCCAGGTTGAGGGCATAGGCAGTCTGGGTCAGAAGCCAGCGCTGATGCGAGGCGAGCAATCGTGCCAATCGTGGGCCGGCATCGAACATGCCGCGCATCTGCCCGGCCAAAAAGCGAATGCTCATCAGGAAGGAAGAGTTCCCCACCAATTGCTCCGCTGTGAATGCCATTATGCTTTTCTCCACCCCCGCTCGCCGGCCAGCGTTCGGAGCAACGACACCGAGAGCTCCTCCGGCATCAGCGGCCATTCAGACATGCACAGCTTGGAATAAATGATACTCTCTCATGTTCAACAATCATATTCCACAGGCCGGCGGTATCCCAAGAATTCACCATTCTTTTCACTCTTTGAGCGCAAGTTTCAAGCCGCCGCAATCCCTGCGTTAAAACCTTGATAAATATGCGCTTGCAGGCGTCAGGCTTGCGGCGTCGTGGCCTTGCGCGCCTCTCTCTGCTCGATGCCCAGCTGATGCTCGCGATAGATGATGAAGATGCCGGCGGCGACGACGATGACGGTGCCGATCAGCATGGTCACGCTCGGCACGTCGCCGAAGACGAAGTAGGCGACAATGCCGCCGAGCAGGATCGACGTATATTCGAACGGCGCGATAGTGGAGACGTCGGCATGGCGATAACTTTCCGTCAGCAGGATCTGTGCGACGCCGCCGCAAAAACCGGCGGCGATCAGATAAAGCGCCGTCGGCCATGCCAGGATGAGCCAGCCGAAGGGAAGAGAAGCCAGCGAGAAGACCGAGGCGGTGATCGAGAAATACAGCACGATCGTCGCCGTCTTCTCTTCCTCGACGAGGCGGCGCACCTGGATCATCGCCACGCCGCCGAGAACGGCCGAGAGCAGCACGCAGAGCGCGCCGACGGCCTGTTCTGCTTCCATGCCGCCGTCGCGAAACAGCGTGAGTTTCGGCCAGGAAACGATGGCGACGCCGACGATGCCGACCAGGACGGCGCTCCAGCGATAGATGCGTACGGTCTCGCCGAGAAAAACGGCAGCGAAGATGACGGCGACGAGTGGCAACGCATAGCCGAGCGCAATCGCCTCGGGCAGCGGCAGATGCAGCAGGCCGTAGAAACCGAAAGCCATCGACATGATGCCGATCGTGCCGCGCTTCAGGTGACCGATTGGATTGGCCGTGTAGAAGGCGGCGCGCAGCTGCCTGTTATAGGCGAGATAGGCCATGATCGGGAAGAGCGCGAAGAACGACCTGCAGAAGGTAACCTGACCCGGCGGGATGTCCGAGCCCGCCAGCTTGATGAAGGTCTGCATGGCCAGGAAGACCACGACCGACGAGACTTTCAGCGCGATGCCTCTCATCGGGTTTCTGAGAACCGAGTGCATGATCCTGGCTCTTAATACTGACTTAACCGAAACGGGGAGACGCGTTCGACTCGGGAACGCAGCAGGTGACGTCACCCATCGTAGCGAAAGAAAAACCCTATTGGCGAAAAAACCGCAAGCAACATCAGAGAATCACAGAATCGCCTCAGCGGCAGGCTCAACCGTGCTGCTTATGCGCCACGGCTGTGAAATTTCTCGTTTTGAGCCATTCACCCCGAAAATGTTCATCTCGCGGGGCTAGCTGTTAACCAATTGAAAACCATAGGCAAGCATCGTTTTTATCGCTGATCTCGAAATTTTCTTCACCACACAAACAATTGCCCGCTCCTTCCAGGATCATATTTGATGAAGCCGCTTAGCGCCGAAACCATTGCCCAGTCGCAGAATGCGACACCGCGCTCCATGCGCGTCGTCACCGACGGCATCAGCACCGACCTCGAGCGCTTCAGCGCCGACAACACCCATATCGTCAAGCAGATCAAGCTCCTGGCGATCAATGCGCTGATCGAAGCAGCCAGAGCCGGCGAGACCGGAAAGGGCTTTGCGGTCGTTGCCAACGAGGTGCAGCGGCTGGCGCAGATCGCGACCGATATCACCGGCAGGTTCGAAAGCAACGTGCTTGGCCGCATCGGCCTCAGCCGCGCCATGGCCGATTCGCTGGTCGAGGAGATGGAGGGCGTTCGTCTCACCGATCTGGCGCAGACGCTGGTGCAGCTCATCGTCCGCAATCTCTTCGAGCGCACGGCCGATGTGCGCTGGTGGGCGACAGATCCGGCGCTCTGGCAGGCGCTGCAGAACCCGGGCCGGGAAACCGTCGCCTTTGCGGCGGAGCGTCTCGGCGCCATCAACCGCTTCTACACCGTCTACCTCGATCTCGTCATGACCGATCTCTCGGGCAAGGTGATCGCATCCGCCAATCCCAAGTTTCAGCGCAAGATCGTCGGCACGAGCCTTGCCGGCGATCCGTGGTTCCGCGCGGCGTCGGCCTGCTCCTCCGGCGACGCTTATATCGTCGACGACGTCAAATCGAGCCCGCTCCACGACGCCAGGCATGCGCTCGTTTATGCCACCGGCATCCGCGAGGAGGGCAAGCTCGACGGGCGGCTGATCGGCACGCTCGGCGTCTATTTCGACTGGCAGAACCAGGGCCAGGCGATCGTCGAGAAAGAGGCAAACCTGCCGCCGCAGCTGGCAGAAAAAACGACGGTCATGCTGCTCGACGGCAAGAGCCGGGTGATCGCCACCACCAATCCCGCCTTGCTCTTTTCGCATTTCGCGCTCGCCAATCCGTCCGGTCAGGCGAAAGGCAGCTATTACGACAATAACGGCTCGATCGTCGCCTTCGCGCGCACTCTCGGCTACGAGGATTACGACGGGCTCGGCTGGTACGGCGTCGTCGTGCAGCAGACGGAAAACGACGCGACGATCAAGGCTGCGCTCAACCTTAAGTAGCGCCCATCGCCCCACAGTGGCGTTCATCCGTTTCCAATAAGATATTTTGCCCGCGAACTTGGTGTTCTCGGGCAATTTGCTTTAAGTTTAGTTCAGACTTTAATGTAATCATCCCCGGCAAAATTTATGGCAGAGTGCGCCCGCCTCTGTATTCCGCGGTTATCAAATAACGGTCTTCAGGAAACACCATGCGAACAGATACCGGCCAGGTCATTCATCTGGCAGATTACCGTCCCACCGACTTCGTGCTGGAACGTGTGGACCTGACCTTCGAACTCGACCCGACGGAGACAAAGGTCGAGGCACGTCTGATCTTTCATCGTCGCCCGGGCACCGATCCGGCAGCGCCGATCGTTCTCGACGGCGACGAACTGACGCTGTCGGGGCTGCTGTTAGACCAGGTGGAATTGGACCCTTCGCGTTACGACGCAACACCGGAAAGCCTGACGGTGCGCGACCTGCCGGAGAGCGCGCCCTTCGAACTGACGATCACCACCGTCATCAACCCTGAGGCCAACACCAAGCTGATGGGCCTTTACCGCACCGGCGGCATCTACTGCACGCAATGCGAGGCGGAGGGTTTCCGCCGCATCACCTATTTCCCCGACCGGCCCGACGTGCTTGCGCCGTTCACGGTCAACATCATCGCCGACAAGGACGCCAACCCGCTGCTTTTGTCGAACGGCAACTTCCTCGGCGGCGCCGGCTACGGCCCCGGCAAGCATTTCGCCGCCTGGTTCGATCCGCATCCGAAGCCGAGCTATCTCTTTGCGCTCGTCGCCGGCGATCTCGGCGTCGTCGAAGATACGTTCACGACCATGTCCGGCCGTGAGGTGGTGCTGAAGATCTATGTCGAGCACGGCAAGGAGCCGCGCGCAGCCTATGCCATGGACGCCCTGAAACGCTCGATGAAGTGGGACGAAGAGAGATTCGGCCGCGAATACGATCTCGACATCTTCATGATCGTCGCCGTCTCCGACTTCAACATGGGCGCGATGGAGAACAAGGGCCTCAACGTCTTCAACGACAAATACGTGCTTGCCGATCCCGAGATCGCCACCGATGCCGATTATGCCAATATCGAAACGATCATCGCGCATGAATATTTCCACAACTGGACCGGCAACCGTATCACCTGCCGCGACTGGTTCCAGCTGTGCCTCAAGGAAGGTCTCACGGTCTATCGCGACCACGAATTCTCTTCCGACCAGCGCTCGCGCGCCGTCAAGCGCATCGCCGAAGTGCGCCACCTGAAATCGGAGCAGTTCCCGGAAGATGGCGGCCCGCTCGCCCATCCGGTGCGGCCGACGACATATCGTGAGATCAATAATTTCTACACGACGACCGTCTATGAAAAGGGCAGCGAAGTCACGCGCATGATCGCGACGCTGCTCGGCAAGGACGGCTTCAAGAAAGGCATGGACCTCTATTTCGACCGCCATGACGGTGAGGCCGTGACGATCGAGGATTTCGTCAAATGCTTCGAGGATGCAAGCGGACGCGACCTCACGCAATTTTCGCTCTGGTACCATCAGGCCGGCACGCCGCTCGTCACCGCATCGGGCAGCTATGATGCGGCGGCCGGCAGCTTCACCCTGTCGCTCGAACAGATGATCCCGGCAAGGCCCGGCCAGCCGAGCAAGGAGCCGATGCATATTCCGCTCAGCCTCGCGCTGTTTGGCGAAAACGGCGGCAAGATCGAGCCGACCTCGGTCGACGGCGCGGAATATGCCGGCGAGGTGCTGCATCTCACAGGTCGCACGCAGACGGCCGTGTTCCATGGCGTTGGCTCGCGGCCGGTCGTTTCGATCAACCGCAGCTTCTCGGCGCCGATCAACCTGCATTTCGATCAGAGCCCGGCCGATCTTGCCCATCTCGCCCGCCATGAGACCGATCATTTCGCCCGCTGGCAGGCATTGACCGATCTGGCGCTGCCGAACCTACTGAAAGCGGCCCGCGACGCCCGCGAGGGCAAGCCTGTGATCTGCGAGGCGACCTTCGTCGAGACGCTGATTGCTGCGGCCGCCGACGAGAGCCTCGAGCCCGCCTTCCGCGCCCAGGCGCTGGCTCTGCCGAGCGAATCCGATATCGCCCGGGAACTTGGCGGCAACAACGATCCCGATGCCATCCATACCGGCCGCCAAGCGGTCCTGAAACAAATCGCCGATGCCGGAAAGGATGTCTTTGCCGGCCTCTACGCCGCGATGACGACAACAGGCGATTTCAACCCGGATGCGAAAAGCGCCGGCCTGCGGGCACTGCGCAATAGCGCCCTCACCTACCTATCACATGCCGAAGAAACGTCGGCCCGCGCCAAGGCCGCCTTCGATGCGGCCAACAATATGACCGATCTCAGCCATGCGCTGACGATCCTCGCCCATCGTTTTCCCGACAGCGCGGAGACGAGCGAGGCGCTCGCCACCTTCCGTGACCGCTTCGCGGAAAATGCGCTCGTCATCGACAAATGGTTCGCGATCCAGGCCGGCATTCCGGGCGTAAAAACCCTGGGACGGGTCCGCGCCCTGATGGACGATCCGCTCTTCAAGCGCACCAATCCGAACCGGATGCGGTCGCTGGTCGGCACCTTCGCCTTTGCCAACCCGACGGGATTCGGCCGCGCCGATGGCGAAGGCTATCGCTTCCTCGCGGATCAGATTCTCGATATCGACAGGCGCAACCCTCAGCTTGCCGCCCGCATCCTCACCTCGATGCGCTCCTGGCGCTCGCTCGAACCCGTGCGTGCCGATCACGCCCGCTCGGCGCTGATCGAGATCGAGCGAGCCGCCGATCTTTCGACCGACGTGCGCGATATCGTCGAGCGCACGCTTAAAGGGTAATTTGCTTCGACCGGCCATCAGGAGAAAATCGGCGGCCGGTCGCCCAGCACCTCGAATCACCTGGAAAAACCCGAAATTATAAATAGTTAACGGATTTTTACCTTTGCCTCTGGACAAGGCGAATCACCCATGATTCTCTAGGTCAGGTTCGAGCGAGCGGCGCGCGAATCACATGAGGGACAGGCGAAGAGATGATGGACGTGCGGCGGGCAACCGTGGCCGGAGGACGGCTGCGTGTCGATTTTGACGGGCTCAAAGCCTGGCGCGACAGCCTTTCGGGCCATGCGACATCGGAACCACTTCTCCGTTATCTGCCGAAGGCCGAGCTGGTCTTGAAGCGGGCCATCCCGGCGCTGATCGTCGCCTTCCTCTCCGTCGTCGCCGCCTCGCACTTCTTCGGCATGATGAGCGAATACGGGCGTCTGGAGGCCTCGGCGCGCCATGCCACCGCACTTTCGGCGGCGACCGCCTCTGCAGTGTTTGCCGATGCGGCCGACATCTTCGACAGCGGCGATATTACCGGGGCGCAGGCTCGCCTCGCCAAATACCTGCCGCAGGACCGGCTGGACAGCGGCGCTTTCGTGCTGCTCGTGCAGGCAAGCGGCAAGGTTTTTGCCGCGACCACCGCCGGGCTTTCGCATGTTGGCAGCAATGTCGGCGATTTCTTCCCCGAGGTCTCGGCGATCCGCCGCTTCGGCGATCGCGCCGGCGTCATCGAAACGACGATCGGCGGCGTGCCGCATTATGCCGAGATCACGCTGATGGGCAATGCCGGCGGTTATATCGTCGCCGCCACCTCGCTTGACGAGATCGACCGGCTCTGGCGCGAGGAACTGGCGCTCAACGTCACGCTGTTTGCCGGCATCTCCTCCATCCTGCTCGTCATCCTCTATGCCTATTACACGCAGGTAAAGCGCGCCCGCGACGCCGACGACATCTTCCTGGAATCGAACCTGCGCGTCGAGACGGCGCTGTCGCGCGGTCGCTGCGGCCTCTGGGACTTCGATTTCGAGAACCGCGAATTCTTCTGGTCGCGCTCGATGTACGACATGCTCGGTCTGCCGGGCTCCGACAAGACGATGGGTTTCGGCGAAGCCGCCCGCCTCATGCATCCCGATGACGGCGGGCTCTACGAGATCGCGCGCGCCATCGGCAAGGGCGCTTCCGGCCAGGTCGATCAGATCTTCCGCATGCGCCATGCCGGCGGCCACTATGTCTGGATGCGGGCGCGCGCCCAGGTGATCCGCAGCAATTCCGGCCGGATGCACCTGATCGGTATCGCCATGGACGTGACCGAACAGCATCGGCTCGCCCAGCGCTACGCAGAAGCCGACCAGCGCCTGGCCGACGCCATCGAATGCACCTCGGAAGCCTTCGTGCTCTGGGACAAGAACGATCGGCTGGTCATGTGCAACACGCATTTCCAGCAGGCCTATGGCCTGCCGGACAGCGTGCTCGTGCCCGGCACCGAGCGCTCGACCGTCAATGCCGCCGCCGCCCGACCTGTCATCGAACGGCGGATTTCCGATGCCGACGGCTCCGGTTATTCGCGTACGACGGAGGTGCAGCTTGCCGACGAGCGCTGGCTGCAGATCAACGAGCGGCGCACCCGCGACGGCGGCAGGGTCTCGGTCGGCACCGACATCACGCTGATGAAACGCCATCAGGAGCGGCTGCGCGAATCCGAGCGCCGGCTGATGGCGACGATCGGCGATCTTTCCGCCTCGCGCCAGACGCTGGAGATCCAGAAATCCGAGCTTTCGACGGCCAACGCCAACTACCAGGCGGAGAAGGAACGCGCCGAGGCCGCCAACAAGGCGAAATCGGAATTCCTCGCCAACATGTCGCATGAGCTGCGCACGCCGCTCAACGCCATCCTCGGCTTCTCGGAAATCCTGCAGAACCAGATGTTCGGTCCGCTCGGCTCGCTGAAATACGACGAATATGCCCGCGATATTCATGACAGCGGCAAACATCTGCTCAACGTCATCAACGACATTCTCGACATGTCGAAGATCGAAGCCGGCCATGTCAGGCTGCATTGCGAGCGCATCGATCTTGTGCCGCTGATCGAGGAAAGCCTGCGCTTCACCGCCATGCCCGCGGCTGAAAAGAACATCGTCATCGAACAGCGCATCTGCTCCGGCCTAACGCTGATGGCCGACCGCCGGGCGATGAAACAGGTGCTGCTCAACCTGCTCTCCAATGCGGTGAAGTTCACCGACAATGGCGGCCGCATCGCGGTGCGCACCCGCCGCGTCGACGGCGCCGTCGTCGTCACCATCGCCGACACCGGCATCGGTATTCCACGCTCGGCGCTGTCGAAGATCGGCCAGCCCTTTGAGCAGGTGCAGAGCCAATATGCCAAAAGCAAGGGTGGCTCCGGCCTCGGGCTCGCCATCTCCCGCTCGCTGACCTCGCTGCATGGCGGCCGCATGAAGATCCGCTCACGCGAAGCGGTCGGCACCGTGATCTCGCTGCGCATTCCTGACGATATCTAAGCTCAGGCCAGAGCCGGTCTTTTTCAACCGGCCGATGCGGCGGTGAAAACCGCCAACTGAGCGGCGAAAGCACGCTTGTATGCCGGCCGCGTTTCGCCGCGGGCGACATAGGCGGAGAGGTTCGGATATTCCCCCAGTATAGCAGATCCCTTCAACCTGAGCAGCACCGACACCATCAGCAGGTCACCGGCGCTGAACGCACCATCGAGCCAGTCGGCATCGCCAAGACGGTGGGAGAGGTCGGCCAGCCGTTTTCGGATGCTGTCCTCAAGGGCGGAAAGGCGATGGTCGTACCAAGGCTTGTCGCGCTCGAGGATCATGACGAGAGCGCGGTCGAAGATCGGCGGTTCCACCGTGTTGAGCGCGGCAAACATCCATGTGAGCGCGCGCGCCCGGGCATTCGCATCGTTCGGCAGGAGGCCCGCTTGGTGCTCGCCGATATGGAAGACGATCGCGCCGGACTCGAATAAAGCGAGATCGCCTTCCTCATAGGTCGGGATCTGCCCGAAAGGCTGAAGTGCGAGATGCGCGGGTTCTCTCATCGTCTTGAACGAAACAAGACGAACGTCGTAAGGCTGGCCCACTTCTTCGAGCGCCCAGCGAACGCGCATGTCACGCGCCAGACCCCTGCCGCGATCGGGCGACCGTTCAAAAGCGGTAATGGTAATCGTCATTGGTGTTCTCCATAGCTTTGTCCTGAAGACGGCTGGCTAAACGAGAATCCGACAGGCGACGCTCGAGATAATCCTCGCGGTCGTTCCATCTGATGTGAGATCAGGCTTTCACGACATTCAGGAATATTTTCCGAACCGCTTTCGACAGCCGCTTCACCTCCGCTTCCAGCGTCTTGATGTCAGGGCAGTCGCCGGCGCGGCAGACGAGTTCGACGAGACCCGCGGGCGCCTCCTTCGGATCGAACAGGCCGTCGATGGAGAGGCGGATCAGTTGCGAAAGGCCGGTATAAAGCGTGAAGGCCTCGAGGCATATGTCGAGATCGACTGTTGTCATCAGCGGCTCGCCAAGCACCTTCAGGGCTTCGCCGGTGCTCACCTCATTGACGGCAATGCCGACGCCCTTGGTCGGCGCGATCAGCGCCAGATACTGGGCGATGAATTCGAGATCGATGACGCCGCCGGGAATGAGCTTCAGGTCCCACGGGCCGGAGGGCGGCTTTTCCTTGTCGATCAGTTCGCGCATTTCGGCGACATCATGCGCCACCTTGGCGATGTCGCGATCGGCCGACAGCACCTCGCGGACGATATGTTCCGCCTCGGCGATCAGGCTCTCATCGCCGCAAATCAGCCGGGCGCGGCTGAGCGCCATATGCTCCCAGGTCCATGCCTCTTCACGCTGATATTTGCCGAAGGCATTGATGCGGGTGGCGACCGGCCCCTTGTTGCCGGATGGGCGCAGCCGCATGTCGACCTCATAGAGCACGCCTTCGGCGGTCGGCGCCGACAAGGCGGCCATCAGTCTCTGGGTGATGCGGGTGAAGTAACGCGTCGCATCGAGCGGCTTCGGCCCGTCGGATTCGGAAGCCGCATCGTCATAATCATAGAGCAGGATCAGATCGATGTCGGAACCGGCCGTCAGCTCGAAGCTGCCGAGCTTGCCCATGCCGGCGACCGCGATGCGCCCGCCGGGATAGTCGCCGTGTGCTGCCCGCATCTCGCCGACCACGGCATCGAGTGCCGCCGCAATGATGAGGTCGGCGAGATGGGTGAAGGCACGTGCGGCCATCCCGCCGTTGATCGCACCGGTGAGCAGGCGGATGCCGATCAGAAAGCGCTGCTCGGCGGCGAAGATGCGCAGCCGGTCGAGCACCTCTTCATAGTGGCGGGCCTGGGCAAGCGAGCCCTTCAGCCGTTCGCCGAGATAGTCGCGCGTCGGCAGCTCGGCCATCAGGCCGGGATCGAGCATGCCGTCGAAGACATGCGGCCTGGCGGCAATCACCTCGGCAAGCCGGGGCGCCGAGGACATGATGTTGACGATCAGCGACAGCAGCGCCGGGTTGCTGCCGAGCAGCGAAAACAGCTGGATGCCGGAGGGAAGGCCGGAGATGAAGCTGTCGAAGCGCAGCAGCGCCTCGTCGGCGCGCTTGCTTTCGCCGAAGACCCGCAGGAGCTGCGGCGCCAGCTCCGTCAGCCTTTCGCGCGCCTCGACTGATTGCGTCGCCCGGTAGCGGCCGTAGTGCCAGGTGCGGATGATGCGCGAAATGTCGGACGGTCTGGTGAAGCCGAGCTTCTTCAGCGTCTCCAGCGTATCCGGGTCGTCGCCCTGGCCGGTGAAGACGAGGTTGCCGGTGTCGGTCGAGAGCTTGCTCTCCTGCTCGAAGAGGTGGGCATAACGCCGCTCCACGGTCTTCAGCACGCCGACCAGCCGTTCGGTGAAGCTCGGCGTGTCGCTGAATCCCATCATGAAGGCGATGCGCTTCAGGTCGGCATCTGTCTCCGGCAGCAGGTGGGTCTGCTCGTCGCGCACCATCTGGATGCGATGCTCGACATCGCGCAGGAACCAGTAGGCCTCCGTCAGTTCGTCACGGGTTTCCGCGTCGATCCATTTCGCCTTGGTGAGTTCACCGAGCGTCTCCTCCGTCGCCCGGCCACGCAATGCCGGCATGCGGCCGCCGGCGATCAGCTGCTGCGTCTGGACGAAGAATTCGATCTCGCGAATGCCGCCGCGGCCGAGCTTGACGTTATGACCCTTGACCGCAATGGCGCCGTGGCCCTTATGCGCATGAATCTGCCGCTTGATCGAATGGATATCGGCAATCGCCGCGTAATCGAGATATTTGCGGAAGACGAACGGGGCTAGCCCGCGCAGGAATTCGCCGCCCGCGGTCAAGTCGCCGGCAACCGCGCGCGCCTTGATGAAGGCCGCCCGCTCCCAGTTCTGGCCCCTGCCCTCATAATAGATCATCGCCGCATCGACCGGGATCGCCAGCGGTGTCGAGCCGGGATCGGGGCGCAGTCTGAGATCGGTGCGGAAGACGTAGCCGTCCGCTGTCCGCTCCTGCAGGATGCGCACCAGCCGCCGCATCATCCTGGGGAAAATCTCGATCGCGTCATCCGGGTCGGGCACGATTCCTGCCTGTTCGTCGAACACGACGACGAGGTCGATATCGGAGGAATAGTTGAGTTCGGATGCGCCGAGTTTGCCCATGCCGAGCACGATCAGCCCGGAGCCTTCGCTCGGTGCCGCCACATCCCGCAGCCGCAGCTTTCCACCCTCATGCGCCGCCAGCAGCAGATGGTCGATCGCGGCGGCAACCGAAGCTTCAGCAAGCTCGCTCAGCCAGGCCGTCGTCGCCCGGCCGTCGAAGATGCGAGCGAGATCGGCGAGTGCAACGAGGAAGGCCACCTTGCGCTTGATGACGCGCAACCTGCTCATCACCACGGATTCCGAAGGCGCCGCCCCCTCGCCGTCCGGTTGCCCGCAGCGCCGCGCCTCGGCGACCAGCGCCTCGATCTGCGGCTCCAGCGGTTCAGTGATGGCGCCAGCGAGGACGACCGGGTCGAGATTGACGATTTCGCGCAGATAAGGCGACAGCGTCAGCACGGCCGCAATGAAATCGCGAAGCGGGCTCTCCGTCTTCAGCATCGCAGCCACCGACGGCTCGTGTCTGCCGGCCTCCTGAAGGTCGGCCAGCGCCAGCTTCAACTCCGTCTGGTTCAGCGGACGCAGCAGCCCTTCGGCCACATCCTTCAGACCATGCGTCGATTTCGTCAGCATGCGCTCTCCCTGCTTTAGCGCCTAAAGCGCATCGCGATCTTTCAGATTCGCTCCTTGCGCTTTAGGCCTTTGTTTTACGCATGCCGTTATCGCAAAACCGCTGCACACTTTTGCGCGACATGCTCGAGGGAAACGACCACGCAGAATCGCGGGAACGCCTCCTTCGATCGGCATTAAACTAGGGTCTAGGTGGAAAACCGCCAATACGCGATTCAGCCGATCATCGGTCTCGGCAATCAGGCAGCCTTGGCGGGGAAGATCATGCTGACGGTCAATCCGCGCTTTTCGGGCTTGTCGGGATCGGTATCGGAGAGTTCCAACCGACCGTTGTGCAGTTCCATCACCGCTTCCACCAGTGAAAGCCCGAGCCCCGTTCCCGGCTTCGACCGGCTTTCGTCGAGGCGGACGAAGCGCTTCACCACGTCGTCGCGCCTGTCGGCCGGAACGCCCGGCCCATGGTCGGCCACCGAAAGGCAGATGCCATCCGGGCGGCGGGCGAGCTTCAGTGTTACCTTGCCCGCCCCTTCCGTATCGGAAGAATATTTGATGGCATTGTCGAGCAGGTTGAAGATCGCCTGGCCGATCAGTTCGCGATTGCCCTGCACCTCGACATCGGGTTCGATGCTGGAGCTCAAGCCAAGCCCCGCCTCCTCCGCCGCCGGTTCGTAAAGCTCGGCGCTATCGGAGACGATGGCCGAAAGCTCCACCGGCGACATCTCGGCGGCGACCGATCCGGCCTCGACGCGGGAGATCATCAACAGCGCGTTGAACGTGCGGATCAGCTGGTCCGATTCGGAAATGATGCCTTCGAGCGCGGTGCGCCGCGTCTCGCCATCGGCGATATCGAGCGCATCGGCCGCCTTGTTGCGCAGCCGCGTCAACGGCGTCTTGAGATCGTGGGCGATGTTGTCGGAGACCTGCCGCAGGCCTTCGTTCAGCTTCTCGATGCGCTCCAGCATGGTATTCAAAGACATCGACAAGCGGTCGAATTCATCGCCGGATCCGCCCACCGGCAGGCGCTGCGACAGGTCGCCGGCCATGATCTTCTTGCTCGCATCCGACATGCGGTCGATGCGTTTCAGCGCGTTGCGGCCGATGCCGAACCAGATGATGATGGCGCCAAGCCCCATGATCGCCAAGGCCACCATCAGCGCCTGGCGCACCAGCAGACGGAAACGCTCGGGGTCGCCGAGGTCGCGGCCGATCAGGATTCTGAGGCCATTGTCGAGTACGAAGATATTGGCAATCGCCTTGTGGCGGCGCTCGACGCCGCTGTCGGTATAACGCTGGTAGCCGAAGGGCGCGGAGGTCCAGCCGATCTCCTCGAAGACACCCGGCTGCACCGACGCGACGTTGCCGGCGAGAATATCGCCCGAGGGACCGGCAATGATGTAGAGGTTGGCGCCCGGCTGGCGGGCACGCCGCTCCATCGTGCGCAGGAGAAGGTTCATGCCGCCGGAGTCATAGGCGCGTTGCACCTGCTCCACCTCCTGCCTGACGGCGTCGCGGATCTGGCCCGTCAGCAGCCGCTCCGACATTGCCGTCACATAGAAGACGAGCGTCGCGGCGCAGATGGCGAAAAGCAGGATATAGAGTGCCGAAAGGCGGACTGCGGTGGACTTGAAGAGAACCTTGAAACGGCTCATCCCTCATCCTTGATCATATACCCCGCGCCGCGAATGGTCTTCAGGAGCGGCTGGCTGTAGTCCTTCTCGATCTTCGAGCGCAGGCGCGAGACATGGACGTCGATGACGTTGGTCTGCGGGTCGAAGTGATAGTCCCAGACGTTTTCGAGCAGCATGGTGCGGGTCACCACCTGGCCGGCATTCTTCATCAGATATTCGAGCAGGCGGAATTCGCGCGGCTGCAGCGGGATCTCCTTGCCGCCGCGGCGCACCTCATGGGAGAGCCGGTCGAGTTCGAGATCGCCGACGCGATAGACGACGTCCTGATCCGGCGTGCCCTTGCGGCGGCCGAGCACCTCGACGCGCGCCAGCAACTCGCTGAAGGCATAAGGCTTCGGCAGGTAATCATCGCCGCCGGCACGAAGACCGGTCACGCGGTCGTCGACCTGGCCGAGCGCGGAGAGGATGAGGACCGGCGTATGGATGGCCTTGCGGCGCAGCTCGCTGATGACGGAAAGCCCATCGCGTCGCGGCAGCATGCGGTCGATGACGATGACGTCGTAGGCATTTTCCGACCCCATGAACAGGCCGCTCTCGCCGTCGCTGGCGTGATCGGCGACGATGCCCGCCTCGCGAAAGGCTTTCGTGAGGTAGACCGCGGCTTCGAGATCATCTTCGATGATGAGAATCTTCATGCGGCCGACATTACCCGCCGGCTGCGTTTCGGCAAGGCTCAAAGCATCTTCCTGCGGGGTGGCGCTCATCGCGATCATCCTTCAAAGGTCAGAAGAATAGAGCCGTGCGGAGTTTCGTCCGCACGGCTCTCGTTTTCTTAAGGATCAGCCCTGGCCGTTGATCGGAAGCGCTACGAAACGGCTCCCCTCACTGGACTGGATCTGGAAGAGCGCGCGGGTGCGCCCGTCCTTCTTCGCCTGGTTCAGCACCTTGACGATATCGTCGGCGCTGGAGACCTCCTGGTTGTTGACCGAGGTGATCGTCTCGCCTTCCTTGATGCCCTTGTCGGCGGCATCGGAGTTCGGGTCGATGCCTGTTATCGCCAGACCCTTGCCGTCATCGGAGGGTCCGACCGTCAGGCCGAGATCGGCAAGCGCCTTCTCGGAAGCCGGTGCCTCAGGCTGCTGCTGCGGCTGGTTGTTGTCATCGGCGGACGCATCCTTCTGGTCGATCGGCAGCGTGCCGAGTTCGACGGTGAGAGGCTGGGCCTTGCCGGCGCGCCAGACCGAAAGCTCGACCTTGCTGCCCGGCTGCATCGCGCCGATGCGGCGGCTGAGATCACGGGCATCCTTGATCGTCTCACCGTTCAGCGCGGTGACGACGTCGCCGGCCTTCATGCCGGCCTTGTCACCCGGCGATCCGGCCTGCGGGGCGACGACGAGGGCGCCGCTCGGCTCGGAAAGGCCGATGGATTCGGCGATGTCCTTGGTCACCGGCTGGATCTGGACACCCAGCCAGCCGCGCGAGACCTGGCCGTCCTTCATCAGATCGGCGACGACGTCCTTGGCAGTCGAGGCGGGAATGGCGAAGGCGATGCCGACGCTGCCGCCCGACGGCGAGAAGATCGCGGTATTGATGCCGACGACTTCGCCGCTGAGGTTGAAGGTCGGGCCGCCGGAGTTGCCGCGGTTCACGGCGGCATCCACCTGCAGGTAATCGTCATAGGGACCGGAGCCGATATCGCGGCCGCGAGCCGAGACGATGCCGGCCGTGACCGTGCCGCCGAGGCCGAAGGGGTTGCCGACGGCAACGACCCAGTCGCCGACGCGGACGTTATTGTCGTCGGCCCAGTTGACGTAGGTGAACTTCTTGCCCTTGCCGTCGACCTTCAGCACGGCGAGGTCGGTGCGCGGATCCTTGCCGATCAGCTTGGCATCAAGCTCGGTGCCGTCATTCATGACCGCGACGAAGGCCTGGCCATCGGAAACGACGTGATTGTTGGTGACGATGTAACCATCCTCGGAGATGAAGAAGCCGGAGCCCTGAGCGACGGGGCGGAGGCGACCCTTGCCGCCCGGACCATTCGGGCCGCCATTCGGCCCGTTCTGGCCGAAGCGCCGGGAATGGCCCTGCTGATCGTTCGGATCCTGGCCGAACTGCTTGAAGAACCGCTTCAGCGGATGATCATCGGGAAGGTCGTCGAAGCCGCGGCCGTTGAAATCGAAGGAGAAGCCGTCATTGTTGTTGTCGGAGACGGGATTGACGCGGTTTTCGACCCGGACGGAAACGACAGCCGGTGAAACGGCGTCGACGACGTTGGCGAAGCTCGGAACGGCAGGCGCCTGAACCTTGACAGCTTCGGCATAAGACCGGGTGATTTCGAGCGGAACGCCGGTTGCAAGCACAGCGGCTGCGATACCGGCGACGGTAGAAGCCTTGAGCACAGTAGCGAGGGACGGACGTCCGTTGAAATTCTTGAGCATTGGAGCACCTTCTCTTGTTCTTAAATCTTCATACCGGCGGCGCCGGATCAGTCGATGAGTAAAGATATAGGACGCCGCACCTTACTGCGAACTGTCCGGCCAATGAAAAGTTGGTAATGTTTGCAAGGTTTGCTTTCGGCCAAACGTGCCGACGGCTTCTCTGGCGGCCAGAAATGCCCGCTGCCGGCTGCCTGGGTCGATTATTTCTTCAGAAGCTCGCTCAGCTTCGCCTGCTCGTCTGCCGTCAGCTTGCTGCCGGTCGGCTTGCCGGCCCTCTTGCGCGCAAAGACCAGCAGTGACAGCCCGCCGGCCAGCACCAGCAGCACCGGCGCACCCCAGAGCAGCACCGTCTTCATGCTGACACGCGGCTTCAAGAGCACGAACTCGCCGTAGCGCGAGACGATATAGTTCAGCACCGCCTCGTCGCTGTCGCCATCGGTGATGCGCTCGCGCACCAGCAGGCGCAGGTCCTTGGCCAGATCGGCGTTGGAATCGTCGATCGACTGGTTCTGGCAGACCATGCAGCGCAGTTCCGCCGAAAGGGCGCGGGCGCGCGCCTCGAGCGCCGGATCGGCCAGCACCTCGTCCGGATTGACGGCGAAGGCGGGGGCCGCCATCAGCAGCAAAGCAAGAGCCAGGAGCAGACGCCGCATCATTCCGCCGGCTCCATTGCGGGAGCTGCCGGCCTTGCCGGCTTCGCCTTGCGGCGCGGGGCGCCGACACGCAGGCGCCGGTCGCTGAGCGAGACCAGGCCGCCGAAGGCCATGAATACCGCTCCGCCCCAGATGCAGAGAATAAACGGCTTCCACCAGATACGCACGACAATGCCGCCGCCCTTGGTGGCGTCACCGAGCGACACATAGAGCTGGCTGAGCCCGAAGGTCAGGATGCCCGCCTCCGTCGTCGGC
Organism: Rhizobium sp. WYCCWR 11152; assembly: GCF_013087615.1. Lineage (NCBI taxonomy): Bacteria > Pseudomonadati > Pseudomonadota > Alphaproteobacteria > Hyphomicrobiales > Rhizobiaceae > Rhizobium > Rhizobium sp. WYCCWR 11152. Next base: position 621,588 of record NZ_JABFCP010000009.1, on the reverse strand, counting down.
ATCTGCCGAGCGGTATAGAGGCGCTTGGCCGACCAAGTATCGGCAACCGCGACGCCGGCACGCCGGATGGTGAAGTGGCCGCGGTCCTCGGTATAATTCGGCCCGGTCGCCGGCTGCATGCCGTCGAAATGCAGGCTGTAACCGCCGGCCTCGGTCACCTCACCGGGCTTCATCTCGATGACATACTCGCTCTCGAACGTCGTCACCGCAACGATGCCGAGCACGGTGACGCCGAGCCCGGCATGGGCAAGAGCCGTGCCAAAGGCCGAACGCGGCAGGCCGGACAGCCGGCGCCAGGCGAGACGGCCTGCGACCTTGCCGATGCCGGCGCGGTACCAGAGATCGGCGACCGCACCGAGGATCAGGAACAGCCCGGCAGCGAGGCCGAGCACCGAAAGCACCGGCCCGCCATGTTGGATGTAGAAGAAGACCACCGCGGCAAGGAAGGCCAGACCTGCGACGACATAGAGCCGCTGCAGGGCGCCGAGCAGATCGCCGCGCTTCCAGGCAAGCATCGGCCCGAAGGGCACGATGACGATCAGCGGCGCCATCAGCAGGCCGAAGGTCAGGTTGAAGAAGGGCGCTCCGACGGAAATCTTGTCGCCGGTCAGCGTTTCCAGCAGCAGCGGATAGAGCGTGCCTGTGAGCACCGTGCCGCAGGCGACGGTCAGGATCAGATTGTTGACGACGAGTGCGCCCTCGCGTGAAATCGGCGCAAACAGCCCGCCGGTCGACAGCTTCGGCGCGCGGAAGGCGAAGAGCGACAGCGCCCCGCCGATGAAGATCAGCAGGATGCAGAGAATGAAGACGCCGCGGGAGGGGTCGCTGGCAAAGGCATGCACCGAGGTCAGCACGCCGGAGCGCACCAGGAAGGTGCCCATCAGCGACAGCGAGAAGGTGAGGATGGCGAGCAGCACCGTCCAGATCTTCAGTGCCTCACGCTTTTCCATGACAAGCGCCGAATGCAGCAGTGCGGTGCCGGCGAGCCAGGGCATGAAGGAGGCGTTTTCCACCGGGTCCCAGAACCACCAGCCACCCCAGCCGAGTTCGTAATAGGCCCAGTAGGAGCCCATGGCGATGCCGAGTGTCAGAAAGGTCCAGGCGGCCAGCGTCCAGGGCCGCACCCAGCGCGCCCAGGCGGCGTCGATGCGCCCTTCCATGAGGGCAGCGACGGCAAAGGAGAAGCAGACGGAGAAGCCGACGTAACCGAGATAGAGCAGCGGCGGGTGGATCGCGAGGCCGACATCCTGAAGTACCGGGTTAAGATCGCGGCCCTCGGCCGGCGCCGGATCGAGCCGCAGGAAGGGGTTGGAGGTCAAAAGGATGAACAGCGTGAAGGCGACCGAAATCCAGGCTTGCACGGCCAATACGTTGGCTTTCAGCGTCTCCGGCAGATTGCGGCCGAAGATGGCGACCAGCGCGCTGAACAGCGTCAGGATCAACAGCCAGAGCATCATCGATCCCTCGTGATTGCCCCAGACGCCGGAATATTTGTAGAGCAGCGGCACCAGCGAATGCGAATTCTCCCAGACGTTCTCGACCGAGAAATCCGAGACGACATGGGCATAGGTCAGCACACCGAAGGAGAAGGCCACCAGCGCAAACATCGCCAGCGAGCCGACCGTCGCCACATCCATCATCGCCCGGTCATGACGACGGGCTCCGATCACCGGCACGATGGAGAGGATGAGCGCCGTTGCCAGCGCCAGCACCAGCGCGTAATGGCCGATCTCGATGATCATGGCGTTGCCTTCACTTGCTGTCCCTTTACTTCCTGGCCCTGAGCTTCCTTCCCCGGGTTTTCCTGGCCTTGGCCTTCCTTCCACAGCCCCTGAGATTTCAGCCTGTCGGCCACGTCCTTCGGCATATAGGTCTCATCATGCTTGGCAAGTACGGTGTCGGCGACGAAGACGTTCGTTCCAGCGGCGAACATGCCTTCGGTGACGACACCCTGCCCCTCGCGGAAGAGATCGGGAAGGATGCCGATATATTTGACCTTCACGGCATTGGTGCTGCCGTCGGTGACGGCAAACTCCACCGTCGAGCCGGTGCCGCGCACGACACTGCCCTCACCGACCAGGCCGCCGAGGCGGATGCGGGTTTCCGGCGCCACCGGCGTCTTGGCGAGATCGGCCGGCATATAGAAATAGGCGACCGACTGGCTGAAGGCGAACATCACCAGCAGCACGGCGGCGAGGATGAAGCCCATGCCGCCCGCAATCACCGCCAGGCGCTTCTGCTTGCGCGTCATTGCGTCGCTCCCTCCGTGGCTATGCCGAGTTCCCTGGCAAGCGCCAGCAATTGCTTGCCCTGCTCGCCGGGCGGCGGAAAGGCCGCAAGCCCGCGCTTCAGGGCGCCGGCGGCGCGATCCTTATCGTTCAATACGGCGTAAGAGCGGACGAGCCGTATCCAGCCCTCGAAATTGTTCGGATCCTCGCTGAGCTTGGCGTCGAGGCTCTCGACCATGCCGCGGATCATCAGCTGCCGGTCGCCGGCGCTCATATTCTCCGCCGCCGCCACGTCTTGCTGCGTGGGATTGCCGGGGGTCGCCGGATCGGCGCCCGGGGCAGCCGAACCGGCGCCCGGGGCAGCCGGATCGGCGCCGGCCGGCGCGCCGCCGTTCATAGCGATATGCTCGTTGACCAACGGCAGCCAGGGCGCATCGGCGGGCGATTGTTTTGCCAGCGCCTCGAAGGCCTGGCGCGCCTCGTTCGGCCGTCCCGCCTGCTCCATGCTGAGGGCGATGTAGAAGCGGGCACGCGGATTGTCAGGTTCGAGCGTCAGCGATTGTTCCAGCACTTGGCGCGCCTCTTCCGTCACCACGCCGTCCGAGACTGCCATCAACGTCTCGGCAAGGCCATCGAGCCGGACGGGGCTCGGGCCGAGAAGCCGGATGGCATTGCGATAGGCCAGTTGCGCATCGTTGACGCGCATCGTGCGGAAATAGATCGGCGCCAGCACGTCCCAGCCCTTGCCGTCATCGGGCTTCTCAGCCAAGTGCCGTTCCGCCTTGGCGATCAGCACCGCCACGTCGTTGCCAGGATTTTCCAGCCGCGCTTCGAGCGGCTGCGAGGGCAGGTCCGGCCTGCCCGTCGTCAAATAAAGACAGAGCCCGAGAACCGGCAGGACCAAGAGGACAAAGGCCTCGGTGAAACGGTGATGCCGCGCGGGTTTCGGTGTCTCAGCCGGCTCGTCGGCAGAGACGGCGATCAGCCGCCGGCCGATTTCCGCCCTGGCGTAGTCGGCCTCCTCCGGGGTGATCAGCCCGCCATTGAGATCGCGGTCGAGTTCGCGCAACTGGTCGCGATAGACCGCCGCCTCGCCCGCACGGATATTATCCGCCGCCTTCGCTCCGCGCAGAAGGGGGTAGAGCAGGATAACGGCGAGGGCTGCCGTCAAAGCGGCAACAAGAATCCAGAACAGCATGTCGCCCAAATACGTGAAGCGCGCCTTCATTCCAACTGCCAAAGCCGGAATGACGAAGATTTGAGGCTAGCGCATAACCCCGAGGATCGGAATCGATTTTCGGAAAGGATTATGCGCCATTTAAAGTGATAGAGCGTCCTTAGCGCGTCCTGTCGGACGCGCGGCGCTCTATTGGCCGCAATTCAGAGCGGCGACCAGCTGCCGTCGTCGTTGCGGCAGGCAGCGCCGCGCGCCACCGTGTCCTTGCCGTCGACGGTCAGCGTGTGGGTATATTGCCGGCAGTTCTGCGAACCGACCTGATAGGGTGCCGCCGCCACCACCTTGCCGGTCACGTCCTTGCCGGTCCAGAGCACCGGCTGGCCGACGGCGGCGCCTTCCAGCGCCCGATATTCCGCCTCGAGCGCCCGCTGCTTGTCGCTGTCGTTCAGCGTCACGCCGCTGCGGCCGACAATGCCGCCCTGCAACGCGGTGATGAAGGCGGCCGATGCCGAGGGCTTGCTCGAAAAAACGCCGCGCGAAGCATCACTCTTCGTTGTCGTGCAGCCGGATAGCGCGACGGCGACGAGAAGAGCGGAAGCGATCATGCCTTGCGAGCGTAAAATCATTGCGTCGAACCACGATCAGGGGTCAATTTCAGCCGATCGAAGTGCAGCGTCCCCGTGTCAGCATTAAGGCAAAGCATGCTATACATTTGCCAGTATCTTTGTGACATCAAGCAGTTGCTCATGCAACATCCTTTGTGACGCCAGGCAGGATAAGCTTCGCCTTCAGCCCGCCCCATTCACCGCGGGAAAGCTCGAGCCGTCCCTGGTACTCATTGGAAATCTCGGTGACGATCGAAAGGCCGAGCCCGGTTCCGGGCTTGCTTTCGTCGAGCCTGCGGCCGCGCTTCAACGCCTCGCGGATCTGATCCGGCTCCAGGCCCGGCCCGTCATCCTCGACGGCGAGTTCCACCCAGTGGCGGCGCCCGCTCGCCTCCACCCCCTTCACATCCTCGCCGGCCTCGATGGCCGAAAGCCGCACCCGGCTTTTGGCAAAACGCGCCGCATTTTCCAGGAGATTGCCGACGGTCTCCTCGAGATCCTGCTGCTCCATGGCAACGGCCAGATGCGGCGGCGAGACGACGAGATCGAATTCGGTATCGACGTTCAGCCGGCGCATGACGCGCACCAGCCGCTCCAGCGCCGGCTCGGCATCGGTGCGGGCAAGCACGGATTCGCGCTGCGCGGCGATACGCGCCCGATTGAGATAGGACTGCACCTGCCCCTGCATCGCTTCCGCCTGGCTGCGCACCAGCTCACCATGGGATTTCTCCAGCACGCGCGCCTCGTTGAGAAGCACGGCGATCGGCGTCTTCAGCGAATGCGCGAGATTGCCGACCTGCATGCGGGCCCGCTCGACGATGCGCCGGTTGCTGTCGATCAGCGCATTCACCTCGTTGGCGAGCGGCAAGATTTCACGCGGGAAGTCGCCTTTCAACTGTTCGCTTTCACCGGCGCGGATGCGCTCCAGCGCGGCGCGTGCCTTGTCGAGCGGCTTCAGGCCGTAGAGAATCGCCAGCGCGTTGACGATCAGGCTGCCGACGCCGAAACCGGCGAGCGCCAGATAGAGGCTGTGGGAAAAGGTGCGCACGTCGTCTTCGACGACATCGACATTGCCGGTGACGCGGACGCGCGCCGCGCGGCCGTCGGTATCGAGCACCACTTCGGTCTCGGCCACCTGCACGCGGTTTCCGGAAGCATCCGTCACCTGATAGTAGCGCTCGTAATTCTTGTCGAAGGGCGCCTCGACGACCGAGGGAACCGGAATGAGCGCCGAGCCGAGCGAAGGCGAGACCAGCGGTGCGGTCGTATAGGTGCCGAGCGGCTCCACCACCCAGTACCAGCCGGTCTTCGGCTGGGCAAAACGCAGGTCGCCGAGCTGCGGGCTGCCGCTCAGCGCGCCCTGATCGCCGATCGTCACCGAATTGATGACGTTATAGAGCTGCGCCCGCAACAGATCCTGGAAACCGCGTTCGGCGCTCTTGCGGTAGAGGGTGGAGATCAAGAGGCCGATCACCACCAGCGCCACCGTCGACCAGACCGTGGTCAACAGCAACACACGTGCGGTGAGCGACTTAATTCGCATGTTTCGGGGCTTGGATACGATAACCGAGACCGCGCACCGTTTCGATCAGATCGACCCCCATTTTCTTGCGCAGGCGGCCGACGAAGACCTCGATCGTGTTGGAATCACGGTCGAAATCCTGGTCGTACATATGCTCGACCAGTTCCGTGCGCGAAACGACCTCGCCCATGTGGTGCATGAGATAGGAAAGCAGGCGATATTCGTGCGAGGTCAGCTTCAGCGTCGCGCCGTTGACCGTCGCCTTCGAGGATTTGGTATCGAGCCGCACCGGTCCGCAGATGATCTCGGATGAGGAATGCCCGGCCGCACGCCGGATCAGCGCCCGAATGCGGGCCAGCACTTCCTCGACATGGAAGGGCTTGGTGACGTAGTCGTCGGCACCGGCGTCGATGCCAGCGACCTTGTCGCTCCAGCGGTCGCGGGCCGTCAGGATCAGCACCGGCACGCCGCGGCCGGCGCCACGCCATTTTTCTAGAACGGTGACCCCGTCCAACTCCGGCAGGCCGATATCGAGGATGATGGCGTCATAGGGTTCGGTGTCGCCGAGGAAATGGCCTTCCTCGCCATCGAACGCCTGGTCGACGACATAGCCCGCCTCCTTCAGCGTGTCGGCCAGCTGCCGGTTCAGATTAACGTCGTCTTCGACTACCAGGATGCGCATCGGTCCGCCTTCGTCCGCTTCAAATCAATCAATGTCCTGAATAAGCCGATTCCGCCTACATCGGAACCTTTACCGTGACTTTGCGTGGGCGCTGTCCATTGCCCTGCACAAGAACGGTGATGATGCAGGTATCGCCCACCGGTTGCACGGACAGCAGCTGGCCGCCGGTCTGCTCGACGACCTGGGCTGCGGCGGCGCTGCAATCGCCTCCGATACGCACGACAAAAGTGCTCGTGGCGTCCGGTGAGGGCGCCGATACCACCAGTCCGGCGGCCAATGCTGCGACGCTCAGAGGAAAGGCCATGTGTTATGCTTTCAAGGTAATGCCAACTTGCCCCGAATATGTACTCACGCGACCTGAATGGCAAATGAATGCGCTGTAATGCAGGGTGTTTAGAACTGTTCTCGACTGTTCGGGAGAGCCTGTTTCAACGCCTGGCAACCGCCGCCACGGCAAGCTCCGGCGGCCGCCGTCGCGTCTAAAAACGATGCCTTCCAGGCTTGGGATCCACGCGTTCTTCATCACCTCTCATGAAGGCGGGAAGCCGCGGGACCGACACCACAGTCTTTGTCTGCGAATCGGCCGCGCCGTTCCGTTTTCCGCCGACCGCAGCTTTCACCGGCCGGTTGAACCTGTTATGTCCTTGCTGCCCCCATTTCAGACCGTTTCAGCACCAATGCCAGAATCCTCCCGCTTCCGCTCGGCGCAGACGGTCTCCGTCCTTGCCGTTACCCAGCTGATCGGCTGGGGCACGACGTTCGACATGCTCGGGGTCATGGGCCGCGTCGTGGCGCCGGATCTCGGCCTGGCGAACGAAGTGGTGTTTGCCGGCCTGACGATCATGATGGTGGTCAGCGCCATTGTCAGTCCGGCGACCGGCCGATGGCTCGGCCGCTATGGTGCTGCCCGGGTGCTTTCGGCCGCCTCGCTGACCTTTGCGCTTGGCCTGCTTCTGCTTGCCGCCGCAAACGGCATCGTGCTTTATGCCAGCGCCTGGATCATCATCGGCATCGGCGGCGCATTTGGCCTGTCGGCGCCGGCCTATACCGCCGTCGTCGAGCGCGAAGGAGCGAACGGCAAACGCGTCATCGCCATCCTGATGCTGTTCACCGGGCTTTCGAGCGCCATCTTCTGGCCGATCCTCAGCCTGCTCAACGAGGCGGTCGGCTGGCGCCTCACCTTCCTGGTCTGTGCGGCGCTACAATTCTTCATCTGCCTGCCGCTGCATCTTTTCGCCCTGCCGAAGCCGATTGCAACACATGTCGATGGCGGCACAGCCGAAATCGCTCCGGTGCCGCTGTCGAAGGCCAAGCAGCGCAAAGCCTTCCTGCTGATCGCCGCGGCAACGACGATCTCGACCTTAGTCACTTTCGGCATCTCGCCATCGCTGCTCGAAATCTTCCGCCAGTCCGGCGCTTCGCCGGTCTTTGCGCTACAGCTCGGCTCGGCACGCGGCATCCTCGGCATCTCGGCACGTTTCCTCGACATCCTGCTCGGCCGGCGCGGCAACCCCATGCTCAGCGCGGCGATGGGCATCAGCCTGATGATGATCAGCTTCGTTATTATGCTGGTTGCCAGCCCGTCGACGCCGCTGCTCGTCACCTTCGTCCTGTTCTACGGGTTCGGCACCGGCGTCATGACCGTCGCCCGCGCGCTGCTGCCGCTGGCGCTGTTCTCACCGCGCGAATTCGGACTGCAATCGGCCCGGCTGTCGCTGCCGCAGAATCTCGCCAACGCCATCGCCCCCGTCATCTTCACCGCCATCCTCGACCGCGCCGGCACCGGCCCGGCGCTCGCCGCCTGCGCCGTTCTGGCGGCATTGTCGCTCATCTTCGTGCTGATGCTGATGGCGCTGGTGCGCGGCGCCCACGCATCGGAATCAACCATTCTTAATGTCTCCTGATTATCATCCACGCATGGACGAGAGCGGCTTTTCGCCCGCGCGCCGCAACCGCTGCGGCAGCCAGACCATGAACCAGCAGCCCCTTTTGACGAATCTTTTGAATCGCTTGCCGCCGCTTTTTCGAAAGTTGAATCCGGTGGCTCAGAAGCCGAGTCAGCTTCGCAGCGATCCGAATCCGGAAAATCATTCATCCATTTGAAATTTTAATGGAATACAGCGTGGCCGAACGCTTGCGCCAGTCAGAGCGGCCGCGTCACTGCCGTGCGGTTATCGTAGTCGGCGGCGATGCGCTTTTCCCGGAGCGGCCGCACGCGATCGATCGAGAGCTGATAATCGGGATGCGCCTTGTAGGCGGCAAGGGCCGCCTCATCGTCGAATTCGCCATAGACCACGAGATCGATCTCGGTGCCCAGCTGATCGGTCTTCACATTGGTGCCGATTTCCAGCAGCCGCGCATGCGGAATGCCGGTCAGTATAGAAAGCCCGGCCCTCACCTCCTGCAGATGTTCCTCCTGCACGGTGAAGAAGACGATATGACGGATCACGCTGAAGCTCCTGTCAGATTTATCAAAATGATGGAGCGCCCCTGGCGCATCCTATCGGACGCGCCGTGCTCCAGCTATCAGCCGGGCGATAACATGCGCGCCCCAGGCCTTCAACCGCGCGAGCATGCTACGGGCCGCATCGGGACGTATCGCCGCATCGAAGACCATGGCATAGGCGGCGAGCTTTTCCGCCCGGTCGGTGCCGTTGACGATGCGGCGCGCATTCACCCAATCCGCGGTCGTCGCGTTCAGGTGATCGGCGAGCTTGTGGCCGGTAAAGCTGCCCTGCAGCATGCCCTCGATCAGGATCGTCACCGCCGCATCCATCTCCATCGCCCGGTCGGGATCGGCAACGAGGTCGATCCCCGTCAGCACACTCATCGCCTCGTAGTTCCGCTTATGGGTGAGCTGCACCAGGCCGCGTCCGAGCCAACTGCGACCATCCTCGTCCGGCCGCCAGTAGGGCGTCCTCACCCAGGAGAGCCGGCCTGCGGCAAAGGCCGTCTCGAGGATCTCGACCGCGCGCCCATCGCTTTCCGCCAGCGTCTCGCGCACCGGCTGCATCGTATAAGCGGTCTCGTGGTAAGCGGTTGCGAGGATATAGGCGAGCCACCGCCGGTCGGCATCGGCAAACCGTTCTTCCCAGGCGTCGAGAATCGCCGTGATACCCACTACCTGAGGATGAGTCAGCTTTCCTTTGAAGAGCCCGTCCCCCACAGCCTCGAAAAAGAACCTTCGGTCCAAGTGGACAACCATTCCGCGCTTCCCAAAAATATCATGGTTAAAACCGTGTTAATCGATTAAAATTCATTTAATCGTTTAAAGTGTTTAAACCACTGATTTACACGCCTTTTGTCTTGTGCAATGCATCTTCCTGCCCTGAAGCCTTGACCCCGAAAGAGGAGACTTCCGATGCAGACGCCCGCCAATACCCAAACCACCATTCCCCAGCATGTCGTCGACCAGATGGAAAACGAATGGCGCCAGATTCGCCCTGAACGGGAAAATACGCGTCCGGCCCAGCAGCCTCAACAACAACGCTGAAATAGACGCAAAGCAGTACCGATGTAAGCTCGAGCGCTGCCCAGCGCCCGATCAATGCCCCGGCCAGTCACTCGTGGCCGGGTGAATTTTTCAAAGGTGCAATAAACGTCCCAGCGGTTGACCGCCCCTCATCGTAGTACAGCCCCCTCATCGCATCACAGCATCTAGCCGTTTCGCCAGCGTGTCCAATGATCGGGTGAAAACCATCCTGTCGTCGAGCGCACGCGACAGCACCAGCGCGCCCTGAATACCCGCGACGCCCTCCTCGGCGAGCGTTTGCGCCTCCCCCTCAGGGCAGCCTGCCCGCATCAGCGCCGAACGCAAGGCGTCGATCCAGCGGACGAAATAGTCGCCGATCGCTGCCGAAAACCGTTCCCGGGTCTCGTCAACCGCGAAGGCACCGACGAGGCAGATGCGGCCCCCGGAGCGGAAATAATCGTTCACATCAGTCCACATCGCCGCGATCGCCTGATGGGCGTCGCCCTCTCTCAACGGCTGATAGATCGCATGTTCGAACCAGGCATCGACGTCGGCGAGCACTGCGCCCGCCATCTCCTCCTTGCCGCCGGGGAAGAAGTGGTAAAGGCTGCCCTTGCCGATGCCGGTGCGTTCGGTGATGCGGCTGAGCGACGTGCCCTCATAACCGAGCTCGCGGAAGATTTCCGCGAGCAACGGCACGATGTCGGCGCGTTCGTAGATGGTCTTCACCCGCGGCTTCCTTGGCTTGTTTAGAGGCCGAGCTCGGTCAGACCGGGATGGTCGTCCGGCCGCCGGCCGAGCGGCCAATGGTACTTGCGCTCCGATTCCCGGATCGGCAGGTCGTTGATGCAGGCGAAGCGGCGCTGCATCAAGCCGGCGGCGTCGAATTCCCAGTTCTCGTTGCCATAGGAGCGGAACCAGTTGCCGCTGTCATCGTGCCATTCATAGGCGAAGCGCACGGCGATGCGATGATCGGTGAAGGCCCAGATCTCCTTGATCAGTCGGTAATCCAGCTCCTTTGCCCATTTGCGGGCGAGGAAGGCGACAATCTCGGCGCGGCCGGTGATGAATTCGGCGCGGTTCCGCCAGCGGCTGTCCGGCGTATAGACGAGCGAGACGCGCTCGGGATCACGGCTGTTCCAGCCGTCCTCGGCAAGACGGACTTTCTGGGTGGCGGTCTCAAAGGTGAAAGGCGGGACGAGGCTGGACATAGGTTCTCCTATACTGAATGGTTTTCATTGTACCTATCGGTACACTGATTAACAAGCCGCCTCGAAGCGACGTTTCGCCTCAGAGGTCGCGATGCTGGCTCCATCGAAGCGGCAGGGCATCCGGGCGAAGCACGATCGCTTCGGGCGTGAAACGCCACAGCCTTTCCGCCCGTTGAAAGGTGGCGACCTCGGGCGAATCCAGCAGCACCTCGACCCTGCCCGTCATCTGCAGCATGTCGCCGGTTTCGAAATCGATGAAGACCAGCCCCGCCTTCGGGTTGACGAGGAAATTACCCAGCGTGTTGAAGAACCGATTGCCGGGAAAATCGGGAACGGTCAGCACGCCGTCGACGCCGACACGCACGAAGCCGGCATTGCCGCCGCGGTGGGACACGTCCACCTGCCGCTCGCCATTCTCCCGGTCGACATAGGAGGCAACAAAGAAGGTATCCGCACCCTCGATCATCCCTAGCGCCCGATCGTCGAGCTGGGCGGAGTGAAGCGGCAGCATCGCTGTGGGCACATCGGGATCGCGGACGAAGGCGGAGGAGCGAAGCTGGATATATTGCGGGCAATTGCCGAAGCTCTGGCCGACGCGTACCTGGAAAGCTCCAGCATCCGTCCTGTGGATCACGCCGTTCAGCCGGTTGCGCCGCCGGGTCTCGAGCTGGATGCCGAGCATTCCAATCGCGTCGCCATCCTCCATGCCGGCATCGGCAGGATCGGCTGCGTCGCGCGGCAGGCGCACATCGAGAATCTCCGGCTCCGGCGAGGCCATAAAACCAGGGCGCTCGGCCCTGACCGTTGCCCAGACATCGCCCTTCGCATCGACGGCGCCGAGCACGACGAAAGGCAGCATCGGAAAGAAGGCGCGATGCTGCTCCGGCATGGCCTTGCGGACGAAATTCCGGCCCGGCCCGTCCATGCGTTCGGCGACACCGACGCTGCGCTGCATGGCGAGTTCGCCCGCATGCCAGGGCGATGTGGCGTCCTGTCTTGTCTGTTCCAGCATCACGGCCTCCTTCAGGGCAACATTTGGGGGAACCGGGGCAGCGTCCCTGCCCTGGCGGTTTCTCACGCGGCAAGGCCGATCTTGGTCTTGCGAAAATCGACGAAACCCGGCAGCGCCTCGATGCGCGCAAGCCAGGCACGAACGCTTGGATAGGCCGAGATATCGACATTGCCTTCCGGCGCATTGGCGATGTAGCTGTAGAGCGCGATGTCGGCGATCACAGGATTGTCGCCGAGCAGGAAGCTGCGGCCGTGGAGCTCCGCCTCGATCAGCGCCAGAATGCGGTGCGCCCGGGCGATCACCTCGTCGGTGCGGAAATCGGCGCCGAAGACGGTGACCAGGCGCGCGGCACAGGGTCCGTAGGCGATCTCGCCTGATGCAACCGAGAGCCATTTCTGTATCCGCGCCGCGGCCACCGCCTCTTCCGGCAGCCAGTCGGTGCGGCCGTATTTGCGCGCGAGATAGACGAGGATGGCGGAGGAATCGGCAATGACCGTGCCGTTGTCGTCGAGCACCGGCACCTGGCCAAAGGGATTGAGCTTCAGAAAGTCCGGCGCCTTGTGAGCGCCAGCCGCCAGGTCGACCTCGACCAGTTCATAGGGCACGCCAAGCAGCGACAGGAACAGGTGAGCCCGGTGCGCATGGCCGGAAAGCGGGTGATGGTAGAGTTTCATGATGGTTCCTCTGGTCTTCTAATCGACGGGATGCGGTTGGCGATGGCCGCTTCGAACCATCTGCGGTGCAATTTACTGCCTTCCACCTGGCTGCAGTAGAATGCTAATCTGGAAGGCATCTTACCAATTCATGGAAGGATAACATGGACCGCCTCGACGCCATGACCGTGCTTCTTGCCGTTGTCGAACAGGGCAGCCTGTCGGCCGCCTCACGGCATCTTCGATCGCCGCTCGCAACCGTCAGCCGCAAGGTTTCGGAACTGGAAACACATCTCAACGCCCAGCTGCTGCAGCGGAGCAACCGGAAGATCACGCTGACGGAAGCCGGCCGCTCCTATGTCGAGGCGGCGCGGGAAATTCTCGATCGGGTGGAAGAGGCGGAGCGGACGGCGGCCGGCGAATACAGCGCCCCGAAGGGCGAGTTGACGATGACCGCGCCGATCGTCTTCGGGCGGCTGCATGTCCTGCCTGTGGTGGTGGATTTCCTGAAAGCCTATCCCGATATCAATCTGCGGCTGATGCTTGGCGACCGGCTGTCGAACCTCGTCGAGGATCATATCGACGTGGCGCTGAGGATCGGCAACCTGCCGGACAGCAACCTGATCGCCACAAGGCTCGGCGCGATCCGCCGTACGGTCTATGCCAGCCCGGATTATCTGACGCGGCACGCCCACCCCCGGCATCCAGGCGATCTCGCTCGGCATGACTGCGTCAGCTTCGAGGGTATGGCCTCGATGCTGAGCTGGACATTCACCGAGGGGAAACATGATCTCGCCGTGCCGATCCGCTCACGGCTTGCGGTCAACACCGCCGAGGCCGCGGTCGATGCGGCTGTCGCCGGCCTCGGCATCACCCGCGTGCTCTCCTACCAGGCCGCAGGCGCCGAGATGGCCGGCCTGCTGGTGCCGCTGCTCCAAGATTTCGAACCGCCGCCGGCCCCGGTGCATCTCGTCTATCCCGCGCAGGGACTGGTGCCGCTGAAACTGCGGGCGCTGCTCGATTTCGCGACGCCGCGCCTGCGCGCGACGCTGAAATAGGCACTAAAGCGCGTCGCGATTGCGCGACATGCTTTAGGCAAGCTTACCCTCTTCCGCCTTGTAGAAATACTGGCTGGCGACCAGCCAGCCCTTCAGCGGCCGCAGCGGCGGAATGCAGGTGGCGAGCATGAAGGGACCGGTGACCAGAAGCTGTACCCAGATCGGCGCCGAAAAGGCCACCTCCAGCCAGACGCCGAGCAGTACGCTCGGGACGCAGGCGAAGCAGATGACGAAGAAGGCCGGACCGTCAGCCGGATCGGCGAAGGAATAATCGAGACCGCAGACCTCGCATTCCGGCTGCAGCGTCAGGAAGCCCTTGAACATATGGCCCTGGCCGCAACGCGGGCAGCGCCCCCTGATGCCGGTCTGTATCGGAGGAAGTGGGGGATATTCCGTGTCCATGACGATTTCGCTTTCCTGTACCGCGAACATTGATGCATTCAATGCCTTTAATGTATGCATGCAATATAATTACATTTCAAAGACATTACCAGTCAATTCGTCAGAATGCCGCAGATCTCCCAGCGCAGGCTGGCGGCAAGCTGACTGCAGATTTCTGAAAAAGCATTTGGGGCGCAGCCAGGCCTGGCAGCCTGGGCGGATCAAACGTGAGCGTGACGGATATGCTTCGCCATGCCCGAACAGCTTAGGGTGCGACCGATCTGATTCCCGACCGCTTCCGGATTTCGTCCGTGCCTGATCAGCTCGAGGCGGGGTTCTGCGTCAGAAGAACGACGCCGCCATTTCGGGCGGGCCTTCCAGCGCATGGGCCATGAATTCCAGTGCGCTCTGCAGTTTCTCCCGGGTGATCGGTCCGCCAAGGCAGACGCGCACGGCCTCGGGCGCCGTGCCCTCGACCGTGAAGGCATCGCTTGCGACGACGCCGATGCCGGAAGAACGGGTATGGCTGCCGAAGGTGGAGCGGGTCCAGCCGTTGGAGAGCGGCAGCCAGATGTTGAAGCTGATCGGATCGGCGCGGTAGCTGCCAGCCGGCAGGATGGCAGCTACCATTTGCTGGCGGGCGGCGGCCTCGGCGCGAATGAAACGCAGGATCGTATCGGCAGTGCCGTCCTCGACCCAGCGGGTGGCGAGCGCCACGGTCAGTGGCGAGGCCATGACATTGTTGGCGCGCATGGCGCTGACGAAAGGCCACACGGCCTTGCTGTCCGGCGCCACGACATAGGCAAGGCGCAGACCCGCGCCGATGCATTTCGCCAGTCCGCCGATATGCCAGGTGAGATCCGGCGCTGTTGCGGCGAGCGGCGCCGGGCCGTGCTGCGGAATGAAGCCATAGGCATCGTCCTCGACGATCGGCACATGATATTTGCGGGCAACGGCGCAGATCTCCTCGCGGCGCCTGGCCGGGATGGTCAGCGTCGTCGGGTTCTGCAGCGTCGGATTGAGATAGAGCGCCTTCGGCTTCAATCTTTCGCAGGCCTCGGCAAAGGCGTCCGGCAGGATACCGTCCTCGTCCATCGGCAGACCGGCCAGATTGAGCCGCAGCTGGGCGGCGATCGAGCGCATGCCGGGATAGGTGATGATTTCCGAAAGCACGGTTTCGCCCGGTTTTGCCAGCAAGCCGAAGATCGCCAGCAGGGCCGGATGGGCGCCGGGTGTGACGAAGATGCGCTCCTGCGAGGGCACCAGCCCGCGACGGCTGAGCCAGGAGGCGGCAGCCTCCTTGTCCATGCTGGAGCCGCCGAAACCCTGGTAGCGCAGGAGCGGAATGAGGTTCGCCGTCACCGCCGACATGCCCTCGCGCATGCGGGCGATCAGCTCGGGGTCGCCCGTTTCCGGCGGCATGTTCATCGAGAAATCGACGATCGAGGCGCGGCGGGGATCGGGCGCAGCGTCGGGCGCGAATCCCTGGCGCTCCTTGTCCGCGCCACCGGTAACGAAGGTGCCTCGGCCGACATGCGAATCCACAAGCCCGCGCTTCTGCGCCTCGACATAACCTCTCGCCACCGTCGTGAAATCGACGTTCAGCCGCTTGGCGAGTTCGCGTTGCGGCGGCAGCCGGTCCCCAACCACCAGATGCCCGCTGCGCAGATCCATTTCGATCACATCGGCGATCGCCATATAACGTGGGCTGCTGCTGCGGCTGAGATCGGGATGCCAGTCTTTCATGTCGTGATCCGTGTCGGTCTGATTCCTGATGAGATTGACCGTATATTGTTGCACAATGCCGCTGTCACGAAAAATGTCGCGCGCCAAGTCCGGCGAACGACGCAGGACGGAATGGCGTACGCCTTGATACGTTTTAATGACGGATTGTCGCCGGATTTGACTGCTATCTGCGCAAATACAATCTGGCACGGCGACCGCGCTGTCGCAGGCCGATTTCGACAGCGTGTGCGCCAATGACGTGCTGACGATCCGCTCGGCTTGCCGATCGGGCTTTCACCCGGGAAGGCCCGGGTGAGGCGCGAGGACGGCAAGACAATCGGCAGCGTCTTCAGCGCGCCTTGATGAGGGTTTGCCGCGCGCTATGGCTTCAGGCGTACGCCGCGAAAGCGTCAATGCCGGTCAGCCTTGCCGACAAGATCCACAGGCGTGCCGCCTCCTCGGGATCGGCTGCATGGTCGCTGACGCCGCCCGGTTCTCCAGCCGTTGCGCGGATGGCGATATCGCAGTCCTCACAATAGAGGCCTCCCATACCGTCGAGTTGCGGCGAGGTCGCCGCCCAAACCTGCGTGGCGGCCCCCTGGGATGGCGTCTTGAATGTCGGATCAATCGGATTGCCGTCCGCATCGATCCAGCCGGCACTGACCATTTCCTCCTTTGCGAGATGGCGCTGCAAGGGGGTAAGGATCTTGCCCGGGTGCAGCGAGAAGGCGCGGATGCCGGTGTCGCGCCCGAGCCTGTCCAGATGCACGGCGAAAAGTGCGTTGGCGGTCTTCGACTGAACGTAGGCCCGCCATTTGTCGTAACCGGTCTCGAATTGCACATCCTTCCATCGTATGGCCGAGTTGTGATGGCCACCGGAGGAAACCGAAACGATGCGAGCGCCGGGCGAGATCGTCGGCCAAAGGCGGTTGACCAAGGCGAAATGGCCGAGATGATTGGTCGCGAACTGTGCCTCCCATCCGTCGCCGACACGCGTTTCCGGGCACGCCATGATGCCGGCGCTGTTGATCAGGATGTCGATGCTGCGGCCAGACGCGACGAACCGCTCGGCAAAGGCGCGAACGCTTTCGAGGTCGGAAAGGTCGAGCCGATCAATTTCTACGCCATCGATACCGGCGACCGCGCTACGCGCCGCCTCGATGCTCCTTGCGCCGATGGTCACCTTCGCGCCGGCGCCCGCCAGAGCGCGCGTGGTCTCGAGCCCGAGGCCGGAATGGCCGCCGGTGACGATGGCGCGCTTGCCGGAAAGATCGAGACCGGCCAGAACCTCGCCGGCCGTCGTGTGGGCTCCAAATCCGGAGCCGATGGGGACTTGTTTGTCATTCATGATAATTACCTTTGTTCTGCGACGTTGCCGTCGCTCGGGATGACGTCGCGAGAATAAGGCGTGGTCTCTAGACGATCCATGCGCTAAAGTCCGACATCTCTTCGCCATCGTCCGGATTTTTACATGGACCCGTTATCCGATGTTCTCGCATTGCTCAAACCGCGCAGCTATGTTTCCGCGGGGCTTGACGCTGGCGGCGCTTGGGCGATCGATTTTCCGCCCCCGGATGGCATCAAGTTCAACGCGGTGATTTCAGGCGCGTGCTGGCTGAGCGTCGATGGCGTTGCCGAAGCTGTCCGCCTGGAGGAAAGCGACTGCTTTCTGCTGACGCGCCGCCGAGCCTTTCGTCTCGCCAGCGATCCGGCGCTCGAAGCGATCCCGTCCGATGCGATCTATTCGATCGCCCGCGACGGCATTGCGACTTGCAATGGCGGCGGCGATTTCTTCCTGATCGGCAGCCGTTTTTCCTTTTCGGGAGGAAATTCGGACATCCTTCTCGGAATCCTCCCACCGATCGTCCATGTGAAGAGGGATTCCGATCACGCCACCGTGCTGCGCTGGTGCCTCGATCGGATGACGCGCGAATTGCGCGACCAGCAGCCGGGCGGCTTTCTGATGGCGGAGCATTTTGCTCACGTCATGCTCATGCAGGTGTTGCGCCTCCATATCGCATCGCCGAATGCGCGCGGCGTCGGCTGGCTTTTCGCGCTTACCGACCGGCGGATCGGCGCGGCTATCGGTGCCCTGCATGCCGATCCAGCCCGCAAGTGGACCTTGCAGTCGCTGGCTGAACGGGCCTCGATGTCCCGGTCCAGTTTTGCTCTCCACTTCAAGGAAAAGGTCGGGCTTGCGCCGATGGATTATCTGACGCGCTGGCGCATGCTTCTCGCAGGTGACCGATTGACAAACTCGGCCGAAGCAATTGCCGGTGTCGCCCTGTCGCTCGGTTATGAATCCGAAAGCGCATTCAGCACCGCTTTCAAGAGAGTGATGGGATGCTCGCCGCGGCAATATGGTCGCGCTCAGCCGCCCGCCGGTGCCATGCGAGATAGGCTCGGGGCTCAGTGAAACCTTGATTGGTGCAGGCATCGGAGGGCGGTCGCGCGTTGGCCTGCCGAAATTCCCTCCGATACGGTCTTGCACCCGCCGTCCATTCTCTTACCTATTCAAGGAAGAATGCGCCGGCTTTCGGCCTTTCGCGCCGGCACCCATCGGGATGAAAGCATGAATATCGATCCGATTTTGCGGTCAGTCGTGGCCGTCCGTTCCTCCATTCCGGAAGATGCCTTCACAGCGGAGACGCTGGGCACTGTCCGGGAAGGCAGCGGCGTGGTCATTCGCGACAACGGGCTGGTGCTGACCATCGGTTATCTCATCACCGAGGCCGAAGAGGTCTGGCTGACGACCCATGACGGGCGTGTGGTTCCCGCGCACCCGCTTGCCTATGATCAGGAAAGCGGCTTCGGCCTGGTCCAGGCGCTTGGGGCCCTGAATGCGCCTGCGGTGGATCTCGGCGACGCGGCGACAGCCAAGGCGGGCGATCCCGTCGTGCTGGCCGATGGCATCGGAGAATTCGTCGAGGCAAATATCGTCGCCCGGCAGGAGTTTGCCGGCTATTGGGAATATCTGCTCGACGAGGCGATTTTTACGGCACCTGCCCATCCCTCATGGGGCGGTGCGGCGCTGATCGGTTCGGATGGCAAGCTTCTCGGCATCGGTTCGCTTCGCCTGCAGATGAGCGATGGCGACGAGGTTGCCGATATCAACATGGTCGTGCCGATCGACCTTTTGCCGCCGATCCTTGACGATCTCTTGAACCGCGGCCAGGTCAACAAGCCGCCGCGGCCCTGGCTCGGCGCGTTCTCCGCCGAGAGCAATGGCGGCGTGGTGGTCATGAGCGTGGCCGAAGGCGGTCCAGCCGCCCAGGCGGGCCTGCGTCAGGGCGACATCATTTCGGAGATCCGCGACGAAGAGGTCGATGGCCTGGCCGATTTCTACCGCAAGATCTGGAGCAGCGGCCCGGCCGGCGCCGAAATCCCCATGCGGATCCTCAGGAACGGCCGGGAAGCCTGGCTGCGCATCAAATCCGCCGACCGCAACAGCTTTCTTAAGAAACCGCAGCTGCAGTAAGGTCGCGCCGGCGTCGTGAAGGCGGCTGGCGCTCATTCGAGCGGATTGTCCAGGCATCCTTATCCCGCCTCACAGATTTTCCGGTGTGATCGTCAGGAAGCGCACCGGCTCGGCGCTGACCTCCACCTCGATGAGACCCAGCCTGTTCAGGGCAAGGTCTATCGATCGCCTCGCCTGCACCTCCGGCGCCTGGTCGAGCACAATCGACATGATGCCGCGGCGGAGATAGTCCTGCGTCTCTCCCGTCAATTCGTGGCCGACCCAGAACGGCCGCCTGGCCTTGTTTGCCTCGAGCACCCTGGCAACACCCTTGTTGTCGCCGCCTGCACTATAGACCCCGATGATGCCGGGCTCGCGCCGGAGGGCCGCGTGCAGCAGTTCCATGGCATTGTGTTCGTCATCGAGGTCGAACATGACCTCGATGAAACGATGGTCGTTTGAACCCTTCTCCGAGAGATAGCTGGAGAAGCCGCGGATCCGCTCCTTATGGTTCTCATAGGCGCCGCTGTGGCAGAGAGCGACGAACGAACCGGGGCGCTGCGCCAGCATGCCCGACATGTAGTGAGCCGCGGTGCGTCCGGCAGCATAGTTGTCGATGCCGACATAGGGCAGTTCGGGGGCCGGACGGGTCATGATCTGAACGACGGGAATGCCGAGACCGGCCGCTTTCCGCACGCTGGTGACGACATCGGCATGGTCGGGCGCAACCACGATCAGCGCCGACCGGCGTGCCGTCGGATTGGTGATGTAACGGGCAAATTGCGCTGGCTCGTTCTCGCGGACGAAGGTGCGGTGAACGGTGATGCTGTCGCCGAGCGAAGCAGCGATGCGCTCGAACGCCCGGTTCAGACGCGAATAGAAGCTGGTCTCCGGGCGAACGAGGATCACCTCTATCCGGATCAGGCCGCGATGGGCGACCGGCAGGCTCTTCCGGTATTCAAGCCGTCTTGCCGCCAGGAGGACCTTCTCCACCGTCTCCGGCCGCACGCCGCCGCGGCCGTTAAGGACGCGCTCGACGGTCGCGGTGCCAACGCCGGCTTGGCTTGCGACATCCTTCAAAGTCACCTTCATCAGGGCTCACTCACTCTCAAAGCTGACACAGCAGAGCATCGGCACGCTGTGAGGTCAATGATCAAATTTGATCAAGGAAGCATTGGAGCATGGGGGCGCCGCGGCAGTATCGTGCCAGCAATCCGGGAGGAGCACCGGACGTCCGAAACAACCGAGATCAAGGATCGTCCGCCGGCGCGAAGCGGCCGGGGGATGACGGAGGAGCCAGATGAAGATCGCACTCGACCCGCATATGCACCGTCACCTCAACCTGCGCGACCTCTGCCGCAAGGCAGCGGAGCTCGGTTATGAGCATATCGAGCTTTCACCGCGCGACGATTTTCTGCCCTGGTGGGTGCGCCCGCGGGCACACAAGGAACGCATCGCGGAATTCAAGGCGGCCCTGAAGGATCACGGCGTCCAGCTCGCCTCGATCCTGCCGATGTATCGTTGGGCGAGCCCGCATGAGGACGAGCGGCAGGCCGCGGTGCGCTACTGGAAGGAAGCAATCGCGATCGCCGCCGAAATGGGCTGCGATACGATGAACTCGGAATTCGGCCGCGGGCCGTCGCCGGATCGCAGCCACCGCGCCAGCTGCTGCGGCGGCATACATACCCACGAACACAGCGAGGCTGCCTGGTGGCGCTCGATAGAAGAGCTCGTTCCGGTGTTCGAGCGCGAGGGCGTCACGCTCAACATGGAACCGCATCCGGAAGACTGGTGCGAAACGCTGCATCCGGCGATCGACATGCTGAAGACCATCGGCTCGAAGAACGTCAAATTCCTCTACTGCGCGCCGCATACCTTCTATTTCGGCGACGATATGGCGCGGATGATCCGCGATGCCGGCCCGCTGATCGCCCATGTGCATGTGGCCGATACCTATAATCACAAGGCCTCATCCGGGCTGCGCTACATCATCAATCCGCCGGGCGCGAAGGTCACCATCCATCAGCACATGGATATGTACCAGGGCGAGATCAATTGGGGTGTCTTCTTCTCCTCGCTCGCCGCGGTCGGGTTCGACGGCATCATTACCGCCTGCGTCTTCGGCTGGGAGGAGCGCGCCGACGATTCAGGCCGCTTCATGCGCTCTGAAATCCAGAAATATGTCGACAAATACTGGCCCGGGAAACTTGGCTGATCGTCAACATCCGCCCCGGCACCCAATATCAGGAATAAAACCGTGACCATCACGATTACGACAGCCCCCTGCTGCTGGGGCGTGGACGACGTCAACAATCCAAACCTTCCCGCCTGGCAGCGCGTCTTCGACGAGGCGGCAGCGGCCGGCTACGGCGGCCTCGAACTCGGGCCTTATGGTTACGTGCCGCTCGATGATGCGCTCGTTACAAAGGCGCTCACCGAGCGCAATCTCTTCATCGTCGCCGGCACGATCTTCGACGATCTCGTCTCTCCTGAAAATCGCGAGACGTTGCTGCGGCAGACGGAGGAAATCTGCGCCGTCATCACCAGGCTGCCGCAGCCGGAACAGCTGGCAGGCCAGCGGTTCAGGACCCCCTATCTCACGGTCATGGACTGGGGGCACGACGAACGGGACTATGCCGCCGGCCATTCCGATCGTGCGCCGCGTCTCGACGACAAGGCTTGGGCCGGGATGATCGCCAATATCACGGCGATCGCCGAACTCGCTCAGCGCAAATACGGCGTGCGCGCCGTCATCCACCCGCATGCGGGTGGCTATATCGAATTTGCTGATGAGATCGAGCGGGTGGCAGGTGACATTCCGCAGGAGGTCGCCGGCTTCTGCCTCGACACCGGCCATAGCTACTATGCCGGCATGGATCCCGTCGAGATGCTTCGCCGCTATGCCGACAGGCTCGACTACGTCCACTTCAAGGACATCGACCAGGCCGTCTTCGACCGTGTGCTTGGCGAGAAGATCCGCTTCTTCGAGGCCTGCGGACAGGGCGTCATGTGCCCGATCGGCCGCGGCGTCATCGACTACCCCGCCGTCAAGCGAACGCTCGAGGAGATCGGCTATCACGGCTTCATCACCGTCGAGCAGGAGCGTGATCCGAGGAATGTCGCCGGCAGCCTCGAAGATGTGAAGCAAAGCCGCGATTACCTCAGGTCGGTTGGTTTTTAGGGAAAAGATGATGACGAATGACAGGCGAAAGCCGATCCGTTGGGGCATGGTCGGCGGCGGCAAAGGCAGCCAGATCGGTTATATCCATCGCTCGGCGGCGCATCGCGACGACGTTTTTGCCCTTGCGGCGGGCGCCTTCGATATCGATCCGGAACGCGGCCGCGCCTTCGGCGTCGATCTCGGGCTCGACGAAGCCAGGAGCTACCGGGACTATGCGGCGATGTTTGCGACTGAGGCCAGGCGGGCTGACGGCATCGAGGCCGTGTCGATCGCAACACCCAACAACACCCATTTCGCGATCTGCAAGGCAGCACTCGAACATGATCTGCATGTGATCTGCGAAAAGCCGCTCTGCTTCACGATCGCCGAAGCCGAAGAGCTGAAGGCGCTTTCCGAGGCGCGCGGCCGGATCGTCGGCGTGACTTATGGTTACGCCGGCCATCAAATGATCGAACAGGCGCGCGCCATGGTCAGGAATGGCGATCTCGGCGAGATCCGCATCGTCAACCTGCAATTCGCCCATGGTTTCCATAGTGCTGCGGTGGAGGAGCAAAACCCCTCGACGCGCTGGCGCGTCGATGCGAAATTCGCAGGTCCCAGCTATGTCCTTGGCGACGTCGGGACCCACCCGCTTTATATCGCCAAGGTCATCCTGCCGCACCTAAAGATCAGGCGTCTCCTCTGCACCCGCCAGAGCTTCGTCAAAAGCCGCGCGCCGCTCGAAGACAATGCGGTGACCCTGATGGAATATGATAATGGCGCAATCGCCACCATCTGGTCGAGCGCCGTCAATGCCGGCTCCATGCACGGCCAGAAGATCCGCATCGTCGGCTCGAAGGCCAGTATCGAATGGTGGGACGAGCGGCCGAACCAGCTCTCCTACGAGATCCAGGGCGAACCGGCCCGTATTCTCGAGCGTGGGATGGACTATCTCTATCCCGAGGCCAGGATCGACGACCGGATCGGCGGCGGCCACCCGGAAGGTCTCTTCGAAGCCTGGGCGAACCTCTATCGCCGCTTCGGCTTTGCCATCAACAGAGAGCGCGGCCTCGCCCCTGCGGGGATCGAAGAGCTCGTCTTTCCCGATGTCGATGCCGGACTGGAAGGCGTGCGCTGGGTCGAAAACTGCGTACGGTCCGCCGACGCCGGCGGGATCTGGCTGGACTACCGCTAGGTCGTGAACTGCGGTGCGGCGCTGTGCTCAGATAAGCGGGTCGTCATCTTCCGCCGCCTGCGGCGCGCGGCGACGCGTGCTGTCGTTGGCGGCTTTCTTGGGCCCCTCGGCGGCTGCCTCGCGGATTTTCTTGACGCTTTCGCCGGCGTCTTCTGCGGCTGGCTGCGGGTCGTTCTTTTTCACGAAACGGATCATGGGTCATTTCCTACTTTAACAGTGGGCGCGCTCCGCACATACATCGGAGCGCTCTGGAAAAACGGTGTCAGACGGCAAGCGCAGTGGCGCAGCCTTGGACACTTCGGCTATCGGCTGAAGTCTGGCCGGGCATGGTCGCCCAACCGCCGGCTTCAACGAACTGACGCTGCTTGTAGCCTTCGGTAATCGCCTTGAACTCGGTCAGTTTAGCGCTCGCATCCGGCGCCGCCTTGAATCGCTCGACGCAGATGGCCGACGCCAGTTCTCCGCGTGCGGTTTCGCTGGCGGCGGCTGCCGCTTTGCTTGATGTGCCGCCTGTGACCCAACCTCCCCAGCTGAAGCCGATGATCATCGTGGCGATCGCCGTGACGACGCAGGCCCAGGCGAGAAGCGTCTTGGACGGCTGGTAACTGTCGAAACGCTGGGTGATCGATGTCTTGCTGCTGCTCTGTACGGACATTGGAATTCTCCCTGTCTGTTATTCGGGTTGTGCCGTCCGGCGACGCCGGAACGGTCAAGCTGGCCTCAGTATCCCATAGCGCCCATGCCGCCATTTCCGGCAGCAGGCGCAGAATCTTTCGCGGGAATGTCGGCGATCATCACCTCGGCGGTGATCAGCAGCGCCGCGATCGAACCAGCGTCCTGCAGAGCGGTGCGCACGACCTTGGCAGGATCGACGATGCCGGCCTCGATCATATCGACATAGGTCTCCGTCTGTGCGTCGAAGCCCTGATTGTGATCATTGCTGTCGGCGAGTTTGCCGACGACGATGGAGCCTTCGAACCCGGCATTGTCGGCGATCTGCCGGATCGGGGCTTCGAGCGCCCTCAGCACGATCGAGATGCCCGCCGTCACGTCGGCGTTCTCCCCGGTCAGGCCCATGAGCGCCGACTTGGCGCGCAACAGTGCCACGCCGCCGCCGGGCACGATGCCCTCCTCGACCGCCGCACGGGTGGCATTCAGCGCATCGTCGATGCGGTCCTTCTTTTCCTTGACCTCCGTCTCGGTCGCGCCACCGACGCGGATGACCGCGACGCCGCCGGCGAGTTTCGCCAGGCGTTCCTGCAGTTTTTCCTTGTCGTAGTCGGAGGTGGTGTCCTCGATCTGCGCCTTGATCTGCTGGATGCGCGCCTGGATGGCCGCTTTGTCGCCGGAGCCGTCGATGATCGTGGTGCTTTCCTTGTCGATCAGCACGCGCTTGGCGTGGCCGAGCATATCGAGCGTGACGTTCTCGAGCTTGATGCCGAGATCCTCGGAAATCATCTGGCCGGCGGTCAGCACGGCAATGTCTTCGAGCATCGCCTTGCGGCGATCGCCGAAGCCCGGTGCCTTGACGGCTGCGACCTTCAGGCCGCCGCGCAGCTTGTTGACGACAAGCGTCGCCAGCGCCTCGCCTTCGACGTCCTCCGAGATGAGGAGCAGCGGTTTGCCGGTCTGTACGACGGCTTCCAGGATCGGCAGCATCGCCTGCAGGCTGCCGAGTTTCTTCTCGTGAACGAGGATATAGGGTTCCTCCAGTTCCACGCGCATCTTCTCGGCATTGGTGACGAAATAGGGCGAGAGATAGCCACGATCGAACTGCATGCCCTCGACGACATCGAGTTCGGTCTCGGCGGTTCGCGCCTCTTCGACTGTTATGACGCCCTCATTGCCGACCTTGTCCATCGCACTGGCGATCATCTCGCCGATGGCGGCGTCGCCATTGGCGGCAATGGTGCCGACCTGCGCGATCTCGCCTGATGACTTGACCTTCATCGCCCTCGCCTTGATTTCCTTGACGACGGCGATAACGGCGAGATCGATGCCGCGCCTCAGATCCATCGGGTTCATGCCGGCAGCGACGAGCTTTGCGCCTTCGCGGAAGATGGAGGCGGCGAGCACCGTTGCCGTCGTCGTGCCGTCGCCGGCAAGGTCATTGGTCTTCGAAGCCACCTCGCGCACCATTTGCGCGCCCATGTTTTCGAACTTGTCTTCGAGCTCGATCTCCTTGGCGACGCTGACGCCGTCCTTGGTAATGCGCGGTGCGCCATAGGCCTTGTCGATGACGACGTTGCGACCCTTCGGGCCAAGCGTCACCTTGACGGCATTGTTGAGCAATTCGACGCCGCGCAGCAGGCGGTCGCGCGCGTCGGTGGAGAACCTGATTTCCTTGGCAGACATGATATTTCTTCCCAGTTCGGTCTTGAGTTGCGGGTCACAAATTCGACCCTCAGGCGGCTTTGCCGGCGGCCGCTTCGGTCTTTTCGACGATGCCCATGATGTCGGTCTCCTTCATGATCAAAAGGGTTTCGCCATCGATCGTGACCTCGCTCCCCGACCATTTTCCAAACAGAATGAGATCGCCGACCTCGACATCGAGCGGGACGAGATTACCGCCTTTGTCGCGCAGGCCCGGGCCGACTGCGACCACTTCGCCTTGCTGCGGCTTCTCCTTGGCGGTGTCTGGAATGATGATCCCGCCCTTGGATTTGACATCGCCTTCCGCACGTCGAATGACGACGCGGTCGTGAAGTGAACGGAATTTCATAGAGGTCTTTCTGCTGCCGGCGCGTAGGGCGGCTGCAATTCATAAATAGCACTCGTGGCACTCGATTGATAGGAGTGCCAAGAAATATTGTTCACGCGGGGAATTTCTTTAAAAATTCAGGAAATCAATTTGAGCGGATATTTTGTAATAATCAGGAAATGAATAGAATTTTCACGCCATCGCGCTCAATTTTATTTAACGTGTCGTTGAGTTAATTTAGCGTTTTTCATAGATAAATCCGAATTATCTTGATTTAAACTCAATCGAGGCGCAATGATAGGTCTCGTCGATTTGGCCGACTTGGCTTCGCGGTGTCAGAGACCTACGACCCGCCATCACCACTGAATATTCGATAGCAATCTATGACGTCGTTCCGGCGTTGATTTCGCCTATTCCGATCCGGAATGAGCTTGGCGCTGACCGCGGATGTACCGGCAGCATCGAGTTCGTCCGGTTCGGATCTCAACGATACAGGAAACGCATCGGTGTCTTCCTGCAGAGGCCTCAGCCGTGACCAGTCGCACCACACAAACCGTCGTCCGCTTTTCATCCCCGTTCCGCCTGCCCGGTTTCGACGGGGCGCAGCCAGCCGGAGAATACCGCGTCGATTATGACGAGGAATTGATCGATAGCGTTTCCAGGCTTGCCTGGCGACGGGTCGGCGCCTTCATCCACCTGCCGGCGATCGCCACGCAGAGTTCGACGCAGCAGATGATGCCTATCCCCCTGTCAGCTCTCGAAACCGCGCTCGAAAAGGACCACAAACCGTCATGACCGCTACGCGCATCCCGCAACGCAATGGACGCTCGATCCGGCGCGAAGCAGCAACGCATATCTTCAAAGTGGGGCAGACTGTCCGAGTGAAGGACGGGTTCCTGGTCGTTCCCTCGAAGCTCCCCGACACATACCGCATTACCGCCACGCTGCCTCCGAGAGGAAATGTGCTGCAATACCGCATCCGCAGCGACGATGAACGTCATGAGCGCGTCGCGACGGAAGACAGTCTGGAACTGGTAAACCTATCGCCCGCCGGCAGCGGCGCAACACTGATCGAGAGGACGTTTGGCCATGGCCACGGCCCGA
The DNA here is from genome assembly GCF_013087615.1 of Rhizobium sp. WYCCWR 11152. Taxonomy (NCBI): domain Bacteria; kingdom Pseudomonadati; phylum Pseudomonadota; class Alphaproteobacteria; order Hyphomicrobiales; family Rhizobiaceae; genus Rhizobium; species Rhizobium sp. WYCCWR 11152. Next base: position 594,245 of record NZ_JABFCP010000009.1, on the reverse strand, counting down.
ATGACGAAAGGTTGACATCGTGAACAGCCATGAAGACGAAGCCGAACGAAGACGGAATGCCTTTGCCGTCGGCACATCGGAAAACAAATGTGGCGCTTCCGGCCGCTACTCCATGGAGATCGAACACGACCGCCGGATCGAATCCGCCCGTTCGTCGACCGTCTATCGTGTCTCAGCAAACGTTCCAGTGCATGCCGACCATGCCGTGATCGGCAAGAGCCGTTCGCAGGCCGGGAAAGACATGATGTCCTTCAATCTTCTCAACATAGGATACCGGAAGGAATGGCTGAGGCTGTCGGACGCCGCCCGGAGTGAGACCCCGCCGGTTCAACCATGGCGCTAGCCTTTCTGAACCAAAGCCGCAGCTTCGATGCGGCGAGAAATGCTGTGCGCTTCGTCGGCCATGACGGCATGTTCCAGGTGTTGTTCTTCATCGAGGTTGGCGCGCTGGCGAAATCCGACATGACATTGCAAAGAACCGAACCCTCGGAAACGAGGTGGCTTTCGGCGTTCGACGCCCTGCGCAACTCCATTCAGGACGTGGCACACAAAGCCTATTCCTACCGCCGCCGCGCCTTCTATACTCTAACTGCGGCGGATTTCCGCTAAGCGGATCCGGACGCGCGGGAACGCTCCATGTTGATCCGTTACGGCTATGAAATCACGCTGACCTGCCCGCAGCCGACCGCATTGGTATGCCTGTTGTCGGTTCATGATGATCGTGCGGCCGACATCAGAATTCCGGAAACGGTCTTCACCACCCCTGATGTTCCAACTTCGACTTATCGCGACCTCTTCGGTAACCGGTGTCTTCGGCTGGTTGCCCCGGCGGGCGACCTGACCATATGGGGCGATGCGACGATCGAAGACGACGGCGAACCGGACAGGTCGCTGCCAGGCGCCAGGGAACTCCCGGTTTCGGAGTTGCCGGATGATTGCCTCGTCTACCTGATGGGCAGCCGCTATTGCGAGACGGATCGTCTCAGTCAAATTGCTTGGGATATGTTCGGCACCGTCTCACCCGGCTGGGGCCGCGTTCAGGCGATCTGCGACTTCGTTCACGGCCATATCCAATTCGACTATCTGCAGGCGCGATCGACGCGGACAGCCTTCGAGGCGTTTCACGAACGTGTCGGCGTTTGTCGCGACTTTGCGCATCTCGCGGTGGCGTTGTGCCGGTGCCTCAACATTCCTGCCCGATATATCAATGGCCATCTCGGCGACATCGGTATTCCCGTCGTCGATCCGATGGACTTCAGCGCCTGGATCGAGGTCTTCCTCGACGGTGCATGGCATGCATTCGATCCGCGCAACAACACGCCGCGGATCGGTCGTATCATCGTCGCACGCGGGCGCGACGCCGCCGACATACCGCTCATCAATTCCTTCGGACCGCATGTGCTGAAGGCGTTTCGAGTCTGGACCTATGAGGTGACGAACCTGGAGCAGATGCAAAGCGTCGCCGAAGGCGCTGTTTAGAACGAGAACTGGACGGATGCGGCAATGTCCGGCCTCAGGCTTTGCCGCAGGCGCCAGCTGTCGCAGGATTGCCTCTCCCACACACTTTGGCGCGACGTGCTTTAGAACGGCGGTTGAAAGATGTCGGCGTCGTGCCATCTTGGGTGTGAGCAGTCATTAGCGGAAGATAAGGAGTTTCGCAGTCCATGTTCGATCATATTTCCATCGGCGTAAAAGACCTGGAAAGAGCCCGCCGTTTCTACGATGCGGCGCTGGCGCCGCTCGGATATGAGCGCCTGTCCAATTTCGACACCACGATCGGCTACGGCCCGGACACGGTCGGGCTCTGGGTGATGCAGGTCGAACAGCCTGTTGTTGCCGACATGCGATCGGGGCTGCATTTCTGCTTCGTCGCGCCTGATGAGGCGGCGGTCGATGCCTTTCACGCGGCGGCCGTCGCATCCGGCGGCACGGATAATGGTGAACCGGGTGTGCGGCCGGATTATGGGCGCTTCTATTACGCCGCCTTCATCATCGACCCGGACGGCTACCGCCTCGAAGCGTATTTTCACAAAGGCGAGCTATAACGGACCGTCAGGCAGCGGCTCTCGGAATGGATACGCAGCAGCCGGAGGCTTCGAGCGCTCTATTGGCTACATCGATGAACAGGCGACGGAACCAGCGCGCCCGGCCGTCCGTCTGGTCGACTCGGCGATAAAGCATCGTCACGGGATCGGCCGGCAGCGAAAGCGGCGGCTCGCAAAGCATCAGCCCATGTAACTGCGCCATGCAGCGACCGATCGATTCCGGCACGGTGGCAATGGCGGGCATCGCCTTCAGCACCATCGGCAGAGCGGAAAAGCGCGGGACGGTCGCCACCACCTGTCTCACATCGCCGGTGCGGTTCAGCGCCATATCGATACCGGTCGAGGTGTTGCCTTCGAACGAGACGGTGACATGCGCGACATTGGCGAAATCCTTGAGGCTCAACGGCGCCTTCAGCCCGAGCTGAGCTTCATCGTAGATGCAGATCGAGACTTGGTCGAACAGCGGCGCGCGAATGTGCCAGGAGGCGGGCTCGTCGTGCATCGCAACGCTGAAATCGAAGACGCCTTCATCCAGCCGGCGTGCGGCATCGCGCTTTTCGGAAGCGATACCGATCAGCCGGGCGCCGGGTGAAAGCTGGAGAAGACGGGCGGCAAGCGGGCCGAAGAAGGCCGATTCCAGATTGTCGCACATGCCGATGCGGAACTCGCCCTGCCAGCTTGCCGGATCGAACTCGGCCTGCGGGCGGATGGCGCGCTCGATGCCCGACAGCGCATCCTCGATCGCCGGGGCGATGGACAGGGCGCGCGGCGTCGGCTGCAGGCCGCGGCCGACACGTACGAATAGTTCATCGTCCAGCGCCTCGCGCAGGCGCCGCAAGGCAGCCGACAGACCCGGTTGGCCGAGCAGCAGCCGCTCGGCGGCGCGACTGACATTGCGCTCCTGCATCAGCACCGAAAAGGCCAGCAGGAGATTGAGGTCGATCTTGCGAAGGGTGACATCATTCATCATCGTCAGTAATACCTGGCATGGCTACTATCAATTTGCAATAGGAATGGAAGCTGTACATTTTCTCGTTCCCTGCCGCCCGGCAACCTCCCCCGATGAGGCGGCAGCAAAAAAGGAACGATTTCGATGACTCTTTCCAAATCGCCAAGCGGAGCGGGGCTGGCATTGCTGCTGCTCTGCGCCGCCAATTTCCTCGACGCCATGGACGTCTCCACCATCGGCGTTGCCTTACCTGCCATCCAGGCCGAACTCGGCATGGAGGCGACATCGCTGCAATGGGCCGTCAGCGCCTATGTGCTCGGTTATGGCGGCTTCCTGCTGCTCGGCGGCCGGGTCGCCGATGTCTTCGGCCATCGCCGCGTCTTCCTCTGGTCGCTGGCGATCTTTGCCGCCGCCAGCATCGCCGGCGGCTTCGTCAACAGCGGCCCGACGCTGATCGCCGCCCGATTGGTCAAGGGCATTGCCGCCGCCTTCACCGCGCCTGCGGCGCTTGCGCTGCTGCTCTCCGTCTTCGGCGAGGGAACGGCACGGGCAAGGGCGCTCGGGGTCTTCTCCTCCACCGGCGCCGCCGGCTTTGTGCTCGGCATGGTGCTCGGTGGTGCTGCGACGATTATCAGCTGGAGGGCGACACTGGTCATGGGCGCGCCCGTCGCCATCCTGACGCTTTTTGTTGCGCCACTGGTGCTGCCCGCCGACCCGAAAAGGACAGGACCGCGGCCGGCCTTCGACTGGGCCGGCGCGCTAACAATCACCCCCGGGCTGCTGCTCTTCGTCTTCGGCATCACCAATGCCGCGGCCGCCGGCTGGCAGGCTTTTGCGACCTGGGGTTCGCTCGTCGCGTCGCTGGCGCTGATCCTGCTCTTCCTCGTGGTCGAAGCGCGCCATGCCGATCCAATGGTGCCGCTCGGCATGTTCCGCCGGGCCAAGCTCCGGCATGCCAATGCCATTGCCGCCCTCTTCCAGGGCGCCTATGTCGGCTTCCAGTTCCTGGCGACGCTCTATTATCAGAACGTCCTCGGCTGGTCGGCCTTCACCACCGGCTTCTGCTTTGCGCTTGGCGGCGTCTTCGTGATGTTCCTGGCGCCACGTTTTGCGACGCTCGCGCAAAATCGCGGCGCCACCGGGCTGATGGCGGCGGGTGTCGGCCTGCAGGCGTTCAGCTATATCTTCTGGGTGACCGCACTCGGACATGTCGACCCGATCCTGCTCGTGCTGTTCTCGCAGATCCCGCTCGGCCTCGGCTACGCCATGACCTACCCCTCGGTACAGGTCGCGGCCCTTTCCGACGTGGAGGACGACAAGTCGGGGCTCGCCTCCGGACTGCTCTTCGCCTCCTTCCAGATCGGCGGCGGCATCGTGCTTGCGGCGGCCTCGGCAGTCTTCGGCGCCGCACCGCATTTCGGCTGGAACCCCTATGTCGCCGGCATCGCTTTCGTGGCGCTGCTTGCGGTGGCGATTACCCTGCTTGCAGCCGCCGGTCCGCGGACGTCGGCCGCCCGGAGACCCAGCTATCAGGCGGCGGAATGACCGTTATCGGCCCGCACCCTGACAGGTGCGGGCTGCTCATGAACCGGAGCGACAGCTGCAAAGAATCCCGTTGCGTTGCCTGGGTGAAAGGCGCATGGTCGCAACTTCGGCAGCCAGTGTAAGGGCGCTGCCGACTGAGGGTTTTTATACCCTTGCCCCGATGAAAGGAGGACCGATGTCTTCCACTTTCGAAAAGTCGCATCTGACTTCGTCCGATCTCGACATGCTGCAAGGCGTGCTCGACGATGCCGGCTACGACGCCAAAATCCTGATCGGCAACGAACGTGTCTTCAACGTCGCCGCCATACTATTGATCAGACTGTTCGAAGAGGGCGTCACCTCGCCGGCCATGCTCTCACAAGCGCTGGAACACCATTTCGGCAAGCTGAAGACGCCGCCGAAACCGGTAACCCCCGTCTTTAACCGATATGCAATACAGGGATTGCCCCGCGAAAGACGCGCCGCCGGCTAGAGCATGATGCCGAAAAGTGTGAGCGGTTTTCGGACGACATCATGCTCTCACTGATGTTCTAGCGGCAAACGAGCCGCCCGGCTCCGAAGGAATATCGTGCGAAAAACCCTCTTGCTTTGTATCTGCGTCGCAGCGGCCGGTTATTTCGGATGGGTGCAATTCGGGGCTTACCAACAACGCGAGCAGGCTAGAGATCTTGCCGACATCGACAGGGAGCGCCGGGTGGCGCTCCTGGAAATCGATGGCTGCCGGGCAAAAGTGGATCTGCTTCTGTCGATGACAGACCGACTGCTCAAGGCCGGCGGCATGCTGGTGCCGCTCGATATCGGAAGGGACATCGAACTCTGTTTGGCCCGCGGCATCATGTCTGCATCAGGCCGCGCGGAGATGGAAAGAACGAAGCTGATCCGCCTGTTTCCCGTGAATGACTAAGCGCGTCGCAAGATTCATCCCTCGCGCTTTAGCCCTGTTGTTTCGCACGCCGTTATCGCTAAACCGCTGCCCAGTTTTGCGCGGCTCACTTTATCCCCTGTGGAAATATGGCTTTCCTGCGGCGGTGGCCTTAATGGCACCTCAATTTTACTCTATAAGGAGGGCTCGCTGATTTGGCCGATGCGGCATTTGCGGTGACCGGGTTTCCGGCCCCGCCATTTTCCCGATCGCGAAAGCATGGTGACGTCCCGTCTCAACGTCGGGTTTGGCTTTCGGTGACCTCTCCGGTCATCCGCCTCCAGACAGCGATGCGGTTTCAGCAGGCATCATTTTCATTCCATCCCTGCGGCCCGGTGTTGTCGGGTTGCCCCTCATGACGATCCCGCGATCTCCGATCGCGACCGACAAGCGGGGCGAATACCACGCAGGCTGCGGCTTTCAATTTCGATCTAAAGGGAGATTTTATCGATGGCAAAAGGACAGGTAAGAAGCAATCGCGAGGTCCGGAAGCCGAAGAAGGACAAGCAGGCAGCGAAGGTGGAAAGCACATTCGCCAATCAGATGAAGACGGCGACCAAAACCGCTCCGCAGGGCAGTGCTCCAAAGAAATAGAACCTCTTATCGAGCCCCCGCTCCGCCCCCGTGCGCATAACAGCGCAAGTGATAGCGCGTCTTGTCGGACGCGCCGCGCTCCGGCGTGACACCATCACCCATTGACATGTTTTCAGAAAAACAGGAATTGCTGTAACCATGACCACTCTTCATACGATGTACCACTTCGACTATCCGCTCTTCCTCATTCGTTCGGCCGTGGTGATTGCACTCGGCTTTTCGGCGATCGCCGCCTTTCACGGCGTCACTCTGTGATCGAATCTGCGCGCCGCAGCGAGTGCGAGGAAATCCAAGTGGCCCCTATGGGTGAGCCCGACGACAACCCGGAGCGATCCGAAAACCCGGATCGATCCGCGGAGCAAGCGGCGCTTTTCGCTGAAAAGCGCTGGCTGAAGATCCTTGCCGGATATCGCCAGCCGCGGGCCGGACGCAGCGCCTTCGAGCTTGCCGTCACCGTCGTCCCCTTCGCGCTGTTCTGGGCTGCCGCATGGGCAGCGGTTCATTACAGCTTCTGGCCAGGCCTGATCCTCGTCCTTCCCGCCGCCGCTTTCCTGCTCCGGCTGTTCATGATCCAGCATGATTGCGGCCACGGCTCGTTTTTCGCCCGTCGCCGCGTCGACGACTGGGTTGGACGCACGATCGGCATCCTGACGCTGACACCTTACGACTATTGGCGCCGCGCGCATGCGGAACACCACGCCTCGGCCGGGAACCTGGACGAGCGCGGCGTTGGCGACATCGAAACGCTGACGATCGCCGAATATAACGCGCTGTCGCGCTGGGGCCGGCTCGGCTATCGGCTCTACCGGCACCCGATCGTGATGTTCGGGATCGGACCGGCATGGCTGTTCCTCTTCAAGCAGCGCCTGCCTTTCGGCATGATGCGCTCCGGCGCCCTGCCCTGGATCTCGACCATGGCGACCAATCTTGCCATCGCAGTGGTCGCCGCGCTGCTGATCTGGGCGGTCGGGATCGTCCCCTTTTTACTGGTGCATCTTCCGACCGTGCTTCTGGCAGGTGCTGCCGGCGTCTGGTTGTTCTACGTCCAGCATCAATTCGAGGAAACACATTGGTCGAAGGAGCCGGACTGGCAGTTCCAGCATGCGGCCCTGCACGGCGCCTCGCATTACGACCTGCCGCCGGTGCTGCGCTGGATCACCGGCAATATCGGCATCCACCACGTACATCATCTGTCGAGCCGGGTGCCGTATTACCGGCTGCCGGAGGTGCTGCGAGATCATCCTGAGCTTGCCGATCTGGGCCGCATCACGCTCATGGAAAGCCTGCGTTGCGTCAAGCTGGTGCTGTGGGACGAACAGACGAAACGACTGGTCTCGTTTCGTGAGGCGGCGCGGCTTGCCGCAGCATGATGACGGGGCGTTAGAGCGGTTTAGCTTTCACGGAAGCGCAGAGCCGCTCTGACCTTTTGCCTGCATCCAATTCCAGGGAAAGCCGCCTCCTTCCCTGGAATTGTTTAGCGGTAGCCTGTCACATCCGCCGGCCTGCCCGGATCCTGCACTTCCACCATGTAGCGCCAGCAATCCGGCCGCGAACCGTCGATATCGTCGAAGCCATAGGTCTTGGCCACTCCGCCGCTCGACAGCGACTGGCCGTTCCAGCGGGCGCGGTCGGGGTCGGCGGCTATGGCCGCAACGGCCCGGCCGACGAAGCGCGGGGTTTCGGAAATGGCGAAATGCGGCTGCACCTTCGTCGCCTCGCGCCAGTTCTCCTCGCGAACACCATAAGCATCCAGCATCATTTCAGAACGCAGCCAGCCGGGCGTGATCGAAACGGCGGTGGCGCCGTGTTTTTCCAAATCTTGCGCATGTGCCCAGGCCATGCGGGTGACGCCTGTCTTGACCAGGTCGTAAAAGGGCGAGAGCCGGTAATGGGTGGCATTGTATTCGGCCGTGCCGTCGGTCATCTCCACCAGCAGCCCGCCGGGCCGCTCGATCATCAGCGGCAGGGCGTAATGGGCGGTGATCAGATGCGTCTCGATGCCGAGCTGCAGCATGCGCAGGCCCTTGTCCAGCGAATGCTCCCAGACGGCCTTGTCCCATTCGAACAGCTTCTCACAGCCCCAGATGTCGTTGACCAGAATATCGAGCCGGCCAGCTTCGCCGCGGATGCGGGCGACCAACGCCTCGACCTGTTGCTGGACGAGATGGTCCACCTGCACGGCAATGCCCTTGCCGCCGGCTGATGTCACCAGCTCGGCCGTCTCCTCGATCGTCTCCGGCCTGGCATACTCGGATTGCTGGGCGCGCGTCGTGCGCCCGGTCACGTAGACGGTGGCGCCGGCGGCACCAAGTTCCACCGCGATGCCTCGGCCGGCGCCGCGCGTAGCACCCGCCACCAAGGCCACTTTCTCCCGCAAGTTCGCTGTCACTTCTCCATCCTCCACGCTAGAACGGCCTTCATGCCGTAAGCACCCGGGTTTAGCTCTTGTTTTTACGCAATTCCGGACGGAAAACCGCTTCACACTTTTCCCGGAATTGCTCCAGCTGGCACTGCTTGTATATAAACGAATGATCGTTTACATTCGAAGCGAATGCAAGAGGAATTTCATGCCGCGTCGCCGCACAGTTTCCGATGAACAGCTTCTCGCCATGGTGCTGGCGCTGATCCACGCCGAGGGGCCGGATGCGGCGACCTTTGCGGCGGTGGCGAAAGCCAGCGGTCTTTCCGGCTCGACGCTGGTGCAGCGTTTCGCGACGAAAGCGGCGATGCTGCGCGCTGCGCTGCTTCACGCCTGGGACCGGCTGGATGCGGAAACGGCGCGGCTTGCCGGGAGCGTGGCGAAAACCCCGGAAGGCGCCGTCGCGCTGCTCGTCGGCCTGTCGCAGGATTACGGCGACAATGCCGCCGCCTATGGCGAGGGACTGCTGGTGCTTCGCGAGGACTTCCGCGATCCGGTGCTGCAGGCCCGGGGTGCAGCCTGGGGAACGGCGCTGACGAAAGCGATCGCACGCTGCTTCAGCTCGGCGAGCGATCCGGAGACGATCGCCCGGCTGATGCTGGCGCAATGGCAGGGTTCGCTCACCTGGTGGGGATTTGGCGCAGACGGCCCGGTGGCTGCCTATGTGGAGACGGAATTGAAGCGCTTCCTGACAGCAGTGAAGCCCTGATCCCCGCTTAGACTAACATTACAGCTGCATATAGTTGGAATATCTGAATCCATGGGTTTCCGTGATCCGTAGGTCATGGATGACAGGCGTATCGATTGAGGCGACGCTGGAGCTTTGGGCGTCTTCGTTGCGTGATGTGAAAGCGCGAATGCACCTCTGGCGCCTTGCAGCGGTTCAGGGCATCCTATGATGGCTGAAAGTTGTGTTTATGGCAGTTGGAGGAATGCCGATGCGCTGCTTTACCGTGCTTGGACCTTCGCAGACCGGAAAATCAACAGTCGTGGAAAAGCTCGGCTCCCTGGAAGGGGCGGCGAGAAAATCCAGCTCCCCTTATGGATTGAACCTCACAGAATTCACCTTTGGAAATGAGTCGTGGTGTGCGCTGGATGCGCCAGGACCCAATGAAGCGTTGGCGCATGCACAGCACGCGCTTCTCGCCAGCGACGCCTGCATCCTGTGCGTTTCATCGGCACCCGAGGAGGCTGTGCTCGCCGCGCCCTATCTGCGCGTAATCGAGGCCTCGGAGACGCCGTGCATCCTCTTCGTCAACCGGATGGACGAACCGAGAGGGCGGCTGAGGGACGTGATCGCCGCGCTTCAAGACTACGCCAACCACACGCTTTTGCTTCGCCAGATCCCGATCCGCGAGGGGGACAGGATCATAGGCAGTTGCGATCTGATTTCCGAACGGGCGTGGCGCTACCGGGAAGGCCAGACTTCGGCGCTGATCGCAATCCCCGAAAGCGCCGCCGAGCGCGAGCACGAAGCGCGCAGCGAGCTCCTGGAACACCTGTCCGAATTCGATGACTGGCTTCTCGAGGAACTGATCGAAGATCGCGAGCCGCCCAGCGACGCGCTCTATGCCATTTCATCGCGGGTTCTCAGGGAAAACAGGATTATTCCAGTCCTGATCGGTGCCGCAAGTCACGGCAACGGCATGATGAGGCTGATGAAGGCGCTGCGCCACGAGGCGCCGCCGGTGGGGGTTCTTCGACAGCGCCTGGCTCGTGCGGGCAATGTCGATGAAAACAAGCTGACCGCCGTGAGCTTCCATGCCTATCATCGCCAGAATGTCGGTAAGACAGTGCTCGTGCGCGCGCTTGGCGTGGGACTGCGGCAGGGCGCATCACTGGGCGGCTCCAGCCTCGGCGCCGTACAGCATCTCGCAAACGGGCGGTCCAATTCGGCGGTTGTGCCTGCGTCGGGGGATGTGTTTGCGACGGTCAAGTCCGACCACTTGCCCGTCCCTTCGCTGTTGACATCAGACGCGGTGGTCGCCCCGCCTGAATGGACGGAGCCACCCACGCCGATGCTTGAAAGGATCCTAATCCCAGGCAGCGAGCGCGATGAAAACAAGCTCTCCGAAACGCTGGCAAAACTTTCCGCGACGGATCGCGGCCTAACGGTCTTGCAGGAGGAAAGCACCGGCGCCCAGCTCGTCTGCGCCCAGGGGCCGGTGCATCTGCGCGATCTCTGCCGAACCCTGTCCGACGTGTTTCACATCGCCGTAACCGATCGAACGCCCAGCCCGATCTACCGCGAGACAATTGCGAAACCATCTGAGGTTCATTACCGTCACCGCAAACAGACCGGCGGTGCCGGACAGTTCGCGGATGTGAAGCTGAGCATTCGCCCCAATGAGCGCGGCCGGGGCTTCACCTTTAGCGAAACCGTCAAGGGTGGCGTCGTTCCGCGCAACTACATCCCTGCTGTCGAAGCAGGCGCGCGCGAAGCGATGGAGAAAGGGCCGCTAGGCTTCCAGGTCATCGATGTCGGCGTAACGCTGTACGATGGTCAGCACCATGCCGTCGACAGTTCGGAACACGCCTTCCGGACTGCGTCGAAAATGGGAGTGCGACAGGCGCTTTCCGAAGGGTCGGCCGTTTTAATGCAACCGGTCTTCCGCAGCGAAATTCACATTCCGTCGATCTATTCCGGCAGCCTCGTCCAGATCGTCTCCGCTCTCAAGGGTCAGGTTCTCGGCTTCGACCGGGATGAAACCGCTAAGGGATGGGACATCTTCCGGGCACTCATTCCGGGCGGCGCACTTGACGATCTGGCGCGGGCGCTGCGCTCGGCGACGCAGGGCATTGGTTACTTTTCCAAGACCTTCGATCACTTCGAGGAGTTATACGGCAAGGAAGCGGACGCCATCGTGAGGGCACACGAGGGACCAGGCGTCGCACACTGAAACGTTCGCGCCACTTCATGCTCGTTCGCAGAATGGGCTCATGTCGTTTGGCAGTTAACCGTGAGAATGCGCCGTTTCACGCTACCTATGGCATTTAATCTGAGATTCGCGGGAGCGATTATCGGCCACTAACCGCTTCTAATGCATCATGGCCTCTAATGCAGATCTCGATGCGGCCTTGGCGGTCATCAAAAGAAGAAATCCGTACGGCAAATCCGAAATCCGAACCCAATCAAGGAGGATTGAACATGCCTACGATCATCTACAAGAAACCCGGCTTACGTCCGAAGACCTGGCAACGGTCGTCGTATTCGCGGATAACGTCGCAAGGAACTGCTTCGACGAATTCCCCACCGGTGAATCGAAATCGGTCTCCGAATGCCTGTCGTCTAACATTACAGTTGCATTTTTGATTTGCGGTGGACTTGCCTTGCTGCGGCTTGATGCGCCCGTCGCCAAAGCGACCATGCGATGACGGATGAAGGTTCAATTCGCCGTCGTGCAAGGTGGGCAACTGTAATGTTAGGCGTCCTCATCGTCCTTCTCCTCGCCCACGGTCAGCGGCCAGTCGACGACGTAATCCTCGAGATCGTCGAGATCGATCTCATTTTCGTTGATCGCGCGGCCTCGCGCGGAAATGCCGGCGGCATGGACGGTCTCCGGGTCGCCGGAGACGAGCGGGTGCCACCAGTAGAGGTCGCGGCCTTCATTGACCAGCCGGTAGCCGCAGGTGGGCGGCAACCAGGCGATATCAGGCACATTTTCCTTGGTCAACTGCACGCAGTCCGGCACGAAATCCCAGCGGTTCTCATAGCTGGAGCAGCGACAGCTTTCGCCGTCGAGCAGCTTGCAGCTGACCGAGGTGAAATAGATATCGCCACTATCCCATTCCTCGATCTTGTTGAGACAACAGAGGCCGCAGCCGTCGCAGAGGCTTTCCCACTCGGCGACGCTCATTTCGGCAAGCGTCTTGCTCTTCCAGAAGGGCAGATCGTTCATCGTTCGTTTCTTGCAACAGCGACCCGCAAATTCGCGTGACCCTGATGCATCTCTCTTGTTATCAGCCGCAAAATCAATCAATCCTTCAGTATACTCCTGGTACTCGGAGAATTCTCTCCTCGTATCGGAGAGCTTTGCGGCCATATGCGGGCCTCGCGCTTTTGTCGGATATGATCGAAGCGCAATCAGGCGGGAATACAGGACGTGCAGGATCCGGACAACCCAGGAAATGGGCCAGAAAAAAGGCCCGGAAAAGCGGCGAACGAGGCGGCGGAAAAGCGGCCGGCGAAGAGCCGTCACATTCTGCTGCGTATCGATTCCTGGATCGATTCGACCGTCTGGAACGCCGGCTTCCGCGCCGCCGAGATCTGGGAAGACATTACCATCTTTTTCCGCCGTTTCCGCGTGCGCGGCTGGAAGCGCATGGTCTTCGAACTTGCCGGCGAGGGACTGACGCTCGGAGCGGCCGGCTCGGTGCTGATGCTGCTGCTTGCCCAGCCTGCCTTCGAGGCGACCAAGGAAGACTGGCGCAACCGCGGCGATTTCGCCGTCACCTTCACCGACCGCTACGGCAATGTCATCGGCCATCGCGGCGTCATCCACCAGAATTCCGTACCGATCGACGAGCTGCCGGATTCGCTGATCAAATCGGTGATCGCCACCGAGGACCGGCGCTTCTTCGACCATTTCGGCATCGATTTCATCGGCCTCTTCCGCGCCATGAGCGAGAATGCGCGCGCCGGCGAAGTCGTCCAAGGCGGCTCGACACTGACGCAGCAGCTCGCCAAGAACCTGTTCCTGTCGAACGAACGCTCGATCGACCGCAAGGTCACCGAGGCGTTCCTGGCGCTTTGGCTCGAGGCGAACCTTTCCAAGAAGGAAATCCTCTCCACCTATCTCGACCGCGCCTATATGGGCGGCGGCACTTTTGGCGCAGCGGCGGCGGCGCAGTTCTATTTCGGCAAGAACATCACCGATGTGAACCTTGCCGAATCCGCCATGCTTGCCGGCCTGTTCAAGGCGCCGGCGAAATACGCGCCGCATGTCAACCTGCCGGCGGCGCGTGCCCGCGCCAACGAAGTGCTGACCAATCTGGTGCAGAGCGGGCTGATGACCGAGGGCCAGGTGATCGCCGCCAGGCGCAATCCAGCTACCGTCGTCGACCGCAACGAGGTGGAATCGCCCGATTTCTTCCTCGATTGGGCTTTCGACGAGGTCCAGCGGCTTTCGTCGCGCTTCCACCAGCATTCGCTGATCGTGCGCACGACGATCGACATGGGCATCCAGAAGGCGGCCGAGGATTCGGTCGAGACGTCGCTGCGCGAATATGGCGAGGCCTATCACGCCAAGCAGGGCGCGATGGTTATGATCGAAAACGGCGGGGCCGTGCGCGCCATGGTCGGCGGCCGGGATTACGGCGAGAGCCAGTTCAACCGCGCCAGCAGGGCGCTGCGCCAGCCAGGCTCGTCCTTCAAGGTCTACACTTATGCGGTGGCGATGGAGAGCGGCATGACGCCGCAGACGACGATCGTCGATGCGCCGATCTACTGGGGCAACTGGAGCCCTCACAATTACGCAAACCGCTATGCCGGCCGCATCACGCTTGAGACCGCGATCGCCCAGTCGATCAACACCGTGCCGGTGCGGCTCGCCAAGGAAAAACTCGGCATTCAGCCGATCCGGGCGATGGCGAAGAACCTCGGCGTCGAAACGCCGATCCGCGACGACGTCACCATCCCGATCGGCACCTCCGAGGTGACGGTCCTCGACCAGGCGACGGCCTATGCCACCTTCCCGGCCGGCGGCTACCAGTCGCGCCGCCACGGCATCACCCAGATCCTCGATTACGACGGTGACGTGCTCTACGATTTCGACCGTGACGAACCGGCGCCGAAACGTGTGCTCTCCGAACAGGCCGACGCCTATATGAACCAGATGCTGTCGCGCGTCCCCTATGTCGGCACGGCGCGCAAGGCGGCTCTCGACAACGGCATCCTGACGGCCGGCAAGACCGGCACGACCCAGGCCTATCGCGACGCCTGGTTCGTTGGGTTCACCGGCAATTACACCTGCGCCGTCTGGTTCGGCAATGACGACTACACCTCGACCAACGAGATGACCGGCGGTTCGCTGCCGGCGATGACTTTCAAGCGCGCCATGGATTACGCCCATCAGGGTGTGACGCTGCGCGCCATCCCCGGCGTCGAAAATCCCCTGCCCTCGGAAAAGGACCTCGCCAAGACCGCCGCCGCCAAGCCGCAGGACGGATTGCCGCAGCTCATCCGGCCGCGCATGCTCTCGGTTCAATCGACTGGCATCCTCAAGAAGCTCGGCGAAAAGCTGAAGGATGCCGCCCCACTCGCGCCGGCGAAGGTGGCGAGCGCGGAGTAGCCGGCCCAGGAGATTGCCGGTAGCTGCCCCCCATCCGCCTGCCGGCATCTCTGGGTGAAAGGCCGTATTGCCGCAGTTGGCAGACTGCTTTGCCGCTTGGACATAACCGGGGATCAATCGCCCATGTCACTGCCCGGCATTCCACCCTGCCAGAATCAGTGGTAACCCTTTCATCCGATATGGTTTCCAAGGTCATGACGTGTTTCGATTCCCCCTCTTTATCGCGATCACGCTGATCGTCGCCTTCGGCGGCGGGATCATGATTTCGCTTTATGCGCTGGATGCGACACAGGGTTTCGGGGCGATCAAGCTCGGCGCCTGGGAGGCCTTTCCAGCGTTGCAGACGGTCGAGGCCGATCCTTATGCCAAGTCGCACCGGGCGCGCGCCGGCAAGCTGCTCTATGGCAGCGCCGAGGGTCTGACCTTCACGGCGAGTGTCGACGACGAAGGCGCGCGGCTGAATGCCGGCTGCCGCTACCGCATCAGCGGGCAGACGCCGCCTGCCCGGCTCTGGACCCTCTTTACCGCCGACAATGGCGGCAATCCGGCAGCGGTGAAGACCGGGCATCCCTCAGCGCTCAATTCCTGGACCGTGCTGCGCAATCAAGACAGCAGTTTCTCGGTTGAGATCTCCGCCGTCGCGCAGCCGGGCAACTGGCTGGCCTTGCCAGAGGCCGGCACCTTCCGGCTGGTGCTGACGCTGTTCGACACACCGACAGCCGGCAGTTCCGGCGTGATCGACCTCGCCATGCCGAAGCTCACCAAGACCGGATGCGGCAATGCTTAGGATATTCTTCGCGGTCCTGACCGGTCTTTTCGGCGCAGCCCTGCTGCATCTCGTCATCATCCTGTCGCTGCCGCATTTCACCGGCAGGGATGCGGCGACCCGCGTGGAGGCAGAGGGCGACCTCAATAATTTCTACCTGCTCGGCGACCAATATGACGAGGCCGGCCTTGCCAATGGCGACCCCTTCCTGCGCACCGCCGTCTGCTCCTTCGACGTCGAGGATGCGCCGGTACATTTCACCGCCAAGGGCAATGTGCCCTTCTGGTCGATCGCGATCTATGACAGCGCCTCCAACGAGGTCTTCAGCATGAATGACAGGACATCGGTCGGCGGCGCGCTCGATGTGCTGGCCGGCAGTCCGATCCAGCTGACCGACCTGCGCAAGAACTTGCCGCAGGAGCTGCAGCAGGCGATCCTGGTGGAAATGGCACGGCCGGACGGCTATGCCGTGCTGCGGACGCTGGCGCCGCAGGCGAGCTTCGATGAGGCTGCGCGCAACTTCCTGACGGAAGCCGGCTGCGAGCAATTCGCCGCTCGCTGAGGTTGAAGAGCGGTTACTTCTTGTTGACGCGCGGCGCGGGCGCCGGACGATGTTTCGGGCTCTCGGTCAACCGCTCGTAGCGGACGCCGGTGAACCAAAGGATCTTGGCTTCGCGGGCCTCTTTGTCCGGGCGACGCGGCGCCCGCGGCCGCCGATCCGCCAATGCGACTACTATTGCCATTCTCGTCTCCATGCACTGCCCGAGACGGATGAAGTTGCGATGGATTTCACCCTGCCCGCCAATGTGCGGGCCGGCGCGTCCTGCAGTACCGGGATGACCGGCCCGAGGGCATTCGCGCCTTTCCCACGGCACCTGATTGAAATACCGTGATGCGGAGTTTCAACGATCCAAATACTCAAATCGCGTCGTTCCTATCCGAATTGAGACAGATGACAGTTAACAGTTTACTAATGTTCAGCCGAGGCCAAACACAGTTCACGTTACTTCCCCTTTAACGCGCGAAGAGTTGATTTGGTTTCACGCCGCCTACACAAACGGCCGGCTGGAGATCAACGGATAAAATTAGAACCAATTCATATAGTTGACATCGGCGCTGCAATCCGCCGGCCGGGAAAAAGGCGATGTTGCAAAAATACATCATGAAAATATTTAATTGCGAGGCGCGCAGATGCGCGTATGTTCGCTCATGTCGGTCACACGTTTCCGGGCTCCGATCGATCGGGATTTTCCACGTTCTTGCCGGAATGCGGAGGGCAAGCGGTGTCTTTGCTGGTCAATTCATCTTTCTCGCCTGAAGATCTCGACGTGCTGCGCAGTGCGCTTGATGCCTGGTGCTCAGAACGGCGGATCGACATCAAAAGCGTCGACGCGCAATTCGCGGCATCCACAGCACTCGACCTTTATCAGGCCGGTTACGACAGCCGCGAAAAACTGCTGCACGCGCTGCGCGATCACAGGGCCGCCTGAGTTTTTCCACCACCGCGGCAGCGATGCTGCAATCGTCGCAGCACGCCTTCCAAACCATGCATTTTTATATTGCCGGCCAACCATGTCGCAACACGTTCCGCGTGTATATTTCTGTTGCATTCTAATAAATTCTTCAGCATGCATTAACCGTACCGGTGTAGGATTTGTTCATAACCGTATGGCCTGACATGCGTTCCGCCAGCGCATATCGGCCTTGGTCCCCTTGTTCTGCGTTTTCGGGGTGTTTTTGTGCGTGACCGGTTTCGAGACCTAGAAGGCCCCTTGGCCGTCAGGAAAAAGGACGTGGTACTAATGGCGACTGTCAGCAGTTTCGAGAACCTGTCTCATCCGACACGGTCCGAACTGCGCCAATTCGCCGAACTTTTCATGCCGCTGTTCCAGGCCTCCTCCGACGAGGCCAAGCGCCAGGCGGTCGCGGCGCTGTCCCAATGCGAGAACATGCCGGCCGCCGTGGCGCTGTTCATCGGCAACCAGCCGATCGATATCGCAGCCCCCTTTCTTGCCGCCTCGAAGGCAATCGCCGACGATACGCTGATCACCATCGCGCGCATGCAGGGTGCAACGCATGTCAAGGCGATCGTCAGCCGCGATTCACTCTCGCCGAAGGTCATCGATGCTTTGGTGGCGCTGCGCCAGAGCCAGCCGCGGTCGGCGGCCACATCGGCGCCGGTCATGGAATCGCCGGCGGTGCCGCTTTCGCCAGCGCCGACCGAGACCAACGAGGCAGATGCGCTGGCGGAACAGCGGATTGCCAATGAAGAGGCGTTGCGCGAGCGTATCCTCGGCCTTGCCGGCCATCTCGGCCGTGCCGACGAGGACAGGCTCGGTCTGCGCACGCTCACCGACATTCAAGAGGCGCTGCTGGTGCGCTTCGCCCGTTCGCGTGAAGCGACGCATTTCGCAACCGCGCTTGCCGATGCGCTTTCCGCCAGCCGCTGGCTTGCCGAGCGCATCATGCTCGATCTTTCCGGCCAGCAGCTCGCCACGACGCTGACCAGCCTCGGCATGGGCTTTCTCGATGCCGTCTTCGTGCTCGAAAGGCTCTATCCGCACCTTGCCGAACAGCAGCATAACGTTACGCGCGGCTGGATGGTGCTCGATGCGCTCGACCCGGAAGAATGCCACGAACGCGTCGAAGCCTGGCGGCGCGCCGATCGCTACACCTATAAGCCGGAAGCGACCGATGCACCCGCGCCGGCAGCAACGCCCGACTATCGCTTCATCCGCCAGGCGCCGCCGCAGCGCGACATGCGCGTCATGGGGCGGCGGTCTCGCTGAACTGCGGTTGATGACCTTACCACCTACAGCGGTTCAAAATGACGCTGAGCTGACGAGCGCCTTGGCTCAGCCGCCCTTCGCAAGCGGGATCATGTCCCCCAGTTCCTCCGCCTCCAGCTCGACGATCCAGAGATCGGGGTCGAATTTGCGTTCACGCTCCAGCATCGCGCGGACCGCCTCCGGATCGCCGCGCGACAGGCGGATCTCGAACAGCCGGTCGCCGGCCTGACCTTCGCCGAAGGCTGTCTGCGGTGCCGGCGCGTAGAGCGTTTCCAGGCCGTCGCGGAAGTGCTGGCGGATGAAGATCGCACCCGCCTCCTCCGCACCCTTCTTCTCGACGGCGGCGAAATCGCCGCTGGCAAAGACGCGGCGCAGGAGGGCTGAAATGAAGATGTCGGCGCGTAATCTCATCGGTGCGGTATAGACCGGCGCGTCGGTGGCGGCAATGCAGGGTCAGAGTTTGACCCCAGGGGTCAGACCTTGACTGCCAGCCGTAATCCTCCCCAATGCCGTCCACGGACTGTGATCGGAGCGGAGATATCTTTCATCATCACGAAATTGCCGCCGCCCATGTCGCGCCTGTAGGTCTGGACGAGGAAGGGCGCGGTGCTGCGACCGGCTGCAAGGCCAACGCGATCGGCAAAGATGCGGCGGTTGCGGCAATTGGCAGTGTTCCAGACGCTGTCGCCAGGCCGCTGGGCTTGCGAGAATTTTCGGTTGTGGGTCGGCAGATAGCCATTCTCGTCGATCGCCGCGCAGAAGGCGATGCGCTCGTCCAAGGTTGTGACGGGTTCCTGGATCGGCGGCAGCAGGCGGTCGGCGAGTTCGGTGAAGGCCGCCATCATCTGTGCAGGATCAGAGCCCGGTATCGGCCGATACCGTCGGTCGAAAAGAGCATCGAGCCCGATCTGGCCTTCCGCGACGGCGCGCTCGAAGGCGCCGGAAATCTGTCTTGCCACCGACTGCGCTTCCTCGATCCAACGGCTGTCGGCGGTCTTGACGCCGGCACTCGCCGTCAGCTGGATCAGGGTTTCCGAGAGGCCGACGACGCTGTCGACGCGTTTTGCCGCCTGCTGCAGCCGGACATTCGAGCCGGCGACCTCGGCCGACATCTCGCCGAGTTTCTCGACGAAGCCGGCGCATTGCTGGTCGACCGCCTCGGTGGTGTTGGCCATAACAGTCGAACTGTCGAGGATGCGGGTGATGACATGTTCCATGCTTTCGAAAGCGCCGCGCATCGCCTCCGACTTGTCACGCACGCCGGCGGCGCTCTCTCGCGCATCGCTGCCGACGGCCGACAGCCGGTCGATCTTCACGCGCAGTTCGTCCAGCGTCTGCTGGATGGAGCCGGTCGCCTTCGAGGTCTGCAGCGACAGCGCCCGAACCTCGGCGGCGACGACCGCAAAACCCTTGCCCGCATCGCCGGCGCGCGCCGCCTCGATCGCGGCATTCAGCGCCAGCAGGTTGGTCTGGCGGGCGATGGTGCTGATCTCCTCGGCGATATTGTCGACATCGGCAAGCGACTTCGAGAAGCCGGCGATCTCAGCGCCGATCTCGTTGGAGGACTGAACCATGTGGCCGATCTCGGCGACGGAGCCCGTCAGGCGATCAGCCGACTCCTTCAGCTTGTGACGGGCCTCGGCCGCCGTGCGATCGGTCTCGCGCAGCGACACGGCGACCGAGCGGTTGGTCTCGGCAATCGAAAGCGCGGTGCGGGTGACATGATCGAAGGCGGAGGCATGCCGGGCCGACATTCCCGCCATGTCCTGGATGGCGCCGGCGATATCCACGAGATCGATGCCAAGGGTGGAGGCTTCTTCGGCAAGACGCAGCAGGATGTGGCGCAGCGCCTCGCGATCAGGCCCTCCCGCTTCGACCGCCGGTTCTCCGGCCAGATCGTCTATCGCCTTCAGCGCATGCATGACCGACGCCCCCCCGCCCAATCAGAAAAGCTTCAGGCAACATGGTTAATAAGTTGCAAACAGCGGCAGAACCTTAGACTTAGGTTGTAGGGAAAGAGGACTCCGTGACTGTAGGCCGGCCGTGTGGCGCCCCATCAGCTGGCGATGAAGCCCGTCAGCCGCTCGCTCAGCTGCCAGAGGCGTTCGGCAAATTCCGGATCGGTTGCCCAAGGACGGACACCGAGCATCTCGGTCGAATCGCCGGAGACGGCGGTGGCGATATCGCAGTTCTCGCAATAGACGCCGCCGAGACCCTCGAGCTTCTCGCTGACGGCGCACCAGACGGTGGTCGACGCCCCTTGCTCAATCGTCTTCTTGTTGTTTTCCGGATCGATGACCGGCTTGCCGTCCTCGTCGACATAGCCGCTCGCCTTAAGGAAGTCGCTCGACTGATGGCGGACCAGATTGGTGGTGACGATCCCGCCGGGATGCAGTGAGAAGGCTCTGACACCGTGCTTCGCACCCAAAGCGTCCAGTGAGATCGCAAAGAGAGCATTTGCCGTCTTCGACTGGCCATAGGCGAGATAGGGTGCGTATTCGCGGTTCTTGAAATTCGGATCGTCGAAATCGACGCCGGAGAAGACGTGGCCGCGCGAGGAGACGGCGACGACGCGTGCACCCTCGGCCTTCACCAGCGCCGGCCAGAGGCGGGCAGTGAGCTGGAAATGACCGAGATGATTGGTGGAGAACTGCGATTCGTAACCGCGGGCATCACGGGTCAGCGGGTTCGCCATGACGGCAGCATTGTTGATGAGCAGATGCAGGGGGTCGCCGCTTTCGAGGAAGCGGTCGGCGAAGTCGTCGATCGACCCGGGCTCCATCAGGTCGAGCTTTTCCACCGTAAGGCCGGGAATGCTTTGCACGGCCGCCTTGGCTTTTCCGAGATTGCGGGCGGGGACGACAACCCTGGCGCCGGCTTCGGCGAGCACACGAGCCGTCTCGAGGCCAAGACCGGAATAACCACCGGTGACGATCGCGACCTTGCCTGAAAGATCGTGCCCGGCAATGACATCGGCGGCGGTAGAGGCCGCACCGAAACCGGAACCGATGGGAGCTTGTGGGGTGGACATGGCGTGCCCTCCGTTGTTGCATGATGGCGTTGTGTACGCCCGGGAAACGGGATTCTGAATGCTTGAAAATCCCGATTTCCTGCTTCATCGTTCAAAAATGATCAGTGACCCGCTCTCCGAAATGCTCAATCTGCTCGATGCACGCTGCCTTGTGTCGGGCGGGCTGATCGCCGGCGGCGCCTGGGCGCTGCGCTTCCCCCGGCCGAACCGGATCAAGATCAGCGCGGTCGCCAAAGGGCGCTGCTGGCTTTGCCTCGACAATGGCAGAGAACCCATTCTGCTGGAGTCAGGCGACGTTGCACTTTTGAACGGCCAGCACTCCTTCATCCTGGCGAGCGACCTTGCCGTTGCGCCCACTGACGCGGTCGGCGCCTTCAAGGAAAAGGTCGATGGCATGGCACGCCACGGCGTTGGCGAGGATTTTCACTATCTCGGCGGCCACATCGCGCTCGGGCCGCAGGGCATGGAGCTGCTGTCCGACGTATTGCCGCCGATCATTCATGTGCGCGCCGCCCTTGCCGAAGCCGGCGTGCTGCGCTGGCTGCTCGACCAGCTGGTGCGGGAGATGGCGGCAAAGCGGCCAGGCGCCCTGCTCGCCTCGACCCAGCTTGCGCAGTTGATGTTCGTGCAGGTGCTGAGGGCGCACATCATGAGCTCGGCGCCATTGACGGTCGGGTGGCTCCGAGCCTTCGGCGACGATCGCATTGCGCCGGCGCTGCGGCTGATGCATGGCGATCCCGGCCGGTCCTGGCAGCTTGGCGAACTGGCAAAGGCGGCCGGCATGTCGCGCACGAGCTTTGCCCTGCGGTTCAAGACCGTGGCGGGGGTTGCGCCGCTCACCTATCTGATCGGCTGGCGCATGCGCCTTGCCGAACGCGAGCTGCGGGAGGGCAGCATGCCGGTTTCAGCACTGGCGCTTTCGCTCGGCTACACCTCCGAAAGCGCCTTCAGCAACGCCTTCAAACGAATGACGGGTATGGCGCCCAGGCGCTACCGCGTGGCGATGGCCCGCAAGGCCGGGCCGATCGAAGAGGTGGTGGATGTCGAGGGGCAGGCGATGACGACGCATTACAGGCTTTTGAAGGCGGCATCGTAGCGGCGCGAGATCCGCATGATTTTAGGCCCGATCGGCCCAGCAGCATCATGCTCTCAATGCTGTCGCCCGCATTCCGTGATGAAGTGGATTAAAGATGGCCGTCGCCTGTGTAGCATTTG
Source organism: Rhizobium sp. WYCCWR 11152 (assembly GCF_013087615.1). Lineage (NCBI taxonomy): Bacteria > Pseudomonadati > Pseudomonadota > Alphaproteobacteria > Hyphomicrobiales > Rhizobiaceae > Rhizobium > Rhizobium sp. WYCCWR 11152. Next base: position 571,680 of record NZ_JABFCP010000009.1, on the reverse strand, counting down.
TCCGGACGTATTTTTGAAGACATGCGGCCCATTGGCTGGAATGTTGGCCAGCGAAGATGCGCTCAGGGTCGACGCCTGTCCGCGGAAGATGAATTGCAGCTCCCCCTCCATGACATTGTCTCATTCCGTACCATTCCACCGGTCGAGTCACGACCCTGATAAGTTGAATCAACTGATTTGGTATAGAAGGAGAAAATGATGACTGTCACCGTGATCAAACCCGCACAGGATCGGAAAAAAGTGTCCGATGCTTATGAACTTGACTATTTTGTGCAGAAACACGCCATCGCCAGAATGGACGCGATCCGGATTCTCAATCTGCACCGATCTGATCGAGATGCCTCCGATCGCGCCGCGCATCGTCTCAAAAGGTGATCTACCAACCGGGACGAGACGGACGGGATTTTCCCTTTCATTTGCCAATGAGATTTAACGCGAGGCCGACCAGCGCATCCTTGGTCGTCGTCCCCTTTTGAAAGGCATACAAAAGAACGGTTAAGAGATCCGAGCCGTCTTCGCTATCGGGCGAGATGTCATGCCGGGCGCAGGCCTCTTGGAAGGCGATCAGGAGCACTGTCGAAGCGGTCTCGTCTACATGGTGATTGTAAAATGAAGTCACGCATCATCCTTAAGGGTTGCCGACGTCAAATGCGTTCAGTTGTCGATCAGGCAGGCCGTATCAACGGCGCGGCATCATTCGGAACCGGCTTCGATTTACCAAGAGGAATGCCGGTCAGCCGTTCGTATTCTATCTCAGCCGGGCCATAGGTGCCTTGGCAGAGGTGGATCAGCCCGGTGCGGTCCTGCACGAGAACTGCCCCACGTTGCGATTTGATGAAGTGCTTCGCTTCGCCCCTTCGCGTCTGACATTGCTTCAGGATCGAGACGCTGGGATTGGCCCGAGGGACGCTTGTCACGTGCGGCAGTTTCGATTCATCCGGCAATGCGGTGCAGGAAGGCCTTGCCATACTGACCTGGCGCCGTTTTGCGAGGCGCGGAAGCTAGATCGCCCCGATGTCCTTAAGTTTCTTCAGCACAGCCTGGTTCGGCTCGCCGTCTTCGGGCAGGTTGTAGTGCTTCTGAAAATGGCGGATGGCCGCGCGGGTCTGTTCGCCGGCAACGCCGTCGACGCCGACATTGGCATAGGCCATGTTGGAAAGACCCTTCTGGATCTTCAACACCAGGTCGACATTGGTGATTTGGCTGGATGGAACCTGCTTTGCCGCAGATGGAACCGTTTTGACGGTCTTCTCGGCGCTGCGGATCGCCGCGGCCACCGGGTCTTCCGCCGCCGCCTTCGAGCTCACATCCTCGGGCGGCCTTTCGGCGGGTACGGTCGAGGGGCCGGCAGCATCGGTCTTCAGCGCCACTAGCACCTCTGGTGTCGGATCGCCGGTCTGGGTCATGCCGACGGTTTCCTCGAAGAACAGAATGGCCGCACTGGTGCGGGGGCCGATAATGCCGTCGGGTATGCCGTTATAGAGGCCGCGACGCACCAGCTGCTGCTGGATGTCCATGACGAGCTGGCTCGGCTGCTGGCCGGGTGCGGCAGGCGCCGGTGTCGCGTTGGTGGTGGCGGTATCCTGCGGCCGTTCGATCCGGAAGGTGGTGACGTCGCCCTGTTGCTCCTCGGCCGGGCGGCGGGCGCCGATCACGGTCGGAGACTGCGGATCGCGGGTGCGGAAGATCGGATGCGGATGCAGGCCCGGCTGATACCAGAGCGCATTGGCGGCGACGAAGGAGAAGATGACGGCGAAGGTGATCGCGCCGCCGGCGACCGACGGATTGCGGCCGATGACGCCGCCGAGCACCGAGGCGCCCTGCAGGCCGACCCCGCCGAGCACGGATGCGCCCTGCAGGCCGAGCCCGCCGAGGGCGGCAGCGCCTGACATCAGAAGGCCCGGCTGCTGCCGTTTTCCCTTAGGCGATTTTCGCTTGCGCGCGGCCATCGAAACGCCCCTCTTCCAATCCTGCACCACTATTGACCGCGCCCTTCAGCCGCGGCGGAAACTCGACAGTCGCGCCATGACCGGCGTCTTCGGCGTGCTGTGCACCCGAGCCGTCCGTCGCAATCTCGATGGTGATAATCGTGCCTTCGCCCGGCTGGCTGGCGATGGCGAAATACCCGCCATGCAGCGCTACCAGCCCCTTGACCAGGGAGAGACCGAGGCCGGAGCCTTCGAAGCGGCGGGTATAATCGTTCTGGATCTGGACGAAGGGCTGGCCGAGCAATGCCAGCTTGTCGGCCGGGATGCCGATGCCGGTGTCGCTGACCGTCAGCTTGAGGATGCCGTCGCGCGCTGCCGCATCGACCGAGACGACGCCGCCGGCCTCGGTGAACTTTATGGCATTGCCGACGAGATTGATGAGGATCTGCTGGATGGCGCGCTGATCGGCGACGACCTCGCCGAGGCCGCGCTGGATACGGCTGGTCAGCGTGAGGCCCTTGGTCTTGGCCTGCAATGCCAGCATCGATTCGCAGGATTTGACGGAGCTCGATATGTCGAAGGCTTCGAGGATCAGCTCGTAGCGGCCGGCCTCGATCTTGCTCATGTCGAGCATAGTGTTGACGACAGACAGCAGATGCGCCCCGGATTCGCGGACCAGGCCGACATATTCGCGCTGGCGGTCGTTTTCGAACTTGCCGAAATATTCGCCGATCAGGATGTCGGAAAAACCGAGAATGGCGTTCAGCGGCGTGCGCAGCTCATGGCTGACGGCCGCGAGGAAGCGCGATTTGGCGTCATTTGCTGATTCGGCATCGGCCGCGCGGTTCTGGGCTTCGTCACGCAGCTGCTGCTCGACGGAGACATCGCGCAGCTGGGCAATGACGGCGGCGAGTTCGCCGTCGGCGTCGCGCCGGGCCGTCATGTCCATTCTCAGATAGGCGAACTGGCGCTGATCACGCGAGACCGAAGGCCGGTCGAGGCGCAGGTCGACGCTCTGAGCATCCTCGCCTCGGCGCAGGCCATCGAGCGCCTGCAGGAAAAGAATGCGGTCGGAGACATGCACCTGCTCGAGGAAGCCCCTGCCCTTCGGATCGCGCATCCAGCCGAGGAAATCGCGCCGGTCGCGACCACCGACGGTCGCCACACTGCCATGCGGGTCGAGGAAGAAGACGAGGCCCGGGGTGGCGGCAAGGAAGAAATCCTCGGCCGACTGCGTGGCGATACCGGCGGACGAACCCTGGCGGGCGAGCGCGATGCTGCCGACGGCGGAAAAGAGAAAGGCGGCGCAGACCATGGCGACACCTGCCGGCAGCGCCACGGCCGGACTGGTGACCGCCGAAAGGCCGATAGGAGCGGCAACGAGAGCAGCCGACGAGAGCAGCACGAGGCGGCGCAGGATCGCGAGCTCGCGTTGGCGCACGGCTTCACCGCCGCCCGTCCGGGAGAGCCAGCTTGTCGCTGCCCGGTCTACGAGGGCCGTCATCCAGCCGCCAATGTTACTCAATACACGCACGCAATACCCGCCCGAAAGGCTGTCTATCGATCCGGACAATAGGCCTTGGCGACTTAAAGAAAGGATAAGGCAAAAGCGCTGTTCACAGCCTGAAACGGCTGAAATTCTCGTTTTGAAGCATCTGGAAGGCTCTTTGCCTTTTGTGGTTAATAGGGGGTAAGCGACGGATTTTCCTCATATTTCAGCATTGCGTTAACTCCTGTGGCAAGGCGAGCCGGCAAAAGTCCTGCAATTGCAAGCAGGTGTTGCCCTGATGCTTAACGGCGATCGCTCGCATTCGACTAAAATGTCCCTCAAATGCCGTTCGCTAAAATTTGAACTAAATTTGCCGCAAATGCGCGTGAGTTTCGAAAAGCGGCATTCGCAACTTGGCGGTAGGGTGAAAACACACCGGACAACCGGCCTGATTCGGCAACAAGAACCGGACGGGGAAACAGGATGGGCAACGACAATGTGGTTTCTGATCAAAGGATCCTTCTGGTTTGGCCTCGTGCTCGTGCTTCTTTCCGTCTTCAGCACGGAGAGTTCCGACAAGCTCGCCAACGGCCCGCAATTGCAGCTGTCCGACGCGTTCACGGCGGCAAGCGGCGCCTATGACTATTTGACCGGCATGTGCTCGGAGAAGCCCGAAGTCTGCGCCAAGGGTACGGAGACCCTCACCGCACTCGGCTACCGGGCTCGCGAAGGCGCCCGCGTTGCCTATGAACTTCTCGACAGCCAGTTCAAGGACGAGGCGCCGGCAACCGCAAAGCTTGCCGAACCGCAGATGCCGGTGGCGCTCAACATGCCTTCCCTCACCACGCCTGCCATCCAGGAAAAGGTGCGCGAGGCCAAGGCCGCGCTCAACCAGCCGATGCCTTACCGTCCGCCGGTCGAGGATGATGCCTCCTCTGAGACGGTGGTAACAGGCGCTATTCCGCTGCCGACGCCGAAGCCGGCGACCTGACCCTCAACCAGCTTGCATCGGTGGTCCGCATGACGCGGAGATGCCCCATGCCTGACGTGCCTGCCCTGTTTAATTCAGCATGTTGCTGCGCCGTGAGGATGCCCATCCCTCACGGCGTTTCTTTTTAACGGTTCAAATCTGCCGGTCTTTCACCTATATGCAGTCTTAGAGCACTTCCTGACGCATTCCGGACGCAAAACCGCTGCGCACTTTTGCTGGAACTGCTTTACTAGTGAAAGGCTTCTCCATGGCATCCCTCGACCAGATCATCGACGACTTTGCTTTCCTGGACGATTGGGAAGATCGCTACCGTTACGTCATCGAACTCGGCAAGGCGCTGCCCGACTTGGCGGAGGAGAAGCGTACCTCGGAGAATAAGGTGATGGGCTGCGCCAGCCAGGTGTGGCTGGTGAGCCATACGACAGGCGATCCCGACAACCCGGTCATGAGCTTCGAGGGTGATTCCGACGCCCATATTGTGCGCGGTCTCGTCGCCATCGTGCTTGCCACCTATTCCGGCAAGACAGCATCCGAGATCGCCGGGCTCGATGCCTTCGAGATATTCTCGAAGATCGGCCTGGTGGAGAACCTGTCATCGCAGCGCTCGAACGGATTGCGCTCGATGGTGAACAGGATCCGCGAAGAGGCAAGAGTCCGCGCTGCGGCTTGACCGCGATCGTGGCTGGCCGGCTTTGAGAGCCGCAATCCAGTATATTAACACTTGCTCATAGTATAGGAATACATTCTAAGCCTGTCGGCAAAGCATAAGACGGGATGTCTTACGCTGCCGTGGGCGTCCGGCCGAATCAGTTGCGACGCTCGAAATACCCGAAAGGTATTTCTTCGTCTTGCGAAGGCACAAAAAAGCCGGGCACAAGACCCGGCTTTTGTCGTCGATGCTTTCGAAAAAGCTCAGCCGCGGCCGCGCTTGCGGCGCTGCCCGAGGCCCATCTCCTTTGCCAAGCGCGAACGCGCTTCGGCATAAGCGGGCGCTACCATCGGGTAATCGGTCGGCAGGTCCCACTTCTCGCGGTATTCTTCCGGCGAGAGGCTGTGATGCGTCATCAGGTGACGCTTGAGGGACTTGAAGTTGCCGCCGCATTCCAAACACGTGATCTGCTCGTCCTGTACGGACTTGCGGACAGAAACTGCAGGCTTCTGTTTTTCGACGATCGCCGCAGCAGGCTGCGGTACGGACGTGTTGCTCAGTGCCGAATGCACGTCGGAAATCAGATTGGCCAGGTCGCTGACCGGTACAACATGGTTGCTGACATAGGCCGCGACGATGTCGGCTGTCAGTTCCACAAGCAGCTCCGGCGCACTGCCGGTCGCTATATCCGTCATATTCTTTCTCCTGTTAGCATGCTCAAACGGTCTTTGACTGACACGCCAAAGACCCGCCTCGTAGAAGCGAACAGCAAAAGCACAGGAAGCGACCTTCTGTTTCGAAAAACGCGAAATCCACCCCTAGATTCCGAAGAGCGTGACCTGTTCTTATACTGCCTGACTGGAAACCACTACGTCATGCCCCAGGCGATGGCCTCAGTTTAGACATTAAAAATCAAAACTGAGGGACTTGGAAGCAGTACGATTGCAATTCACAATCAGAACTCTACTTGCATTTTCAAATACCATCGTTTGGTCGAAAGGCCAATTATTATTTGTCGTTTTTCTTGAGAAAAAATGACAGATGAAGAATTGAGGGGCTCTTCGGCAAGCTTTACTCACAGCTTCCTGTGCATAAGTTTTGCATAAATCTGGTAAAGTCGCCGAACAGCATAGGCTCAACGATCCCTGATATCGTCACGGACCGAGAGTGCACCGAGATCATATCCCGAACGATGGGCAACTCTGGCAAGCAGATGGGCCGCCACCGGTGCCGTCAGCAGGAAGAAGACGAAACCGGCAATGGCGCGGGCGAGAATCGCCGGGTCCTGCGAATAAAGGCCGGCGGCAAGGAGCAACAGGCCGGAGCCGACAGTCCCCGCCTTCGAGGCCGAATGCATGCGCGTATAGAGATCAGGCAGCCGGACCAGGCCGATCGCTGCCGCAAGCGCAAAGAGCGCACCGACGATCAAAAGCAGGGCGGTGATGGCAGCCACGATATAATCGATCATCGCTTCTTCCCCCCTGCCCGGCGCTTTTGCGTGTTGCCATTTGCCGCAGCGGCGGGCGGCTTCGATTTGATGTTGCCGCGCGACAGCACGAATCGGGCGAAGGCGACGGTCGCCAGGAAACCGACGAGGCCGAGCGAGATGGCAATATCGATATAAAGCGAAAAGCCGGTCTTGACCGCGATGACGGCGATGAAGCCGATGGCGATGCCGGTCAGCATGTCGAGGGCGAGGATCCGGTCCGGCAATGTCGGGCCGGCAACGACGCGCCAGACGGTCAGAATCAGCGCCAGGCCGAGGATGACGAGTGCGGCCGAGGATGCGGCTGCGACGATGGCGGCAGGTGTGATCACCGGAAGGCCTCCATGATCTTGCGTTCGAAACCGTTGGCGATATCACGCTTGGTCGTCTCGGGATCGGAACAATCAAGCGCGTGCACATAGAGCGTGCGGCGATCTGTGGAGACGTCGACCGAAAGCGTGCCTGGAGTCAGCGTGATGAGGTTTGCAAGCAGGGTGATCTCGAAATCGCTCGTCACCGTCAGCGGGAAGGCGAAGATGCCGGGCTTCAGCTTCATATCGGGCGAGAGCACGGTGACCGTGACCTTCCAGGCCGAGAGCGACAATTCCTTGAGGAACAGAGCGGCGAGCGAGAGTACCGGGAGGACGCGGGGGATACGTCCCTTGCCGCCGAAGGATTCGCGGATGATGACCAGCGCCAGGGCCCCGAGCAGGACGCCGAGGACGAGATTGTGCAGCGAGGCGCTGCCGGTAACAGTGACCCAGGCAGTGGCAAGCAGCAGGTTGAAGAGGAAGAAGATCACGGCGCGCGCCCTTCCGGGAAGACCGAATGAAGATAGGCCTGGGGATCGGCCAGGCCGGCGGCGGCCGATTGCGACAGCGCCAGCAACTGTTCCGGCAAGATGCCGAAGCCGATGACCAGCGCGGTCAGCGCGGCGAGCGGCAGGCCCGTGCGCCACCTCGGTCCGGACGGCGTCAGTGCTATCGCCGCCGGGCGCCAATAGGCGAGCAGGAAGAGACGACCGAAGGCGATCGTCGTCAGAAAACCGCCGACGAGGATCGAGGTTGCCAGCCACCAGGCGCCGAGATCGAGCGAGGCCTTGACGAGAATGACTTTCGGCCAGAAGCCGGAAAAGGGCGGCAGGCCACAGGCGGCCAGGAAGAGCACGAGGGAGAGCGCGGTGAAGCCGCCGCTTTGCCTGTAGAGCCCGCCGAGCGACGACAGCGAAAAGCCGCCGCCGCGCCGGGCGATCTCGCCGGCGGCAAGATAAAGTGCGGTCATCAGCACCATGGAATGGAGCGCATAGAAGACCGCGCCGCTGATGCCGCCAAGGCCGCCGAGCGCGACGCCGGCAAGCATGTTGCCGATGCCCGATATGACGACATAGCCGAACAGCCTGCGGATATCGTTTTCGGCAAGCGCGCCGAGAGCGCCGACGACAATCGTCGCGGCGGCGGCGAGCGCGATCACCGGGCTCAATTCCTGGCGCTCCATCGGCAACAGCATGACCATCACCCGGATCAGCGCGTAGATGCCGACCTTGGTGAGCAGGCCGGCAAACAGCGCCGAGACCACGATACGCGGCGTGTGGTAGGCGGCGGGCAGCCAGAAATTAACCGGGAAGGCTGCCGCCTTCATGCCGAAGGCGAGCAGGAAGAGGCTTGCCAGCGTCATCAGCGGCGCCGTGCCGCGCAAATCCCCAGCTTTTGCAGCGATATCGGCCATATTGAGCGTGCCGAAGGCGGCATAGAGAATGCCGACGCCGACCAGGAACAGGGTCGTGGCGATCAGATTGAGCACCGCATATTTCAGCGCGCCGTCGATCTGCTCACGTTCGGAACCAAGGATGATCAGCCCGAAGGAGGAGATCAGCAGCACCTCGAACCAGACATAGAGATTGAAGATATCGCCGGTGAGAAAGGCGCCGGTGACGCCGGCCATCAGCAGCATGAGCAGTGGGAAGAAGCCGTATCGCCGGCCGCTTTCGCCGATATCGGCCAGCGCATAGATGCCGCCGGCGAGCGCGGCAAGGGCCGCGGTGAAGGCCATCAGCGCACCGAAGAGATCGACGGTGAAAGCGATGCCGAAAGGCGGCAGCCAGCGGCCCATGACCATGGTCAGCGGCCCGTCGGCCGCGACCTTGGCGAGCAGCGCCGCATCGATCAGCGCCAGCGCCGCAAGCCCAGGGATGGCAAGCCAGGCCTGCAGGCGGGGATAGGCGCGCAGCATCAGCAGGACGGCACCCAGCGTGATGCAATGGGCCACCGGCAGGATGGCAAGCCAATGACCGATCGGCACCGGGGCGGTGATCAGGGCGGCGGAGAGATCGACGGTGGAGGTGGGGGCGGCCATCAGATGGCGCCTCCACTATCGCACGAGAGGGTTTGCCGTGTGGTAAGCATCCGCACCAACATCCTCAATACCCCAATGGCGGCAGCGGCCGGTCGTCGGGCTCGGCGGCGCGCATGTCGTTGGTGTCGTCGGTGCCGAGGTCCTGATAGGCGCGGTAGGTCAGCACCAGCAGGAAGGCAAGGAAGGAGAAGGAGATGACAATCGCCGTCAGGATGAGGGCCTGCGGCAGCGGGTTGGCCGTGCCTGCGGGCAGACTGTCGAGACCCGCCGGGATGATCGGCGGCACCTCGCGCGTCAGCCGGCCGCCGGTAAAGAGCAGGAGGTTGACGGCGTTGCCGAGGATGGCGATGCCGAGCATGATGCGGATCGAGAATTTCGACAGCATCAGATAGATGGCGGCGGCAAAGAACAGGCCGACCAGGATCGCCAGAAGCGGCTCCATCATTCCACCTCCTTTTCTTCCAATGACAATGCGATCGAGGTGATGGCGCCGAGCACGACGAGATAGACGCCGACATCGAAGAGCATGACGCTCGACAGCGGCACCTCGGCGCCGAAAAGCGTCGGATAGATCCAGAGGCCGGTCATGAAGGGAACGGCAAACAGGATGGAGAAAAGACCGGCCGCGGTCGACAGCAGCAAGCCCAAGCCGGCAATCGACAGCGGATGGAAGAACAACGCCCGGCGAACGGCGCCAACGCCGCGAGCAATGCCGTAGATCGCCAGTCCCGAGGCAGCGATCAGCCCGCCGATGAAGCCGCCGCCCGGCTCGTTATGACCACGCAGCAGCACGAAGACGGAAAAGAGCAGCATCAGCGCGGTGAGGAACGGGGCGACGGTGCGGAAGATGAGGGTGTTCACGCGATCAGCCCTCCGCCGCGGGATCGTTCGCGGCAAGCTTGCGCTCGCTGCCGGCGCGAATGCGGATCAACGCCAGGATGGCAAGGCCGGTGACCGCAACGACGGCGATTTCGCCGAGCGTGTCGGTGCCGCGGAAATCGACGATGATGACGTTGACGACATTGGCGCCATGGGCGATCGATTTGGAATAGGTGTTGAAGAAGGCCGTCAGCGCGTCGTTGAACGGCGCCTCGGTTGCCCGCATCAGTAGAAGCGTGAAGCCGAGGCCGCAGGCAAGCGCCAGCGCGCCGTCGAAGAGCTTGCGGCCGAGCGGCCGCCGATCGGCGGGCGAGAGACGAAGCCTGGTCATGACCAGGGCAAGGATCACCACCGAAAGGGTTTCCACCATGAACTGGGTGAAGGACAGATCCGGCGCGCCGAACAGCAGAAAGATAATGGCGACGGCGAAACCTTGGATACCGAGCGAGACGATCGCTGTCAGCCGATCGCGGGCGACGAGCACGGCGGCAAGGCCGAAGGCGGCGATCAGGAAGACCGCCCATTCATGCAGCCTGACATCGGTCGGCCAGGCCGGCAGACGCGGCAGTTCGCCATAGACGACGAGCGGGACGATGAGGATGGCGGCAACGCAGAGGAAGGTGCAGGTGACATAGATCTCCAGCCGCCCCGGCTGGAGCACACGCATGACGCGGCCGGAAAAGCGGACAAGGCCCGATATAGCGACATCAAAGCCATGGTCCGGACCAGGTCCGGCCGCGCGCAGGAAAACGGCCATCAGGAAACGCGCGCGCGCGAGCTGCCAGTAGACGCCGATACCGAGCAGCACGGTCAGGGCGGAGAGCGCCAAGGGCAGGCCGATATGCGGCGTCAGCGAAATGTCGATTTCGACGGGTGTCTGGCGGATGGCGGATGCGATCTGCGAGGACAGGACGGTATGGGTAAAGCCTGAAAAGATCGCGGCGAACAGGCCAAGGACAGCAAGAACGGCCGGGCCGAGCCAAAGCAGGACGGGGGCTTCGTGCGGCGGTTTCGGCGTCTCCACCGGCCGGCCGAGGAAGGGTTTCAGCGCCACGGCGAAGGCGACGGCAAACATCAGCGCATTGCCGAAGACAGTGATGGCGGTGAAAGTAATCGCGCGGACATCGCCGCCGATGAGTGCGGTATAGATCTCTTCCTTGGCGAGGAAGCCGAAGAAGGGTGGCAGGCCGGCCATGGAGAAGGCCGCCGCAAGCGCAATCATCCAGGTGAGCGGCATCGCCCGCATCAAGCCACTGAGCCTGGTGATATCGCGCGTGCCGGTCTCATGATCGATGATGCCGGCGACCATGAAGAGCGCGCCCTTGAAGAGGGAATGCGCCACGAGATAGAGTGCTGCCGCCTCCACCGCATGGTCCGAGCCGAAGCCGATCAGCATGACAAGCAGGCCGAGCGAGGAGACGGTGGTATAGGCAAGCTTGAGCTTCAGGTCGGTCTGGCGGATGGCGAGCGCGGTGCCGACCACCAGCGTCAGCCCGCCGAAGAAGGGCAGTAGGATTTCCCAGGCGGGCGTTGCCCCCATGACGGGATTGAGCCGCATCAGCAGATAGACGCCTGCCTTCACCATCGTCGCCGAATGCAGGTAGGCGGAAACCGGCGTCGGCGCCTCCATGGCATTCGGCAGCCAGAAATGGAAGGGAAATTGCGCCGACTTGGTAAAGGCGCCGCCCAGGACCAGAAGGAGGGCAGCCAGATAGAACGGGCTTTCGCGCACGATATCGCCTGCGCCGATGAGCTGTGACATCTCCGTGAGGCCTGAGATGTTCCAGAGCAGCAGCAGACCGGCCAACAGGCAGAGCCCTCCCCCGCCGGTCACAACAAGCGCCTGCAGGGCGGCGCGGCGAGCCGCCGCACGCTCGTGATCGAAACCGATCAGCAGGAAAGAGGTGATCGACGTCAGTTCCCAGAAGACGAAGAGCATCAGGAAACTGTCGGAAACGACGACGCCGAGCATCGCGCCCATGAAGAGGAAGATGAAGGAGAAGAAGCGGCCCTGATCCTTGTGTCCTTTGAGGTAGCCGCCGGCATAAAGCACGATCAGGGTGCCGATGCCGGTGATCAGCAGCGCGAAAGTCAGCGACAGGCCATCGAGAAACCAGGAAAAGGAGAGATGAAAGCTCGGCACCCAGGAATAGCCGCCGGTGACGACCTCGCCGCGCGCGATCTTGGGAATGAAACGCAGGAAATGCAGGAAGGCGAGCAAGGGAGCGATCGCCAGGAGCCAGGCACCGTTTGCGCCGAAGATGCGGATGACGAAGGGGGCGGCAAGAGCGCCGACGAGCGGCAGACACAGGGCCAGAAATGTCAGAGCCGTGACATCGGCCATGTCCCCTCCTCTACTGCATAATTCAAAATGTTATAGTCCTTTGCACGTCCGACAAGGCGCGCGGCGCTGTAAAGGCAACAGACGAAAACCCGGAGAAAACCGGCCGGTCCTCTGGCTTAGGCGAAACGGGGGAGCGTCTCAAGTGATTTCGGCCGCGAACCGCACTGCATGGTGATGTTCAAAGCCGATCAGGCCGTCGATCTCGAAAGACGCGTCAGCAGCCGAGCGATGCAACCGTGGAGGATGAAGACCACAAGCGTCAGCGGCCAGAGCAGACAGGCGACGAGCCCGGCGAGACGATGAAGCGTCACGCCGTCATGGTTGGCCCAGCCTTCCAACAGTGTGACCGCCATGGCTGCCACGGCCACGAGGCCGTAGAGCAGGACGATTGCTGTTTCAAACACCAGTGATTCTCCAATGCACGCAACATTAACCCTAACAGAAAACCCCTAACGGATGTAAAAGCAAGCCTCTTCCCCTAATTGGGTATGCGGCCAATCTCATGGCGCGCCAGCGGGAGACTTGATGAACTGAACGCGGCGCACCACATTTCTCGCGAAACGGAACCCGCCCCTCGGCGAAAGGAGCACCTCATGTCCGAAACTGCGACCACCGCCAAGATCCACAAGACCGACGCCGAATGGAAAGAGCAGCTCACTCCCGAGCAGTACCGCATCACGCGCCAGCACGGCACCGAACGCGCCTTCACCGGCCCCTACTGGGATTCCTTCGAGACAGGGCTTTACCGCTGCGTCGGCTGCAACGCGCCGCTTTTCCGCTCCGATACGAAATTCGATGCCGGCTGCGGCTGGCCGAGCTATTTCGAGGCGGTGTCACCCGAAGCGGTGATCGAGCATCGCGACACGACCCACGGCATGGTGCGCACCGAAATCCGCTGCGGCAGCTGCGACGCCCATCTCGGCCACGTCTTTCCCGACGGCCCGCCGCCGACCGGCCTGCGCTACTGCATCAACGGCCACTCCATGGTGTTCGAGCCCGGGAAGTAATCGCCCGGCCGACCAAGCGGCAAGCGGCTCATTCCGATGTGATGGGCCGCTGACTTTCTCCGTCGTTGACGCTATCGACGGATCGGCGATACCAGGAGAAGGCCGATGGCGCGCGATATCCTGACGACGGACCGGCTGACACTGCGGGAGATCACCCCTGCCGACCTACCGTTTCTTCACCGCATTTTCGGCGATGCCGAGTCCATGCGTTATTACCCCGCCATAAAGAGTTTCGACGAAACCGCGCGCTGGTTTCAAAGGCTCGCCTTCGACAGTTATGCCAGTCACGGCTTCGGCCTCTGGGCGGTGACGGACCGGCAGAGCGGCGCATTGCTCGGCGATTGCGGCATCACGCTGCAGGAAACGTCCGCCGGGCTGGAACCAGAGATCGGCTACCATCTGTGGCGCGACCATTGGGGCAAGGGCTATGCGGTCGAGGCTGCGGCCGCCTGCCGGGACCACGCGCTTCAAACCCTTAGCCTGGCGCGCATCGTCTCCATCGTCAGGCCAGACAACATTCCTTCGCAGCGCGTTGCGGAGCGGGTGCATCGGCGGCGGGAAACATTCGCCAAGGCCGGCACCCCTGATGGCGGCATGATCGAATTCTACCTCTACATCACGGACCGGACATAGAGCGGCTCAGACCCGCCTGATCACTCGTGCTCGGCGGGACAGGGCCAGGTTGTCGGTGCGGAGAGGCCGGCCGGCAGCTTGGTCGAGGCATCGCCGCAGGCAAGGTCGATCTGCGCCTGTTCGAGCCCGGTTGCGGCCGAGAGGTCAAGGCCTTCGATGCGGGTCAGGAACATGAAGGCGCGGTCGAACATCGGCGTTGTTTCGAAAGTGGCGCCGGAGAGGTCGGCACGGGAGAGATTGGCGAAAGAGAATTTCGCCGCCGTCAGCACCGCCTTGTCGAAATCGGCGCGGCCGAGCTCGGCCTTTTCGAAGCTTGCGCCGGCAAGCCGGGCACCGGCAAAATTGGCGCGCTGCAGCTCGGCGCCGGCAAAGGATGCACCATCGGCGGCGATACTGGCGAAGCTGGAGCGATAGGCCTCGATCTTGGCGAAGTTGGCGCCTTCAGCGTGTGCGCCCTCCAATGAGGCACGCACCAGTGTCGCCTTCTCCAGATTTGCGGATTTGACGTTGGCACCGGCAAGGTCGGTCAACGAGAAATCGGTGCCGACGAGATTGGCGCCTTCGAGATCACTGCCTTGCAACATCAGGTTCTTCTTGGTGCAATCCTGCCAGTCGAGCTTCGGCGAGGCCAGGCTGCCGCAATCGGCGGCTCGTGCGGCAACCGGCGGAAATGCCAAAAGGACGAGGGCAAGGAGACCGAGCGACGATCCGTGCATTGCCATTGAACTATTCACCCCCATGACGCTTACATGACGCTTTCAGGCCGCCTTTCGCGAAGCAGCCTTCCATTTTCTTACACAGCTCAGACTACAATAAAAAGATGGCGCGCGCCGTTCACAATGGATTGCGGTCCGGATTTTCCTGGAAGGCGGTATCCACCTTGCCGGGCAGGCGGATAGTCCGCCTTGCCGGGCACGTGGATCAATCCGCCTTGCCTGGCAGGCGAAGCTCCATGCAGGTGAGGTCCAGCCAGCGGCCAAACTTGGTGCCGACTTCGGAAAATCTGCCGGCGATGCGGAAGCCGAGCTTTTCGTGCAGCCTGATCGAGGCGGTGTTCTCCGCCTCGATGCCAGCAATCATCACATGGATATTGCCGGCCGCAGCACGCGCGATCAGTTCCCGCATCAGCCGCTCGCCGATGCCGCCACCGCGGCAATCCTTGTCGACATAGACGGAATGCTCGACCGTGTGGCGGTAGCCGTCGAAAGGCCGCCAGTCGCCATAGGAGGCGTAGCCTGCGACCTTGCCCGACATTTCGGCGACGATGACGGGAAAGCCCCGCGCCCTGCGCGCCCTGAACCATTCCAGCCGGTTTTCGAGATCGACCAGCGTGTCGTTCCAGATCGCCGTCGTATGCTCGACAGCGTGATTGTAGATATCGCGAATGGCGGAAAGATCGGCTTCGGTGGCGTCGCGGAGGAGGACAGTGTCTGTCATGGTGCTCGGGTTCATATTGTTTGCGAAGGCGGGCATACGCCCCGCCTGCAAAGATGTAAACGGCGGATGCGCACTAGGAACGGCTTCGGGCACATCAGTCGTTCAGAGGCCCGGCGCCGACAGGCTGAAACAGGTGAAGACGGCCGAATAATGCACCGCCGCGGCGGTGACGACGAAGCCGTGCCAGATGGCGTTCTGGAAGCGCAGCTTCTCCCAGACATGGAAGATGACGCCGAGCGAATAGATGACACCGCCGATGACGATCAGCAGCATCGAGGCGGCGGGAATGCGCGAGGCGACGGGCTCGGCCACGAGCACGCCGCTCCAGCCCATGGCGAGATAAAGCAGGATGGCAAGACGGTCGAAACGCCCGGGAAAGGCGCATTTCAGGACAATGCCGACGGCGGCAAACAGCCAGATCGCGACCAGCATGAACAAGAGCAGCGGATCGTCGGCGCCACGTTCGAGGAAGGGCGTATAAGTGGCGGCGATCAAGAGGAAGATCGCCGAATGATCGAAGCGGCGCAGATACCACTTCGTGCGCGAGACCGGCCAGGCGTTGTAGGAAAAGGAAATGGCAAGCGTCAGCACCAGCCCGACGCCATAGATCCAGGCGGCGGCGAGCGCGCCATAGGAACTCCAGACCGTGGCGTAGAAGATCAGCACGGTGGCCCCGATCAGCGCCAGCACGAGACCGACGCCATGGACGATACCGTCGGCGATCAATTCGTATCTATCATAAGCCCAGCGAATGCCGTTGAACTCGCCCATGCACGCCAATCCGTTTCATACCCGATTGCAATCGTCGCATCGAACGGACGGGCGCGCAACTGCGGCAAAGCGCACGGGCGGTAAATCTTCGTGACAGGCAGCAGGGTGAAAAGTCAAACCTTCTGACGGTCAACCAGCACCGAGCATTTGGCATGGCGCACGACCCGATCGGCGGTGGCGCCGATGAAGTAGTTGGAAAAGTCGGGAACGTGCGAGGCGACGATAATCAGGTCGGCGCCGTGGCTTTCGGCGGCCGAGATGATCGCTTTGGCAGGCGGGCCGTTGCCGATCTCGACAGTTGCCGCAACACCTGCTGCGGCAAGCAGTGCTTGCAGCTGCTCGCGGCTGTCCTTCATGACGTCCTCGACCATATTGGCCGGCAACTCGATCGCGACATAACTCGGCACATCTTCGATGACGTTGAGCGCGATGATCTCACCGCCGTCATCGAGCAAGGACGCGGCCTTGCGGAGGATCTTTTCTCCCTTTTCGATGCCGCCGAGCGCGATCGCTACGATGATCTTTCTGTACATGGCTTCCCTCCATGACTGCGATGCATAAGCTTCCTCTAAAGAAGATATGAACGCATTGATCGCAATCAAGTGGGCGCAAGTCATCGTCAACATCTGCTCAACGCTTCATCCTCAAAAACGGGTCTTCTGTGAACAATCGGAATGCGCCATATAGGGATCAAGTACGGCAACCGAGGGGAGATCAGAGGCTAATGAACCGGCGAAACTTCCTCGGGCTTGCCACGGGCGGCATGTTTGCCGCCACCGCCGGTACGCCTTCTATCCTACGGGCCAATTCAGAGGCAGGAGAACAAGCCATGACGACCGAAACTTCCTATGCGCTGACGCGGCCCGCCTATATCGACCAATCGCACCTGGTCGTGACCGACCTCGGTCTGGTTTCCGGCTTCTACCAATCGATGCTCGGCCTGAAGGTGATCGAGAAAACGGCGAGCGGCGAAGTGCTGGGTGTCGGCGACCTGCCTTTGCTGACGCTGACCACCGCAAAGAATGCGACCATCGCGCCGCGCAATGCCGCCGGCCTTTTCCACACCGCCTTCCTGATGCCGGACCGGACGGAGCTCGCGCGCTGGCTGCGCCATGCGGCACAGAATAACGTCGCGCTCGACGGCGCCTCGGACCATCTCGTCAGCGAGGCGATCTATCTTTCCGACCCCGAAGGCAACGGCATCGAGATCTATGCCGACCGGCCGCACGAACAATGGAAATTCCATGAGGACGGCATGGTGGAGATGGCGACGCTGCGCCTCGACCTGCAGGCGCTTTACAACAGCGCGCCTGATGAGCGCTGGGACGGCATGGCTGCGGGGACGGCGATCGGCCACCTGCATCTGCAGGTCGGCGACATCCCGCAGGCAGACGCCTTTTACCGCGACGTCCTCGGCCTCAAGCTGATGGCGCGTTATCCGGGCGCGAGCTTCTTTGCGAGCGGCGGCTACCACCACCATCTCGGCGCCAATATCTGGAACAGCCGTGGCGCCATGGCACGCGCCGGCAATATGACCGGGCTTTCGGACTACAAGGTCCGTTTCAATGACAAGGCGACGCTGGATGCGGCGGTCGCCAAGCTCGACGCGCTGGAGATCAACAGCGAGAAGCGCGACGGCGGCGTGTTCCTGAAAGATCCCTGGGGTATCGGCCTGACGCTTTCGGCGTAACTCCTGCAACAACGGATCAGCCCTATCGGTTGAAGGAATAAGGGCGGAAGTCGGCCTGCTTCGGTTGCACGCCAGACGGCAACGGGCGCCAATGCCGTCCGCCTTCACATGCACCGCGCCACATTGTCACACCCTTGAGGAACCGGAACCGCATCGGCGCGTTTCCGTGAGGAAGCAATGGGGCTTCGGGGACCTCACCGCATGGGCATCGCCAATGGCATCCGCAAACAAGCAAAGAAGATCGCGATCGGCGAACGTCACACCAGCGCCTGGGCACAGTCGCTGAAGGAGGCGGCCGAAGAGTTGCCGCCGCCACCGCTGCACCGGCTGGAAAAGGACGGGCTCGATGTCACCATGGCCTGGGCGATCATCGGCATCTTCGGCATTCTCTTCCTTGCCGCCGTCTATTTCATGTCGCTCATCCTCATCCCGATCACGCTGGCCGTCGTCGTCGGCATGATCCTCGGCATGGCGGCAGAAAAGCTGAGCAAGATGGGCGTGCCGCGGCTTGCCAACGCCTTCATCCTGTCGAGCAGCGTGGCGCTGGTGATCTTCTTGGTGATCAACTCGCTCGCCGACCCGCTAATGACGCTTGCCAATGAGGGCCCGGCCTTCGCCGAGCGAACCATAGACCGCATCATGCCTTATCTGGAGCGCATCAGATGGCTGCATATCACGCCGGCGACATTCGAAAGCGGGTCGATGTCGATTGGTGCGCTGCTCGAAAACACCGGCAACGTGCTGCACGTGGTGACGACTAGCCTGACACCGGCGCTGGTGCAGGGGATGATCTTCTTCGCGGCGCTGCTGTTCTTCCTCGCTGGTCGGGTCAACCTGCGCAAGACGATCATCATGACCTTCCGCACGCGCACGCAGCGCCTGGCGGCAATCCGTGTCATCAATGCCGTCGAGCAGGTGCTCGGCTTCTATTTCGCCACGGCATCGCTGATCTATGTCGGGCTTGGCGTGGTCATGACTGTCATCGCCTATGCCGGCGGGCTGTCGGCCCCGGTGCTCTGGGGCTTTTTCGCCTTCCTGTCGAGCTTCATCCCCTATCTCGGCATCACGCTGATGACGCTTGCCGTCGCGATTGCCGGCATCCTGACCCATGATGGTCTTCTCATCGGCCTGATGCCGGCCGCAGCCTTCTTCACAGTGCATCTCCTCATGGAGAACCTGATCTTCCCGGCGGTGATGGGACGGCGGCTTGAGATCAACCCCTTCGTCGTCTTCCTCGCCATCCTGTTCTGGACATGGATGTGGGGCGCCGTCGGCGCCATGCTGGCGCTGCCGCTTTCGCTGATCGTCATGACTATTATCGACGAACTGCTGATCGAGGAAAAGCAGCAGCCGCAGTTGCCGAAATGATCAACCGGGGAGACGTCAGTGGCATCTGATCTCGATCTTGCCGAATCCGATCACGACCAGATGGTCAGCGGCCGTTCTCTCTGGGGTAAGAGCGGCATACGGCCGGAATGGCGGCCGACCGAGCAGAGCTTTTCCACCGACGTCGCCGTGATCGGCGGCGGCATCACCGGCGCCTTGGTTGCCGAACATCTGACGGCGCGCGGTTTTTCCGTGGCGCTCATCGACCGGGAGGAGCCCGGTTTCGGCAGTACCGCGGCGAGCACGGCGATGCTGCAATGGGAAATCGACAGCACGCTCACCGAACTCGAGGACTATTACGGCTTCGAGCGCGCGGCCGGCATCTACCGCCGCAGCGGTGCCGCGGTCGCCGGCCTTTCCAAGCTGATCGCCGCCAACGGCATCGCCTGCAGCTTCCGGCCGCGCAACACGCTCTATCTGGCCGACGGCCGCGAAGGCGCGCGCGACCTCTTGGAGGAGCGCCAGCTTCGCCGCCGGGCCGGCCTGCCCGGCGTCTATCTCGAACATCCCGATCTCTTCACACAATTCGAGCTCGACCGGGATGGCGCGATCTATTCGCCGGGTTCGGCGGAGTGCGATCCGCTACTTCTGACCTGGGCCCTGATCGAGATGGCAGTGCGGCGCGGCGCACGGCTGGTCGACGCTTCCGTGACCGCGCTTCACAGCGAAGGCGATCATGTCACGGCAGAGACCGATGGAGGCCACGTCATCGAGGCGCGGCGTGTCGTGCTGGCGACCGGCTATTCGATGCCGGGTCTCGACATGCCGACGCTGCACCGCTCGAGTTCAAGCTGGGCGCTCGCCACCGTGCCGCAGGACCCGGCAAATTTCTGGCGCGACAGGGCGCTGATCTGGGAAGACAGCCACCCCTATCTCTACATGCGCACGACGGCGGACAATCGCATCGTCGCCGGCGGCGAGGATGACGAGACGATCGATGCGGAGGCGCGCGACCGCAAGCTGCCGGCAAAGATCATAGCGATCCAGGAGAAGATGAAGCGGCTGTGGCCGAAAGCCGATACGCGGGTGGAACACGCCTGGTGCGGCACTTTCGGCGAGACGGTCGACGGTCTGCCGCTGATCGGCCCGGTGCCTGAGACGCCGCACGTGTTCGCAGCTTATGGCTACGGCGGCAACGGCATCACCTTTTCCTATCTCGCTGCGCAGATGATCGGCGCCATGCTGGCCGGCATGCAACGGGATTGGTTCGATGATTTTGCGCTCGACAGGGATGGGCCGGGTTTGCGCCGTTTTGGAGACGATGTGGGGCAGGCCCGGAACGAGCTGAGGTAAACCTTAGATTGACTGTCGTGGCGTGCCCCCTCACGGCACGCCTTCAATCACTCGGTCGTCTTGTCGTCGCCGGTATCCTCGACATCCTGGAGACGGACGAATTGCGTGCCCTTGGCCTTGAGATCGACCAGCGCCTTCGCCACCCCCTCGCCGGCCGCATGGGTCGGCTGGTTGACGTGGGAAATGACAACATCGCCGTCCTTGGCCGAGGCGATGCGCTTTTCGGTGATAACAGCACCCAGCAGCGAACCGCCGTCGCCGTTCACCGAATAACCGGCAATGCGATAGCCCATGGCGCGAATCTCACCGATGGCGGAAAGATCATATTTGGCGGTCGAGCCGCGGAACCAGTGCGGCGCCGGGATGCCGGCAGCGACCATCGCAGCAGCGCCGCCTTCGACTTCCTGCCGCACCGCCTGCGGCGAGCCGGCAGACGCGATGCCATAGATCAGCGTCGGTGTGTCGACGGCCGGAATATGGTTCTGGCCGTGGTTTTCGAGTTCGAAGAGATCGGGGTTTTGCAGGAACACGGCGAGTGCTGCCGGATTGCGCTTCAGCCAGCGGGCGGTGACGAAGATCGTTGCCGGGATGCGTTCACGCACCAGCGTCGAAAGGATGCGCTCGTCCGCCTGGCCCATGCAGGCATCGAAGGTGAGCGCAATGCGAGCGTGGCCGGCGACGTTGGAACGGGCGATATGCAGATGCGGCTCGACGAGCTTTGGCGCCGGCGCCTTCGGGGCCGGACTGATTGTAGCCGGGACCGGACTGACCGCGGCTGGGGCCGGCAGCGCTGACGGGATTTCGTCGGCGAATGCAGCGGAGATGCTGACGAGAAGGAACGCCGAGGCGAGCAGGATGCGGTTCATATCTTGGGTTTCTGTGATTCGAGCTGCCGATTTTAGCGGCGGCTCTCCCCCGGCGCCATGCGGCCGGATGTCACCGCAGCCGCTTGGACGAACAGGGCAGCATCAATCATAGAGATAATACTTGTTCCACTTCTCGCGCGGCACCTTCTCTCCGATTTCGTAGTTGAGTTCGCGCACGTTGATATGCTGCGGACCGGTGATGCAATTGTAGGAGAGATGGTACCAGTCGCCCTTGCTGCGGAAGACAGCACCCGGCGCGTCCAGCGAATTGTCGCCGGGGATCGGGTCCTTGAATGTGTAGGCGATCACCTTGTCGGGCTTGAAGCCGGTGCTGTCCTTGTTGATGCGGCTCATCGCCTCGGTGTCGCAGCTCTGTTCCAGGCGGGTCGAGGGGTCGAGTTTTTCCAGCTGCTTCTTGATGGCGGGATCGACGGCAAAGGCGGGGGCAGCAAGGCTTGCGAGGGATACAAACAGGAGCAGACGTTTCGGCATCGTGGAGAAAATCCCTTACTGTTGTCCATTCTTCACCCTGCCACAGGCGGCTTGCCGGAGGCTTGGCGCGTGCAAATTTCGCGCGACGAGAGCGGACTTTCTTAAATATTGTGGTGACATCAAGGCAGTGCCTGGAAAGCGTCCTCCTTGTCTGCGGAAGGGCACCTCTACCCTTGGCGCAGCCTTGCCGCTTGATCCGGGACCAGTGCGCCTCTATCTCTTGCCAACCCGACATTCCCACCGGAGCCATTCCTTGTCCGTTTTCAAAAGCCTGCCGACACCGCCTGCCGCACCGAAGAAGCCGATCTCCGATACGCGCCACGGCATCACCCGCACGGACGACTATGCCTGGCTGCGCGCCGATAACTGGCAGGCGATGTTCAAGGATCCGTCGATCCTCGCCCCTGAGATCCGCCGCCATCTCGAAGCCGAAAACGCCTATATGAACGCGGCGATGGAGGACACCAAGCCGCTGCAGAAGGCGCTGTTTGCCGAAATGCGCGGCCGCATCAAGGAAGACGACAGCTCGGTGCCGATGAAGGACGGCGCCTATGCCTACGGCACCTTCTATGTCACCGGCGGCGAACAGCCGCGTTATTTCCGCATCGCCCGCGACGGCGATGTCGCCGATGAAACGATCCGCACCGTGCTGCTCGACGGTGACAAGGAGGCGGCCGGCAAAGCCTATTTCCGCCTCGCCGGTCTCGACCATACCAGCGACCACAGCCGCGGCATCTGGGGCTATGACGACAAGGGTTCGGAATTCTTCACGCTGCAGGTGCGCGACCTCCAGTCCGGGCAAGACCTGGCCGACCGGATCGAGAATACCGGCGGCGGCGGCGTCTGGGCGCCCGACGGCAAGAGCTTCTTCTATTCGGCGCTCGACGAGAACCACCGGCCTTCGAAGGTGTTCCACCACATTCTCGGCCAGCCGCAGTCGGAAGACCGGCTGGTCTATGAGGAAGCCGATGCCGGCTTCTTCATGGGCGTCGGCGGCTCGCTGCTCGACGACTTCATCTATATCGACATTCACGACCACGAGACCAGCGAATACCGGCTGCTGTCGACCAAGGACCTCACAGCCGAGCCGAAGCTGGTGGCGGCGCGCGAGGAAGGCATCGAATATTCGCTGACCGAGGGCGGCGACGTCTTCTACATTCTCACCAATGACGACGGCGCCAAGGATTTCAAGATCATGGAAGCGCCGGTCGACAATCCGGTGAAGGAAAACTGGCGCGAAGTGGTCGCCCACAAGCCCGGCACGCTTGTTATCAGCCACATGGCCTACGCCCGCCACCTTCTGTGGCTGGAGCGCAAGGACGGGCTGCCGCAGATCATGATCCGCGATCGGGCGACCGGCGAGGAACATGCGATCGCCTTTGCCGAGGAAGCCTATTCGCTGGGACTACAGGGTGCGGCGGAATACGACACGGATATCATCCGCTTCTCCTATTCCTCGATGACGACGCCGTCGCAGCTCTACGATTACAACATGGTGACGCGCGAGCGCACGCTGTTGAAGACGCAGGAAGTGCCGTCCGGCCACAATCCCGACGACTACGTCACGCGCCGCGTCTTTGCCCCGGCATGGGATGGCGAGAAGGTGCCGGTTACCCTGCTCTATCGCAAGGATACCCCGCTCGACGGCAGCGCGCCCTGCCTGCTCTACGGCTATGGCGCTTACGGCATCACCATTCCGGCCGGCTTCAACACCAACTGCCTGTCGCTCGCCGATCGCGGCTTCGTCTATGCGATTGCCCATATCCGCGGCGGCAAGGACAAGGGATTTTCCTGGTACGAAGACGGCAAGATGGACAAGAAGACCAACACTTTCAAGGACTTCGCCGCAGCCGCCGACTATCTGAATCAACAGAAGTTCACGTCTTACGCGAAGATCATCGCCGAGGGCGGATCGGCCGGCGGCATGCTGATGGGTGCAGTTGCCAACATGGCGCCGGAGAAGTTCGCCGGCCTTATCGCCGCCGTTCCCTTCGTCGACGTGCTCAACACAATGCTCGACGACACTTTGCCGCTCACCCCGCCGGAATGGCCGGAATGGGGCAACCCGATCGACAGCAAGGAAGAATACGAGCAGATCGCATCCTACTCGCCCTACGACAATGTCGACGCAAAAGCCTACCCGCCGATCCTGGCGCTCGGCGGCCTGACGGACCCGCGCGTCACCTATTGGGAGCCGGCCAAGTGGGTGGCGAAGCTGCGCGACAAGACGACGGGGCACGCGCCGATCCTGCTGAAGACGAATATGGATGCCGGCCATGGCGGCGCCTCGGGCCGCTTCCAGCGGCTGGAAGAGATCGCGTTCGAGTATGCGTTTGCGATCAAGGTTGCTGGGAAGATGTGAAGGGTTGGGGCGTGCCTAGTGGCACCCCCCTCTGCCCTGCCGGGCATCTCCCCCACAAGGGGGGAGATCAGCAGGAGGATATGCCTCGCCCTGATTTACGATTGATGTGACGGGCTGTTGTTTGGGGAAGCCATCGCCCCCAGCCAATCTCCCCACCTGTGGGGGAGATGCCCGGCAGGGCAGAGGGGGCTGGCACGACACAACAGGCCAAGGGAGACAACGAAATGCCCGTCTATATCGCCCTACTCCGCGCGGTGAACGTCGGCGGCACCGGCGCGCTGCCGATGGCTGAGTTGAAGGCGATCTGCGAAGGCCTCGGCTTTTCCGACGTCAAGACCTACATCCAGAGCGGCAACGTGCTTTTCCGTTCGGATGAAGCGGAAAAGAGGGTGGAGGAGCGGCTCGACGAGGCGCTCGGCAAGAAGCTCGGCAAGCGGCCGGGCGTGATGGTGCGCAGCCGCAAGGAACTCGACGGGATTGCCGCCAAGGCACCCTTTCCCGATGCCAAGCCGAATTTCCTGCTCGTCTATTTCCTGCCCGAAAAGCCGCCCGGCAATGCGCTGGAAAAGATGGTGGCGCCCGACGGCGAGGAGGCCAAGCTCGCCGGCCGGGAAATCTATGTGCATTATCCCAATGGTTCCGGCCGCTCGAAGTTGAAGCTGCCGGCGCTGAAGCCCGGGACCTCGCGCAATCTCAACACCGTGCGCAAGCTCGCGGAAATGGCTGCGGCGCTGGTGGGCGGGGACTAGGGGTTAGCACAATTCCGGAAGCAAAACCGCTTCACCCTTTTGCTGGAATTGCTTTAGGCCCTCGGCATCTCCGCCACCGGCAGGAAGAGCATCTTCACGAAGGTGCGGAGCATCAGCACCTGTTCGGCCAGCGTGTTCGGTTCTTTCAGCGTCTTCGACAGAACGATGCCGCCTTCCAGGACGGAGGACACCATGTCGGCGAGCTGGTCGACGTCGACGGGTTCGCGCGGCGGATAGACCTCCACGATCTCCCGGAGCATGCGGCCGAAACGGCGCCGCCAGGCAAGCACTGCATTCCGGTTGGTCTCCTGTATCTCCCGGTCGAACAGCCGCTCGTAATAGCAGACGGTCGCCACCAGGCAGCCGGGATGGCCGTTCGGCAGGTCGGAGAGTAATTCGGAAAGCAATTTCAGGCCGAGCAGGAAGGATTGCAGCGGATCGCCGGTCAGCTCGCGCGCGCGGCTGAAGATCTCATCGTAGATGCGCTCGTCATTTTCGATGTAGCGGTTGAGCAGCGCCTTGGCGAGCTCGTTCTTGTCCCTGAAATGATAGAAGAAGCCGCTCTTGGTGATGCCGGTCTCGGCGATCAACTCCTCGATGGAGGTGCCGCCGAAACCCTTCTGCAAGACGGCCGCTTCGGCCACATCGAGGATGCGGGTTCGCGTTTCCTCGCCCTTTCGCATGTCCCCTCCTGTACCGGCGGTACAGTTTTCAGTGTTGCACGGTCGGACCTGCCGCCGCCCCGGGCAGGATCGGTTGAAGCAAGCGATTGATATCAATCCGCAAAAACCAAAACCGCCTGGAGTATACCGCAAGTCGCCTAGTTTGGCAGCCGATTAAGCGCCAGAACATCATTCATCGACGACAGCCAATCGGGTGTCGCGAGGGAGAGGCTTCAACAATGGCAAAGTACAGAAGCGGTTTGCCGCAGCTCAAAGGCGGCACCTTCATTAGCGATGGCGGCATGGAAACGACGATGATCTTCCAGGAAGGGGTCGAACTTCCGCATTTCGCCGCCTTCATATTGCTGGCTTCCGAAGACGGGCGGCTGCGGATGCGGAATTACTATCGCCGTTATCTCGATGTCGCCCGGCGGCACGGCACGGGCTTCGTGCTCGATACCGCCACATGGCGGGCCAATCCGGACTGGGGGCAGAAGCTCGGCTATACCAACGAAGCCCTGAAGGCGGTCAACGAGGAGGCCGTCGACCTGCTGGTCGGCTTGCGCAGCGCCTATGAGCGGCCGGAGCAGCCGATCGTGATCAGCGGCGCGATCGGCCCGCGCGGCGACGGCTACAAGGCAGGCTTCATGGATGCGGCCGAAGCGGAAGACTACCACGCCTTTCAGATCGGAGTTTTTGCCGGCACGGAAGCCGACATGGTGAGCGCCTTCACGCTGACCAATATCGACGAGGCGATCGGCGTGGCGCGGGCGGCACAGTCGCTCGGCATGCCCTCGGCCATCTCCTTCACGCTGGAGACGGATGGCCGGCTGGTGACGGGCCGCAGCATTCAGGACGCGATCGAGACGACCGATGCGGCGACCGGCGGAGCGCCGGCCTATTACATGATCAACTGCGCCCACCCGACGCATTTCGAAACGGCACTCGATCCTGGAAGCGCCTGGGTGAAGCGCATTTCCGGCATCCGCGCCAATGCTTCGACCATGAGCCATGAGCAGTTGGACAATAGCGAGACGCTGGATGCGGGCGACCCCGAAGATCTCGGCCGCCGCTACCGCAAGCTCATCGACCGCATGCCCGCGCTGCGCGTGCTTGGCGGCTGCTGCGGCACCGACCACCGCCATGTCGCAGCGATCTGCGAGGCATGCCTGCCGCAGGCGGCATGACGACCTAGAGGGAGGAGAGAATGACGATTGGGGGCACGATGATGCGTGAGCGCCGCTGGCACGATCTGTGGCTTGTGATCACGGGACGGCAGAGGCGCACTGAGCCTGAGGCGGCCGTGGAGGTGGCGCTGCGGGATAGTGATCTTGCCTTCGGGGGCTTCGACGGCCTGATGACCTACGGACTCGAGGCGGACCGGCGCGAGGGCCGGCCCTTGCGACGCAGGCAGCCGCGGGAGCCGGTCGGCTTCTGACGAAGGGAAAGGCGGCGTCAGCCTTCGGCGGCGGCGCCTTTCACCCCCTACCCGGGCCGGCTAGGGCGTGCCGTGTGTGCCCCCCTCTGCCCTGCCGGGCATCTCCCCCACAGGTGGGGAGATTGGCTGGGGGCATCGGCTTCCCCAAACAATCGGCGTCCAGCACGGCGAACGGTAGATCGGCGGGACGTTCAGGCCACTTGTGATCTCCCCACCTGTGGGGGAGATGCCCGGCAGGGCAGAGGGGGGCCGGCACGGCACAACAGAAATGGCGACGGCGGTGGACGGGCCGCGGGCAACGTCAGCCTTCGGCGCCCTTCCTCTGTTTGGCCTTGTAGCCGGTGATCTCCTCGCCGGCGGTCGGCGAGAAGCGCAGGTTCCAGAAGGTGGCGGTGATCGAGATGATCGTGACCACGATGAAGGCCGCCGAGAAATCGCCAAGGGCCGGCGTCTCAGTGCCTGACAAGGCCATGGAGCCGTGCAGCGCGAGCGCCCCGATGCAGATGCCGAGCGACAGCATGAGCTGCTGGAAGGTCGTGTAGAAGCTGGTGGCAGAGCTCATCCGCTCCTTGCTGATCTCGTCATAGGCAATGGTGTTATAGGCCGTGAACTGGAACGACAGGAAGAAGGCGCTGAGCACCAGGACGACGAAGACCAGCGGCATCGGCCAGTCCGGCCGGAAGGCGGCACAGAGGCCATAGCCGATCGTACCGAGGATGCCGTTGAGGATGAGGCTTCTGCGGAAGCCCAGCCGGCGGAAGACAAACTTTGCCATCGGCTTCATGGCGAGAGCGCCAAGCGCGGTCGCGATGATGATCTGGCCGGCCGCGGCGGCAGACAGGCCGAAGCCGATCTGGAAGAGCAGCGGCAGCAGGAAGGGCTGCGCCCCTTGCGTGATGCGGGTCAGCGAACCGGCAATGACCGACGTGCCGAAGCTCGGCACCTTCATCAGCGAAAAATCCATGATCGGCGAAGGATGCTTGCGGGCATGTCTGAGATAGCCGACGCCGAAGAGCAGGCCGATGGCGATCAGGAAGATCGAAAACGCGCCCTCGCCTTCATGGCTCGACATTTCGAAGCCGAAGAGCAGCGAACCGAGCGAGATGCCCGAGAGGATGAAGCCGATCGTATCGAACGGACCGCTTGCCTTGCCCTTGACCTCGTCGATGTAGATCGAGACGAAGATCATGCCGATGATGCCGATCGGCACGTTGATATAAAAGATCCAGCGCCAGTCGAGATAGGTGACGATGAAGCCGCCGAGCGGCGGGCCGACGATCGGGCCGATCAGCGCCGGCACGAGCAGCCAGGACATGGCGCTGACCATATCCTTGCGGTCGACGCTGCGCATCAGCACTAGGCGCCCGACCGGCATCATCATCGCGCCGCCGATGCCCTGCAACAGCCGCGCCAGCACCAGGAAGGACAGCGTCGGTGCAAGGGCGCAGAGGATGGAGCCGACGACGAAGACGGCGATGGCCGAGCGGAAAACGGTGCGGGAGCCGAAACTGTCGGCCATCCGGCCGCTTGCCGGAATGAAGATCGCAAGGCTCAGGAGATAGGAGGTCAGTGCGATCGACATGGCCGGGGCGCTGACGCCGAAATCGCGCGCCATGGTGGGCAGCGCGGTCGCAAGCACGGTCGCATCGATGTTTT
This sequence comes from Rhizobium sp. WYCCWR 11152, assembly GCF_013087615.1. NCBI lineage: Bacteria > Pseudomonadati > Pseudomonadota > Alphaproteobacteria > Hyphomicrobiales > Rhizobiaceae > Rhizobium > Rhizobium sp. WYCCWR 11152. The sequence goes on along the minus strand of NZ_JABFCP010000009.1, from coordinate 543,120 downwards.
CCATCAGCATCGCACTCGCGACAATCATCGCGATCACCCGGAAATTGGGCGTGGCGCGCCGAACCATCGGCGCCTGGTAAATCTGATCCGACATCGTCCGGGATCACTCGCGGTGGCGCGGCGGAGCACACAAGGCAGCAGGGCCGCGGGGGATGACATGGCGCAAAGCCAAGGGGAGACGATTTGCTATACGCCCGCGATCATGGCGGCGCTATGTCCTTTATGGCAAAGCTGCTTTGACGAGAGGTAAAGGCAGGTCACGATTCCTTGCATCGGCTCGATCTTCGTGAAGGTCCGGCTTGCGCCGCAGGCACCCCGGCCCTACCTATGAACCATGACCTCCGCCCTGCAGAAAAACCGGCCCGGTGCGGCCTTTCCGTTCGACAACAGCTACGTCGGTTTGCCGCCGCACTTCTTTGCGGCGCAAGCGCCGACCGCGGTGGCGGAGCCCTGGCTGATCAAGCTCAACGAGGCGCTCGCCGCCGAACTCGGGCTCGACGTCGAGGCCTTGCGCCGCGATGGCGCGGCGATCTTTTCCGGCAATCTCGTTCCCGAAGGGGCTGAACCGCTGGCGATGGCCTATGCCGGACATCAGTTCGGCGGCTTCTCGCCGCAGCTCGGTGACGGGCGGGCGATCCTGCTCGGCGAAGTGGTCGACCGCAGCGGCAAGCGCTACGACATCCAGCTGAAGGGCGCCGGACCAACGCCTTTTTCGCGCCGCGGCGATGGGCGGGCGGCAATCGGGCCGGTCTTGCGCGAATATATCATCAGCGAGGCGATGTTTGCGCTCGGCATTCCGGCCACGCGGGCGCTGGCGGCGGTGACGACAGGCGAGCCGGTCTACCGCGAAGAGGTGCTGCCGGGTGCGGTCTTCACCCGCGTCGCGGCCAGCCATATCCGCGTCGGCACCTTCCAGTATTTCGCGGCCAGGGGCGACACCGACGGCGTGCGGGCACTGGCCGATTATGTGATCGACCGGCATTATCCCGCGCTGAAAGAGGCCGAGAACCCGTATCTCGCACTGTTCGAAGCGGTCTGCGAACCCCAGGCGGCGCTGATTGCCCGCTGGCTGCATGTCGGCTTCATCCATGGCGTGATGAACACGGACAATATGACCGTCTCCGGCGAGACGATCGACTTCGGCCCCTGCGCCTTCATGGATACCTATGATCCGGCGACCGTCTTTTCGTCGATCGACCAGCACGGCCGTTACGCCTATGCCAACCAGCCCGGCATCGGCCAATGGAACCTCGCAAGGCTCGGCGAAACGCTGCTGCCGCTGATCGACGCCGAACCCGACAGCGCGGTCGACAAGGCCAATGTCGTTATAAAGAGTTACGGCGAACGGTTTCAGGCGCATTGGCTGGCCGGCATGCTCGAAAAGATCGGCCTTGCCGGCGAAGAGGACGGCGATCTCGATCTGGTGCAGGCGCTGCTGTCGCTGATGCAGGCGCAGGGTGCCGATTTCACCCTGACCTTCCGGCGGCTGTCGGATCTTGCCGGCGATGGCGCCGCAGAGCCTGAATTTGCGGCGAGTTTCCGCGAGCCGGAAGCCTGCGGCGCGTGGCTTACGCAGTGGCGCGAGCGGCTCTCACGCGATCCGCAGACGGCCAGTGAGCGCGCCATTGCCATGCGCCGCGTCAATCCGGCCTTCATTCCGCGCAATCACCGCGTCGAACAGGCGATCGAGGCCGCCGTCGAGAATGGCGATTTCTCGCTGTTCGAGGCGCTGCTGAGCGTGCTTTCGAAACCCTATGACGACCAGCCGGGCTTTGCCGCCTATAGGGAACCGCCGAAGCCCAGCGAACGGGTGCTTGCGACCTTCTGCGGAACGTGACAGGCGCTTTGAGCGTTTTCGCTGCGGCAGTTGCGCCACAGCGATCCGCTTCCATCCGCCCTGCGGCGAATAGGGCTGTCCTTGCAGGATCGCCGCCGCTACAGCGTTCTTGACGAGGAGCGGCGCCTCCTTCTGCATTTCCCGTGGGGCCGTCCATGCTGCTCAGATTCTTTCGCTACTACACTCCCTACAAGCAATTGTTCTTTCTCGATTTCGGCTGCGCGGTCGTTGCCGGGCTGCTCGAGCTCGGCTTTCCCATCGCCGTCAAGCTCTTCGTCGACACCCTGCTGCCGCAGAGGGACTGGTGGCTGATTGCGGCGACGGCCGGGCTGCTGCTGGTCATCTACCTGTTCAACACGGCGCTGATGGCGGTGGTCAATTATTGGGGCCATGCGCTCGGAATCGGCATCGAGACCGATATGCGCCGGCAAGCATTCGACCATATCCAGAAGCTGTCCTTCCGCTATTTCGACAACAACAAGACCGGCCACCTGATCACCCATGTGACCAAGGATCTCGAAGAAGTCGGCGAAGTCGCCCATCACGGTCCCGAAGACCTTTTCATCGCGATCATGACCTTCATCGGCGCCTTCATCCTGATGTTTACCGTGCACTGGAAGCTGGCGCTGCTGACAACGGCCATCGTGCCGTTCATGACCTGGCTGGTCAGCCGCTATGGCGCCAAGATGACGCTCAACTGGCGAGACCTGTTCCGGCAGGTCGGCGAGTTCAATACACGCGTGCATGAGAGCGTCGGCGGCATCCGCGTCGTCAAGGCTTTCGCCAACGAGGATCACGAACGCGATCTGTTTGCCCGCAACAACGAGGGCTACAGGGCGACCAAACTCAACGCCTATGCCTATATGACCGCCAGCATCACGCTCAGCTATTTCAGCACGCGCTTCGTGCAGCTGGTGGTCATGATATCAGGAACCTGGTTCGTGATATCGGGCGAACTCAGCTATGGCGGCTTCGTCGGCTTCCTGCTGCTCGTCAACGTGTTCTTCCGGCCGATCGACAAGATCACCTCGGTGCTGGAGAGTTATCCGAAGGGCATCGCCGGCTTCAAGCGCTTCACGCAGCTGATCGACACCGCTCCCGATATCGCCGACCGGCCGAATGCGATCAGCGTCGACCACCTTGCCGGCAACATCGTCTACAGGAATGTGAGCTTCGGCTATACCGGTGATGGCAAGGTGCTCGATGGGCTCGATCTTTCGATCGCGGCCGGCGAGACGATCGCCTTCGTCGGCCCGTCCGGCGCCGGCAAGACGACGATCTGCTCGCTGCTGCCGCGCTTTTACGAGGTGGATTCCGGCTCGATCCTGATCGACGGCATCGACATCCGCGACATGACGCAGAAGTCGCTGCGTTCGCAGATCGGCATCGTCGCTCAGGACGTATTCCTGTTCGGCGGCACCATCCGCGACAATATCGCCTATGGCCGGCTCGGCGCCGACGACGAGGCGATTATCGACGCATTGCGGCGCGCCGCCCTCGATGAATACGTGCTGTCCCTGCCGAACGGGCTCGACACCGTCGTCGGCGAACGCGGCGTCAAGCTTTCCGGCGGGCAGAAGCAGCGCCTGGCGATCGCCCGCATCTTCCTGAAAAATCCACCGATCCTCATCCTCGACGAAGCCACGTCGGCGCTTGATTCGGCGACCGAATATGCCATCCAGCAGTCGCTGTCGGCACTGTCCAAGGGACGCACCACGCTGGTCGTCGCCCATCGGCTCGCCACCATCCGCAATGCCGACCGCATCGTCGTGGTGGGAACATCGGGCATCGTCGAACAGGGCACGCACAGCCAACTGCTGGCGCGCGAAGGCGGCTATGCCAGGCTACATCAAGCCCAGTTCGGTGCATCCTGACCGACTGCATAATTCCCTAAATCGGAATCGATTTAAGGATGAAATTATGCAGCATTCAAAGTGTTACAGCGTCCTTTGCGCGTCTTAAACGACGCGCGGCGCTGTAACCCCTGCGGCAATTGTGGCCGTTGAAAGGCATCTCCTTCGCGCTATCTGGCTGATCGGCGGGGCTTTTCCGCCGATCCTTCACCCCGGCTAACCTCAGCGGGAGACAGCCTTATGGCGATCATCGTCACCTCCATCTTCTTCATCATCATCGGGCTCACTCTCGGCGGCGGCGGGCTCTGGCTCGTTACGCTCGGCGGCAGCGTCTTCTATCTGTTCGCCGGGCTGATGTTCCTGATTACCGCCGGGCTGCTGCTGATGCGCAAGGCGGTGGCGCTCTGGGTCTATGCGGTGCTGGTCGTCGCAGCACTTGCCTGGGCGATCTGGGAGGTCGGCTTCGACTGGTGGCAGCTCGGCCCGCGCGGCGGCATGATCATCCTGCTCGGGCTCTGGCTGCTGACGCCATGGATCCGCCGGCCGCTCGGCCTGCGCAGCCCGACGGGCATCACCTACGCCGCGAACCCCTGGCCGCTCGCCGTGCCTGTCATCCTCGCCATCCTCGTCGCCCTTTATTCGATGACGACTGACCCGCATGATCTTGCCGGCGAGCTGCCTAAGGATGCGGTCGCCGCCAATCCCGCCTTTGGCGGCAGCGTGCCGAATGGCGAATGGCATCAGTATGGCCGCACACCCTTCGGCCAGCGCTATTCGCCACTCGACCAGATCACCGCCGAGAACGTCTCCACCCTCAAGGAAGCGTGGCGATACCAGACCGGCGACGTCAAGCGGCCGGACGATGTCGGCGAGACGACCTATCAGGTGACGCCGCTCAAGGTGAAGGACACGCTCTATCTCTGCACGCCGCATAACTGGGCGATCGCGCTCGACGCCAAGACCGGCAAGGAGAAATGGAAATACGACGCCAACTCCGGCATGAACCCCGACCGGCAGCATCAGACCTGCCGCGGCGTCACCTATTATGCCGATCCTGCCGTTGCCGCCGGCCAGCCCTGCGCCGAGCGCGTCTACCTGCCGACCTCCGACGCCCGGCTGATCGCGCTCGATGCTGCGGACGGGAAGGTCTGCACCAGCTTTGCCGACCAGGGCGTGCTGCATCTCGAAGCCGGCATGCGCTATAATCCGGCCGGCTATTATTATTCCACTTCGCCGCCGGTCGCGGTGGCGGGCAAGATCATCGTCGGCGGGGCGGTGAACGACAATTATTCGACTGAGGAACAATCCGGCGTCATCCGCGCCTTCGACATCAACACCGGCGCCCTGGTCTGGAACTGGGATTCCGGCAATCCCGACGTGACGACGCCGATCTCCGAGGGCCAGACCTATACGACCAACTCGCCGAACAGCTGGTCGGTCTTCAGCGTCGACGAGGCGCTCGGCATGGTCTACATCCCGCTCGGCAATCAGGTGCCCGACCAGCTCGGCATCGGCCGCAGCGACAATGTCGAGAAATTCTCCTCTTCGATCGTCGCGCTCGATATCGCCACCGGCCAGCTGCGCTGGGTGCGCCAGACGGTGCATCACGATCTCTGGGACATGGACGTGCCGGCCCAGCCGGCGCTGATCGACCTGACGAAGCAGGACGGCACCGTGGTTCCGGCCCTGGTCGGCCCGACCAAGCAGGGCGATATCTATGTGCTCGACCGGCGCAGCGGCGAGCCGATCATACCGGTCAAGGAAATCCCGGCGCCAGGCGGCGCGGTCTCGGGCGATCATACCTCGCCGACACAGCCGATCTCGGACCTCACCTTCTCGCCGGAGCCTCTCCAAGAAAAGGACATGTGGGGCGTGTCGCTATTCGATCAGATGGCCTGCCGCATCGACTTCCACCGCTACCACTATGAGGGCCGCTATACGCCGCCTTCGCTTAAAGGCACGATCGTCTATCCCGGCAATTTCGGCACCTTCAACTGGGGCTCGGTGGCGGTCGATCCGGAGCGGCAGATTATGTTCGGCATGCCGACCTATCTCGCCTTCACCTCGCGTCTGGTGCCGTCCGCCGATATTCCGCCGAGAGGCCAGGACGAGAAGGGCAGCGAACAGGGGCTGAACCGCAATGACGGCGCGCCCTACGGCGTCTTCATGGGTCCCTTCCTCGGGCTGCTCAAAATCCCCTGCCAGGCGCCGCCCTGGGGCTATGTCGCCGGCGTCGACCTGCGTACCGGCAAGATCGCCTATATGCACAAGAACGGCACCGTGCGCGACATGACGCCATTGCCCCTGTCCTTCAAGGTCGGCGTGCCCGGCATCGGCGGGCCGATGCTGACCAAGGGCGGCGTCGCCTTCCTCGGCGCCGCGGTCGACAACTACCTGCGCGCCTATGACGTGACGAATGGCCAAGAGCTCTGGCAGGCGCGGCTTCCCGCCGGCGGCCAGGCGACGCCGATGACCTATACGACCGATGATAACAAGCAATATGTTGTCATGGTCGCCGGCGGCCACGGCTCGGTCGGCACCAAGCCCGGCGATTATGTGATCGCCTATACGTTGCCGTGACGCAAAGCTTCCCGCAAGCTCTGCGCAGGTTTACCGCTTCATTCTCTCCCCGGTTTTCGGGGAGAGTTTTTATGGAAATCTCTAGCAATATTCGCAACTATTACGGCATCGGCGGCCTTTTCGATCAGCCGGCCAAATCCAAGAATCAGCAGACGGCGGACTTCACCAAAACGGCGCCCAGTGCCGCGCCCGGTCTCGAACCCAGCAGCACGCCGCCTTCGATCGCCAATACGATCTGGGCTCTTCAAAGCAGTGAAGGCCCTTTTATCAACCCGCCCTCCGACGAAGAAGTGGCGGCGAGTGCTGCGCATGATTCCCTGGTCGACGAATTCTCCAAATGGGGCAACATGACGCCGGCGGAATATATCCGGGCGCGTTATCTCGAGCAGCACGATCTGACCGAGGCCGACCTGGCCGCCATGCCGGCCGACCAGCGCGCCGCAATCGAGAAGGAAGTCGCCGACCAGATCAAGCGCGAGATGGCCGGCATCGAGGATGACGGCACCGAGACAGCGGACGACGTTCCGGCTGCTTGAGCGCTGGAAAATCTGCGCGTTTTCGAACTGCAGTGCTTTTCGGGCTCCGTCCACGGCTGTCGGTTGGCGCCGATGGCTGCCCGTCACCCTAACCCTCTCCCCGTTCTGACGGGGAGAGGGGACGTGCCCTGCGAGAGGTTGGTGGACCGAGAGGGTGCGGCATATCACCTTCTCCCGGCAAGCGGGGAGAAGGTGGCGGCAGCCGGATGAGGGGCTGGTCTCGCCGAACTCCACGGCGGGTATCGCGTGACAGTGAACTCCTGCTCGTGCATCAAACAGATGCTCTATCTCTTTGTTTTTACGTAACTCCTGGGAACCATGCTTCTGTATCTTTCATGATTCACACCATCTCGACGATCATGCGGCCGACTTCGGCAAAGACCGGGTTGAGTTCCTTTACCGGCACGGTCGCCTCGCTGATATAGACGGCGGCGACGATTGGGCCGCGATCCGGCGGCCAGATCACCGCGATATCCCCGAGTGATCCATTCGGGCCGGTGCCGGTCTTGTCGCCGACCTTCCAATGCGCGGGCAGGCCGGCCCTGAGCCGCTCCTTGCCCGTCGTGCTCGCCACCAGCCAGGCGATCAGCCTGTCTGAGGAGGCCTCGGCCAGGACCGAGCCGAGCGTCAGGTTGCCGAGCGTGTCGAGCATCGCGTCCGGTGTCGTCGTGTCGCGCGGATCGCCCTTCCTGCCCTCGTTCAACGTCGGCTCGGTGCGGTCGAGACGCGTCGTGCCGTCACCGATCGAGCGCAGCCAATCGGTCAGCCCGGCCGGACCGCCGAAACTTTCGAGCAGCAGATTGCCGGCAGTGTTGTCGCTGACGGTCACCGCCGCCTCGCAGAGTTCGGCGAGGGTCATGCCACCGGTTCCGGCGTGTTTTTCGCTGATCGGCGAATAGTCGACGAGCTTGTCCTTGCCGTAGCTCACCCGCCTGTCGAGGTTCTCCTCACCCTTGTCGGCGCGGGCAAGCACGAAAGCGGCGGCCAGCGCCTTGAAGGTACTGCACATCGGAAAGGCCTCGCTGCCGCGATAGCCGAAAGAGATGCTCGTCTGGGTGTCGAGCACCGAGACGCCGAGGCGGCCGCCGGTGCGTTTTTCCAGCGCAGCAAGGCGGCGGTCGATGTTGTCGTCGCCCTCCTCGGCACTCTCCTTGGCGCCCTCCTCGGCATTAGCGGGAATCGCCAGCGCGGGTAAGCCCATCGCAGGCAGGCACAACGCCGAGCCTATCAGCATGCGGCGAGTCAGACTGAGATCCATGAAATCCTCCGGCGAATCAGGAGGACAGAGCTAAGCAGCGATTGCGGCGACTTGTCGTCCCCACGGCGATGTTAATCGTCCGTCGAGCGATCTTGTCGTCCGTCGAGCGTCCCCGCCCGCCCCGATCATGCGGCGCGTGTGACCTCGACCGTCACATGCGACAGTTCCTCCAGCGCCGAGAGCCTGCCCTTGTAGAAAGCCGGATCGCGCGGCTGCGAGGTGAGGACGGCGACGATTGCGGCATGATGGCCGGGGCCGACCTGCCAAACATGCAGATCGGTGATCCGGTCGTCCTCTGTCTCGATGGCGCCGCGGATTTCCGCCGGCAGCGTCTCGCCTTCGGGAACGACGTCGAGAAGGACGCCGCCCGAAGATTTCATCAGGCTCCAGGACCAATTGGCGATCACCAGCCCGCCGACGATGCCCATCAGGGGATCGAGCCAGAGCCAGCCGTAAAGACTGCCGAGCGTCAGCGCCGCGATGGCGAGCACGGACGTCAGGGCATCGGCGATGACATGCAGATAAGCGGCGCGGATATTGTTGTCGCCGGTCTTTGCGTGATGGGCATGGTTGCCATGTCCATGATGCGCATGACCGTGATGGGCATGGGCATGATTGCCATGCCCGTGATGATGGCCATGGTGATGGTGCGCATGATCGCCATGCGCGACATGGCCGCCGCCGGCAAGCAGCCAGGCGCTTATCAGATTGACGGCAAGACCGATGACCGCCACGGCGATTGCCTGGGCAAAGCCGATCGGCACCGGATTTGCAAGACGCAGCAGGCTTTCCCAGGCCATCAGCAAGGCGATCAGCGCGAGGACGATGGCGCTGGCGAAACCGGCGAGATCGCCGAGCTTGCCGGTGCCGAAGGTGAAACGCGGATTGCGCGCCTGCCGCCGGGCAAAGAGATAGGCGAGCGCTGAAATCAGCAGCGCGCTGGCATGGGTCGACATGTGCCAGCCATCGGCGACGAGCGCCATCGAGCCGTAGACGGTGCCGGCGGCGATTTCCGCCACCATCATCACCGCCGTCAGCGCGATGACCAGCCAGATGCGCCGCTCGTTGCGCGCATGGTCAGTGCCGAGGAAGACGTGATCGTGTTCCAGCGCATCAATTCCAGCTTTGTCGATTCCGGCACGCATTACAGGCTCCTTCGTCACCGCTATAAGCTTTTGTTTTTACGCAATTCTCGGCAAAATCGCTTCGCGCTTTGCCGGGGAAAACCGCTTCACACTTTTCCTGAATTGCTCTAGCGCATATAGGTTCTCAAGACTTCCGATATTTCCTCGACCGCCTCGGCCCTCGCCACATCGTCGGCGGCATTCAGCACATGCTCGCGCAGGTGATCGTCGAGCACCTCGCCGGTCAGCCCGGTCAGGGCGCCGCGGATCGAGGCGAGTAGCTGCAGGATCTCGCCGCAGGGGCGCTCGGCCTCGAGCGCGCGCTCGACCGCCTCCATCTGCCCCTTCAAGCGGCTGATGCGGGCGACGAGCTTCTTTTTCTGCAGGGTGGTGTGGGACACGATGGGCTCTCATATAGCATAGGGGGGTATACTATCAAGGGTGAGGCCAGAGCTCAATGCCTCTGATGGGCTCCGATCCGCCATTGACAAAGCCCGCGTTTCCGACGATCTATGATCCATGATCAAGAACGCGCACCAGAGCCGCTCGTATTTTTGGCTGTACCTGTAAAGGGCGGCCGGACAAGATCATATTGTCAACAAGCCGCCGTCAGGCGGCTTTGTTGTATCGGCAGCGTCCTGACGGCAGACTATCAAAGGACGCGAAGACCATGACCGAAATCGAAGACAGCGAAATTTCACTGATGCGCCCATCGGTGGTGACGATCCGCGCCGCCAAGCCGCGCGACCTGCCCGAACTCGGCGAGATGATCGCCCTGCTTGCCGCCCATCACGGCGATGCGGCTGCCACTACGCCGGAGCAGCTGGAGCGCGACCTCTTCGGGCCCCTGCCCTGGATCAATGCGCTCGTCGCCGAGACCAGCGAAGGGCTGATCGGCTACGCCATTCTCGTGCCGCTCTACAGGGCGCAGGAAGGCAAGCGCGGCATGGACCTGCACCATCTCTTCGTGCGCGACGGCCATCGCGGCCACGGCACCGGCCAGCTGCTCGTCGACCGGGCGCGCGAGACCGCCCGCAATGCCGGCTGTGGTTACCTCTCCGTCAGCGCCGCCACCGGAAACGTGCTGGCGCACCGCTTCTACGAACAGCTGGATTTCACCCCGCGTCCGGTGACCGGCATGCGCTACATGCAGTCGATCGCTTGAGAAGGGCGTTCGATAAGTGCATTCCCGGTATGACTCTTGTATGATCCATTGAGTGTCGGTTTGTTTCGGCAACCGACACGATGGATGCCATCGGGTCACTGGGAATCGCAAGGAAGGTCGTTTCAACCGTTTGCAGGTTAGCCCATGAATCAGCAAATCCGGCTTTTTGGTGCTATTGCGGTCCGGCCCGCCATTCTTCCTCTCCTATCCCAGTTCGAAACGGCCACGGGATTCACGGTTGCGGCCCAGTGGGCGCTTAATCCCGCTGTAAAGAAGCAGATCGAAGCGGGGGAAGCTTTTGACCTCGTCATCACCAATCCGAACCTGGTTCAGGATCTGACCGCCTTGGGAAAAATCAAGGCGGGAAGCCAGGTCGCGTTCGGCCGGATAGCGATGGGGGTGGCGGCCAAGGCAGGCAGCCGATCACTCGACATCGGGTCCGTGGAAGCATTTGCGCATGCGTTGAAGAGCGCCAGATCCATCGCCTACGCCAGTGAAGGAACCAGCGGCGGCTACTTCTCCGGTTTGCTGGAACGCTTGGGAATAGCCGATGAGGTCAAGCCCAAGCTGGTGGCCATATCAGGAGGGCAGACGGCACCGGCCGTCGGCCGTGGGGAAGCCGAGCTCGGGGTCGTTCCCGTGACGTCGATTCTCGCCGCCGCTCCCGAGGTCATGCTTGTCGGTCGGTTTCCGGCAGAACTTCAAAGTTACATCGACTTCGCCATCGGCATCAGCGCCGATTCAACGAATGCAGAAGCTGCCAAGCAGCTGTCGGAATTTCTGACGTCGACAGCCGTTGACGACATTCTGGCGGCAAAGGGCGTCGAGCGCCACTAGAGCGCGCTTTGATAAACGATCGGCTCCCGCCATCGCTAACGACCCGGCACGGCCTTCAGATAGGCGGCGATCGCCTCACGGTCGGAGGCCGGCAGATGGGCGATGTTCTGCTGCACATCGACCATCGAGCCGCCGACGGAATCGAAATCGGGGGTGAAGCCGGTTTCGAGGTAGCTGGCGATATCGGCCTCGCTCCAGCCGCCGATGCTCTCGGAGGCCGGGGTGATATTGGGTATGCGGCCCTTGCCTTCCGGATTGGGCGCGCCGGCAAGCCACATATCGGCCTTGAAGCCGCCGAGCGCATCACGCGGCGTATGGCATTCGCCGCAATGGCCGGGGCCTTCGACGAGATATTGCCCGCGCTTGATCTTGTCGTCGCTCTTTGCCAGGGCGACGCGCGGCTGGTCGTTCAGATAGAGGAATTTCCAGCCGCCGAGCGCCAGCCGGATGTTGAAGGGGAACGGCAGTTCGTGCGGCGGCGCGACGTTTGCGCTCTTCGGCAGGGTTTTCAGGAAGCCATAGAGATCGTTGACGTCCTTGTCGCTCATGCGGGAATAAGAGCCATAGGGAAAAGACGGATAGAGATGCTGCCCGCCCGGGCCGACGCCGCGCTTCATCGCGTTGCCGAACTCAGCAAGTGTCCAGCCGCCGATGCCGGCCTTTTCATCGGGTGAGATGTTCGGCACGTGAAAGGTCCCGAAAGGGCTCTTCAACGCCAGGCCGCCTGCAAGCGTCAGCTTTGCATCGCCTTCGGAACCGGGTGCGGCATGACAACTGACGCAGCCGCCCGCCCAGAAAACCATCTGACCATTTGCCGGATCCGGCGCGCCGAGGCCCGCCCAATGGCTCTCCGGCAGCGGATCGGGTGCGGTGACGAGATAGAAGGCGCCCCCGCCGAGGACGGCGATGCCGATCAGACAGAGCAGTAACCGGATGAACCTGCGGACCATGCGCCGCCTCCCCTGTTGTCAACATTTCCTTGCGATGGACCCCGCGACCGGTCCGCGCAGGCGGAGAATAAGGCGATCCGCGCAGGCGGCAAGGCCGGCGCGGATCCAGTACTCTCTTTTGCTTTACGCAATTCCGGACGCAAAACCGCTGCACACTTTTGCTGGAATTGCTCCAGACGAAATGGCCTATCGCTCACTTGCTGAGGCGATAGGCCTTGTGACAGCCGGCGCAATTGGCGCCGAGCGTGTTCATCGTGGCACCGACGGCCGCAGGATCGGCCGGAAGTTGGGCCAGCGCGGTTTCGGCGTCAGTGGAGAGCTTGGCGGCGCGGGCTTTGAAGTCGTCCATGTTTTCCCAGATCTTCGGGCTCGCGCCCTCGTCGCCCGTCTCCGTGCCCGGCTTGAACTGGTCGGGGAAAACCTTGGCCGTTGCGGCGATCGTCGTCAGCGCCGCCTTCACCGCTTCGGCGTCATAGGGCTTGGTGCCCTTGGCGATGGCTGCCAAGGCCCCGGCCGAACCGCCGACCTGCTTCATCAACGCAACGCGCGAATCATGGGTGCCGTCTGCTGCGGTCACCGAACCGAAGGCTATGCCGGCCATGGCAACGGCCGCAGCTGCTGCTTTCCAATTCATATTGCTCTCCCTTTTTCCTCGGCCAAGATGGCCGATGGCCAATCTGCACCGGCAGCATGACAAAATCCATGCATCCGGTCAGTCACGTTTTGCCGGATCATCATAAAAACAATGTGATAGGCAGTTCTCTGCTTTTATGCGTGTCGTTATCCCGGAACCGCCGCGCACTTCCGGGCGACATGCAGTGGCGCTCAAGCGCTTTTCCACCCCTGCCAGAGGCTGAAAGCCGAGACCGCGACCAGCAGCAGTCCGGCGAAGCGGCCGACAAAGGCCGTGACATCAGGGTTGGCGACGAGCAGGTCGCGGCTGCGGCCGGCCGTCATCGCCAGCGTGCCGTAGATGGCGAACTGGGTGATGACGGTCATGGCGCCCATGATCAGCCCCTGCATCCAGATCGGGCCATATTCCGGCCTGAGGAACTGCGGATAGACGGCAAACATGAAGATATAGGCCTTCGGATTGACCAGACAGGTGACGGCGCCCTGGCGGAAGGCGCGCCAGCCGGAGCGTGCCGTTCCCGGGCCGACCGCCTCGACGGTGATCGAACTGCGGATCAGCGAAATTCCGATCCAGATCATGTAGCCGACGCCGGCAAAGAGCAGCACGTTGAAAAGCTGCGGCAGCATGGTGACGAGCACGCCGACGCCGGCTGCGCCATAGGCCGAATGCACGGCGCCGCCGGCCATGATGCCGCCGGTCGCCGCCAGCCCGCGCTTGACGCCGCCGGTCAGCGAATTGGCGAGCACGAAGAGCATGTCCATGCCCGGTACGATGATGATGCCGAAGAGAAGGGTGAAGAAGAGCCAGAGGTTTTCATGGTAGTTCATGTCAGTTACCGCCTTCAGTCTGCGGGCCGTTTTGAAAGACCCTGATTGATTTCAATCCGATAGGCGGCTCTATACGGGAACCCAACTGACAGTGTATTGTCAGGAGCGTGGCGGATGGGAGAGGTAAATGCGCAAGGCCTCGCGGCTTTTCGAGATCATTCAGATCCTCAGGCTGGCAAGAAAACCGATGACGGCGGCGACGATGGCGGAGACGCTTGAGGTAACCGTGCGCTCGATCTATCGCGACATCGCCGCCCTTCAGGCGATGCGGGTGCCGATCGAGGGCGGGCGCGGCATCGGCTACATCATGCGGCCGGGCTTCGACCTGCCGCCGCTGATGTTCTCGATCGAGGAGATGGAGGCGATCGTGCTGTCGCTGGCGCTGCTTGAACGGACGGCGGACGAGGAGCTGAAGCAGGCTGCGCGCCGGGTCAACCGGAAGATATCAGGCGCCGTGCCGGCGCCGCTGCGCCAGGCGATGGACAACAAGGCGCTTTACGCCTGGGGCTCGATCGCGCAGCCGGCAGGCTTCGACCTTGCGATCGTGCGCCGCGCGATCCGCGACGAACGCAAGCTGATGCTCGGGTACCGCGACGAGTTCGGCCGCGCCAGCGAGCGAACAATCCGGCCGGTCGCGCTGATCTATTATTCACAGACCGCCAATATCGTCGCCTGGTGCGAGCTGCGCCAGGCGATCCGCAATTTCCGCAGCGACCGGGTGGAGCGCTGCGCGACGAGCGAAGATTTCTTCAAGGGCGACGGCGATAGGCTGCGGGAATTGTGGACGAGTGGGTGGACGGAGAAGGCTGTGCCTGCCTGATGCGTGGCGTTTGAGGTACGAGCAGGGCGTCAATGTCACCTTTGACACCAGAAGGCCTCTTTCCCGAGATTCAACGCCACGATCTTGGACACCTGCCGAGAGGACTGCCGACATTTGCCCCACCCTCCGTCATCCTCGGGCCTGACCCGAGGATCCACGCCGACCTCCATCAGCAGCGGGCATGGATCCTCGGCTCAAGGCCGAGGATGACGGAGGGTGGGGGTGCGTTCCGCTAAACTCGCCGCCGGCGCGTTGGGTGCTTTATCGGGGGAAGCGCCCCGCATTACCTCGGTCAATTCCTGTTATGGATACGTGGCACAAGCCCGAGCACGACGAGGTAGGCAGACCTTGTCAGCAATCTTTCGCCGCTAATAAGCCAGCGTACGGCTCTCTTCCCGGCCGAAGCCGCGGATTTCGATGCGGTCGGGATGGACCTCGACGATGGCGAAAGCGTTTTCCGTCTCGGTGTCGACCACGCCCTTGAAATTGACGAAGTGGCAGCCGCCGGCCATGCCGTAATTGCCGACGTGGTCGTGGCCGTTGAGATAGGCGACGACATTGCGCTCAGAGGCGAGCAGGGCGACGATGCGGTCGCTGTCCCACATGTCGTGCTCACCGGGCGGATGCACCGGATAGTGATTCATGACGATCACCTTCTCGCCAGCCACGGCCGCTTTTGCGATTTCATCGCCAAGCCAGGCGAATTGTTCGTCGCTCAGCGCGGCATTCCAGCGATGGGCATTCCTCGCACCTTTTGCCTGCAACTCCGCCAGCATCTCAGCGGCAAGGGCGCGATGAGGATGGCCTTCGGGCGGCGCGAAGATGCTGACCTCGTTGCCGTCGAGCACGATAAAGCGCCAGCCGTGGCGCAAGAAGCTGTAATAGGGCGATGGCATGCCGAGGCGCGCGGCAACTTCGGACAAGTGTCCTGCAGAGACGGAGAAATCGTGGTTGCCGAGCAGGAAGACCGCCTCGTGCCTCAGCTTCTCATAGACCGGCAGGATATCGTCGAAGCTTGAAAAGCTGCGGTCGATGACATCGCCGAGCGTCATGACGAAGCTCAGCTCTTCGTCGTTGAAGACCTCGATCGCCGCGGCAACCTTGGCGAGGCTGTTGGCGTAATAACGATCCATCGCCACATGCGGCGCGATCGCCGCATATTGCGGGTCGGCGATGATGCCGAAGCGGAACAGGGGAGAAGCAGAGGAAGACATGGGGCGTGATTAGTAGTGGCCGATGACAGGCATGTGACGGCTTGCCTCTCCAAACAAAACACCCGGCGCTTTTGGGGGCGCCGGGTGTCAAATTCAAACAGGCTGACGCCGTTTACTTCGTGGCTTCTTCGTAGCGTTCCAGGACGTAGTCCCAGTTGATCAGGCTATCGACGAAGGCCTCGAGATACTTCGGGCGGGCGTTGCGATAGTCGATGTAGTAGGAGTGTTCCCAGACGTCGACGCCGAGGATCGGGGTGGCGCCGTGAACGAGCGGGTTTTCGCCGTTCGGGGTCTTGGAGATTTCGAGCTTGCCGTTCTTGACGGATACCCAGGCCCAGCCGGAGCCGAACTGGGTGGCGCCGGCAGTGGCGAAATCGGCCTTGAACTTATCGTAGCCGCCGAGATCGGAGGCAAAGGCCGCTTCGAGCTTGCCCGGCAGCTTGTTGCCGCCGCCGCCCTTCTTCATCCACTTCCAGAAGTGGATGTGGTTGTAGTGCTGGGCCGCGTTGTTGAAGAGGCCGGCATTGGTGCCGAAGGACTTCTTGACGACGTCTTCGAGCGAGAGGTCCGAAAGACCGGCTTCGGCGGCGAGCTTGTTGCCGTTGTCGACATAGGCCTTGTGGTGCTTGTCGTGGTGGAACTCCAGCGTTTCCTTCGACATGAAGGGAGCAAGCGCTTCGTAATCATAGGGAAGTTCAGGCAATTCGAAAGCCATGTCAGATCTCCTCTTGGCAATAGATTGCGTCTCGGCAGGTGAGGCGGAACATAGGAGGGGAAAGGGGGAGAGGCAACCGGCGAATTATCAAAAAACGACCGGCCGGAGGAAAATTTGCCTCAGTTGCAGGGTTGGAGTCGCGCGTAGAAATCGCTTGGGCAAATCAATGGGAATACCCACGCCGAAAACCACTTTTGCCTTTATGAAGATCAACGGAGACCCGATATGAACAGGAATATAATCCAGCCTCTCGCTGCCGCCGCGCTGCTTTCACTTTCAGGTGCGGCGCATGCCTCCTCCGATGAGGCCTGGAAGCAGCTCGCCGCAGACGTCGAGGCTAAATGCAAGAAGGCAGCGGTCAGCATCGAAAAACCCAGCGCCACCGTCGATCCCTTCGGCAGCTCGCATTATGGCCTTGCCCTGGTGACAGGCAAGCCGAAGGGCGCCAAGGGACTGATCGCCCAGATCTGCGTCTACGACAAACAAAAGAAAACCGTCGAGATCGGCAGCGAACTGGACGCCAAACAGCTCGGTCTCGCGCCGGCAAAATAGGCTGCCGCGGGATTGCCCCCAGGTTCCCTCAAAGTGATCGCAAGTGAGAATCTGTGCCCTGCGTCACATTTCGTGGGGAACCGGAGCCTATCCTTAGGAGTTGAAAGGCTGGGCTTTAGGGTGGTTCGGCTTTTTCATGGAAGCGCAGAACCGCTCAAATCTTTTGTTTTATGCAATTCCTGGAAAACCCCTTTTCCTGGAATTATGCAGCAATTCAAAGTGTTCGCGTCCTTTGGGCGTCTGAAAGGCGCGTGGCGCTGTGGGAGGTGCCGGCATGTCAGAGCTTCGCAGCAGGGCGGAAGATCAGCAAAAAATCTATCAGCACTGGGCACCGGTCTATGACCGGGTCTATCGCGGCATCCTGCGCGATGGCCACCGCAAACTCGCTGCCCTCGCCGCCGCGGCCGGCACCGACATTCTGGAGATCGGCGTCGGCACCGGCCTGACGCTCGGGCATTACCCGCGCCACTGCCGGGTGACCGGCATCGACATCTCCAAACACATGATTGAGCGGGCGCGTGAAAAGGCGAAACGCGAAAACCTTCAGCATGTGCAGGCGCTGGAGGTGATGGATGCGCATGCGCTCACCTTTGCCGACCGGTCTTTCGATGCGGTCTGCCTGCCCTTCGTCATCACGCTCATCCCCGAACCCGAACGGGCGCTGGACGAATGCGCCAGGATGCTGAGGCCGGGCGGCGAGATCATCCTCGCCAGCAAGCTTGGCGACGGCGCCGGTCTGCAGGGCGCGATCGAGACGGCGGTGGCGCCGCTGGTGCGTCACATCGGCTGGTCCTCCGCCTTCCGCATTCACCGCATCGTCGCCTGGGCCGAGCGCCGCGGCGATTTTGCCGCTGCCGATATCCTGCCGGTCTTTCCGAACGGCTTCTTCAAGATCATCCGGCTGAAGCAGCGTGGACTTGCCGGTTAAGAGCGGAAATTTTTTTCCGCGTCGCTTATTCTGATGCTACCGTTCGTCTGAGGGGACTGCATGACATCGGATTTCTTCTTTTTCATCGTCGTGGGTTTCTGCGCGCAGATCGTCGACGGTGCGCTCGGCATGGCCTTCGGCGTGCTGTCGACGACGAGCCTTCTCGCCTTCGGGGTGCCGGTCGCCAATGCCAGCGCCATGACGCATGTGGCGGAAATGTTCACCACCGCCGCGTCGGGCCTCTCGCATGCCTATCATCGCAACGTCGACTGGCGCCTGGTGGCGCGGCTCGCACCGGCCGGCATGATCGGTGGCGCGATCGGCGCCTATCTGCTGGCCAATATCGACGGCAAGGTGATCGCGCCCTTCGTGTCGGCCTATCTGATCGCGATCGGACTGGTGATCCTCTACAAGGCCTTTCGGCCACCGCCGAAGCGGGATGTCCGCGACTGGATCGTGCCGCCGGTCGGGTTTTGCGGCGGCGTGCTCGATGCCATCGGCGGCGGCGGATGGGGGCCGATTGTCACCAGTTCGCTCGTCAGCCGCGGCCATGACCTGAAACGGGTGATCGGCTCGACCAATTTCACCGAATTCGCGGTGACGCTGACGATTTCCCTGACCTTCATCCTGACGCTCGGCTGGTCGGAACTCGATTCGGCGATCGGCCTGATCATCGGCGGCGTCATCGCCGCCCCCTTCGGCGCGATCCTGGTCAAACGGCTGCCGGTGCGGCCGCTGATGGTGGCAGTGTCGATGATCATCATCGGCACTTCGGCGATACGGCTCCTGTGAAGACCGCCTCGCTAGCACTATGCGAGGATTGAAAGTTTTGCGGAGTCCTTTGCGCGTCTAAAAAGACGCGCGGCGCTGCAGGGTTACAGATTCCGGCCGAAATAGACATCCACGGAGGCGATCTTGTCGCCGCGGAAGCGAAAGCTCTCGATATTGCGGAAGCTGCCGCCGTCCTGTTTTTCGGCACGGTAGCGGATGACCGCCTCGTCGCCGTCGATCGCCAGGAATTCGATGTCAAAGCCGCGGAAGACCGGCTCCTTCGGCCAGCAGCGCTCGAAATAGGTCGCCCGGTCGATGTGGTCGTCACGCGGACTGGAGAAGGTGAAATCCTCCGTCAACATAGCGCCGACGATATCCTTGCGGTCGTCGAGATAGGCGGCGTAGAGATGACGGACGGTCTGCTCTCGGGATGTGCGCATGTCGCTCATGGAAATGTCCTTGGATTAACCGATTGCATTATGCAATTGGTCATGTTCTAGCACTTTTGCCGGAGAGGGTCCAGATTGCGGCTCTCATTTCCAAAGACAGGTCACCGATGCGAAAGCGCCGTCTTGAAGGATGGGCCATAGCGCGGTTATATCAGCGCGTGCCCGCCCTGGAACGGCGAGCGCATGCACCGCTACGGCCTATGCGCTCGACCTCGAAAAGCTCGATCTTCAGGACACATTCACCCGCGCCGATCTCCTCGCCGCGGCAAAGGGCACATCATTTCATCAGGCGCGGCGGAACCCGCGCTTGCACGATCAATGCCGAGGCCGAGAGAATGACCGATACGCAGTGGGACGCCAGCGCCAGGCCGGGCTCGATCTACTGGAAGCGCAATCTCACCATCTCGTTGATCGGCTCCTTCACCACCATCGTGGCGATGACGCTGCTGCTTCCCTTCCTGCCGCTTTATGTCGAGGAACTCGGCGTCAGCGACCATGCTGACATCGTGCAATGGTCGGGCATCGCCTATGGCGCCACCTTTTTCGCCGCGGCTCTCGTCGCGCCGCTCTGGGGCCAGCTTGGCGATATTTACGGCCGCAAGCTGATGCTGGTGCGTGCCAGCCTCGGCATGACGCTGGCGATCTCGCTGATGGGCATGGCCGGCAATGTCTGGCAGCTGGTGGCGCTGCGCCTCTTCGTCGGGCTTGCCGGCGGTTATGCCTCCGGCTCGATGGTGCTGGTGGCGACGCAGACGCCGAAGGATCGTTCGGCCTGGGCGCTCGGCGTGCTCTCCTCCGGCATCATGGCCGGCAATCTCGTCGGGCCGCTGATCGGCGGGGCGCTGCCGCCCATCATCGGCATCCGCGGCACATTCCTCGCCGCCGGCGGCATGATCTTCCTCGCCTTCCTCGCCACAGCCTTCCTGATCAAGGAGGAGAAATCGCCGGCCCGCAAAAAAGCGGCCAAGGCCAGCGGCGGCTGGAAATCCATTGCCGACAAGCGGCCCGTCATCGCCATGCTGGCGACCGGCATGCTGTTGATGTTTGCCAATATGTCGATCGAGCCGATCATCACCGTCTATGTCGCGCAGCTCGTGCCCGTCGAATCCCAGGTGACGATGGTATCGGGCGTCGTCATGTCGGCGGCCGCCCTCGGCAGCATTCTGTCAGCCTCATGGCTCGGCAAGCTCGCCGACAGGATCGGCCACTGGCCTGTCATAGCAGGCGCGCTCGCCGTCGCCGGGCTGCTGCTGATCCCGCAGGCCTTCGTCACCAGCGCCTGGCAGCTGATCATCCTGCGTTTCCTGATGGGTGTGGCGCTCGGCGGGCTGCTGCCCTGCATCGCCGCGGTCATCCGCCACAGCGTACCTGACAGTGCGGCCGGCAGCATGCTCGGGCTTTCCATATCCTCGCAATATGTCGGCCAGGTGGCTGGCCCCATCCTTGGCGGTTTCGTCGGCGGGCATATCGGCATGCGGGCGGTGTTCCTCGGCACCTCCGTGCTGCTTGTCGCAGGTGCAGCCTATGCCTGGATGGTACGGCCGAGGGATGCGGAGACTCGGGAGTCGACCTAAGGATTATTGGCGCTCCCGCAAATCATCTCGACGCCTGACCGGGCGATTGCTTCCAGCGTCTCGCGGCTGTCGCCGGCGCGGGCGCGGACGGCGAGCGAATGCATGACGGCGGAGGCCAGCCTGGCAAGCATCTGCGGATCGGCGCTTTCCGGAAGCTCGCCCCTTTCCACGCCAAACCGCATGCGCTTTTCGATCTCGTCGTCGAAATCGTTGAGGCTGCGGCCGAGCACCTCGCGGACCCGCTCATGCTGGACCGCCTCGGCCGATGCCGTGCCGATCAGCAGACAGCCGCGGGCGGCGGTTTCACCGTGCAGGTAGATCGCCAGCGCACCGGCATAGACGCGGGCGATATTGTCGCGCAGCGGCAATGACGGGTCGAGCGCTTCGGCGAGCGTATTCATGCCGTCCTGCCGATAGCCCTCCAGCGTATCGAGATAGAGATCCTCCTTGTCGCCGAAGGCGCCGTAAAGGCTCGGGCGGTTGAGGTTGGTGGCCGCACTCAGATTGTCGAGCGAGGCAGCGGCAAACCCCCTGTCCCAGAAGACATCCCGCGCCTTTCCAAGCGCCGCCTTGGCATCGAAGGCTCTTGGGCGGCCGCGCTTCTTCTCGTCTTTCATATTTGTACCGTTTCGCATTAAATTCTTGACGAGAATTATTTTATGCGAAACAGTACAAATGTTCAATGACATCGGCGGGCGGCATCGACCGCCTCCACCAGGAGAGGAAACCGCAATGAAACTTTACATGCACGCCGCGGCCTGTTCGCTTTCGCCGCACATCATCTGCCGGGAGCTCGGGCTCGATATCGAGCTTGTCCAGGTCGACCGGCAGACCCACAGGACGAGCAACGGCGAGGATTACCTCGCGATCAACGGCAACGGCTATGTGCCGGCGCTGATGCTCGACGACGGCAAGGTGCTGACCGAGGGGCCGGCCATCGTGCAGTTCCTCGCCGACAGCGTGCCCGAAGGGGCAGCCCTGTTGCCTGAGGTCGGCAACCTCCGCCGCAACGAGGTGCAATCCTATCTCAACTTCATCACCGCCGAGCTGCACAAGCCGATGGTGCTGCTCTTCAATCCGATTTATTCCAGCGTTCATGAGGAGGTCCGCGCGCTGATCTCGAAGCGGCTCGCCTGGCTGAACGGTCGCCTTGCCGGACCCTATCTCACCGGCGATGCGTTCACCGTGGCGGATGCCTATCTCTTCGTCTGCCTGAACTGGTCGCCCTGGACCGACATCGATCTCAAGCAATGGCCGGCTCTGCACGGCTTCATGGCCCGCGTGGCGGCACGGCCGAAGGTGCGCGAGGCGCTGCAGGCCGAAGATCTCGAGGCCTTCGATGCGGACGGCGTCTATTTCGCGCCGCATGCCTATCTCGCCTCGTCAGGACGGACGGGCGAGCCGGTCAGGCCATAAACCCCGGGTCGGGTGCGCGCGCATCTCGCCCCTGGAAGACCGTCAGAGTGCGCTGACCGCCACCGGCAAAGCGCGCTTGTGGGCGGTCGCCCGATAGGCGGCGAGGATGCGGCGGCGGGCGATCTCGCCGACCGGCTTGCCTTCGAGGAAATCGTCGATCTCGTCATAGCTCACGCCATAGGCCTCCTCATCGGGGCGCAGCGGCCGCTGGTCCTCGAGATCGGCGGTCGGCACCTTGAAGACCAGTTCGTCCGGGGCGCCGAGCCGCTTTGCCAGCAGGCGGACGCGGCGCTTGTTGAGGCCGGCGAGCGGCAGGATATCGGCTGCGCCATCGCCGAACTTGGTGAAGAAGCCCATGACCGCCTCGGCCGCATGATCGGTGCCGATGACGAGGCTGCCAAGGGCGCCGGCCAGGGCGAACTGGGCGATCATGCGCTGGCGCGCCTTGATATTGCCGAGGATGAAATCCTGACGGCCGGCATCGGCAAAGGCGAGGCCGCCGTCCTGTGCTGCGGCAAGCATCGCATCCGCCGGCGCCTTGATGTTGACCACCATCGCGCGGTCGGCGCCGATCGTTTCCAGCGCCTTCACCGCATCGGCCTCATCCGCCTGGACACCATAGGGAAGGCGCACGGCAATGAATTCGGCCGCGTAGCCGCTGTCACGCAGCTCGCGCACCGCTTTCTGAGCCAGCAGCGCCGCCGTCAGCGAATCGACGCCGCCGCTTATGCCGAGGACGTAGCCGCGCATGCCCGAGGCGACGAGATAATCCTTGAGGAAAGCGGTTCGCCGTTCGATCTCCCGCTCAGCGTCGATGTCGGCGGCGACACCCAGTTCGCGGATGATCTCGCCTTGTTCGTCGAACAGCACAGTCATAAGCCTCTTCCTCCCCACTTACGGAATTTCGGCGCCACTATGGCGAAAAGATGGGGGAAGACGAAACCGTTTCCGGCAGACCTGCCATGCATTTTATGCAAGTGGGCTGTCTGATATCCCGGTGGGTGCAGCCCCTCTGCCCTGCCGGGCATCTCCCCCACAGGTGGGGAGATCGGCAAGAAGCCATGCCTCGCCCTCAATTTACGATTCATGTGACGGGCAATTGTTTGGGGAAACCATCGCGCCCATCCAATCTCCCTCCTTGTGGGGGAGATGCCCGGCAGGGCAGAGGGGGGTGGGCCTACACCTACCGCACGATCGTGAACAGTTCGACCGGATCGGCAAAACCCTTCAGCCTGTGCGCCCCGACCGACACTACATCCCCTGCCCCGGCCTCGTCGCGAAACGGCGCCGACATCAGCAGGGCCTCTCCCAGTTCGCTGCAGGCGGTCTGGATGCGGCTGACCAGATTGACGTCGCCGCCGATCAGGGTGAAATCGAGGCGGCGGCCGGAGCCGACATTGCCGTAGCTGACCTCGCCATAATGCAGGGCGATGCCGGCCTTCACGCCGATACCCTCATACTGGAAATGGTCGATCTCATCGAGGATGGCGCGGGCCGACGCCAGTGCGGCGCCGCAGGAATGGGCGGCATCATAGCCCGGGAAGAAGGCAAGCACGGCGTCGCCCATGAACTTCAGCACTTCGCCGCCCTCGCGGGTAATGGCCGGCACGATCCTGTCGAAATAGGCGTTCAGCAGCCCGAGCACGGTGCTGCCGGGCAGCCGGTTCGACAGCTCGGTAAAGCCGCGCAGATCACAGAGCAGCAGTGCTGCCTCCATCGATTCGATCTCGTCGCGGCGGATGCGGCCGGCCAGAATGCGGCTTGCCGTCAGCGGACCGATATAGGTATCGAGCAGGCTGAGCTCGACCTGGCGAAGGATGCGGAGTTCGCTGGTGTTGCGTAGCGCCGGCAGTATGCGCTCGATCACCTCACGCTCGGAGGCGGTGAAGCCGCCCGGCCGCCGTGTGCCGAAGACGGCGGCGCTGACCGGGCCGTCGACATTGCAGAGCGGCGCGATGACGAGCTGCATCAGGCCGCGATCGGCAAAGACATCGATATGCTGCCAGCGGCCATGCACGCTTTCTCTGGTATCGACCACCAGCGGTTCGCGGGTTTCCATGACCTTGCGCAGCGGCGTATTGGCGATGGCGACGCGCGCGCCGTGTTCGCGGTCGTGGATCTCGACCGGTTCGCCCGGCGCCCAGGCGATGGTGCGGCCGATGAATTCTGGATGCAGCGTCATCAGATGCAGGGTCAGCCGGTCGACCGGCAGGCCGAGCGCCTGAAGCCGGCGGCCGAGGCCGGAGACCAGGCCCGCTTCATCGAGCGCGTGGCATTCATCGCCGGAGAGCCATTCGATGATCGAGAGTAGTGCGCCGACGCTGACGGCATGGCCGGCGGCCTTGGGCGGGAGCCTGTCGGCATCGGGAGCATAGATCGCTGACGTCATGGCTTTCTCCTCCTTGAGGGCCGCACGGCGCTAGTGGGCGCCGCCGCCGGAGAGTTGACCGGGTTTTTTCAGAAGCAGGGTTGCAACCAGGGCGACGACGAGGGCGACGCCGAGCAGGAAGAAGGTGTCGCTGAAGGCCATGATATTGGCCTGCTTGCGTATTTTCAGCGCGATGGCGACGACGGCCTTGTGGCTGGCGAGCGCCTGATCGCTGACGCCGTGGTTCATGAAGTAGCCGGTGAGCCTGGCGATACGATCGCGGGTGGCTTCCTCGAAGACCGAGACCGAGTGGGTCAGGATGTTCGAGTGGAACTGCTCGCGTTTCGACAGAAAGGTCTGCAGCGAGGCGATGCCAACGGCGCCGCCGAGATTGCGCATCATGTTGAAGAGCGCGGACGCAGAACCGGCATTCTCCCGCTCGATGCCCGCGGTGGCGATCGCCGAGAGGGGCGTGAAGACGAGCGCCTGGCCGATGGCACGGACGATGTTCGGCCAGAACAGCTGGTCGCTGGCATAATCGCCGGTCATGTGCACGTTCATGAAGTTCGAAGCGGCGAAGAGGGCAAAGCCGACGACGATCAGCAAGCGGACATCGAAATGCTTCATCAGCCGCGGTACCAGCGGGATCAGCAACAGCTGCGGGATGCCAGTCCAGGCGAGAACCATGCCGATCTGCTCGGAATTATAGCCCTGGATGCGGGTGAGGTAGATCGGCAGCACGAAAACGGAGCCGTAAAGCGCAATGCCGAGCAGGAAATTGGCGACGATGCCGAAGCCGAAGTTGCGGCGCACCAGCAGGCGAAGGTTCAGCAGCGGATTGGCGGTTTTCAGCTCGATGATCAGGAACAACGTCAGCGAGACGGCGGCGATAACAGACAGGCGGAGGATGAAATCGGAGCCGAACCAGTCTTCCTTGTTACCCTCTTCCAGCACGGTCTGCAGGGCTGCCAGGCCGATCGCCATAGTGATGATGCCAGGCCAATCACCCTTGGCGAGCAGCTTCAGGTTCATCGGCGCGCGGTCGAGCGAGGCCCAGAGCAGGCCGACCATCAGCGCGCCGGGCACCAGGTTGACATAGAAGATATACTCCCAGCCCCAGTTCTCGGTGAGATAACCGCCGATCGTCGGGCCGATCGCCGGCGCGAAGGTGGCCGAAAGGGCAAAGAGGGCCAGGCCGATCGGCTGCTTGGCCTTGGGCAGCAGCGTGATGATGATCGTGAAGGCCATCGGGATCAGCACGCCGCCGGAAAAGCCTTGAATGGCACGCAGGATGATCATCTGCTGCAGATTGGCAGCGAAGGCGCAGGCAACGGAGAAGATGAGAAAGAGGATGGCGTTGGTGAGCAGATAGTTGCGGAGCGAGAAGACGCGCGCCAGCCAGGCGCTCAAGGGGATGACGACGATCTCGGCGATCAGATAGGAGGTCGAAATCCAGCCGCCATCATCCGTCCCGGCGCCGATCGCGCCCTGGATATCGGCAAGCGAGGCATTGACGATCTGGATGTTGAGGACGGCCATGAAGGCGCCCAGCGTCGAGCCGACAACGGCTGCCCACATGCGCAGCGGGCTCATCGCGGCAGGTGTCGCGGGCGCTACGGCGGCGGGGGGCGCCAGCGCATTACTGTTGGCGGCGATCTGAAGAGTGGCCATGACCTACTCCTTCCGGCTCTTGCGGAAAATTCTCTCATGACGGGGTTCGGGTGATCATTCAGGGAATGATCGGGATCATTCGGGAAAAAGGGAAAGGATCATCCAGCAGGGTTGGATGATCCCTCCTTAGCTGCCGCGGAGGTTTGGGCAGCCTTGGTATCGATTTCGGGCTCGACCGACATGCCGGAGCGCAGCAGGCCGCTCAGAGCCTCGTCGTCGATGACGATCTTGACCGGGATGCGCTGGACGATCTTGGTGAAATTGCCGGTGGCATTGTCCGGCGGTAGTAGCGAGAATTCCAGGCCGCTTGCCGGCGAAACGCTGTCGACATGACCCTTGATCGAGATGTCGGGAAAGCTGTCGACCTTGATCTCGACCGACTGGCCGGGGCTGATATAGGTCAGCTGCGTTTCCTTGAAATTGGCGACGACATAGACCGCATGCAGCGGCACGACGGCCATCAGCTGCGTGCCCGAGGTGACATACTGTCCGACCCGGATCGACCGGGCGCCGACCGTGCCGTCGACGGCGGCGACGATATCCGTATAGGAGAGGTTGAGCTCTGCCTGCTGGGCTGCGGCGGCAGCGCGGTCGCGCTGGGCAACCGTCTGTTCGCGCTCAGTCTGCAGCACTGGCACCTTGTTTTGAGCCGTGACGAGGGCTGCCCTGTCGCGCTCGACGGCGGCAGCGGCCTGGTCGCGGGCCGACTGGGTCTGCTCGGCGCGAGACTGGGTGCCGGCACCGTTGGTGATCAGGCGGGCCGAGCGGGCGGCATCGGACACGGCAAAATCGAGCGAGGCCTGCGAGGCATCGACCGTCGCCCTCGCCTGCTCGATCACCGATTGCTGCAGGGCAATCTGGGCGTCGATATTGGTGATGGCGGCTTCGGCCGCCTTCACATCGGCATTCGCCTGCGACAATGCGGCCTGGAAGTCGCGGTCGTCGATACGGGCAAGAACCTGGCCGGCCTTGACCGCGTCATTGTCGTTGACGAGCACTGCCTTGATATAGCCAGCGACCTTTGGGGCGACGGTGGTGTAATCGGCCTTCACATAGGCATCATCGGTGGATTCGATGAAGCGGCCGACCGTCCAGTAGCGGTAGCCGAAATCGCCTGCAAACGCGACGCTGGCAAGCAGCGCGGCGGCAATGACGGCGCGCTTGACGATTTTGCGGCCGGTCTTTTTGGGAGCATCCGCGACCGGTGCGTCCGCAACTGGCGCTTCGGGGGGCGGCGCTTCCGAGACAGGCATGGGGGGCGCCTCGGCGGCGGGCGGCCTTGCGGCTTCCTCGGCCAGGATCTGCTCGGCTTGCCTGGCAGTTTCAAAAGCTTGCCTGTGGGGTAACTCGACCATCGCAATTCTCCTTCACCGTTGGCCTTCTCTGAGGCCCTGTTCGATGCAAAGGAAAATGCACCCTGCCATTCATTCTGATAATCTGCTTAAATTGGGAAGGATCATCAACTCTCAGCGGATAATCCGGGGGCAATATGGATCGGCTGACAAGCCTCATGGTGTTTGGCCGCGTGGTGGAATGCGGCGGCTTTTCCGCCGCCGCCCGCCGGCTCAACATGTCCGTCACCATGGTCGGCAATCACGTGCAATCGCTGGAGGACCGGCTCGGCGTGCGGCTGCTTAACCGCACGACGCGCAAGGTCAGCCTGACCGAAACCGGCAAATATTATTATGAGCGCTCGTCACAGATCCTGGCCGAACTCGATGAGGCGGACCGGACGGCCGGGGCGCTGAGCACGACGCCGCGTGGCACGCTGAAGGTCTATACCAGCAGTGCCATCGTGCGTTTCCTGCTGCCTGTCGTCAGCGAATTTATGGAACTTTATCCGTCGATCTCACTCGATTTCAGCGTCGGCGAGCGGATGGTCGACATGATCGAGGATGGCTACGACCTGGTGATGCGCACCGTACCGCCGCCGGATTCGTCGCTCGTCGCCCGCAAGCTGACGCCCTGGCGCCATATGCTCGTCTGCTCGCCGGCCTATTTCGAGAGCCACCCGATGCCGAAGACGCCGGCCGAGGTCGCCGGGCACAATTGCCTGCAATATGCCTATTACCCCTATGGCGACGAATGGCGCTTCGAGGATGGCGACGGCAACAAGGAAAGCGTCAAGATCAGCGGCAACGTCGTCTCCAATAGCGCCGAGATGCTGCGTTTCCTGACGCTGACCGGGCGGGGCATCTTCCTGGCGCCGAGTTTCGTGGTGTTCGACGACATCGCCGAAGGGCGGCTGGTGAAAATCATGCCGGACTACCGGCCGGTGGAATTCAACATCAACGCCGTCTATCCCAACCGCAGCCACCTGCCGACCAAGGTGCGGCTGTTCATCGACCTCTTGGCGGAGAGATTTGCGGAGCATCGGAAGTGGATGACGTGAGGGGTGCGCCCCGGGTAGACCTGCTCTCACATTTTTGCGAATGGGCTCGGGTGTGGCTGGCACCCCCCTCTGCGCTGCCGGGCATCTCCCCCACAAGGGGGGAGATCGGCAAGAAGCCATGCCTCGCCCTAAGTTCACGATTCATGTGACGGCCAGTTGTTTGGAGAAGCCATCACGCCCAGCCAATCTCCCTCCTTGTGGGGGAGATGCCCGGCAGGGCAGAGGGGGGTGGACGCAGATCTCGGATTCTGCCGGGGAACGCCCTGGCCCTGCGCTTGCGCTCCGGGCGTTCGTCGTTGCAATCGATTCACTGGATCGATTGCTCCCGCTTTGCGGGACCTCTCCTCACTCTTCGCTCTCACTCCTGCCGTGGGCCCAGTCCATGTAGAGCTCCAGCGCCTTGCGGGTGACCGGGCCTTCCTGGAGGTCGCGGTCGTCGAGGCGGATGACGCCGACGACTTTGGAATAGTTGCCGGTGGTGAAGATCTCGTCGGCTTGCATGAAATCCTCGACGGAAAGCGCTGCTTCATGCACGTCGAAACCGGCCTGGCGCAGCAGGCCGATGACGCGGGCGCGGGTGATGCCGGCGAGGAAGGTTCGGTTGGCGGCCGGCGTCATCACCACGCCGTCGCGGACCATGAAGACGTTCGAGGAAGCGGTCTCGACGACGTTGCCGTTCAGGTCGCGCACCAGCGCATTGTCGAAACCGCGGCTGCGCGCTTCGGCGATCATGCGGCCGCTGTTTGGATAGAGCGAGCCGGTCTTTGCCTCGGTCATCGCCGTTTCCGGGGACGGGCGGCGATAGGGCGAGACGGTGAGGCTGGTGCCGCCATGGCCGCCCATCGGCGCCTCGAACAGGCAGAGCGCGAAGCGGGTCGATTCCGCGTCGACGGAGACGACGCTGCCCGGCGCGCCGTGTTCGCCCCAATACATCGGCTTGATATAGATCGCCGTGGCGCCATCGAATTTGGCAACGCCTTCCCAGGCGAGTGCTACGATCTCCTCGGCTGATTTCACCGGCTTCAGGCCCATGGCGAGCGCCGAGCGGTTGATGCGCTGGCAGTGCAGGTCGAGATCCGGCGCGATGCCGTCGAACCAGCGGGCGCCGTCGAAGACCGTGGAGCCGAGCCACATGGCATGCGAGGTCGGCCCGATCAGCGGCGGATTGCCGGGGAGCCATTCTCCATCAACATGAGTCCAGGTGGTTGAGCGGGGTGATGTATCGACGGCCATGATGGTTTCCTCCTGAAGCCGGAGAAGGAAAAACCGCCGCGGCAAGCCGGGTCAAGGACAAATCCCGAACGGAAACACGGAAGCAAGAAAATGCCGGGGAATGCCGCCAGGCCGCAATATTCGTGCGCAGCAACAGCGGCTTCAGCGATGGGTGCATCAGCAAAAATGATGGAATGGAATGTTGGAATGGCTGGCTGCAGCATGCGATGATGGGTGGAACCGCCGCTTAAGAGCGTCCATCGACTTTGATCCATGCGACGCTCTTAAGCTCTTTGTTTTATGCATGCCGTTATCCCGGAACCGCTGCACACTTCCGGGCGCCATGCATTCGGCAGCAAGGAAAACGCCGATGAAAGCCATGTTCTACGAAGCCTTCGAACAGGCGCCCGAAATCCGCACCGTTGCCGATCCGACACCGACAGAGGACGGTGTCGTCATAGCGGTCGGCGCCAGCGGGCTCTGCCGCAGCGACTGGCACGGCTGGATGGGCCACGACCCTGATATCCGCCTGCCGCACGTGCCGGGACACGAGCTTGCCGGGCGGATCGTCGCCACCGGCCGCGGCGTGATGCGTTTCAAGGTGGGCGACCGGGTGACCGTGCCCTTCGTTTCCGGCTGCGGCCATTGCAGCGAATGCCATTCCGGCAACCAGCAGGTCTGCCCGAACCAGTTCCAGCCGGGCTTCACTCATTGGGGGTCGTTTGCCGAATATGTGGCGATCGATTATGCCGACACCAATCTGGTGCACCTGCCCGATACGATCGACGACGCGACGGCGGCAAGTCTCGGCTGCCGCTTCGCCACCTCGTTTCGCGCCGTCGCCGATCAGGCGCGCACCGGGCCCGGCGAATGGATCGCCGTGCATGGCTGCGGCGGCGTCGGCCTGTCGGCGATCATGATTGCCACCGCGCTCGGGGCAAATGCGATCGGCATCGACATTTCGGAAGAGAAGCTCGCCTTTGCGCGGGAGTGCGGAGCGGTGGCGACGGTCAATGCGTCAGGTGTCGCCGACGTGGCGGAGGCGGTGCGCGAGATCACCAAGGGCGGCGCGCATGTCTCGATCGACGCGCTCGGCCATCCCGTCACCTGCTTCAATTCGATCAAGAATCTGCGCCGTCGCGGACGGCATGTGCAGGTGGGGCTGATGCTCGGTGAACACGCGACGCCGCAGATCCCAATGGCGCAGGTAATCGGCCACGAGCTGGAAATCTACGGCAGCCACGGCATGCAGGCCTGGCGCTACGACGCCATGCTGTCGATGCTTTCGGCCGGCAAGATCGCGCCGCAGAAGCTGATCGGACGCCGCGTCAGCCTCGAGGAGGCCGTGCCGGCGCTGATGGCGCTCGACAAGGCTGAGGCCACGGGCATCAGCGTCATTACCCGGTTTTCATGAAGCATAATTCCACCCTCCCCTCCCGTGGCGAGCACGGGAATGAGGGAGAGCGGGAAGAGCAACAAGACCCTATTGAGCTACGCCGATCGAAGCGAGAAAGGCTGATGAAGCCGGTATCTTCGACTTGTCCTTGATCTCGATGATGAGGCGCGGGTTGCTTTCGAGCTTGGCGAGAGCCGCAAAGACGGCATGCCAGCGGATCGTGCCTTCGCCAAGGCTCCAGTGGCGGTCGGCATATCCGTCGGCATCCTGCAGGTGGACATGCTGGAGGCGATTGCCGGCGGCCTTGACGTAATAATCGACCGGTGGCGCACCGGTATAGCCGTGGGCATAATGGGCGTGGCCGGTATCGATCGAGACCGCGACGGCAGGCGAGTTGAAGCTTTCGGCAAGCGCCACGCGAATATGCGGATCCTTGTCCTCGATGTTCTCGATGACCATGGTGCAGCCGATATCCTCGGCGCGCCGGACGGCGTCGCGGAGCGTCATGTGCGTGCGCTCGGCCAGGGCTTCGCGGGCGCCGGCATTGTCGTCGAGATTGTTGTAGGACCAGGACGTATAAGGGCTGTGGATGACCATATGGGTCGCGCCGATGACGGCGCAGACGTCGAGCCCCTGCAGCAGGCGCCTAGTGACGATGGCGCGGATATCGGGATCTTCCGAGGCGATGGTGAAGCCCCAGAACGGGCCGTGAATGCCGAGGCGGCCGTTATGACCGTCGAGAAGCCGCCTGGTGCGGGCGGCAAGCGGCGCCCAGTCGCCGTTCAGAATCTCGGCATCGATAAAGCTCTGCAATTCGAGATCGCGGGACTTTTCGAAGAGCCAGTCACGGTGAAGTTCGACTTCATCGAGCGTCATGGCGGCGCCGACGACGGGAAGAGAGGACATGGATGCGCTCCATCAATGTGAATGATCAAAGTGAATGCCGGGACGGCGTGGAAGGACGGCTCCAAGAACGGCCGCCGCGTTCTATGCGCCCCTTCTGTGTCGGCGGTATTACAGGCGCCGAGCCTTTCGCATCCCTCCGGCCTCAGTCATTTGCGCATAGCTGATGCGGCATTGACGGACCTTGCGGAAACGCCCCGAAGTACCGATATCGGCCTCGACAGTCTCGTGACGCAGTGGCGCGCGAGCGGCGTTGAACCCCTGGCAACGGAGCCGTTTGTTCAGCGCTTCGGCCGATGCAGCGCGCTTCTTTGAAAGCCTTCGGCGATGTTACCCCCAACAACAGGGCGGCTTGTCAAAGACGGCGCAAAGGTCTAACGGCTGCGCCCGCAAGAAAAAGCCGATCAGAAGAAGCCCTGTAAGAAAAAGAAAGAGACATGATGTCCAACTCATTTGTGAAAATGCATACAAGCGACGAGGCCAAGCGGTTTTTCGTCCTCGGCGACCGGGTCGAGCGTCGGCTTAGAATCAGCGGAACCTGGCTCAATCTCTTCGACGTCACCGTGCCATCAGGCAGCCGGACGCCGAAACATGCGCATGCGAGCCCGGAAGTGTTCCGCATCATCGAGGGAAAGCTGACGATCTGGCGCCTGGGCGACAGCGGCCCCGAAGAGATCGAAGCGAGCGCCGGCGACATCGTCACCATCCCGCCCTTCATGGTGCACGGCTATTCCAACCGTGGAACCATCCCCGTGGTCTTTTCCGCGGTCGTCGATCGGGACATGGCCGAATTCATCGAAGCGGAAGGCACAACCGAGCCTCCGAAGGCCAGCCCTTCGGCCGAAACCATCGCCCGCATGACCGCGGCCGCCAATGCTTACGGGATCACCATCCTCGCGGCCTAGCGACCGCATCTGGGGGCGTCATTCCGCGGCCATGCTCTCCTCGCCTGGGGCAACTTGGCTGAGAGCTGCAACTGCGAAAGATGCAAGTTCATGGGCTGATAGCTCACAGTGGCTCGAAGGCAGAGCGCCAATAATTCTGGGGTCCCATAAGGAGATGATTGAGGCGCAAAAGCAGGAAGCGGCCGTGTCAACATTCCTCGGAACGAACTCTTCAGTCGCGATGCCAGTGGAAATGAGCTCCCCGATATACGCCTGAAGTCGCTTCAGATGGTCTCTGAATGATGGCCAACTGCCGTCTGCGGCGAGAACAACGAGGTTGAACATCTGGCTGTCGCCGTGACGTGCCTGCAGCATCAGGCGGTGTTGTCCGAGCGCGGTTTCTTTCAGGCGGCTCGCCGCACTGGTGAGCTCGCCGCCGGCAGATGGGGTGAAGGTGAGATCAGTTTCGAAGAAATTCCCGGCAATGGCATCCCAAATCGCCGCCTTGGAGGGGAAGATTTTGTACACACTTGCCGGCGACTTCCCCAGCAGTCGAGCGATATCGGCGACGTTTGTTTTCGAGGGCCCGTACAGCCGGCACGCTGCCGTGCCGGCTTCGATGATCGAGGACATATAGCAGTCTGCGGCCGGTCGCTTACAGTCGTGCCAACTTCCATTTGCCAATCCTATCTGGTCCGCATGCTGGACGGGTCTCAGACGGCGTCTGATCGAGGCGGCTGACGATCAGTAGGCAATCTGACCATCCACCATCTTCCCCTCATTCGAGGAGAGTTCCCGCTTCAGGATTTCTCGCGCCTCCGGGCTGATGACCGCGACTGGAGCCGCAACGGCTACGCGCGCTGCCGAGCCGGCGAAATTGGCCGCTGTCATCCCGATCTGATCGGCAACGCTTGCCTTTCCGCCCTCGAGGCTCTGCCCTGCCAGCCGCCGCCCGAGCAGGCGCACGATCTCCGGGCTGTCGGCGAAGGCATTGTGGCCGAGCGGATCGTTCGTCGCGATGGCGCTCGTGTCGATAACGGAAACGCCGAGTTCGTCGAGAAGAGGCGCGTAAGGTCTGAGATCGGATCCGCCGACGCGGCTGACGCCACCCGATAGCCAGCTCGACATCTCCAGCGCCTTGTCGCGTGTCGAGGTCAGGATCGCAAAGTGCGGCCGTTTCGGCCCCATCTCGGTGAACTGGCGACGGAACACATCGATGTCGATGTCCGGCGATGCGAGAACGACGTTCTTGACCTTTGCCGGGATTGATTTCTCGCGCATGGCGACGCCGCGCAGTGCCTCGGCCGCAAGCCAGCCGCCCATGGAATGGGCGAGGATCGTCACATCGGAGACGTCGGGACTTTTCGCCGCCTGGAGGATCAGATCCTCCAGAGCGCGACGCGAATAGTTGGCGCTCTCCTTGTCGTAGAGGTAGTCGAAGACACGGCCCCTTGATGGCCAGGTGAAGAGGATCGGTGCGGCGTCGGTTCCCGAGTCATGGACGATCTGCGCGAAGCGGAAGACAGCGTCGGCGTAGGTGTTGTTGAAGCCGTGCACGAAAATGATGACCTGATGTTTCGTGTTTCGGTTCTTCCGGTACCAGTCGAACGCCTGGCCCTCGGATTGCACCTTGGCAACCTGCGTGACCGCAAACTCTTTTTGCGGGTTGGGCGGCATGCGGGACGGCCACTGCACCTCTCCGATCTTGCGGTTCCGATCGGGCGGGATGGATATGTCGACGCTGTTAAGGGAAATCGCCGTCCCGCGGTCGCCGGAATAAAGCTTGCCGGGATCCTCCGAAGGCTTACGTGTCGTGGCGACCAGCATGGTGACCCGGCTCGTGCCGGCCGGGGCCACGGCGAGAGGCTGAAGGACATCCTGCACCCGGTTGGCGCAACCCGATGTAACGAGTGACAGGGCCACAAGGACCGGGACAGCGCGGCCTACGCGGGCAGCGATCGCCTTGGCGAACCCAAACCCGGTGAGACCCTGGGCAATGCGCCCAGGGAGTGAGAGCGATCTGGTCATCTCAGTTCTGCTCGACTTCGCGAGGAATCCGGAACCAGGCGACGTAGAGCGCCGGCAGGAAGAGAAGTGTCAGCGCCGTTCCGACGACAATCCCGCCCATCATCGCGTAGGCCATGGGACCCCAGAAAATTTCATGCGAGATCGGGATCAGGGCCAGGGTTGCGGCCGCAGCAGTGAGCATGATCGGCCGCATGCGGTGCTCGGTCGCCTCCACCACCGCCTTCCACGCCGATATTCCCTCTGCGCGCAACTCCTCGATCTGCACGATCAGGATCACGGAGTTGCGGATGAGAATTCCGACCAGCGCGAGCACGCCCAGGAGCGCGACGAACCCAAGCGGCGAGTTGCTGGCGAGCAGCGCCACGACGACGCCGATGAGGGCCAGCGGCGCTACCGAGAAGACCAGGAACAGCCGGTGGAAGCTCTGAAGTTGGATCATCAGCAGCGTCGCCATGATGACGAACATAGCCGGCGCCACCTTGGCGATCGGACCCTGCGATTTGGCGCTTTCCTCGACTGCGCCGCCGACCTTCACGGAATACCCGGCCGGCATCGTCTTTTCGAAAGCCGAAACCTTGTCGGAGAGCGCCTTCACAACGGTTGCCGGCTGCGTCGCATCGCCGATCCCGGCCTTGATCGTGATGGTCGGAATTCTGTCGCGCCGCCAGATCGTCGGCTGTTCAAGCTCATAATGGAAGGTTGCGACGGATGACAGCGGGACGGATTGACCGTTGCTGCTCTGCAGTTGCAGGTCAAGCAGGGTGTCGATCGAGCCGCGCTCCTTTTCCGCGGCACGGCCAATGACATCGACCAGATAGATGTCGTCCCGAACCTGCGTTACGGCATTGCCTTGTACGACGGTGTTGAGCGCCATTGCGATGTCCTGAGACGAGACGCCGAGCTGTCGGGCCTTGTCCTGCAGCACGTCTATCTTCACGACACGGGCCGGCTCATTCCAGTCGAAGGCGATGTTCCGGAGGGAAGGATAGGTGCCGACGATCGAGCCCAATTTCTGTGCCAGGTCGCGCACCGTCTGCAGATTTTCGCCGGACACTCGGTACTGGATCGGCTTGCCAACCGGAGGCCCGATGTCCAGAAGCTTCACGTAAGCGTCCGTTCCCGGAAACGTCTTCTGAAGGTAGACCTCCATCTGCTGCTTCAGCTTGTCCCTGATGTCGAGGTCCTTGGTGACAACGACCGTCTGGCCGAAAGAAACGTCAGCCGGCTGCACGTCGAAGGACAGAACGAAGCGCGGCGCACCCCTGCCAACGTATGTCGACCAATGTTCGACGCCAGCGTTGCCAGTCAGCATCTCACGCTCGAACTGGGCCATCTGGCGGCTCGTTTCGGCGATCGAACTGTTCTGCGGCAGGTTCCAGTCGACGATCAGTTCCGGACGGTCGGAGCTCGGGAAGAACTGCTGCTGCACCATCGACAGGCCGGCGATCGATCCAGCGAAGAGTAGGACTGTTGCGATGATCGTCATCCAGCGCCAGCGCAGGCAGAATTGCAGCAGGCTGGAAAAAATCTTGGCAAAACGGCCCTTGTGCTCGGCGTGCTTCTTCATCGTCTTCGGTAGAATGGTCACCCCGATCAGGGGCGTGAACACCACCGCGACCACCCACGAAACGACGAGGGAAACCGCTATGACCACAAAGAGCGAGAAGGTGAACTCGCCGGCGTTGCTCTTGTTAAAAGCGACGGGGATGAAACCCGCGACGGTGACGAGCGTGCCCGTCAGCATCGGGAAGGCCGTGGATGTGTAGACGTAGGTGGCGGCTTTCGTGAGACTGTCGCCCGTTTCCAGCCGTGCAACCATCATCTCGACGGCGATCATGGCGTCGTCGACAAGGAGGCCGAGCGCGATGATCAGCGCTCCGAGCGAGATGCGCTGCAGCGAGATGCCGGTGTAGAACATGACCATGAAGGTGATGGCGAGAACGAGCGGGATCGCGATTGCCACCACCAGGCCGGCCCTCATCCCCAGACTGATGAAGCTGATCGCGAGCACGATCGCGACCGCCTCGAACAGAGCTTTTGTGAAGCCGCCGACTGCCTCCTCAACCACCTTTGGTTGGTCGGACACCTGTTCGACCGAGACGCCGACCGGAAGCTCCTGGGTGATTTTGCTCATCGTCTTGTCAAGCGATTCGCCGAAGGCAAGCACATTGCCGCCCGTCTTCATACCGATCGCGAGCCCAATGGCAGGCTTTCCGTTGAAGCGGAAGAGCGACGTCGGCGGGTCGACATAGCCGCGGGTGATCGTGGCGACGTCGGTCAGCGGGAAGAAGCGGTCGTTTACCCGAAGATTGATCCCACGCAAGGTGTCCTCGGAGATGAAGCGCCCGCCGACCCGCAAGGCGACCCGCTCCGGTCCGGTTTCGACAAAGCCGGACTGGGTGACGGCGTTCTGCGCTTGCAGCGTGGCAATGATGGCGGAGCGGTCGATGCCGAGGGCGGCGATCTTGCGGGTGGAGAATTCGAGGTAGATCACCTCGTCCTGCGCGCCGACAATATCGACCTTGCCGACGTCGGGGATGTTGAGGATCTGCGTCCGGGCATTCTCGGCGAAGTCGCGCAGTTCCCTCTGGCTAAGTCCGCTGTCGCCGGTGAAGGCGAAGATGTTGCCATAGACATCGCCGAACTGGTCATCGAAGAAGGGGCCGACGACGCCTTGGGGGAATTCGTTCTTGATATCGTCAATCAGGTTGCGGACGCGCGACCAGGTGGGCTTTACGTCCCGCGCGATTGTATCCGGCAGCAAATCGACGAAGACGATCGTTTGCCCGGCAGTCGTAATGCTGCGGGTATGTTCCAGCTTGTCGAGCTCCTGGAGCTTCTTTTCGATGCGGTCGGTAACCTGCTGCGTCACCTCCTGGGCAGAAGCGCCTGGCCATTGGGCCTGGATCACCATCGTCTTGATCGTGAAGGATGGATCCTCCTCGCGGCCGAGCCCAAGATAGGCAAAGGCGCCCGCCACCGCGAACATGATCATGAAGTACCAGACAAGCGAACGATGCTCGAGCGCCCAGTCAGAAAGGTTGAATTTATTCACGGGCGTGGCTCCTGTCCGAGTTGCACTTTCTGTCCATCAGTGAGTTCATCAACTCCGGCGATGACGATCTCTTCCCCTTCCCGCAGGCCCGCTTGAACCAGGACGGAACGGGGGGCGGACGCCGGACCTTCCAGTTCAACCGGCCTCAGGACGACCTGGGCCGTGGAGCGATCCACCACCCATACCTGGCTGGCACCGTCTTTATGACGGATGGCGGAGAGCGGCAGCGCGATCGCCTGCTTCCTTTCTCCGACAAGCGGCGTCGCGGTGACCACGGCGCCAAGGCGGAAGATGTCCGGCGCCTGATCGATCCCGATCTTCAGCCGATAGGTGCGGGTATTGGGATCGGCCTGCGGTGCGATCTCGCGGACGACGCCAGTGGCCTGGATCCTGCTGTCGAGCTGGAGGGCGACGTTGAAGCGGTCGTCCAGGCGAACGCGACTGAACTGCGCCTCCGGCACGTCGACCACCACGTCGCGCTGCTCGAGGCGTGCCAGTTTCAAGACCGGTTGGCCGGCCGAAACGGTCTGGCCCATTTCTGCGGACGTGGCGGTCACGACGCCATCGAACTCGGCCCTCAGCTCGGCGTAGCCGAGCTGCTCATTCGCCTTCGCAAGGCTGGCCGTCGCTTTCGCGACATTGGCGGTAGCCGACTTGAGCTGCTGTTCGGCAAGATCGTGATCGGCAACGCTCGCCGCATTGCTCTGAACGAGCCTTCGCTTGCGGGTTTCCGTCGTCGCGGCGTTCTCCAACTGCGCCTGGGCGTTGCGCAGTTCGGCTTCCGCGCTCGTGACCGCGAGCTGCAGAGTGAGGGGATCGATTTCCGCTAGGACATCGCCCTTGTGCACCAGGTCGCCGACATCGACCTTGCGAGAGACCATTCGCCCGAGCGTCCGAAACGCCAGGTCGGTCTCGATGCGGGCCCGCACCACGCCGGGCGAGGTTGCGATTTTGCCCTGTTCGGCCGCAGCCGTGACGACTTTGACAGGACGGGGAGCCGCCGCCTCCCCTGCGACGGAGTTCTGATCGCAGCCTGCAAGCAGCGACACTGACAGAAGAAGCGGGAGAGAGGTACATATGCGATTGAGGGTCATCTCACTTGCCTTCCCAGGCGACTGCCTGGCCTTCCTTGAGGAACTTTCCGCCTTCGGTGACGATCAGGTCTTGTGCGGCGACGCCGCCGGTGACGACGAAATCGCTCTGGCGGTACCGGTCGACCGAAATTTTCCGGAGCGAAACGGATTGGTTTTGGGTGTTGACGAGCCACACGGCAGGTTCGCCTTCGGCTGATGCGATCGCGGTATAGGGCAGCACGATGCCGTCGCGCGGCGAGGCGCGCAGCTTGCCCACGACAGGCGTTCCGAGCGGCCATGGCGCGCCGTCCTGGAGCCCCACCTTGATCCGGATCGTGCCTGCCTTCGCGTCGATGACGGGCGAGACCTCGCGTATGCTGGCATGAACGTCGCGCGAGGGGTCCGACACCGGTGCGACCTCGACGTCGTTCAGCGGCCGGCCATCCAGAAAGAAAGCCTCGAAGACGTCGAACACCGCATCCCGCGGTCCGTCATGGGCGAGCGTGAAGGCCGACTGCGCTGCTGACACCACCTGCCCGGCTTCGATGCCGCGCGCCGTGACGATGCCGTCTGCAGCCGCTTTCAACTCGGTGTAGGACAGCGCGTCCTCGGCCGTCGCGAGCGCGGCCTCGGCGGCCTCGAGGGAAGCCTGCGCACTCAGCAGCTCCTTCTGTGCATCGTCAAAGACCGCCCGCGGAACAGCCTGCGACTGCAGGAGCGACTTCGCCCGGTCGAAGGCGAGTGTCTTCTGTCTGGCGACGGCCTGCGCCGACTCCAGCGCGGCGCGGGCGACGCTGACGTCCGCCTGCTGTTCCGTGTCGTTGAGCCGGGCAAGCACGTCGCCGGCGTGGACATGCGATCCGACGTCGACCCTTCTCTCAAGAACCCGGCCGCTGACGCGAAAGGAGAGTTCGGTCTGAACCCTTGCCTTCACCTCGCCGGTGATTTCCGCACCCGATTGATACTGAGCCTCGGCGGCCGCAACGACGCGGACCTGCTGCGGCGGCGGCGCAACTTCAGCTTTTTCTTCGCAGGCAGCCAGAACTGCGCAGGCGAGACCAATTCCCAGCAATCGAA
The DNA here is from genome assembly GCF_013087615.1 of Rhizobium sp. WYCCWR 11152. Taxonomy (NCBI): domain Bacteria; kingdom Pseudomonadati; phylum Pseudomonadota; class Alphaproteobacteria; order Hyphomicrobiales; family Rhizobiaceae; genus Rhizobium; species Rhizobium sp. WYCCWR 11152. The sequence goes on along the minus strand of NZ_JABFCP010000009.1, from coordinate 503,021 downwards.
AGGACTGCATTTTTTGCTCCGGTAAGGTTGCGAAGAGAGCCGCGTTGTTGATCGGCCAGCTTCGATCTGCTGCGTGTAACAGGCCATCGCCCGATGTTGACAACGCCCACTTAAAGGCAAAAGTGGGCGCTGTCAACATACGACAGGCAAGAATGTTGACACGAGCAACTTAAAACTTAAATGGACAAATATGACCCAAGACATTTCCACGACAGAGCCGCGCCCGTATCACCATGGTGACCTGCACAGGGCGTTCGTCGAGGCCGCACTCGATGTCCTCAGCGAGTCCCAGATTCACTTCGGGAGCTCGCCCGACGCGCGGGCGTCAGTCACAACGCCCCGTACAAACACGCCGACAAGCGGGTATTGCTGGCCGCCGTCTGGGCGGTTGGATTTGAGCTCCTTGCGAAGCAAATGAGCGACGCGACGAAGGACTCGACGGTCCGCGCGAGCGGCTGGCAGCTATAGGGCGCGTCCACGTCGGCGGCGGCGTCAACAATCCTGCGCTCTACAGATTGTGTTCAGAGGCTATCTCGCCGGTCAGGACAACGGGCCCCTGCTGTCGAAAGAACTGCGGCAGAGAACATAAGAGCGCTTTTGGTGAATGCGATAAGCGACGGCGCGCTCGGGCGGCCCATTCCGGACACGGCTGCAAATACACGTAACTTTGACGGTGCCATTCTGTTTTTCTGGTCGCAAATGCATGGTCTCAGTTTGCTGCAGGTAGACCGCCTCGCCGGCCCAGCGACAAGACGAAGGCGCTGACAGAGAGCGTCTTGCAAAGCATGCTCGACAGACTGGCGAATAGTATCCCCGCTATACCACCAGGAGTGTGGGTAGGACCTCGGCCTGTCTACTAAAACGTCCCGAGCCTCGCGCCCGGCGGGTCTGCTGACATTTGGGAAGATGCTTGCATTGGGGCTGATGTTTTGCTGGCGACCGTGCGGGTGATTTCCGCACTCAAATCAAAAATAGCAGGATTGGGGTGCACCGCTCGCAGAACGCCTCCCCTGCCCGAGGTTGGGAATATCCGACCGACCTTAGCTAAGCCGCGGTCAACACATCTCCGACCTGGATATACGACGACTTGGCCTTCGCAACCTTCTCCCTCAGAGCAGCCAACTCTTCAGCAAGCAGTTCCACGGCGATCTTCTGGACGGCTGCCTTCAACCGATCCTCGACGTCGAAACTATCCAGCATGTAACTGGTTATTGCGTCTTTCATCAGTTCTTCGATGGCAGGATCATTCTGCTCCAGCGTATCAGTCATACTGTGCTTCCTCTGGTTGCGGGCATTCCCTTCAGTTGGCACCTTTGAGGCTAGTCCCAGGCGCTATCTCAGTCCATAATACTCAGGGAAGACTTTCTGAATTCTGGGTATGCTCACTTCCTCCTTTGGTTTAACCCACTCCATAAGATTTTCGGAGTCTGTCGAGCTTATACTTCCTCGGTTGGGGGATTAGAGATGTGCAGAAAGCCTTACCCTTTGAGGCTTTGGCAGAGGTCGCAGTGGCTATTCCAGTTTGGAGACACAGCTGATAGGATTGGAAAGATCAAAATCGGGGCCGAAGGCTACGGTGGGAGTGTTGGGATCGGCTGGTTTTTCCTCCCTGTTCTGAAGTCATTCGCAACGATTTCGGCCGATCCGCGCAGCGCTTGTCGACGAGCCGAGGCATTGCCTTGAGTTCCCGCCAGTTGCCCGGCCTATTAGCTTTTTGCATAAAGATGGATTGGCGACGTACCGTATCGGTTTCCATAATTCAGAGGGGTCGGTCGAGGCGTGCACGCCGTCATACTGGACGAAAGACCGATCGCAGACGTAAATGTGCCGCTTGGTGAAGATGGGGGCACGCACGACATCCGCGCCGTAACTGGTTAGCAACCATGCCCGAAATCATCTCGACCGACCGCTCTCTCGACCGTTTGCCAACCGACCAGGATCTGGGGCGGCTGCAATTCACCACCTTGCTATACTATCTCCAATGCACGAACCCGGACAACGGTCTGGTTCGCGACAAAACCGAACCGAATGCCCCGGCAAGCATCGCGGCAATTGGCATGGCTCTGGCGACAATTCCCGTTGTTGTCGAGCGTGGGGTAATCATTCGCGAATTTGCTGCAAAGATCACCCGCAAGCGATTGCGGTTTTTGATGGAATGCCCGCAGGGGCCGGAGCCCGATGCATCCGGGCACAGGGGCTTTTTCTATCATTTTCTGGACATCGAAACGGGCCGCCGGGCCTGGCAATGCGAATTGTCCACTATCGATTCGGCTTTCCTATTCGCCGGCGCCCTGACCGCGGCGACCTATTTTGATGGCGATACGGCCGACGAGGCAGAAATCCGCCAGCTTGCGACGGCGCTTTACGAGCGAGCCGACTGGATCTGGGCTTGCGATGGCGGCCCCACCTTGACGCATGGCTGGCACCCGGAAAGCGGGTTTATTCCTTATCGCTGGCGCGGTTACGATGAGGGTCTGCTACTGTACATTCTCGGGCTGGGATCGCCAACCCATCCATTGCCACCGGAGAGTTACGCCGCCTACACCGCGAGCTATGAATGGAGAAACATCTATGGTCGCGAATTGCTTTATTCGGGGCCGCTTTTTACCCACCAGTTGTCGCACATGTGGGTAGACTTTCGAGGCATTCGTGACGAGTTCATGCGCCAGCACCACAGCGACTACTTTGAAAACAGCCGGCAGGCATCGTTCGTGCAGCAGGAATACGCAATTCGCAACCCAATGGGTTTTGCAGGTTACGGGGAATATTGTTGGGGGTTTACTGCCTGCGACGGACCAGGTTGGGGTGAGCGGGCGATCAATGGCGTCGATCGGGAGTTCTTCGACTACAACGCCCGAGGCGCGCCCTTCGGACCTGACGATGGCACCGTCGCGCCATGGGTCGTTGTCGCCTCGCTGCCGTTCGCGCCGGAGATCGTCGTACCGACAGTCCTCAACTTTGCGCGAATGAAGCTCGGCATGACGCGGCTTTACGGTTTCAAACCGTCGTTCAACCAGACCTATGTCGTGGAAAACAGTCCCACCGGATGGTGGGTAAGTCCCTATCACTTTGGCATTGACCAAGGTCCGGTGGTGCTGATGATCGAAAACTACCGGACCGGTTTGCTCTGGAACATCATGCGTCGATGCAAGCCCCTGGTGATCGGATTGCGTCGCGCGGGATTTTCAGGAGGGTGGCTTTAGATTGGATGCGCTGCGATCCCTGGCGCTCCCCGCGCCCGCCGAGTTGGTACCGCCCCTTTGCCCAGGAAGGGTCTTGCAACCTCATGAACCGCTTTCGCCCTCGCTACTGAGAGCCAGCGCAGAACGGATGCAATCAAGCAAAACCTGTTCGCCAAACGGTTTTGTCAGGCAGCCGACGATGTCCGCGCCCAACGCAGACGCGCGCACATTCTTTTCCGGAAAAGCGGTGATCAGAACGGTCGGAATGCTCTTGCCCAGCGCCACGAGCCGGCGGTGCAGATCGAGCCCACTCATTCCGGGCATATTGATGTCCGTCACGAGGCAGGCCGTGCGGCGGATATGAGGGAATCTCAAGAAATCATCCGCGGATGAAAAGGTCTCGGCGTCAAATCCCATCGACCTCATGAGCCCCTTGATAGCCTCCCGCATCGACTCGTCGTCGTCGACGATCGCAATCAGAGGTTTCTTGGTTGGCACTGCCGCCTCCCGACTTCGCCGATCGGCGTCGTGCCGAATTAGCGTTGTGGCGCGCTTGGCTGGATGGATTTAGTATCTAACGGCGACAAAGGCATCGCAAGCTATACGATCGTATAGATTGTCTAAGACTTGCTGCAACGAACGGGACATTTGCCCAAGAGCGCCCGGAACATGGGCCGCCCGCATCTAGCCTTGTGGCCGAGGTAATTATCGCGCATTCTGGTGTGCGAAAGAAACCCGTTTCGGCACTAGCGAGGGAGACAGGAGGAGTGTTCTCATCGCGTGACTGGCGCTCTGCTGGGTGGGCTGCTGCTGCAGTGGGGGTGGATAGTATATATCCCAAAACGCCGATTCACCTTGGGGGCTCTGACATTTGACCGAGGCGCCAGCAACCATCATTGTCATCGATGATGACCCGGAAATCCGCGAGGCGCTGGGCAGTCTGCTGCGTTCCGTCGGCTTTGCCGTCAATCTCCTCGCTTCGGTGGGCGACTTCCTCAGGTCTGGGCGACCCAACGGACCGACCTGTCTCGTGCTCGATGTCCGGCTTCCGGGACAAAGCGGTCTTGATTTTCAGCTCGAGCTGTCGCGAGAAAATATTCAGCTACCGATCGTCTTCATCACCGGGCACGGCGACATTCCCATGTCTGTCCAGGCGATGAAAGGGGGCGCGGTCGAGTTCCTGACGAAACCGTTCCGAGACCAGGATTTGCTCGACGCCGTTCACGTCGGCCTGGCGCGCGACCGCGTGTGGCTTGAAAATGAAAAGGCATTGGCGACGGTGCGCGCGCGTTTCGATAGCCTGACCCCGCGGGAGCGCGAGGTGATGGCTTTGGTGGTGACCGGACGGCTCAACAAGCAGATTGCGGGCGATCTAGGCGTGAGCGAGATTACCGTGAAGGTTCACCGCAGTCAGGTCATGCAGAAGATGGGTACCAGATCCCTGCCCGAACTCGCGCGTATGGCTGACAAGCTGATGCTCGTGCCGGGAAAGCCGCAAACGCACTCATAAAGGTCTTTGCGGCGCGTATAGGTCACCCCCTCCTCATTGGTAATCGATCCTTCCGGGTGGCCAATAGCCCCGGGCGGGAGCCCTGCTCTATGGTGCGCGTTCCTTTCCTCCCTCCTCCCAGGCCGGATCGCCACCGATCGGCCCGCCTTGGCCTCCCACCCCGCGGGAGGCTTCTTTTTGGCCTCAGTCCCCGCAAGACACTTTTGACGCCAACACCGACAACGGATCGCAACTGACGGCACGACCGTGCGCGCGGTGGAGTAGCTCAGACCATCGCCCCAGTTATTGTTGGGGCCCAGGATGACTTCGCCGACAAGACTCCCTGAGCAGAAGTTCGATGATGGGTATCGGCGCCGGTATTCCAAGGTATCGCAAAAACGAAACCATAGTATAATTTCCCGTCGTCCCTTCCATCGCTAGGCTCCACTCGTTGCCTCGCGAGACAGGTGGCGAATCCCCCCGTTGCTACCACCAAGCTTCGGCGCTCCTCCATCCGAAGCTCTGCGGGTCCACGACCCGCCCGACCGCCCAGCAGCCGCTGGGCGGTCTTTCGTAGAGGTGGACCACGTATCGAACGGGCGGGTGATGGCCGCTCGTTGTTGGGACGAACAGGCGAGATGTGGTAAGAAGGTGGGGAAGTGGTTGCGGTTCGTCATCTGTGCTCTCTGTGGCCAATTTGATCGGACGGATCTCCGAAACGAAAGTGGCAGTACCAGATGCGACAGGCTGACGAAGTCGTCAGGTAGGCACATCCTCTTTATTCGGCGTCGGTGGAGATTTGCAGTTTGGAGGTTCTTTGGGAGGACGGTGATCGCGTGTTCCGCCGGGAACGGCGCCGGGGTTCCGACGGCAAGTGGAACCAGGTCCTGGTCGTGCTTTCGGCCCTTGAGTACCCGACACCTTCAAGCCTCGGCCGCCTCGAGCATGAATACGGATTGAAGGATGAGCTCGATGGCGCATGGGCGGTGCGACCGCTTGAGTTGGTGCACGAAGGCAGCCGGACCATGCTGGTGCTTGAAGATCCGGGCAGCGCGCCGCTCGCCCGGCGACTCGGAACGGCAATGGAAACCAAGCTTTTCTTGCGCCTCGCGATCGGCATCGCCGCTGCGCTCGGCAAGGCCCACCAGCGCGGCCTCGTCCACAAGGACATCAAACCAGCCAATATTCTGGTAACGGACACGAGCGCCGAGGTGCGGCTCACCGGCTTCGGCATCGCCTCGCGCCTCTCCCGCGAGCGGCAGGCGCCCGAGCCGCCCGAAGTGGTCGCCGGAACGCTTGCCTATATGGCCCCGGAGCAGACCGGGCGCATGAACCGCTCGATCGACTCCCGCAGCGACCTTTATGCACTCGGCGTGACCCTCTACGAAATGCTGACCGGGAGCCTGCCCTTCGCCGCTTCCGACCCGATGGAATGGGTGCATTGCCACATTGCACGGCAGCCGGTGCCGCCCAACGAGCGGGCAGCGAATGTTTCGCCGGCAGTCTCGGCCATCGTCATGAAGCTGCTCGCCAAGACGGCCGAGGAACGATACCAGACGGCAGGCGGCGTCGAGCACGATCTGAGCCACTGTCTCAGCCAATGGGAAATCCAGTGCCGGATTGACGCATTCCCACTCGGCGAACGCGATATCCCGGACCGCCTGCTGGTTCCTGAGAAGCTATACGGGCGGGAACACGAGGTCGAGACCTTGCTCACTGCCTTCGACCGCGTGGTGTTGAGCGGGGCGCCGGAGTTGGTGCTGGTCTCTGGCTATTCCGGCATCGGCAAGTCGGCGGTGGTCAATGAACTTCACAAAGTACTGGTGCCGCCGCGCGGGCTGTTCGCGTCAGGCAAATTCGATCAGTACAAGCAGGACATCCCCTATGCGACCCTGGCGCAGGCCTTTCAGGGCCTGCTCAAGGGGCTCCTCGCGAAGAGCGAGGCCGATTTGGCAACGTGGCGCGAGGCGCTGAGCGAGACGCTGGGACCGAACGGACAGCTGATGGTCGATCTCGTCCCCGAACTGAAGCTCATCATCGGCGACCAGCCGCCGGTCGCTGAACTTCCGCCACAGGACGCGCAACGGCGCTTCCAGCTGATACTCCGGCGGTTCATCAGCGTCTTTGCCCGACCCGAACATCCGCTGGCGCTGTTCCTCGACGATCTCCAATGGCTCGACGCGGCGACGCTCGACCTGCTGGAGGATCTGCTGACCCGGTCGGATCCACAGCAGCTCATGCTGATCGGCGCCTATCGCGACAACGAAGTCACCGCCGCCCATCCGCTGATGCGGAAGCTTGACGCGATCAAGACCGCCGGCGGCAAGGTCGCGGAGATCACGCTTGCGCCGCTTACTAAAGACTATCTCCGGCAGTTGATTGCGGATGCGCTCCACTGTCAGCCCGATCGTGCAGCCCCGCTCGCACAAATGATGCACGAGAAGACCGGCGGCAATCCGTTCTTCGTCCGTCAGTTCCTGTTTTCGCTCGCCGAAGAGGGGATGCTCACCTTCGATCATCACGCGGCATGCTGGTCCTGGGATCTCGAGCGCATTCATGCCAAGGGATACACCGACAACGTCGTGGACCTCATGGTCGGCAAGCTCGCGCGGCTGCCGCCCGATACGCGGGAGGCGTTGCAGCAGTTCGCCTGTCTTGGAAGCATCGCAAATACCAGGATGCTTTCACTCGTGCTCGGGATCCCGGAGGAGCAAGTCCCCGGGGCCCTGTGGCCTGCCGTCGCTCATGAACTGCTCGAGCGTCTGGCAGGCGCCTACCGGTTCGTCCACGATCGCGTTCAGGAATCCGCTTATTCGCTGATCCCGGAGGAGCGACGCGGCAAGTTGCACCTTCGTATAGGGAGACTGCTTGCGGCGAACACTGCGCCGGAGCTGATTGACGATTATGTTTTCGAGATTGTCAGCCAGCTCAATCGCGGAGCCACACTGATCACCTCAACTGAGGAGCGCGAGCAACTGGCCGAATTCAATCTGCTGGCCGGCAAGCGCGCCAAGGCCTCGACGGCATACGCCTCGGCGCTCAACTATTTTGCTGCCGGCACGATACTGCTTTCGGGAGACACCTGGGAGCGCCAGCACCAACTGGCGTTCGCGCTTGAGCTGAACCGAGCCGAGTGCGAGTTCCTCCTTGGCGCGCTGGCGGCCGCGGAGGAGCGGTTAGCAGAGCTTTCCAATTTTGCTGTCTGCTCCGACGACCAGGCCGCTGTCGCCTGCCTGCGCATCGATCTCTATGCTGCGCTCGGTCAGACCAGTCGCTCCGCCGCAGTCGGTCTCGACTACCTGAGGCAGTATCTCGGCATCGACTGGTCGCCGCATCCCCCCGACGAGCAGGTTCGGCGCGAATACGACCGGATCTGGTCGCAACTCGGGAGCCGCGCGATCACTGAGCTCATTGATCTACCGTTGATGAGCGACCCAGCATCCTCCGCGACGCTGGATATTCTCACCCGGCTCGTTGGGGCGGTATGGCATACCGACGCGAACCTGGCATGCATGGCAATCTGCCTGGCCGTGAATCGGAGCCTCGAGCGCGGCAACAGCGACGGCTCCTGCTACCAGTATGTGTCGCTTGGCTATATTGCCGGGCCACGCTTCGGCGACTATGAGGCCGGATACCTCTTCGGTCAGCTAGGCTGCCAACTGGTCGAAAAGCACGACCTGAAGCGCTTTCAGGCCAGGATTTACAAAGACTTCGCGGCTCACGTCATACCGTGGACGAGACATGTCCGAATCGGCCGCGACATGTTGCGGCGAGCGCTTGAAATTGCCGACCAGAGCGGCGACCTCACGTTTGCCGGATACAGCTATGCCAGTTTGAATTCGAACCTGCTGGCGGCGGGAGATCCGCTTCTGGAAGTGCAACGCCAAGCGGAGATTGGCCTCACATTTGCGCAAAAGGTGCGGTTCCAGTTCGTCATAGACCTCGCCAGCGCGCAGCTCGGGCTCGTCCGGACGCTGCGGGGCTTGACCCGGAAATTCGGCTCCTTTGACGACGACGGATTTGACGAACTTGAGACCGAACGCCGGTTTTCCGAAAATCCGAATCTTGCGGAAACCTGCTACTTTGTCAGAAAACTCCAGGCGCGGTTCTTTGCGGGCGACTATGAGGCGGCGGTCGATGCGTCATTGCGAGCGCAGAGGCTACCATGGACATCGGTGTCGCATTTCGAAGAAACGCCGGAACATCATTTCTACGGTGCCTTGGCCCGCGCCGCATGCTGCGACTATGCTGTGGTTGACCAGCGGGCGCGGCATATGGAGGCTCTGGTTGCACACCACCGACAGCTTCAGATCTATGCGAAGAATTGCCCGGAGAACTTCGAAAACCGAGCCGCGCTGGTCGGCGCCGAAATAGCACGCCTTGAAGGCCGCGAAATCGATGCCGTGCGTCTTTACGAACAAGCGATCCGCTCGGCGCGCGCAAACGGCTTCATTCATCATGAAGCCCTCGCATATGAACTCGCCGCCCGCTTTTATGCGCAGGGAGGCTTCGAGGACTTTACTCGTCTCTATCTCCGCAACGCGCGTGGCTGCTATCTGCGCTGGGGCGCCGACGGCAAGGTGCGGCAACTCGACCAACTCTATCCTGACCTAAAAGGGGAAGAACGCGCTCCCGCTCCAACAAGCACCATTGGTGCACCGGTCGAGCAACTCGATCTCGCAACCGTTATCAAAATCTCGCAAGCCGTGTCGGGCGAGATTGTCCTTCAAAAGCTGATCGACACGGTCTTGCGCACCGCCCTTGAGCAGGCGGGCGCCGAGCGCGGCCTGTTGATCCTGCCGCGTGGCGGTGAGTCACGGGTCACGGCGGAGGCCACGACTGGCGGCGAAACGGTCGTGGTGCAGATGCGTGACGAGATCGTGACAGCGATCACGCTGCCGCAATCGCTCCTTCATTATGTCTTGCGCACAAACGAAAGCGTGGTTCTCGACGACGCCTCGGCTCAGAATCCATTTTCCGCGGACCCCTATATTTGTCAGCACCATGCTCGTTCCATTCTCTGTGTGCCGTTGTTCAATCAGGGCCAACTGACCGGGGTACTCTATCTTGAGAACAACCTCGCCCCTCGGGTCTTCGCGCCGGCCCGGATCGCGGTGCTGAAGCTGCTCGCCTCTCAGGCAGCGATCTCACTGGAGAATACCCGGTTGTACCGCGATCTCGCTGAACGCGAAGCCAAGATCCGTCGCCTCGTCAAGGCCAACATCATCGGGATCGTCATCTGGGATATCGAAGGTCGCATTCTTGAGGCCAACGACGCGTTCCTCCGCATGGTGGGATACGACCGAGAGGATCTTGCCTCGGGTCGGCTATGCTGGACGGACCTGACGCCGGTCGAATGGCGCGACCGCGACGCGCGGACCGTCGCAGAGCTGAAGATGATCGGGGCAGTCCAACCGTTCGAGAAAGAGTACTTTCGGAAAGATGGCAGCCGTCTGCCCGTGCTGATCGGCGGCGCACTGTTAGAAGAAAGCAGGAATGAAGGTGTCTCTTTCGTCCTCGATTTGACGGAGCGCCGGCAGGCCGAAGAGGCGTTACGGGAGAGCGAGGAAGCCTTGCGCGAGGCGCAGGCGCAACTGGCCCACGCAAACCGCGTCGCCACAATGGGGCAGCTCACGGCCTCCATCGCCCATGAGGTCAATCAGCCGCTCGCCGCGTCGCTCACCAACGCCCAGGCGGCCTTGCGCTGGCTCGGTAGCCATCCGCCGAATCTGGACGAGGTGGCACAGGCGCTCGCCCGGATCGTCGAGAACGCCAATCGAGCCGGCGACGTCATTGGCCGGATCCGTGCCTTGGTTAAGAAGGAGCCCCCTCGCAAGGCGCAGTTCGACCTCAATGAAGCCATTCGTCACGTGATTGCCTTGACCGGCAGTGAAGTGCTCCGGCAAGGCGTCACGCTGCAGACCGAATTCGCGACGAGCCTCCCGTCCGTGCAAGGAGATCGCGTCCAGCTGCAACAGGTGATCCTAAACCTGATCATGAACGCCATCGAGGCGATGAGCTGCGTTGGTGAGGAAGAGCGCGAGTTGCTGATCAGCACCGAGACAGAGGCCTCGGGAGGCGTGGTCGTCGGCGTGCGCGACTCGGGTCCGGGCCTGGACCAGCAGGCTATGGGCCGTCTTTTTGAGGCCTTTTACACGACCAAATCCAGCGGCATGGGTATGGGCCTGGCGATCTGCAGTTCGATCATCGAGGCTCACGGGGGCCGGATGTGGGCCACCGCTAATGAACCTCGTGGGGCTGTGTTTCGGTTCACCCTGCCTCTCAAACGAGACGAAGCCGCTGGCGCAACGCATGCCGACCAAATGGCAATGTTGGGAAACCAATAGGACCAACAACTGGCTGAAGCTCTCGCAGCCAGTGCAGGTCTCAGCGAGGTGGGAAGGCCGTCGGCCTGGCCCCCTTCTCCATCACGAGACGACTGAGGTGCGGCCGAAGCTGAATTCACCTTCACGACCCGGTCATCGGGCCAATGGGGCGGCAGTAGCGAAAGCAACAAGCGCATCGATCGCGGTGCGAAATCGCGCGACAAGAAACTGGACGACGCGATGGAGAGCATCAACATGTTCGCACCAACTAAAAGGTGCCAGCCACCAAACTCGATGATCCTCAAGTGCGGACCACAAGACCCTTTCCAAGACGCGGATCGCTTGGTTTATGCATGGTCACGGAACTCACTGAAGGGCAAAGTCCTCGAAGTCCTCTACAAGACGGACAAGCCCGAGGGAGTAGCACAAAAGACCGAACCGCGTCCCGGTCACGTACAGGGTAAAGGCAGATCTCCCGGCGTGCAAAGCTTGCCCCCAGGAAGGCGTGATTGTTTCGCGTGGCATGACGGAAAACATCATCAAATGCGCCTCAAAGGCCGTATTCGGCCATGATGAACCATCTGGCGGCATCTGGAGCGGAGAGCCCGGAACCCAGGGCCTAGCTTTCCCATATGCGCTGGGAAACAGCGTCAACGGGACCAGATCGATTTCGATGCGGTTGAGTTCATGTGTCATGGTGTCAATCCTTAGAAGGAACGCGGGGGAACGAACAGGCAAACGGTGCGACCCGTGGGCTCGCCGGCCACCGTGCATTGGTGAAACTGCCGTCCGGACTGTTCTTGATGCAGATCCCGCGGCGTGATGAACTCCCCAGTGAGCTAGTCGCGCGGGCCTTCGTGAACCGCTTGATGGTGGATGTTCGCGGCAATCAAATCCGCTGCAACACGAAAACGGATATGTCCATCCGTTCGGCTGTGCCGCCGTTGGCGTCGCATCATGCGCCGCTGCCGGAGCAGCGATCACGACTGCAAAGCAAATGGCCGCTGGCTTGCCCATGATCCGCACCTAGACTTGAAGCTTTCCCTTCGATCGAGTTCCGCTACGAATAGCGTCTCCGTCTGTCCAGGCGGCCCCACGTCCCGAAGCGCTTCGTAGTTTGCGGCGCGGGAGACTGTACCCTGACCGTAGCAGGACGCTGCTCGACCTGCTATTGATCTGGAGGAATGATCGGGTAGAGAAGAGGGAGGGGATGACTTATACGAGGGTTTAGGAGTCCTTGATCGGAGGCCGGCGAGCCGCGTGATGTCTCCGCTAGATCACCCGCTCCTTCGAGATGAGATGCCGCCACCTGGGATAGACGCATCTGCCGTCTTGAGCGCGCCGGCTAGGAGAACACTGAGCAATGTGTGGATGCTTCATGCTCGAAAACGAATGGCTGAGCCTGGCAAAGCTCCCTGGTAGCCCGCCTGTCTGCTGCGTCCGTATAATTTCCGCATACACAAGTATGATGGCGGATCTATACGCTTTGTTTTAACGTTTGCTCATAAGTGCTGGCTCCGCCAAGCTGCTCATGCTCGCACCGGCGTCGTGGCCAGTTTTCAGGTTCCAAAACCGTTAGGAAGGACGCAGAATGCCGACGGTATCTCCGACTGCGATCACGCCGCCAGACGAGCACGTTGTCACTGCCCGCGAGGCGCTTGAGCCCCTCTACGAAAGACTGGAGCTTCACACCGAGTCCACCTTGCTTTCGGCGGCAATGGAAGCCGGATGGCCCGCCGAGGAGGCAACGAAGGCGGTGGCTGCCCTTAGATTGCAAGACGCCCTCAATATTCTTGGCCGAGCGAATTGAGGTCCAGCATATCGACGCACAGCCCAAACGGCCGAATGAAGTGGTAGGCTTCGCAAAGTTCTAAAGGAATTGAACCAACGAGGGATTATCCAGCTGCACGATCAAAGAGCGCTACGTCAATGGAATCGCCCTCTCACGACGGCTCGGCCGCGACTCGATCGAAACAACGCAGACCTATCAGCATGCCCAATTCGACCTCAAGGAAGCGGCTCACCAAGCTTTAGTCGGATCAATCTGTCAAGCCAATCCGCCCCCGACGACCGCCTGCTCGCTTTCCTGGAGGGGCTGTAAGAACAAGAGCTTAAGTCGAATCGGCCCAGAGCCACAACCGCCCAAACAGCTGCAAGTGTTGCGCAAACGGCCAGTTGCTTCTAACACCATCCGGCAAAACACCAGAGGCTCGCTTGGTTGCCACGGTTTAGCAGATCGACCAAGTTATCGGCCTCCTCGGCGGTGAGCATGTCCATGACAAACCCATCGATGACGGCCGGCTGTCCGATGACCTTATCGAACACCGTCCAATAAATGTTGAGGTTCTTGCAACGGCTATATCTTTGCGCTGCCATCGTGAACTGCCTCCAGGTGCGGTAAAGTTGCCCTAGCGTTATCCCCACTTTCGTCAATTGTGAGCGGCCTGTCGGACATGACTGCCCGACCGCTCTTGGAGATCTGCGAGGCTCGTGACGCTGGTCAGTAGCTCGGCAGAGGAAGAGGGCTCGCATTCAGCGGGTGGTAAAGGAACCCTTGCGCCACAGAGAGTTAGGTGGCCCGTTGCCTTTAAGAAGGCGCTCACAGTAGAGCATTTTTGTACCTGCCAATGAAGAGATGCGTTGGCATCAGGCATGCTATCTACTCGTATAACCCCCCAAGCCGGAAGAACGGTCAGAGTCTGCAGGCAAGCAGAAGATTCTGATCCAAGAATACGTCTCCGAACGGTTGGACGTGATGCCGGCGAAGTCCCGCGTCATCGGCGCGCGCCACCCAAAGTACGCTTTTAAGACTAGGACGGCGTTATCTAGGCGGCTGCTCCAGCTCACCTCATCGAGGGCGGCATTCCGACAGAAGGTCTTTTGGCGCAGATTGCCGTGTCCAAATATGCCGATGGCCTGCGGCTCTAACCCCAGGAAGTCACCTACGCCCATGACAAGGTGGAACTCGACCGCAAGCTGATCGCGCAAAGGATGGGCAAGCTTGGCTTCTAGCTAGGTATCTTGCCGATCATATCCTTGCCGGAATCAAGGGTGCATCGCATACGCTGGCGAGCGGGAGAATGAATGCAACCACGGTTCTCGGCGGGTCAGCCATTGGTGCTCAGCCACCCAGTTCGCGCCGTTCCGTGTGTATCTTACTCATTGCATCCTTGCCACAGCAGCTGCGAACAGAGCCGCGTTGTTGATCGGCCAGCTTCGACTGCTGGGTGCAACTGGCCATCGCCTGATGTTGACAACGTCAACTTTTTTGATTAAAGTAGACGATGCCAACATCTCTCGGGCAATGTCGACGCACATCCATACAAGATGAGCGGGATACGACCGAAACACTGCCACTGCAGATCAGCGCCCACAACCGAGGGTCCTGAGCGGGCCACCATGCCGTGCCACCCGATACTCTCAAAGAAACCACGGGATGTGATGAAACGAGCTGGAAAGAAAACATCGCGGGCGGAACGGAAGGCGCGGCGTCCCCATGAAATACTGGAGGCCGCGTTCGAGGAGTTTGCGGCAAAAGGTTATGCGGCAACGCGAGTTGAAGACATCGCAACTCGACTGCGCGTAACAAAGGGAACGGTCTACCTCTATTTCCCGACCAAGGACGTTCTTTTCCAGGAGATGTTTCGCCACGCGTCGACGTCATCCGCAGACCTGTCGACCGCCATCGGCTGCCTCCGGGGATCCTGCGCGGAGCGGATCCGCGACCTGCTGCTTATCGCTTATGAAAACACGGCCAACGACCGAAAAACGAGAGAACTCCTGCGCTTGTCCGTCGCCGAAGGAGCTCGTCTTCCCGAAATGGTCGATTGCCGTCATGAGCTATTCATCGCACCGACGCTTGCAGCCCTCACGGCATTGGTCAAAGAAGGCGTGAAATCGGGAGAGTTGAGACAAGATACGGCGGCCGACACGCCTGACGTGCTCGCGAGCTCGATTTTTCAGGTTGCCGCCTGGCGTCTGATGTTTGCGGGTCGAAAGCCGATCGACGGCAAGGCGCTTATGGAGTCGCACATTGACCTTGTCATGCACGGACTCGTGCAGCATTCGGGACGAATGGCCTGATTTGGCGAGGTACGTCAGAGCGGACGGAGCAGTGCAGTTTTCGATGCTGGCAAAGGCCGGATACGTCGTGCGACGTCCGGCCTCAACCTCTTTCCCCATGCAGAGCTGAATCTAATTTCCGCTAGGCACGCGATTGTAATCCGAGGGCGGGACTTCGCCCGTGACCAAGATGTTTCCCTGGATCTTATAGACGATCCGTAGATTGGCTGCCGCAGCCTGGAGCCAATTGACCGCATCTTCCGAGGTCCATGCCGTGCCCTCCGGCGGCAGGCTCTCAAACAGGCCGGCAATCAAAGGATTCACAGACTGGGAGCTGGTGTTGCCGCCGCTCTGGTTCGTCCCGCCCTCCCCGCCGCCATTGGACGAGGCCGAGCGGCTCTGATGGGAAGAGGTCGCATATACCTCGCCAGAAGAGCCTAAAGACCTGGCGTGAGACGAACCCGACGACGCCGCGTTAGGAGAGCCCGAAGCACTGCCGTGGGACGAATTCGAGGACGCTGCGCCAGAGGAACCCGCAGCGAATCCAGACTGATCTCCATAGGAAGAATACGTCGTTCCGCCGGTGCTCGAGGAGGCTGCCGCACCGGCGACGACGCCTGCCGCATACCCGCCCAGGACGTAGGCTTCGCGGCGATCGTATCCGCGCCCATAATCTCCACCACCGTACTCTGCGCGGCCGTGATCTCCGCGGCCATATTCTCTGCCGCCATACTCAGCGTGGTCGCGATCGCCGCGGCCATAATATCCACGGCCAAAGTATCCGTTGCCGTTGCCCGAGACCTTGAGATCGCCGGAATTGTTGACGGTGGGGTTGCCTGAGTTCTTTGCAACGATATTGCCGCCGGAGTTCATGAAGGCGCGGTTCCCCTTGATGTTACCGCCCGAGTTCAGCGTGTTGCGGATATTTCCGGACGCGTTGCCCCCTCCGCGGCCGGGTCTCTCCGCCAAGCGCCCCTTTGCGCCACCGACATTTGGCGCACGAATACGACGGTTCACCGGTGGACGGTTCTGCACGCGCATCGGCGGCCGGCCGTGGCGGGCCATCGGCGGACGCGGTGTGCCGCCCATCTCAGGACGTAGCGGCCCTCCCGACGGCAGATGTGGTGGGCCTCCAGACGGCAGGGGCGGCGGACCACCAGGGGGCGGTCCAAACTGACCGAATGCCGCATCCGATGTAATGGCCGTGAAAGCGAGAAAAGCAAAGCAGGTGCGCTTCAGATAGTTCATCACTTGCTTCCTTTCGTTCCCGATGCAACGGCTGGTGTCAGGTCGATCTTTTTCACATCGGCGGGAGGTTCAAAGGTGAATTCGGAGTCGGACAGAGGAGGTTGGGTCTTCCAGCTCGTGAATTCGGCGACGAAGCTTGGTTGGCCCTGCAGCAACGGGTAGGTGACGACCAGACGATGCGGCGTCGCCGCGGAATTCTTCTCGACCCACAGTTCCAGATCGATGCCGGACTTCTGAGAGAAAAACAGATGCCGGCACTCGACGCCGTCGACGGTAGCCGTTCCCACCTGCCAGGCGGCCAAGGCATCGCCCAACAGGACCTTGTCTGGAAAGTCTGCAAAAAGGGCGCCGAGCGGAAAATCGACGTCCAGCTTGGTGGCCACCTCGTTGAGCGCAGATGGTATGTCGCCCGATACCGGGATCGTTGCGTATTTCTTGCTGTCGGGAAAGAAAACCGAGGCCGCCTTGCCGTCGTAGAACAGATCGTGCTTGCCGTCATCGCCGGTAAACTCGACGGCGATCCGGTCGGGACGGCGCACGGTGATTTTCATCGTATGGAAGATGTGCAGCGGTTGTCCTGACTGATCCAAGTAAATGCTGATCGTTCTCGCCGTGATCGTCAGGTCCCTGGCAAGGAGCGTCTTTCCCATCTGCGAAACGGCGGTCGCGGCCTCGTCGCTGATCGCCGGTTTTACCGGCGGGGTCGGCTCATCCGCTTGAGCTGTCGGCAGCGCAGCGAATCCTACGAACATGCCGAGCGCGGCAGTTTGGACGGCATGCCGCATCGCAGTCACTGCATGCACGCCTCCTTCGACAGAGCGGTTCGTGGCCACCGAAGGTCGCCGGGCCTTCGTGAGGGCCCGCCGCAAACCATTACAGACTTCCATGTTCATTTCCTTTGATACTCAAGAACGAGATAGCGCGAGCTCACTGCGGCTCGTCGCGAGTAGAGTTGGTCCGGGGTGCTGGAGCGTTCCTGTCGCACGGCGCCGCAAAGGGTGTCGTCCGTCTGTCCGCAACCGATCCTACTGCATGAACCAGCCGTGGCTCACGACCAGCGACTGACCGGTCACGGCATTGGACCTGGCCGCCGCGAAATAGAGAACAGCGTCGGCCACGTCATCGGTGCTGGTAAACTTGCCGTCGACCGTGTCCTTGAGCATCACCGTCTTGACCACCTGCTCCTCGCTGATGCCGAGCTCCCGCGCCTGCTCGGGGATCTGTTTGTCGACGAGCGGCGTGCGCACGAAGCCGGGGCAGACCACGTTGGCCGTGACGTTGTGTTCGGCCCCTTCCTTTGCCAGTACCTTGGCCAGTCCGATCAGTCCGTGCTTGGCCGTGACATAGGGGCCTTTCAACTTCGAGGCTTCCTTGGAGTGCACGGAGCCCATGTAAATCACCCGGCCGTAATTGGCGGCATACATGTGCTTGAGGCAGGCGCGAGTGGTCAGAAAGGCGCCGTCGAGATGGATCGAAAGCAGCTTTCTCCAGTCCGCAAAAGGAAAGTCGACCAGCGGCTTGACGATCTGGATGCCGGCGTTGCTGACCAGCACGTCGATCTTGCCGAACCTGGCGATCACCTCGCCAACGGCCTTTTCCACCTGCTCTTCGTCGGCAACGTTCATCGCCACGGCGAAGGCATCGCCGCCCTTCTCCTTAATCTCGGCAGCCGTTGCGTTCGCGGCGTCGAGATTGAGGTCGGCGATCACGGGAATGCCGCCTTCGGTTGCGAAGCGAAGCGCGATTTCCTTGCCGATGCCGCTCGCGGCTCCGGTGATAATCGCTACTCTTCCATCAAATCGAGACATGGATAGTTCCTTTAAGTTGCGGGAGATCAGTCGTTTTGGAGGTAGTCGAATACGACCTCGCCGAGGCCGAGCGTCAGGTCGGCGACGTAATGGCTGGCCGAGGTGACCTCGCGCACGGG
Organism: Rhizobium sp. WYCCWR 11152; assembly: GCF_013087615.1. Lineage (NCBI taxonomy): Bacteria > Pseudomonadati > Pseudomonadota > Alphaproteobacteria > Hyphomicrobiales > Rhizobiaceae > Rhizobium > Rhizobium sp. WYCCWR 11152. The sequence continues at coordinate 484,787 of NZ_JABFCP010000009.1, read as the reverse complement.
TAGACGCGCGACGTCGCACATTGCGTGTTCGAACAATTGCAGGGCTGCTGGCCCGGCCCATGCGCCCTTCAGGGTCACATCCTCGAGATAGTAGCGCACGAGTTCGCAAATCCGGGGCGAACCGTCGACGTGCGGGATGACCTTCAGCACGAAGGCGGGCTTCGCCATCGCCTTTGCCAGCGGCTCCAGCGGGAGCTCGCGATGCTTGTAGCCCATGGTCGCCATCACGCACAAAACCGAGCCGTAGTGGAGCGTCCCGACGAGCGTCTCCTGCTCGTGCGACAGCTTCGGTGTCGCCAGCTTCTTCGGAAATCCCCAGATCTCACGGCCGCCGGCGATCGGAGAGTTGTCGTCAAGATACATGGCATGCACGTAGCTGCCTTCCTGCACCTTGCCCGATGGCGTCGTGAAGCGCACCGGAATGACCTGCCCGGTTTCCGTATAGTCGCCGAAGCCGGTCGAATCCGGCATGCGGATGAATTCATAGGCGACGGTGTCGCCGATCACTTCCAGCGGTTCCGGCACGAGGGCGCGCAGGGTCTCCGGATCGGTCCGGTAGTTGATGACGACAAATTCGCGGTTGTAGAACTTGTAGGGTGGCCTCGGATAGGCCGGGTTGTTGAGCGGCATCGCGAAGGCATTTTCGCGGACTGCGGCGATCTTCATGGTCGTGCTCTTCTCTTTGGGTGAAATCTCAATCGAAGTCGAAAATGGCGACGCCGTCGGACGTGCCAGGCCTCTGCAGCACCTCGGGGTGGCGCAGTGTTCGAAGGGCGTCGTTGTAGCCGGAGGCCCAGTGCTCCTCCATCGTCAGCCGGGAGAACTCGTAATCCTTGGAGCTCGCTTCGTATTTTTTGGCGCGATATATGAGCTGTATGATGTTGTAGACCTTCTCGTCGGCCTGATCGACGAGCAGCTTGATCTCCGGATCGGCTTGCAGCAGCGCGTCCTGCGGAACGAGCTCCACGAGATGGCCGAGTGCGCGGCGCAGCCGCTGCTGCGTCTTGAAATGGTCGGTCGCCGCGCGCGTGCGGCTCGAGAAGCGGATATCCTTCTGCCGCAGTTCGATTCCGAGGAGGTCACGCGGGAACTCGCCACTCGCGCTCCAGAGATCGACCTGAAAGGCCAGCGTGTCCTGGCGCGGCGAGTTGTCGAGGACCCATTGCAGCGGCGTGTTCGATATGAGGCCGCCGTCCCAGTAACACTCGCCGTCGATCCTCGTCGCCGGGAAGCCAGGCGGCAGGGCGCCGCTCGCCATGATATGTTCGGGACGGATAGCGTGGGTCGTAGTGTCGAAGTACTCGAAGTTGCCGGTGCGCACGTTGACGGCGCCGACGCTGAAACGCATGGCCCCAGTATTGATGCGGTCGAAGTCCACCAGCCGTTCCAGCGTCGCCTTCAGCGGTGTGACGTCGTAGAAGCTTTCCGCCTCGATGCTGCCGGCGGATGAAAAGAAAGGTGGCACCGGACGGGGCGTGAAGAAGCCTGCGGCGCCGTCCATAAGGGTGGCGAAGGCATGTGCCTGATTGAGCAGGCCACGCGCGAAATCACCCTGGAGCCCCATCGCCCCCAGCATCGCCGAAAACAGAGTGGGAAACCCGTGAGCCGGGGCGGTTACCGTCTCCCAAAAGTTCCGGAGCGCCTCCACTCGTCTTTCAGGCGGATTGCCCGCAATCAGGGCACTGTTGATGGCACCGATGGAGATGCCGGCGACCCAGTCAGGATGCAGACCGGCTTCGGCCAATGCTTGATAGACGCCGGCCTGATATGAGCCGAGCGCTCCTCCGCCTTGCAACAACAGCGCGATACGCTCGAATGGCGGACGCTCCGGTATACGATGCGTCTTGTTTTTGAAGGGATGTTGAGCGGCCATGCAGTTTACCTCGGTTCTTGATCCCGCCGCCGTTCCAGACCGGCCGCAGCATATGTTGACACCGCCCACTTAAGTGCTAGAGTGGACAATGTCAACATCCATCGACAGAATGTTGACATGAGCAACTTAACAACCTAAATGGATGGCATGACCCAAGACATTTCCACGAAAGACCAGCGCCCGTACCACCATGGCGACCTGCAGAGGGCGATCGTAGAGGCCGCCCTGGACGTCCTCAGCGAGTCTCAAAGCACGGAGTTTTCGCTTCGTGAGCTCGCACGTCGGGCGGGCGTCAGTCATAACGCCCCGTACAAACACTTCGCCGATAAGCGCGAATTGCTGGGAGCCGTCTCGGCGGTTGGGTTCGAACTGCTGGCGAAGCGGATGGACGAAGCGACCAAGGAACTCGACAGTCCGCGCGAGCGGCTGACAGCTATGGCGCGCGCATATGTCTCCGGCGGCGTCAACAATCCGGCGCTCTACAGATTGATGTTCGGCGGCTACCTCGCCGGGCAGGACGAAAGGCGCCCCGCCATCGAAAGAACGGCGGCTTACAACATGAAAGCCCTTATAGTTGGCGCGATCTCCGACGGCGCTCTCGGGCGGCCGATTGCAGATACCGAGGCCAATACCCGCACGATCGATGGGGCGATTCTTGTTTTTTGGTCCCAAATGCACGGTCTAACTTTGCTGCTGGCGGATCGCCTCGTCGGCCCCAGCGACAAGATGGAGGAGCTGACCGAGAGCGTCTTGCAAGGCATGCTCGACGGATTGGCGAATTGTATCCCTGCAATACCATCAGGCGTGTGGGTGGGTCCTCCGCTTGCCGAGTAGGGCTTGAGGCTCGCGGGCAGCCACTCTGTCATTTACGTGGTGCCCGCGCCGGCTCGTTCCGAGAGGAGAAATCTCATGGACGCATACATCTCTGCTCTGATGGGGCTCGCCGGCATCGCGATTGGCAGTCTGACCTCGTTTGCCTCCACCTGGATGACGCATCGATCACAGGTGAAGGAAAAACAACGCGAGGCCGAGATTGCCAAACGCGAAAAGCTGTTTTCCGATTTCATCACCGAAGCCACGCGGCTTTATGGTGACGCAATAAGCCACCAGAAGGACGACGTCTCCGACCTCGTGCTGCTTTATGCATTGGTCGCCCACATGCGTCTGATCGCATCCCGTCCGGTCGTGGATGGAGCCGAGCTGGCGATGGTAAGGATCGTCGAGACCTATTTGACGCCAAACCGCTCACTTTCTGAAATCCGCGATCTCGCGCGTTCCGGCGAGATGAACTTTCTCCTCGATTTTGGTGAGGCTTGCCGGGCAGAATTGGCGACAGGAGGCCTGTCTCCCCGGCGATAGGATTATGCGGAAATCACCAGCAAAGCTACAATCAGCCACGTTCGGCGCAAGCCAGCCAAATGAAGAAAGACGCGTGATCGCCGCCGCATATTGATTTCCGTGTCTTGATAGCCTCTGCAGAGGCCACTGGGCAGACAAAATCGGAATCGCGACCCAGGAAGGCGGCCGCTATAGGATGCTACGATGAGATCCGCCTCGCTCACGTGTCGGCTCGGAAACGAGATCATTCATTCATCGTATCGGCAGCGATTTCAATCGGCTCACCAGTTCATCCAAAACGGCTTCGACGGTTTTCGAAGCCGTATCGATGACGATTGCATCGTGCCATTCGTCATAGGCTCTTTCGGAAATCTCTTGCCATGTCGGCTTCACCAGACCTTCGACGTCGGTGAGGCGCGTTTCAGCACGCTTGCGGTGCTCGGCTTTATCCGAGCAAACGACCTCGACCTCCGCCGCTGTCACCCCGGCAGCCTGCGCGACCGAACGCCATGCCGACCGGGTTATTCGGAGCGGGTTGACGGAGTCGGCGATAACGGTTCTGCCGAGGGTCAGATTGTCTCCGGCGATACCGTAAGCCGCGATATAGCCTGCAGGCCCGGCATCATCGGCTATTCCAGAAGCGCGGATTGCTTGCTCGATGGTATCAACGCGCACATGGACCGCATTCAACCGTTCAGCCAAAGCGCGGGCAATCGTCGTCTTTCCACTGCCAGGCAGACCGCCAAAGATAATGAGCATCGTGACCTCGTCGTTTTTGGGAGAGGCTCCACGAGAACGTCAGAGCAACTCGCGGTCGCGCAATACTTCACCATTAAGGCCCGGTTCGCAATTCCTTAGTCAGCACCGGGTTTTCACCACCGGCCTCAACGAGGGTCCACCCGAGCGCGCCGTAGAATCCCACGGCGCCTCGCGCCGCGTTCACAAGCAATCTCTCGACCCCGTGTTGTGATGCGAATTTTTCGAGGCCGGTCATGAGCATCCGCCCGTACCCCTTTCCCTGGCATTCCGCCCTGATCGCGACGGTTCGCACACACGCCGTCGCATCGTCCATCAGATCGAGGCGGGCCGCACCCACCGGCGTCTTTTCAAGCAGAAGCAGCAAAGGGAAATGTCCATCCCTTCGATCATCGGGGTGGTTCGCATCATAGCCAATCAATCCACGGGCCTCGAAGAGGACAGCGCGGCGGATGTCGTGATAGGCATTCCAGTGTTCATCCGCAGAAACCTGGACGACCATCCAGGCGTCTTCGCCCTCGTCATTCGGAAATCTGGGTTCGTTCATCGATGACCTCGTCGATGCTCATGGACAACCGGCCGGCAAAATCGGTGACGGCCTCACGGCTCGATAACAGGAACTTCGGACGAGAAAAGACCGAGAACAATCGCGCGTGCGTCTCGAAGGAATTCCAGTTGTTCGTTCTACTCCTGTATTCGGCCACCCAGTTCAAAAGGCCTTCGAACTGCGTTCCTGTCTCACCGCTCTGAATACCTCGCTCCTTAATGTTGGCGATGCATTCCTCCTCCGGCAGATCAATCCAGATCAGGATCGTCGTGCGGTTGAGGACCATGTTCACCAGTTGCCCGTAAACGCCCTCCATGACCCAGGCGTCGCGCTCGGCCGCTGCCTCGACCATCTCATCCCGCAACGCCCTGTCGCGAGCGATCCCATAGCGCCCGGGCTCCCAATGCATGTCATCAAGGTGGATAACCGGATGGTGAAGCTGCTCACCGATACGACAGGCGAGCCATGTTTTGCCTGCGCCGCCATTGCCCATGATGAGCATGCGGTCAAAGGCAGCTGAGGGATCGGGAAACGTCATCGGCAACTCCGAGGACTTTGCGCTGATGCTGGTTTGTGTGACCTTAGCGCGAGATATTGAATGCTTTCAAATCAAAATTGAGCGCACGCCATTCTTGCAGCTCTGTCCGCTTGAGGAAAAAAATGCCTGCCGCCTTCGAGGACGCGTGTGGAGTGGCTAGAACTCTTCCCAGTTGCCCTCGGTCGAAGCCGGTGCGGCTGAGGTGCCGAAGGCGGCTGCGAGCTTGCCGCCGAGTGCACGGGCCGGTGACGGAGCGGGCCTGGCATGATCGGTGGCCGAGGCGGGAACCGTTCTGCGCGCCGCAAGCGTCGCCGCGGCCGGGCGCGCCAGCGGCTTGGCAGTCGTCCGGGCGGCAGGGGCCGCGTTGGCCGCCTGGCCGAGATTGAACTGTGCCAGACGCTCCGAGAGGGCAGATACCTCCGTCACCAGCGTGTGCGAGGCGGCGTTCGATTCCTCGACCATTGCGGCATTCTTCTGGGTCGACTGGTCCATCTGGTTGACTGCCGTGTTGATCTCCAGGAGACCCGTCGACTGTTCACGGGCGGCCTGAACGACCGCCTGGACATTGCTGTTGATCTGCTGGACTTCAGCAACGATCGCCTGCAGCGCTTTGCCGGTCTGGCCGACGAGATCGACGCCACGCTTGACCTGGTCGCCGGACGAGGTGATCAGCGCCTTGATCTCCTTGGCGGCCGTCGCCGAGCGCTGCGCCAGTTCACGCACTTCCTGTGCGACGACGGCAAAGCCCTTACCGGCCTCCCCTGCACGTGCTGCCTCAACGCCTGCATTGAGGGCCAACAGGTTGGTCTGGAAGGCAATATCGTCGATCACGCCAATGATGTTGGAGATCGACTGCGAGGATTGCTCGATGCCGGTCATCGCGTCAACGGCTTTGCGAACGACCTCTCCGGATTTTTCCGCACCATCCTTGGTGCGGCTGACGAGCGCGCCCGCTTCTTCGGCGCGAAGGGTGGAGTCCTTGACCGAGGTGGTGATCTGCTCGAGCGCAGCGGCGGTCTCCTCGACGGAAGCGGCCTGCTGTTCGGTGCGGCGGGCGAGATCGTCGGCACCGGAGCGGATTTCTTCCGAACCGGCCTGGATGACGGCAGCGTTTTCGGAGAAGGAAATGAGGGCTGCCTGCAGCTTTTCGACAGACGCGTTGAAATCGACGCGGATTTCGTCAAGGGAGTCGGTAAACGGCTTTTCCAGCCGGACGGTCATATCTCCGTTGGAAAGGCTGGCCAGTCCGTTGCCGAGTTCGCTGACCGCGAACTTGATCGAATCCTCACGGGCAGCATGGAGGACCGAACGTTCCTGTCGTTCGATCTCTTCGCGGGACCGGGAGTTTTCTGCATCCGTTTCCAGCTTGATCTTCTGGCGATTGCTTTCCAGCAGGATGGCGAGGGAACGCGAGAGGTCACCGATTTCGTCCTTGGCATTCTTGTCGCACAATTGCACATCGAGCTGGCCATGGGCGATGCGATCGGTCTCGGCGATCACGCCCTCAATGCGGCGGATGAATTTGGCTGCGATGAGCCAGCCTGAAAGACCGAGCAGGAGTGCAGCGATGGCGGTGATCGCAACGGCGCTCCAGGCCATGTTGTTGAGCTGGGCAAAGACGGTGGATTTGGGCACCGAGACGACGGCGTACCAGTTCAGGTCATTCGTCAGCTTTACCGGATAGGCGACCAAGAAATAGGTCTGGCCGTCCGGGCCTGCGATCTCCTGCGCGACGCCGGGCTTGGCGATCAACTGATCCCAGCCGGCGGTCAGATCGCCGCCGTCCTTGATATTCTTGCCTGCGAGTTCTGCGGAAGGATGGCTGATGATGCTGCCGGCGCCCGTCACGAGGCTGAGATAGCCAGTCTCCATCGGGTGGACTGCCGAGATCGCCTTGTTGGCGTCGTCGAGCGAAATATCCATGCCGGCGACGCCGAGCGCCTTGCCATCGACCATGATCGGCTTGGCGACCGAGGTCATCAGCACGTCCTTGCCGTCGACCGCATAGACATAAGGTTCGATGACGACAGTCTTTTTCTGAGTAAAGGGCAGCTGGTAGTAATCGCCGGCGCCCGACACGCCATAATCGACCAGCGGCGTGTGCTGGATCTTGTCGCCACTGCGGACCCAGTAGGGCACGTAGCGGCCGGTCGTGTCGTGGCCTTCCTTGCCGACAAAATCCTTGTCCTTGCCGTCGAAGGCATTCGGCTCCCAGCCGGTCCAAACACCGAGCGCCATCGGATTATCCTGCAGCATGTTCTTCAGCAAGTCGTCGGCAGTCGCACGATTGGCGTTTCCGCCGTCCTTCATCGTCGACAGCGACGTTTCCAGCGTATTGACGATGCCGAGTGCCACGCTCATGGATTTCTCGACGTTGAGCGCATTGGTGGCGGCGATCTGGAGCATCTGATCGAGGCTCGATTTGCGCATATCGTTGTAGGCGATGTAAAAAAGAACGCCCGATGCCGCGATCGTGGCGATGACACCGCAGGCCGCCACGGAAAAAATGTTGCGTCCGGTCGCCGATTTGAACTGCATGCGCTTAACCTCCTCAAGCGGGCAGGTCGTCGATCGCGCACCGATCTATTCCGTCCCGGCTTCCCCCAGACCGAGAACTGATTTCAGGACGTGGCTGCACGTCACGGAAATCGTTCGCAATTTAAAGAAAATACGGAGCGGCTGTTAATTTACGGTGTATTGCGCCACTTTTACTTATGGCAGGACTGATCGCAGCGCCTTTTTTAAGACGCGCAAACGCAGTGCTGCTGCCCTTGGCGAAACTGTCACATCAAGACGCTATAAGGATTTTCGCCCGGCGCCTCTTGCGTCGGCACTGTTTCACCGTCAAAATTGCGACATGCCTGACAGCGACCCATCCAGTACAAGCTCCGCCCCTTCCAACCGGGATCTCCCGGCCGAGGAAGCAGGCGACCATTGTAGACGGTGCGATGACCTCCGCCTCGCCTCAAGCATATCACGGCTCCCGCAGAGAGGGCCGCTTCCCAGACCATTGCCGATGATGGGCGGCCGCGGCTCACTTCAGAGGAGCGGTCAGATGGAACCTGCACTGATGTCAACACGATGATGGAGAGACGACAGGTGATGCGTATATGCGTATAAGAGCGTCCCTTCGAATGCCTCATCGCTTCGCCTGATGAACGCGGCACTACAACCTCAACGAATAGGGTCCCTGTGTTTCTGGAAATTGGAATTGTGGCGTTTCTCACCATCCTGAATGGTGTGCTCGCCATGTCGGAGCTGGCCGTTGTGTATTCTCGAACAGCTCGCCTAAAGGTTCTCTCCGACAATGGAAGCAAGGGTGCAGCTCAAGCGATCAAACTTGCCGAAAACCCCGGTCGATTTCTCTCTACGGTGCAGATCGGCATCACGCTGGTCGGCGTTCTATCCGGCGCTTTCTCCGGGGCCACGCTCGGCGGCCGCCTGAGCGGATGGCTAGAAGCCCAGGGAATGTCATCGACGGCCGCTGATGCCATTGGCGTAGGTTCAGTCGTCGTGGCAATCACATATCTTTCGTTGATCGTCGGCGAACTTGTTCCAAAGCAGATCGCATTGCGGGAACCCGAAGCGGTTGCGGCCAGGGTCGCACCCGCTATGGCGGTACTTTCAAAAATTGCGCTGCCGCTCGTGTGGCTTCTGAACGCCTCCGGAAATCTTGTGCTTAAGCTCTTGGGCCAAACAGGAAAAGGTGGCGACAATGTCTCCGACGCAGAGATCAAAACTGTTCTGGCCGAGGCGCAGTCGGCTGGAGTGATCGAAAGCGAAGAGTCCGCGATGATATCAGGTGTCATGCGGCTGGCCGACCGCACTGCCCGAGCGCTTATGACGCCCCGACGGGACGTGGAAATTATTGATATCGACGACAGCCTTGATGAAATTCGGACCCAGTTGCACAGGACGAAGCGGTCGCGGTTGCCGGTTCGAAAAGGCAGTTCGGACGAGGTGATCGGCATCCTTCCGGTCAAGGACTTCTACGACGCGATGTCCGAACACGGCAGTGCCGACATTACGGCTCTGACGCAAGACGTCCCGGTGGTTTCAGACCTTTCAACTGCCATCAATGTGATTGAAGCCATCAGGAAATCGCCCGTTCACATGGTGCTGGTTTTCGACGAGTACGGCCACTTCGAGGGGGTTGTCTCGTCAGGTGACATATTGGAAGCAATCATGGGGGCTCTGCAGGAGGGACCGGTCGATGAACAGGCCATCGCTCGTCGAGACGACGGCTCTTATCTCGTGTCGGGCTGGACGCCAATTGACGAGTTCGCTGAATTCTTAAACCTCAAGCTCGATGGCGACTTGGAATATCAGACTGTCGCCGGCCTGGTGTTGGAAGAGTTGAAACATCTGCCGGAATTGGGCGAGAGCTTCACGAGAGATGGATGGCGCTTCGAAGTCGTCGATCTCGACGGGAGGCGCGTGGACAAAATACTTGTGTCGGCTGAGTGAAGACCGGCGGGCGCCCTCTTCGCCAGCGACTTCGCCGATGAGGTCGTCAATCTCGACGGCCGCAACATCGACAAGATCCGCATCCACCACTTGGACGATGTGGCCTGACAGCAGGAGTGAACGCCATGGCATGGTCCGCCAATCAATATGTGAAATTCGAGGATGAGCGCACGCGACCGGCGCGCGACCTGTTGGCACAGGTGCCGCTGCAAAACATTCGTCATGCCATCGATCTCGGCTGCGGCCCGGGCAATTCGACCGAGCTGATCATCGAGCGCTACGGGGCGCAGGGCGTCTCGGGCGTCGACAGCGACATGAACATGCTGGAGGCGGCGCGCAAGCGGCTTCCGGGCACTGCCTTCGTCGAGGCCGATCTCACCCGCTGGCAGTCGACTGAGCCCGCCGACCTTTTGTTTGCCAATGCCGTCTTCCAATGGCTGCCTGACCATCTCGATATCTTCGACCGGCTGATGGACGGGCTTTCCGAAGGCGGCGTGCTGGCCGTGCAGATGCCCGACAATCTCGGCGAACCCTCGCATCTGGCGATGGAGGAGACGGCGCATGCCGGCCCGTGGAAATCCGCCTTCGAGGCGAAGAGCGTGCGCCGCAAGGGGCTGCCCCCGCCGTCCACTTATTACAGCCGGCTGATCGCCAAATCCTCTCGCGTCGATATCTGGCACACCATCTACAATCACCCGATGGCGGATGCTGCAGCGATCGTCGAATGGGTGAAGGGAACCGGGCTGATGCCCTATCTCGCCCATGCCGGCGAGGAGCATCGCGAGGCATTCCTGGCCGATTACCTCAAGCAGGTGGAAAAGGCCTATCCCAAGATGTCGGACGGGCGGGTGCTGCTGCGGTTTCCGAGAATTTTCATGGTGGCGGTGAAACGGTAAAGCCGGCCGCGCCAAGCAAGGTGACGCGAGCTTGGGCGCCCCGGATGGTGTCAAATGCTTGTTATCCCTCGCCCGCATGGTGCTTGCGGCGAGACCGGCACGCAGTATAGTCGGCCGGAAAATCCAAGGAGATGACACATGGACGCTGTCCCTACCCCGCCGGTCACCCTCGTCATCTTCGGCGCCACGGGAGACCTGACGCGCCGCCTGCTGGTGCCGGCGATCATCAATCTGACGCGCAGTCGCCTTGTCGGCGAGGATCTCCACATTCTCGGCATCGGCATCGAGCCGGGTGACGACGAGTTCCTGCGCGGGCGGCTCGACCAATTCCTCAGCCATCTGAGCGGTGAAGAGCCGCCGGTGAAGGACGAGACCTGGGAAAGCCTGCGCCGGCGCATTTCCTACACGTCTGGGGATTTCACCAAGGACGATATTTTCGTCGAGATCGGCAAGCGGCTGGGGCCGCATGCCAATGCCGCCTTCTATCTCGCGGTGCCGCCATCCTTTTTCGGGACGATCGTCGAGAAGCTCGCCGCCCATGGGCTGACCAATGAAAGCGACGGCGTCTTCCGCCGCGTCGCGATCGAAAAACCGTTCGGCACCGATCTCGCCTCGGCGCAGGCGCTCAATGCACAGATCCTCGCGCAGGTCGGGGAAGGCCAAGTCTACCGGCTCGACCATTTCCTCGGCAAGGAGACGGTGCAGAACCTGATGACGGCGCGTTTCGCCAACATGATGATCGAGTCCTTGTGGAACAGCCGCTACATCGACCATGTACAGATCACCGCCGCCGAAATCGTCGATGTCGGCAGCCGCGGCAAATTCTACGACGCTACCGGCGCGCTGCGCGACATGGTGCCGAACCATCTCTTCCAGCTGCTGGCGATGATCGCCATGGAACCGCCGAACAGCTTCGATGCCGAGGCAATCCGCAACGAAAAGAGCAAGGTGCTGAAGGCGCTGCGCGTCTATACACCTGATGAGGCCAAGACGCATGGCGTGCGCGGCGCCTATGCTGCGGGCCCGCTCAATGGGGCTCAGCTTCCGGCCTATCGCGATACCAAGGACGTCTCGCCCGACAGCAGGACCGAGACCTTCGTGGCGCTGAAGCTCTATGCCGATACTTGGCGCTGGGCCGGCGTGCCCTTCTATCTCAGGACCGGCAAGGCGCTGACGGCGCGCGACACCGAGATCGTCATCACCTTCCAGCCGGTGCCCTTCGCGCAGTTTCGCGAGACCGACGTCAAGCGCCGCCTACCGCCGAACCGGCTGGTGATCCAAGTGCAGCCGGACGAGGGCATGAGCATGGAAATCTCGATCAAATCGCCGGGGCTTTCGGTCGATACCGTGCCGGTCTCGCTCGATTTCCGCTATTCCGACAAATTCGATATTGCCAAGACGACCGGCTATGAATCATTGCTCTACGATCTCTTCATCGGCGACCAGACCCTGTTCCAGCGCGCCGACGGCATCGAGGCCGGATGGGCGGCGGTGCAACCCTTCCTCGATATCTGGGCCAAGGATGAGAGCGTGCCTGACGCCTACGCGCCGGGCAGCATGGGACCGGCCTCAGCCGACGAACTGATCCAGCGCGACAGACGGCAGTGGCATGAACTCGGCGTCATACTGCACGGAAACGACAAATAGCCGGTCCTGCTTGCTGATCTGGGCCTATCCCGTCAGCGGCAGGCGTCGCCTAGCGTACCGTCGCGCTCGGCCGCGCGGTACTGACGCGTTCCGGGCCGCGGGCAGACGGTCCGATCGGACGGAATGACGACGGTGATATCACCGGTTTCGACTGGATCCAGCGGAATCATGAGTCCGCCATTGGATTCCGCCCCCGGCACCGTGCCGGGTGGCATGCCGCCGAAGCGGCCGCTAGAATCCATATCAGCAAGGGCCTGGGAGAAAGCCGGAGCGGCGAAGCCGAGGAGAATGATCGAGGCTGCTGCAAGAAACATACGCATGATGCTATTTCCTATGTTTTCAGCGATGCGACAGAAACAGCAGGACGACCTCATTGTTCCCCCGGAAGCGGGGCAAACGATCAAAGTTTAGCGATTGGAATATGGCGCCTCAGAGCGGGCGATCTCCGGCTCAATCGCGCCAGCGCGACAGCAGCCTGTCGAGACCTGTCGGATAGAGATCGATGCCGGCGTCCCGCAGCCTGTCGCGGCCGAACCAGCGCGCCATCGCCGCCGTCTCGTCGAGTTCGGAATAGTGGATTTCATCGCGCTCATAGAGCGACGCATCGGCCAGTTCGATATCGGCAGCGAAGATGAATTCGTGACCGATTGCGCCATGATGCTCGTAAATGTTTTCGAGCAGATGCCAGGGGCCGACGATGCGGATCGCCGTTTCGAGTTCCTCCTGGAATTCGCGGTGCAGGGCCCCTTCGCGGCTCTCGCCGAATTCGATCGCGCCGCCGAGCGGGCGAACGCCCTTGATGCGGCCGCTGTCATCCTCCACTTCGGCGGCAAGTCTTTCCGCCAGGCGAGGCCGATCACCTTCACCCTGATCTGCTGCGATGGACGCCAGATGGTCATAAGACTCTCCTTCCCTCCAATGGGGCAGCCGTTAACTAGTGGGCAGAGGCTGCGATGCAAGGGCGATCAAAGCCAGCGCGCCGATGATCATGTTAGGTCAATCTTTGACATCTATTGCCATAGGGGGCCGACTGCCCCATATTCGTGACAACGAAAGGAAAACCATGCCCAACGTCGCGCTCGGAAACCACTACGAGGAATTTGTCCGGAAGCAGTTGGACTCCGGCCGCTATAACAATGCCAGCGAAGTTGTTCGGGCAGGACTGCGGCTGCTGGAGGATCATGAGGCGGCCCGCGAACGCTGGCTCAATGAGGAGATCCCGGCGCGCTACGACGACCTAGTGAACAACCCGAGCCTTGGCATCCCGGCCGAGACAGTACGCGCCCGCTTTGAAACCAAGCGCCGGATTGATGCGGCGAAAGCCAAGTAGGGCGTTGGCCTACCGCATTATTTATCATCCGAAGGCGGAAGCCGAACTCGACAAGCTCTATGCCGATATCGCCGTTGAGGCGGGAACGGGCATCGCCGGCGACTTCGTCCACACAGTGATCACTTTCATCGAGGCCCTGGAGATGTTCCCGGAACGGGGCACGGTGCGGGTAAGCCGGATTCCCGGCCTTCGTGTTATCGGCTACCGGCGCAGCGTCAGCGTGGCGTTCTCGGTCAGTGGCGGTGACGTCAACATATTGGGCGTGTTTGCGCGTGGGCGTGATATCACTGACGAGATTCTGGAAGAGCGACAAGGGTAAGCCGACAGGCGAGCCTCCTCCGCATGGACCGTAGGTTGCAGGCCCCTTCGGTTCAGCTCGCCTGCCGCCGACCGGCCATTTCTTCAAGTTGGACGGGCCTTTGCCCCGGCGATTTCAGGACAAGATATAATGAGCCCCGCAACGACGCGAGGCTCTTGCCGATCCCTCGTCTCAGACGAACTGGCTGAGGCCCGGGACGGAAGCGACGACCTCGTCGACGACCCCTTCGCCGGCATATTGCTTGGCGATCGCGATGGTTTCCTTGGCAAGCGAGGTGATCTCGCCCATGCCGAGGCCTTCGCCCATCAGTTGCTGGCCGAGCCCCATGATGCCACCGCCGCCGAGCGAACTCATCAGCCCGCCGAGCAGACCGCCGCCGCCAGCGCTTGCGCCATTGAACTGGGCAACGAGATCGGCGCCGCCGGGGATCGCTTCGATCATCTTGGCAACCGGGCCATCGGCGGCCTCACGCTGCAAAAAGCCGAGCATCATGCCGAGCGCCTTTTCGGCCAGATCAGGCGCAATACCCACGCGATCGGCGATCTGGGTCACAATTTCATTCATCGTTAGCCTCCTGTTTTTTGACGTTAACGTCAACGTTAATCGAGATTCGACCGCAACTCAAGCCGGCCCCTCCCCGTGCCGCACTTTGTCCGGTTTTGCTTTCAATGCAAACAGTTGTCCGCATGCGCATGCCTGCTTATAACAGGGAAACGATGGTTCGATGAAGGCGGCAGAACACGCCTTCTCATACAAATGGCGGCAGAGCCCCAAGGGAGCATTCCGAATGATCGAGGATGGCAAGATTTTCATCGGCGCGAGCCGCAATCCCGATGACAGCATCAACAAGCCGGAATATCTCGACCTGAAATTCGGCAATCGCCACGGCCTTGTCACCGGCGCCACCGGCACCGGCAAGACGGTGACGCTGCAGGTGCTGGCCGAAGGCTTCTCCCGGGCCGGCGTTCCGGTGTTTGCGGCCGATATCAAGGGCGACCTTTCCGGCATCGCCGCCAAGGGCGAGCCCAAGGATTTCCTGACGAAGCGCGCCGAGCAGATCGGCTTTGCCGACTACGAATTCGACCAGTTTCCAGTGATCTTCTGGGATCTGTTCGGCGAGAAAGGCCACCGGGTGCGCACCACCATCGCCGAGATGGGACCGCTGCTGCTCGCCCGCCTGATGGATGCCTCCGAACCGCAGGAAGGCGTCATCAACATCGCCTTCAAGATCGCCGACCAGGGCGGGCTGCCGTTGCTCGACCTCAAGGATTTCAGCTCGCTGCTGAACTATATGGGCGAGAACGCCAGCCAACTTTCCAACCAATACGGCCTGATCTCCAAGGCCTCGGTCGGCTCGATCCAGCGGGCGCTGCTCGTTCTCGAACAGCAGGGCGCCGAACACTTCTTCGGCGAACCGGCGCTGAAGATCACCGACATCATGCGCACCAACAATAATGGCTACGGCCAGATCTCGGTGCTGGCCGCCGACAAGCTGATGATGAACCCGCGGCTTTACGCCACTTTCCTGCTCTGGCTTCTCTCGGAACTCTTCGAGGAACTGCCCGAGGTGGGTGATCCCGAAAAGCCGAAGCTCGTCTTCTTCTTCGACGAGGCGCATCTGCTCTTCAACGACGCGCCGAAGGTGCTGACCGAACGTGTCGAGCAGGTGGTGCGGCTGATCCGTTCCAAGGGCGTCGGCGTCTATTTCGTGACGCAGAACCCGCTCGACGTGCCGGAAACGGTGCTCGCCCAGCTCGGCAACCGGGCGCAGCATGCCTTGCGCGCCTATTCGCCACGCGAACAGAAGGCGGTAAGGACGGCCGCCGATACATTCCGTGCGAATCCCGCCTTCGATTGCGCCACCGTCATCACCAATCTCGGCACTGGCGAGGCACTGGTCTCGACGCTCGAGGCCAAGGGCGCGCCTTCGATCGTCGAGCGCACGCTGATCCGCCCACCATCCGGCCGCGTCGGCCCGGTGACGGATGTCGAGCGCCGGCAGATCATGGACAGGAGCCCGGTTCTCGGCGTCTATGACGAGGATGTCGACCGCGAATCCGCCTTCGAACTGCTGGCGGCACGGGCGAAGAAGGCGGCCGATGCCGACGCCGCCAAGCGGGCGCAGGAAGAAGCACCACAGCAACAGGGCAACACGACCTCCGGCTGGAACCTGCCGGGCTTCGGCGGCGGCAATGACGACGACAACCAGGGCCGCGGCCAATCGCGCGGCCGGGCGTCCGGCTATCAGCGCGAAACGGTGGTGGAAGCGGCGATGAAGAGCGTGGCCCGCACGGTGGCGACACAGGTCGGCCGGGCGCTGGTGCGCGGGATCTTGGGGAGCTTGAAGCGGTAGGCGTTTCGCAGCAGAGTGCCACCTGCCCCTCATCCGCCTGCCGGCACCTTCTCCCCGCTCGCGGGGCGAAGGGGGAATAGCCGCAACCTCTCCTTTCCTCGCGCACCTCTCGTAGGGCACGTCCCCTCGCCCCGTTTACGGGGAGAGGGTTAGGGTGAGGGGCAACTTCCCACGGCCTTCCCCCGAAGAATGCAAGATCGTTCTCCTTCTTGAACCTGATGCCTTTATCTCCTAAATTACCTTCCGTCGACCATTTCAACAGGATGTGTGCCGCAATGGATTTCAACCCGATCGCAACGCCAGTTCGCCTTGCCAACCGGGACATCCATATCCATGCCTGCATCCATCACTCTCTCCCAAGTTTCGTGGTCCGCTCCTGACGGGCGGTCGCTTTTTTCCAGTCTCGACCTGAGTTTTGGGGCTGAGCGTACCGGTCTTGTCGGTCGCAACGGCGTCGGCAAGACGACGCTGCTCAAACTCGTCTCCGGTGAGATCCAGCCACATTCCGGGACGGTATCCGTCGGCGGCAGCCTCGGTGTGCTGCGGCAGAGCGTTCAGGTGGCGCCCGAGGAAACGATCGCCGATCTCTTCGGCGTGACCGATGCGCTCGCTATTCTTCGCCGCGCCGAAGCCGGCGAGGCAACGGCCGACGAGCTTGGATCGGCGGACTGGATGCTGGAGGCGCGCATTGCCGCAGCGCTCAATCGGACGGGGCTCGACGCACCGCCGGAGACGCCGCTTGCCGTGCTCTCCGGTGGGCAGCGGACCCGTGCCGGGCTTGCGGCGCTTGTTTTCACCGAGCCGGATTTCCTGTTGCTCGACGAACCGACCAACAATCTCGATCGCGAAGGCCGAGAGGCTGTGATCGCGCTGATGTCAGGCTGGCGGGCCGGCGCCATCATCGTCAGCCATGACCGGGAACTGCTCGAAAGCGTCGATGCGATCGTTGAACTGACGTCGCTCGGCGCCACGCGCTATGGCGGCAACTGGAGCCATTACCGCGAGCGCAAGGCTCTTGAGCTCGCGGCGGCACAGCATGATCTCACTGAAGCCGAAAAACGCATGGCCGAGGTAGCGCGGAAGGCGCAGGCGACGGTGGAGCGTCAGGCGCACAGAGACAGCGCGGGCCGGAAGACGGCCGCCAAAGGCGGCATTCCACGCATCATGCTCGGCGGCATGAAGGAGCGGAGCGAAACGACGGGTGGCGACAATGCCCGTATCGCTGAACGCCGGCGCGCCCAGACACGGGAAGAGGCAACAGCAGCGCGCGAGAAGATCGAGATCCTGCAGCCCTTGTCGGTCACCCTGCCGCCAACCGGGCTGCCTGCCAGCAAGATCGTGCTGAAGATGGATGGCGTGACATCGGGCTACCAGCCTGATGATCCCGTCATCCGCGATCTCTCCTTCGATGTGACGGGACCCGAGCGTATCGCCGTCACCGGCCGCAACGGCTCGGGCAAGACGACCTTGCTGGCGCTCGTTACCGGCGCACTGAAACCCTGGGCCGGCACGGTCGGCGTCATGACCGCTTTCTCTATGCTCGATCAGAAGGTGAGCCTGCTCGATCCTTCGGCCTCGATCCGCGACAATTTTCGCCGGATCAATCCGCAGGCCGATGAAAATACTTGCCGGGCGGCCCTTGCCCGCTTCATGTTCAGGGCGGACGCTGCGCTACAGACCGTATCGACGCTAAGCGGCGGGCAATTGCTGCGGGCGGGCCTTGCCTGCGTCCTCGGCTCGGCACCGCCGCCGCTGTTGATCCTCGACGAGCCGACCAACCATCTCGACATCGACTCGATCGCCGCGGTCGAGGCAGGACTGCGCGCCTACGACGGCGCGCTGCTGGTGGTCAGCCACGACGAGACATTCCTCAGGAGTATCGGGATCACGCGGCGGTTGGAACTGTCGCCAGCCGACCCGGGATAATTCCGGCTCATGCCTGCTGCCGGCCTCCGACGCGACGGTTCCGACAGACGGCGACGATCAACGCGGTGACGCAGATCAGGAGTTCAAGAGCGAAGGTCCAATGCAACATGAAACTCACGACCCAATTGCTGTAGGTCGCCGGCACCGTCGTCAGCTCGAATTTCGACCAATCGAATGGCGCGAGCCAAAGCATCGGCGCAGCGACGGTATCCATAACCATGTGAAGCATGACGGCTGCGAAAAAGACGGCGGCCGTGGGAAGCCAGTCCGACGCCAGTCGACCGATCGCCGGCAGGGCCGTGGCGGCGAAGCCGAGCCAAAAAAGCGGCCAGTGGGAGACATAGTCGTGATGGTGGACTTTGCCGCCGGTCAGGAAGAAATAGACCATGTCGAAATCCGGCAATACGCTGCCGATCAAGGCTGCGGTCATGATGCCGGGTGCGGCGGACCGCTGCCGCGCGGCCCTCCCGAGAAGGTAGCCTGCCGGCAAATGGGCAATGAGCATGCGTCTTATTCTCCCGGGCGGTCCCGAAGAATCCTCTATGCGCGGTTTATGGCTAGAATCGGCACAGGTCCGGCTCTCTTGCCTCTTTTTGCGGGCAATGTTATTGGAATCCCGCAAGCTTTCGAGAAAGGAGGATCACGCAATGCAATATTATTTTCGGTTTAATCGCCAGCGTGGTCCCGTCAACGCCCTGCAAATGCGTTTGCAGGGCTGACCAGAGACCGTTTCTCGACATCTCTTCCTGGTCTGCCCTTCGTGGCCAATGCGGCGCCGTAGCTGACAGCGCGCATTCCTCTCATTTCCCGGGTCCGAACCGCGCAATCCCGTGATGGCTGAACGCCCCGGATCGCACTCGAATACCCGGTCAAGACCAGAGAACGATCATGACACTCATCAATATCCGCAATCTCGGCGTGACGCTGGGCAATCCCTTGTTTTCCAAGCTCAATCTCGTCGTCAATGCCGGCGACCGCATCGGTCTCGTCGCCGCCAACGGGCGGGGGAAATCGACGCTGCTTGCCTGCATCACCGGCGCGCTGGAGCCGAGCGAGGGCGAGATCACCAAGGCGCGCGGGCTGACCGTCGGCCATGTCGCGCAGAATGTGCCACCTGCCCTTTTCGACACGCCGTTCTACGATGCGGTGCTGCAGGCGTTGCCGGCCGATCAGGCCGAAAGCGAGAGCTGGCGGGTCGACGTGGTGCTGGAATCGCTCGACGTGCCGGAGGCCATGCGCAGCCGGCCGCTGAAGCAGTTGAGCGGCGGATGGCAACGGCTTGCCATGCTTGCCCGCACCTGGGTGAGCGAACCCGACGTGCTTCTGCTCGACGAGCCGACCAACCATCTCGACCTTGAAAAGATCGCGCAGCTGGAGAACTGGCTGAATGCGCTGCCGCGCGACGTGCCGGTCATCCTCTCCAGCCACGATCGCGCCTTCCTCGATGCGACGACCAACCGGACGCTGTTCCTGCGGCCCGAGCAATCGCCGGTCTTCGCCCTGCCCTATACCCGGGCGCGCGCTGCCCTCGACGAGGCCGACGCTTCCGAAGCCCGGCGCTACGAGCGCGACATGAAGGTGGCGGAGCAATTACGCAAGCAGGCCGCCAAGCTCAACAATATCGGCATCAACTCCGGCAGCGATCTGCTCGTCGTCAAGACGAAGCAGCTCAAGCAGCGGGCGGAGAAGCTGGAGGATGCGGCAAAACCGGCGCATCTGGAGCGCTCGGCCGGCGCTATCCGGCTTGCCAATCGCGGCACGCATGCCAAGGTGCTGATGACGCTTGAGGATGCGGCGGTAACGACGCCGGATGGAACGCTGCTGTTCAAGACCGGCCGGCAATTCATCTGCCAGGGTGACCGCATCGTGCTGCTCGGCCTCAACGGCGCCGGCAAGTCGCGGCTGGTGTCGATGCTGAAGCAGGCAATCGAAAGGCCGGAGACGGCGCGCGACAGCATCAAGGCGACGCCTTCGCTGGTGCTCGGCTATGGCGATCAGGCACTTGCCGATCTTGCCGACACCGACACGCCGATCGGTACGATCATCCGCCGCTTCGATGTCGGCGATCAGCGAGCGCGGGGCTTGCTGGCAGGCGCCGGCATGACGATCGACATGCAGGCAAAACCGATCGGCCAGCTTTCCGGCGGCCAGAAGGCTAGGCTCGGCATGCTGGTGCTGCGGCTGACGGAGCCGAACTTTTACCTGCTCGACGAACCGACCAACCACCTCGACATCGACGGACAGGAGGCGCTGGAGAGCGAGCTGATGGCGCACGAAGCGAGCTGCCTGCTGGTCTCGCATGACCGCAGTTTCGTGCGGGCGGTGGGAAACCGGTTCTGGCTGATCGAGAGGAAGCGGCTGGTGGAGGTGGAGAGCCCGGAGGGGTTCTTTGCTTCGGTGGGATCAGGCGTGTAATGGGCGACGGGGCGTGCCGCGTCGCCCCGTCCTTTGCGAGGGTTCGCAACAAATCTCAATGTTAAAAGACACTCCGCAACATCGGCGCGGGGCATGGTTTCTTGAGAGCCGGGCGGTGTCGCGATCGCCTCTCGACTTTTCTTCCCATGAACACGAGGCATCTCCATGCATATCAGATTAGTCGCCTGCGCCGCCCTGACGCTTTCGGTTGCCGTTCCTGCCGTTGCCGCCGATCTTACCTATGAAACGCCGTCGGCACCGTCCGCCGAGCAAGTATCTTCGGCCTATGACTGGTCGGGCTTCTATCTCGGCGCCCAGGGCGGATATTCCTGGAGCCAGGCAAAGATCCTCGGCTCGGATCAGGATATCGACAGCGGCACATCCGGCCTGCATGCCGGCTATAATTTCCAATCCGGAAATATCGTCTACGGCATCGAGAACGACTTTAACTACAACTTCGAGAAAAATGACAATGCGAACCTCGAATGGGATGCTTCCGGCCGAGCCCGGGTAGGTTACGCCTGGGATCGAACCCTGTTCTTTGCAACGGCAGGCGTGGCAGCCGGCGGCGGCAAGGTCGACATTCCCGCTGCCGGAAAGAAGGATGGCATCCTGATCGGCTGGACGGCCGGCGGCGGCATCGAACATGCGGTCACCGACAATATCCTGGTGCGCGGCGAGTATCGTCATTCCGATTTCGGCAACAAGGACTTCGGCTCGACCATCGGCGATGTCGGCGCCACGCAGGACAAGGTCCTCTTCGGGACCAGCTACAAGTTCTGACGGAAAGGCGGCGGCAACCGTATGAGGGTCCTGCCGCACGCTGCCACGCCTAAAAACCTACCGCTTCGGTGCGACCAGGCAGAAGAAGGCGCCTTGCGGGTCGGTGGCCTGGATGATCCAGCTGCCGCCGGGGACTTCCATCGGGCCGTTGACGACCTTGCCGCCGCCTGAGGTGACGCGTTCGATCGCGGCGTCGAGGGTCGGCACGATGAAATAATAGCACCAGAAGGTCATCGGCATGTTTTCCGGCTTGGTCATCATGCCGCCGATCTGCCGACCGTTATGGGCGAAGAGGTAGTAGACGCCCATCGGACCCATGTCCATTTCGCTGTCCTTCGTCCAGCCGAACAGCTTGGAATAGAAGGAAACAGCGTCTTTGCCGTTGCCGGCATAGAGTTCGCGCCAGCCGATATTGCCGGGGGCGTCGAAGGCCAGTTCCGGCATGGGCTTCTCCATCGGCGCCGGCGTCATGATGCAGAGCACCGCGCCATGCGGATCGGCAACGACGGCGAAGCGGCCGATGGTCGGGATGTCTTCCGGCGGACGGCGGACCGAACCGCCATTGGCGGCAAAATCCTTGGCAGTCTGGTCGACATCGTCGACGTCGACATAACCCGTCCAGTTCGGCGGAATGCCCTTGCCTTCGAGTTCGGCCGGAAATTCCATCAGGCCGGCGACGCCGATGCCGTTCGCCTCGAAGATCGTGTAGGTGGGCATGCCCTCCATTTTCATCTCGGAGGTGGTCCAGCCGACGACCGAGCTATAGAATTTCGCGGCAGCCGATGTGTCGGGGGTCATCAACTCGCACCAGATGAACTTTCCATGCGTCTCAGACATCATACTCTCCCTTTTTCGACGCCCCTCTTCGGAGGCCTCTTTGCGAGGCCCCTTTCTCGAGGTTGAACGCCGTGATTGTCAGATCTTGCGGGCGTAATGTGCTTCCATGAACTGCTTCCAGGAGCCGTCCGGCTGCTTGGCGCTGGAGACGAAGGTGCGGTGATCGGCGTCGACGAAGATGATCTGCTCGCGGTAGTCGGCAAGCCCCTCGCCATTGAAGTCGGGGCCTGTGGTATAGAGGTCCAGCACATTGCCTGACGCGTCGACCGCACCCTCATAGACCCACATATAGTCCATCATGCTGCCGATCCAGCTGCCGACATACTTGCCTTTTGCGTCGTTGTAACCGAGCGTCAGGATGCTGGTCGCCTCCTTACCATCAGGCATACGGCCGGTCCCTTCGGCGACGAACCAGATGCCGTGCAGCGAGCGGACGGTCTCCGTCCAGGGCTCGCCGCCACTCATGTCGGGTGCGGTGACGGTCCAGTCGCCGACCAGTCTTTCCAGGAAGGAATGTTCCTTCAGCACTTCAGCGGTCTTCATCATCCTCTTCTCCCTTGAGTGATGGTGGTGTTTGTTTTCCGCATTCCGGACGCAAAACCGCTTACACTTTTCGGCATCATGCTCCGGCTCAGTGACAGCAGGATGGCGCCTTGGCGGCCTCCTCATATTCGTCGTGGCGGCGCACGAAATTCATCGTGCTGTCCTCGTTGCGGCCCTTCGGCGCGCGGTCGAGGATCATCAGGGTGCCGATCAGTTCTTCCGGCCCGCGGGCATAACTCGAATAGGTATGGAAGACCTCGCCCTTGTCGTTGCGGTAGAAAGCGCTGAGGCCCGGCAGTTCGTCATTGGCATCAGCCGGCTGCATCGGTGTGAAATTGTAAAAGACCTTGTCTTTGGCAAGATCCTCGGGACTGAAAGAAACGTGATAATCGAAATTGAAATCGCTGCCGAAGGAAGAGACCCAGGGAAATTGCCAGCCCATACGCTGTTTGTAGGCGGCGATCTTGTCGAGCGGCGCGCGCGAAACGGCGACCCAGGTGACGTCGTGATGGTTCAGATGCGGCAAGGCGCCATCGACATGATCCGACAGGAAGGAGCAGCCGGTGCAGCCGGCATCCCAATCCGGGCCAAGCATAAAATGGTAGATCAGCAACTGGCTGCGGCCGTCGAAGAGATCGGCGAGCGACTTCCTGCCCTGCGGCGTTTCGAAGAGATAATCCTTGTCGACCTTCACCAGGGCAGCGCCAGACGCGCGGCGTTGACGCTGTCGCGCAGCCGCGTCGCCTCCTTCTCCTTTGCCAGCAGGGCACGGCGGGCCTCGAGCCACTCTTCGCGGGACACAACTTCATTCTGCATGGAGTGCGCCCTCCTCCGGCGCTTGCCGGTGAAGCCGGCTCATCTCCTTCTCCTTGACTAAATACATTGATATCAATAGAAATGGAGCATGTCAAATTCGATCGAGATTCCCTTTTCCACGACGCTGATGGTGCGAGACACCTGCCTATGCCTGCATGTGCAGCGGGCAGCACGCGCGCTTGCCCGGCTGTTCGACGATGCGCTGAGGCCGGCCGGCCTGACCAATGGGCAGTTTTCGCTGATGATGTCGCTGAACCGGCCGGAGCCGCCGCCGATGGGGCCGGTCGCAGCCCTGCTCGCCATGGATCAAACGACGCTGACGGCGGCGCTGAAGCCGCTGCAGCGCAAGGGCTGGGTAACGGTGATGGAGAACCCCAGAGACAGGCGCGGCCGGCTGCTGAGCCTCACCCCTGAGGGCAAGGCGGTGCTGGCAAAAGCGCTGCCGATCTGGAAAAGCACACATGCGATGATCGACGGAAAGCTGCCGGAAGGCGGCTCCGCCCGGCTGCGACAGGATCTGCAGGCGCTGTCATGAATGACGATAGAAACGCCGAGGCCGGCCGGGCTGAACGCCGCCCGGCCGGCAGATGACGGCAGCCGATACGGCTACCAAGTTTTAAGCCGATCAGGCGACAGTGACCGGGACCTCGGTCGAGGTGCGCATCGCGTGGCTGTAGGGGCAGACGATGTGGGCTGCGGCTGCGAGCTTTTCAGCGGTTTCGCGGTCGAGACCCGGGATGTTGACCGTCAGCGCCACTTCGATGCCGAAGCCGCCGCCATCTTCACGCGGGCCGATGCCGACCTTGGCGGAGACCGTCGTGTCCTCGGGAATCTTGACCTTCTGCTGGCCCGCGACAAATTTCAATGCACCGAGGAAGCAGGCGGAGTAGCCGGCAGCGAAAAGCTGTTCGGGATTGGTGCCGGTCGCGCCGTCGCCGCCGAGTTCCTTGGGAACGGTCAGCGTCACGTCCAGAACGCCGTTTTCGGAAACGGCGCGGCCCGCGCGGCCGCCGGTGGCAGAGGCTTTGGTCGTATAGAGAATAGGCATGACGATCTCCTTTGGTTGGCCCTTCGATCGGGTTGGATTTTTATTATCGCACAATTAAATTGTACGCAAGTGAATTTTGCAAATTGCATTTCGGATTCGAAAAGAGGACAATCGGGCTTCAGGGATAATAGATATGAAAGCGCAAACGACGAAGACGATGGAGATACCGCAAGAGGAGAAGCGGCTGGAAAAGCAGTTGTGCTTCGCGGTCTACGCGACGGCGCATGCTTTCACCCGCGCCTACAAGCCGATCCTCGACAGGGTCGGCCTGACCTATCCGCAATATCTGGTGATGCTGGTGCTGTGGGAACGCGGCGAACTGCCGGTCAAGACGATCGGCGAGCAGCTGGATCTCGATTCCGGCACGCTATCGCCGCTGTTGAAACGGCTCGAACAGAGCGGGCTGCTCAAGCGCATCCGCGACCTGCGCGACGAACGGCAGGTGATCGTGTCGCTGACCCCGCAAGGTCAGGCAATGAAGGGGGAGATCGATACGATCATGACGGCGATCGGGCAAGCCGCAGGCTGCACGCTTGAGGAAATGGCCGAGATGCGCGACATGCTGCATCGGCTGCGGGGCAATCTCGGGCGGGCCGGCACGGGCGGCTGAACGCATTCACCCGGTAGAGCCGGCACCCCGTAGAGCCGGCGGGCGCGCCGAGAGATCAGGCCCGCGGCTTAGCCGGCGACCGACGCTTCTTTGCAGGCGCCGCCTTAGGTTCGGCCTCGGCCTCCTGCTGCAAACGCAGCGCCTTCAGCTTCTCCGTCTTCTTGTCACGGGCCGTTGCCTCGGCGGCGATAATGGCGCGCGCCGTGTGATCGGTCGCTTCCGCCTTGTCGCGAGACGAAAGCTTGGCGGGATTGAAGAATTCTCCCTTGGTGGCGGTCATGTGCCCCTTTCCCAGGTGATGGCGGCGTTACCGCATAGTTCCTCAAATCGAAATCGGTTCAAGGAATTATGCTGAAATACAAGTGTTACAGCCCCCTGCGCGTCTGGAATAGGCGCGCGGCGCTGTAAGCCATGGCTCCACGGCAGAAACCATGATTCACGGCTGAACCGTGATTCCACGGTAGGCCGTGATGCCACGCCCGGGATTAGCGGGTGGGACGGAGAACCTTCTTCGGTGCCGGCAGCAGACCTTCGCGCTGCAGCTTCTTGCGAGCGAGCTTGCGCTGGCGGCGAATGGCCTCGGCCTTTTCGCGGGCGCGCTTCTCGGACGGCTTTTCAAAGGCGCTGCGAGCCTTCATTTCCCGGAACAGACCTTCCCGCTGCATCTTTTTCTTGAGCACGCGGAGCGCCTGATCGACATTGTTATCTCTGACGAGTACCTGCAAAACGATATCCTTCCTGTTGCGGCGGCGAAGCCGCACTGTCCAAAATTAAAAACCCGGGCCAAAATAAAAAACCCGGAACTACTTCCCGATTTTGATGCTCGAAAACTTCAGCCAGGGCTCGGCGCCGTCGGACTTGGCCACCGCCTCGGGGGAAGCCCTCGACGGCGATTCACCGGTATCGATGTCGGCCTCAGTGATGCGGCGCTCGAAATTCTCCGCGTCGAACTGGACGCGATATTGCACATGCCCGTGGTCGTTGGGCAGGATGCTGGAGATCCGGCACCGCTTGTCGGCTTTCGCCGTGCGGGTGAGGCCGGATTTCAGCACGATCATGTCGCCGACTTTATAGTTTGGTCTGCCCATTTCAGCGTCCCTTCGACTCTTCGGCTGCTCAATCGGTCAATCAGAACGACCGGGGGTCATTCAGGACCGACCGGGGCATTCCGGAAAAGCCTGCGATCAAAGCAAAAAGGCCGGGCTGGTACCCGACCTCTTCCAGTCACTCAGCCCGCCGCCGGTATCGGTAGCTCGCTGCCAGTACATCCGTGGTCAGCTTGCTGCCAGCACATGGCCAGCCCGCTGCCATATTCATGGTCAGCAGAGGCGAATGACAAATCATGCGGCCTGAAGGTTGTCGGCCGAATTCTTGCCGGACTTCTTGTCGCGGACGAGATCGTAGCGGATCTTCTGACCTTCAACGAGTTCGCGCATTCCGGCGCGTTCAACCGCTGAGATATGGACAAAAACGTCCGTAGAACCATCATCAGGCTGAATGAAGCCAAAACCCTTGGTGCCATTGAACCACTTTACGACGCCTGAATTCATAACGATCTCCTTTTCAACCGTTTGTGTTCGCCTGCGGAAAGATATCCGACAAGCCGTATCGATGTTGAGAGGATATCTGACGGAGCGCTCAAGCGCGTGGACAAAGGTCGCAAGCAATTCGATACGCACCATGTAGGATATTTACCGAATTAAGCAATGGTATTTCGGAAAATAATTCTCTCGCGGGCACAAAATGAAGCTCTTGCCCCAGGGGCAAAGCACCCTTTTCCCCGGGGCAAAGCACTCGCTCGCCCGGGGCAAAGCAACCGCTTGCCCGAGGCAAAGCGCCAGCTTGCCTGGGAAAAGCGATCGATCCGAGGCGGCCGGATTGCGGCCGCCTCGATGACGATTACTGCCAGACGACGATGGGCGCCTTGGTGGGAACGCGGTCGTAGAGATCGATGATATCCTGGTTCATCAGCCGCACGCAGCCTGACGAGACGGCCTTGCCGATCGAGCGCCAATCGGGATTTCCGTGCAGGCGGTAGAGCGTGTCCTCTCCATTCGAGAAGATATAGAGCGCGCGGGCGCCGAGCGGGTTCTTCAGACCCGGCTCCATGCCGCCGTTCTCGATCGAATATTTGACGAGTTCGGGCTGGCGGGCGACCATCTCGTTCGGCGGCTTCCAGCGCGGCCATCTCTGACGCCACTGGATGACGCCCGACCCCTGCCAGGCGAAACCCTCGCGGCCGATGCCGACGCCGTAGCGCATCGCCATGCCGTCACCCTGGACGAGATAGAGGAAGCGCGACGGCGTATCGACGACAATGGTGCCGGGAGGCTGACCGGTGGGATCGACGACGCGCTGGCGATAATAGCGCGGATCGATCTGCTCGTAGGGAACGGCTGGAATGAGAAAGCCGCCGTCTTCGATGGGGCCATACATGACGGCAAGCTCGGCCCCACTCGGCACGCTCGACGCACCCGGGGACTGGAACAGGCGCATGGGCGAACGGTAAGTGATCGTCGTATCGCCTGATGTCACGGTGTTGGCTGAGGAGGCGCAGCCGGCGAGCGCGGAGGCTGCGGTCAACGCCGAAAAGGAAAGAAAGCTGCGGCGGGAAAGATGTCTATCGAAGCTCATGACGCGGGACTGATTTCCTCTGATGCGGGAAGCCGGACGAGAAGCCGGTTAAACCGGTGATTCGTCCAATGCCGATAACAACATCAAGAGATCTATCGGCTTGCGCCAAATAAACCATAGCTTCACGCAGACGTGTCCAGCCTGGAGCGGACGATATGGGAAGCGCTGTTGCAGCGCTACATCACAACGATCTCGGCCTTGGCAGAAACGCGGTCGTAAAGATCGATGACGTCCTGGTTCAGCATGCGCACGCAGCCCGACGAGGTGGCCTTGCCGACCGACTGCCAGTCGGGTGTGCCGTGGATGCGATAGAGAGTATCCTGCCCGTCCTTGAATATATACATGGCGCGGGCGCCGAGCGGGTTCATCAGCCCTGGATTCATGCCTCCATTCTCCGCTCCGAACGGGCGGACTTCAGGCTGGCGCGAGACCATTTCGACCGACGGCGTCCAGCGCGGCCATTTCTGCTTCCACTGGATGACGCCCCGGCCGGACCAGGCGTAACCGTCGCGGCCGAGGCCGACGCCGTAGCGCATCGCCTTGCCGTTGCCCTCGACGAAATAGAGGAAATGCGCCTTGGTATCGATGATCACGGTGCCGGGACGCTCGGTCGTCTGATAATCGACCTCCTGGCGCAAGAACTGCGGCTGCACGCGGCTGACCGGGATCGCCGGTAGGGTGAAATCCTCGTCACGCTGCTGTCCGTACATCGCCATGTGCACGGGGTTGGTGACCGGCAGGCCATAGGTCTGGTGGAACTGGGTCCTGTAGAGCTCGCGCGTCTGCGGCACCGGCTGATCGGGGATCGGCCGCACCCGGCGCGGATCCACGCCGGGCGGCTGATAGAAGACCGGCGAGGTTTCCTGGACGAAGCGGGCGGGCGAATCGGCGGCGACATCGGGAATGAGGATGTTGCAGCCGCTCAGCGACGCAACCGCAATCACGAGCCCGGCAAGCGGGAAGACCCGGCGCAGAAAATTCATGGAACCACCCTTATCAACGATCGGCAGACAGCGATATCTGCCGGAACGATGGCATTCGCGGCTGGCGCGAGGCTGGCGTTGGCGTGGAAAATCAGGAAACGAGCAGGACGCCATTGCCATAGGCGGCGGCCAGATCGCGGATCAGCTGCGTCTCCCGCTCGGTCAGCTTGCCAGGATCGACGAAACGCCAGTTGCCCTCATAAAGCGCGAAGGCCTCGCCGGCGGGCATGGCGCGCACGGGATCGCGATTCCAGGCGAGCGATTTCAGCTCGGGGAAGTCGTTCGGCACAATCATGCTCTCTGGCATGCTCTTAGCGTTCGTCGTCATTCCAGCAATATAGGGCTAATGGCCCTCATTTGAAGCGGCTGGAATTCAGGCCGCCACTCCGTGAAAGAAGCGGATGCTCTGTTCGATCTCGGCCGGCAGCGCCGAGGTGTGATTGCCGGCGACGGTTTCCGTTTCGATATGAACGCCGGCGCCGCGGGCGCGGCGGGCCAGCAGATCGGCGCGGTCGTTGAAATGCGGCTCCTCGGTGCCGTGGACGACACGGACCGGGCATTTGAAGCTGTGGGCGTAACACAGCGCCGAACGCACCTCGAATTCATGCGCGTTGCTATCGTCGAAACGGATGTCCTGGGGATAGCGGTTGAAGAAGCGGAAGGCATCGGGGTTGCCTGAAATCGGCGCGGCGGCGCGGAATTTGTGGGTGGTCATCGCCGTCAGCATGGTCAGCGTGCCGCCGATGCTATGGCCGGCGATGAAGAGGCGCTCGGGATCGACACCCGGCAGATGCGCCAGGCGCTCGGTGGCGGCGAGAACGTCGTCGACCTCGTCGTAGAAGCCGGAGAAATTGCCCATCTGGCCGTTTTCGCCACGCAACGACGGCATCATCACGACATAACCGGCATCCATATAGGGCTTCATCAGCTGCCAGTGGCCGATGCCCATGGCATTGCCGCCGTGCAGGAAGAGCACGGCCGGCCTGGCGGCGCGCTCGCGCTTGTATTTCGAGACCCAGGCCGCCAGCTCCAGCTCGCCGTAACCGGAGCGGTAGAAGATCTTGTCGGCATCGGCAGGCGCATTCAGCGGTTCGTATTTGTCGGGCGCCGGCCCCTTCTGCAGCAGCTTGGTGCGGAAATGGTGGCGGACCTTGGCGTAGTCGTGCTTGGCAAGGCGTGGCTCGTCCGGGACATCGAACGCGGCCGCCATGCGCGGCAGGATAAGTGCACCGGCGAGACCCGCCAGCACGGCACGGCGCTGGAGGAAAAGGGAATTTCGTTCACGCGAGCTCATAACGCAGCATCCATCATTTCCCCGGCCAGTCCAAATTAAACAGAGCATGATGTCGTCCGAAAATCGCTTACACTTTTCGGCACCATGCTCGGGAAAATCTGCACCGGAAGATCGTTGCCGCCAATACACATGCTGTTGAAAATATTGCCCTGCGTCATTGTTGCGCAGGGTATGCAACTTCACGCCGGCTTGGCCTCGATCATGGCGATCAGCGTACGCAGCCGGTCGGCCTCGTAGGAGGGCTTGTCGGGGCGAAGGCGGGCGATGCGGGGAAAGCGCATGGCGACGCCTGATTTGTGCCGGGTCGAACGGTTGATGCCCTCGAAGGCCACTTCGACGACGAAGCCGAAATCCTTGTCGGCGCGCACGGCGCGTACCGGGCCGAAACGCTCGGTGGTATTGTTGCGCACGAATTTGTCGAGCACCTCGAGCTCGGCATCGGTGAAGCCGAAATAGGCCTTGCCGACGGGCACCAGCTGTTCGCCGTCCTCGTCATCGGCCCAGACGCCGAAGGTGAAATCGGAATAGTAGCTGGAGCGCTTGCCGTGGCCGCGCTGGGCATACATCAGGACCGCATCGACATTATAGGGGTTGCGCTTCCACTTGAACCAAGGCCCCTTCATGCGGCCGGCCTGGTAGACGCTGTCGCGGCGCTTGATCATCACGCCTTCGATGACCGGATCGGGCGGGGCGGCGCGCAGAGTATCGAGCTCTTCCCACGACGAGAACGGCACCAGCGGCGAGAGGTCGAAACGGTCGTGCGGGGCGCGGTCGATGATCTCGGTCAGCCGGTCGCGGCGATCGACATAGGTGCGCCCGCGAACATCGTCGTCGCCATCGAAGAGCAGGTCATAGGTGCGGATGAAGGCGGGGTAATCACCAAGCATCTTTGCCGTTACCGTCTTGCGGTTCAGGCGCTGCTGCAGGTCGGAGAAGGTGCGCGTCGGGCTGTTCGAGCGGGCAGTGCCGCCGACCAGCAGCTCGCCATCGACGACGCCGGAAAAATTGATCGCGTCGAGAATATCGGGAAAGGCGCCTGAAATGTCGTCGCCGGAGCGGGAATAGATCTTGCGCCTGTCGCCGGAGCGGGAGAGCTGGACGCGGATGCCGTCCCATTTCCATTCGGCGGCGTAATTCACCGGATCGAGGCTGGTCAGATCGCCCTCCTCTACCGCATTGGCGAGCATGACGGAATGGAAGATCGCCGGTGTGGCCAGCACCGGCTTTTCGCCGCCGCCCGCCAGCCATTCGAACAGCGTCTCATAAGGCGGCTGCAGACCATGCCAGAGGGTTTCGATCTCGGTGACATCCTTGTCGCCGAGATCGGCGAGCGCCTGCTTGGCAAGGCGGGCGGAAACGCCGATGCGCATGGCGCCGGTGGCAAGCTTGATGAAGGCGAAACGGCCGGACGAATCCAGCCGGTCGAGAAGATCGCGGACGTAGCTGCGCACTTCGGTGCGGCCGAGCGCGTTCATGCCGGTGACGACCTCGCCGAGACGCGGCTGGGCAAGTGCCGAGCGGTCGATATCCCTCTCATTGTCCCAGACGAGCGAGATGGTTTCGGCAAGATCGCCGACATAATCGTAGGAATAGCGAAACAGCACCTCGTCCATGCGCTCCAGCACCAGCTCGCGCAACATGGCGGGCTTGACGTTGCGCACCTCCAGCGTGCCGGCGATGGCGGCAAGGCCGTAGCCGCGATCAGGATCGGGCGTGTCGCGGAAATAATCGGTGAGCAGCTTCAGCTTGCCGTTGCGGCTGGGGGTCAGCACCAAGCGGTCGAGCAGGTCGGCGAAGGCTTTCATGGGTGCCTCGCGACTTCGGAGGGGTTTTGACGCGGGATATTGCTCATCTTCTCAATCCCCCTCGTCCTCATAACCCACCAGATGCAGCGGCTTCGCCTTGATGCCCTGCAATTGGCACCAGCGCACCAGGGCCTCCTCGCGGCCATGCGTCACCCAGACCTCGGCCGGGTGCAATTCCCGGATCGTTTCGGTCAGTTCCGGCCAGTCGCAATGATCGGAGATGACGAGGGGCAGTTCGACGCCGTGCTGTTTGGCGCGCTGGCGCACCATCATCCAGCCGGAGGCGAAGGCCGGCAGCGGCTCGCTGAAGCGCCGGGCCCAGCGATCGGCGAAGGCCGATGACGGGCCGATGACGACGGCCCCTTTGAAGGCGGACTTGTCGCGGCTTTCGATCGTCGCCGGCAGCAGTTCGCCGAGATCGATGCCCTGCTCGATATAATAGTCGCAGAGTTTTTCCATGGCGCCGTGGATATAGATCGGTTCGGCATAACCGGCATCGCGCAGCAGCCGGATGACGCGCTGGGCCTTGCCGAGCGCATAGGCGCCGACGAGATGGGTGCGCTCGGGAAATTGGCGCAGCGATGCCAAGAGCTTGCCGATCTCGTCCATCGGATCGGGGTGATGGAAGACCGGCAGGCCGAAGGTCGCCTCGGTGATGAAAACATCGCAGGCAACCGGCACATAGGCGGCGCAGGTCGGATCGGGGCGACGTTTGTAGTCGCCGGAGACGACGATGCGGGTGCCGTTCTTCTCGATGGCAATCTGGGCAGAGCCGAGCACATGGCCGGCCGGGTGAAAGCTCACCTTGACGCCGTTGACCAGCAGTTCCTCACCGAAGGCTGCCGCCTGCTCGCTGGCGCAGAAACCGTCGCCGTAACGCAGGCGCATGATGTCCAGCGTCTGGCGGGTGGCAAGCACGTTTACATGGCCCGGCCGGGCATGATCCGAATGGCCATGGGTGACGAGCGCCTGCTCGACGGGCCGCACCGGATCAACATAAAAGCCGCCTTCCGGGCAATAGAGCCCCTCCGGGGCAGGATAAAGCAGCGCATCAGGTCTCATGAAACGAGAGATAGCGGGAAATGGGCGCGAGGCCAGAGGGCGGGAAGAAGGGACTGGCGAATGCGCCGTGGCTCAACGCCGGCGATCGTCACGACCCTATTCCATCGAGGAAGGATTCGACAGCGGCACTAAATTGCGACGGCCGCTGCAGCGGCGCGAAATGGCTGACACCGTTGAGATAGATCATCTCAGCGTTCGGAATGCTGCGGGCAAGATATTCGGCATGGTCTGGCTTGATGAATTCGTCGTGCTCGGCGAGGACGATCGCGACCGGCACGTGGATCAGGCCCAAGTCGGCGGCCTGATAGTTCGGCTCCGTCCGCATCATCAGGCTGATCGCTTCGACGAATGGATTAAAATCATCCGGCGTGGTGGAAAGCGCCGCATAATCCTGGGCATGACGGCTGAAGCATCGGTCGATGACCGGGGTCGGGACGAATTCCAGCGTGCCGCTCGGATCCATGTTGCAGGCGAAGAAGAAGACCCCCTCGACACGTGAGGGCGCCGTCA
Organism: Rhizobium sp. WYCCWR 11152; assembly: GCF_013087615.1. Taxonomy (NCBI): domain Bacteria; kingdom Pseudomonadati; phylum Pseudomonadota; class Alphaproteobacteria; order Hyphomicrobiales; family Rhizobiaceae; genus Rhizobium; species Rhizobium sp. WYCCWR 11152. The sequence goes on along the minus strand of NZ_JABFCP010000009.1, from coordinate 451,457 downwards.
TGGCGAGGATCAAAGCGATGCAGGCGCCGTCGCTCCAGCCGATGATGGCCGCCTTGTCGAGATGCAGTTGGTCCATGACGGCAAGCACATCTGAAGCCATCAGCTCATAGCTATAAGGACGGGAATCGCGGGTGCTTCTTCCATGGCCGCGGCTGTCGATCAACACGACGCGGCGGCCGCTGCGCAACAGTGCCAGGACCTGATGGCCCCAGTTGCCGCTGTGGCCGAGGCCGCCATGGAGCAGAATGACGGGAGGGCCAGAACCGTAGCTCGCATACCAGATGCGGGCGCCGTCATGCGCGACATGACCGTCGACTGCCGCCGGCGGCAACGGGGCGGCGCCATGCGCTTCGAAATGGATGAGTTCGTCGTCGTCAACTTCCATAGTGAGACTCATTGTTGCCGCAGCATAGAAAAGCCGGAAAACAGCCCAAGAACAACCAGAATCGCTTCTTAGCTCTTGCGATGCAACCAGGGGGATCGGCATTGGGCAGGAAGTTTTTCTATTGTGCGGCGGCAATCGCGATCGCCGCGGCCGGCATCTACCTCAACAATACCAGCCTGCTCGCCGAACATCGGCCGGGAAAGCCGGTGCTGCTTGCCCATCGCGGCATCGCCCAGCGGTTCGACGAAACCGATCTCAAGAACGACACCTGCACGGCGAGCCGCATGCTGCCGCCGAAACACGATTATCTGGAAAACACACTTCCGTCGATGCAGGCGGGCTTTGTGGCCGGCGCCGATATCGTCGAGATCGACGTGCATCCGACGACGGATGGGCAATTCGCCGTCTTTCACGACTGGACGCTTGACTGCCGCACCGACGGGCACGGCGTCACGCGCGAGCATTCGATGGCTGACATGAGGAAGCTCGACATCGGCTATGGCTATACCGCCGATGGCGGCAAGACCTTTCCCTTTCGCGGCCGGGGCATCGGCATGATGCCGACGCTTGCCGAGGTGCTGTCCACCTTTCCGGATCGGCGCTTCCTCATCAACATCAAGAGCCGCGATCCTTCCGAGGGTGAAAAGCTCGCCGCCGTGCTCAATGGGCTCTCCACTGAGCGACGGGCCGAGATCATCGTTTATGGCGGCGACGAGCCGATCGACGTGCTCCGCCTGATGGCACCTGATATCAAGACCGCCTCGCGCAAGAGCCTGAAGGGCTGCCTCACCGGCTATATCGGCTATGGCTGGACCGGCCTGCTGCCGGACGAATGCAAACAGGCGATGATGCTGGTGCCGATCAATATCGCGCCGTGGCTTTGGGGCTGGCCCGACCGTTTTCTCAACCGGATGCAGGATGCCGGGACCGAGGTCTTCGTGCTCGGCCCCTATCGCGGCAGCGATTTTTCCACCGGCATCGACGACCCCTCGCAACTGGCGCGGCTGCCGCCAAACTATGCGGCGGGCATATGGACGAACGAGGTCGAGGCGATCGGCAAGCTTGCGAAATAGAGCTCAGAGGCTCCGCGCTCGCAGCAATGCCGGGATCTCCTCCGGGGAAACGGGCTTGGAGAAGCGGTAGCCTTGCGCCTCTTCGCAACGCGCCTGGCGCAGGAAATCCATCTGGGCGTCGGTTTCGACGCCTTCTGCCAGCACCGAAAGCTTCAGCGTCTGCGCCAGCGAAATGACGGCCGAGGCGATGGCGACGGCGGTCTTGTCGCCCGGCAGGGCCTCGACCAGCGAACGGTCCATCTTCAACCGGTCGAAGGGAAAGGTCTTCAGCGCCGCAAGGCTGGAATAACCTGAGCCGAAATCGTCGATCGCCAGGCGAACGCCCAGCGCCCGCAGCGATTCCATCATGGCGAGCGCGCGTTCGGCATCGTGCATCACCACGCTTTCGGTGACCTCCAATTCCAGCCAGCGCGACTGCAGGCGGTGGCGCTCGAGCGCTTCGGTGACATGGGTTGCAAAATCCGGATCGGCGAACTGTTTGGCGGAGACGTTGACGGCGATCGTCAGCGGCGGCAGGCCCATATCCTGCCAATGACGCGCCTGGCGGCAGGCCTCGTTCAGCACCCAGAGACCGAGGGGAACGATGAGGCCGGTCTCTTCGGCGAGCGGAATGAAATTGACCGGCGGCACCCTGCCCTTGGCCGGATGGTTCCAGCGGACCAGCGCCTCGAGCCCGGTGATGCGGCCGGTGGCAACATCGACCTGCGGCTGGTATTGCAGGAACAGCTGGTCGCCGGTGATCGCCTGGTGCAATTCCTCGTGCTCGCCGAGCGGCATTCCCACAGGCGTGCTGCCGCCATCGTGATGTTGCAATGTGTTGCGGCCGAGTTCCTTGGCGCGGTACATGGCGCGGTCGGCATTGGCGAGAAGCTCTTGTGAGGTTACGCCATCGAAGGGGAAGGCGGCAACGCCGATGCTCGAGGTGACGGTGATCTCGCCGTCGGCGCCGCGGATCGGCCGGTTGATAGCCTTCTGCAGATCGCGAAGGCGGCGCATGATGCCGGCATCGTGGCTCGACTGGTGGACGAGCACGACCAGGAATTCGTCGCCGCCGAGACGCACCACCATATCCGACGCCCTGACACTATTGGCCATGCGGGCGGCGATCTCTTTCAGCACCTCGTCGCCGGCGGCGTGGCCGCGACCGTCATTGATGTCCTTGAAATTGTCGAGATCGATATAGGCGACAGTCACCTTGCGGTTGTTGCGCCGGGCCTGGTCGAGGATACTCGCCAGCCGCTCCTTGAGGAAGGCGCGGTTCGGCAGGCCCGTCAGATCGTCATGATGGGCCATGAAATGAATGCGATCGTCGACACGCTTGCGCTCGATGGCAATGCCGGCGATATGGGTGGCGAGCGCCACCAGCGTCATCTCGTGCTCGGTGGGACGGCGGACTTCCCTGGAATAGAGCGCGAACGTCCCGAGCACATTGTTCTGCGATGTGGCAATCGGCGTCGACCAGCAGGAGCGGAAGCCGAACGGGGCGATCAACGCGCGAAAATCCTCCCAGAGCGGATCGCTCATCACATCCTCGACGATCACCGTCTGGCCGCGCCAGGCGGCGGTACCGCAGGAGCCGACCTTGGGACCGATCGTGACGCCATCGATCAGGCGGCTATAGCCGCCGGGCAAATTGGGAGAGGCGCCGTGATAGAGCCTGGTGCCCTCGCTGTCGAGCAGCAGCACCGATCCGTCAATCCCATCCAGCTGCGCCTCGATCATCAGCACGAGCGCCTCGAGGATCATCGGCAACGGCTCGTTGCGGGCGATCATTTCCAGCAGGCTCGCCTGGCCGCGATGCAGATCCTCCTGGCGCTTGCGTTCGGTGATGTCACGGGAAACACCGATCAGGCCGACGATCTCGCCGCGATCGTTGCGCAGCGGTATCTTCGAGGTCAGCCGGCATATCGGCTTGCGGGCGCCTGGAAGGGTGTAGGATTCCTCCATGTCGATGCGGGCTTCGCCCGTCGCCATGATCTGCTGCTCGATGTCGAAATGACGGCACGCCGTCTCGAAATCGAACAGGTCGAAATCGCGCTTGCCGGTGATCAGCGCGGCACTCTCCAGGCCAAGGCTGCTGGCGGTGACGGCATTGGCGAAGACGAAGCGGCTGTCACGATCCTTGACGTAGAGGAAATCCGGAAGTTCATGGACGATCGCCTTAAGGCGCAGGTTCTCGATACCCTCGGAAAGATGATGAGCGGTCGATGCCATCATTGCCTCCGTCGCGGCGACGATGCGTCGCGTTTCGGCCGTCAGGGCATCGGTCGATTCCCATCGCCTGGCACCCAATTCGTGCATGACGCCATTCTCCCCGCCGGCCGAAGGCCGTATCCCGCAATCGTCATCATTGAAATTCCCTTCAAAGTAGTCCTCATTTCCTTCGGCTTGCTTAAATGAAAGGGTGAACAAGACGACAATATAAGCGGCGATATCCTGCCGTCGCGCTCGGCCATAACGGCAATTTCGCCGGCCTTTGCCAAGCTTGTGCCAAAACAATTCATGCGGGTTTGGCACGTTTCCTGCTACGGGCGCGTTATGACAAGTGATCCCCGGATGCCCTCACGCCGCGACATGCTTTTCTTTCTTGCCGCCTCGGCCGTTGCGGGAGGGGCATCGCGCGCACTTGCCTCGCCGCTGACGGCGGCCGCTCAGCCCTATCTGCGCGGGGCGATCGACGCGGTGGACTATCGCGCCATTCCCGACAGCGGCGATCGCAAGACCCGCAACCTGCAGCAGATGATCGAACAAGCGGCGCGCGAGAACGTGCCGGTCTTCCTGCCGCCCGGCACCTACCGGGTCTCCAATCTCACTTTGCCCGACAATACGCGTATCACTGGCGTGCCGGGCGCCTCGAGGATCGTCTATACTGGCGAAGGCCATCTGTTTGCGGCCGAGAACGTGCGGCGGATCGAGCTTTCCAATCTCGTCATCGACGGCGGCAACCGCTGGCTTGGCGACTATGCCGGCGGGCTTTTGCAATTTACCGGCGTCGACGAGGTGCTGATCGACAATTGCGAGATCGGCGGCAGCCGCAAACACGGGCTGCAACTGGAGCGCTGCGGCGGGCGGATCGAGCGCAGCCGCATCTCGGGGGCTGCCCAATCCGGGCTTTACGCGGTGGATTCCAGCACCCTCTCGGTCACCGGCAATACGGTCTCGGATTGCGGCAATGGCGGCATCCTGGTGCATCGCTGGAAGAAGGCGGAGGACGGCACTGTCGTATCCGGCAACCGCATCTCCAACATCCGCGCCAATGACGGGGGCACCGGGCAAAACGGCAACGGCATCAACATCTTCCGCGCCGACGGCGTGATGGTGGTGAATAACCAGATCTCCGATTGCGCCTTTACGGCGATCCGCGCCAATTCGGCTTCGGACATCCAGATCAGCAGCAATCAGTGCCGGCGGTCCGGCGAGACGGCGATCTATGTCGAATTCGCCTTCGAAGGCGCCGTCGTTTCCGCCAACATGATCGACGGGGCGGCGAACGGCATCTCGATCGCCAATTTCGACGAGGGCGGCCGGCTGGCGAGCGTCACCGGCAATGTCGTGCGCAACCTGACGCTGCGCGGCCCATACCAGCACGAGGTCGGCTTCGGCATCGGCATCGCGGCCGAGGCCGATACGCTGATTTCAGGCAATGTGATCGAGGGCGCGCCGCGCTGGGGCCTGCAGATCGGCTGGGGACCGTATCTGCGCAACGTCGTTGTGACAGGCAATGTGGTGCGCAAGGCGCCTGTGGGATGCGCCGTCTCGGTCGCCGATGGCGCAGGCACTGCCGTCATCACCGACAACATCTTCCAGGAGACCGCCGAAGGGGCGGTGCTCGGCTTCCAATGGGAAAAGAAGGCCTCCGGCGAGATGGCGGGCGGCGGCTCGCCCTATGCACAGCTGACTGTCGAGCGGAACCGCGTCTCCTGAGGAGAGCATTTGCTTTCCCGAGAGACGAAAATGCTCTATCTATTTGTTTTTGTGGCATAAAGTCAGCTTATGCCGAAGGCGGCATTGCTTGGTTTCGCGCGCGGATAGCATTCCTGACAAGGGCATTCGTTCCGTGAGTGGCTCCTTCGCCCGCCCCTTGCTCCGTCATGCTCGGCCTTGTGCCGAGCATCTGCACCGTATCGATCAATCGCCACGGGCATAGATCCTCGGCACAAGGCCGAGGATGACGGAGGGTGGGGGCGCGTTTCCGCCAAACTCGCACCGGCCTACAGAGGCCCCCCGACTGGGTGCTTGTCAGGCACTCACCTCTCCTCCGGCCTGTGAAAACCGCCGCGCGGTTTGTACAACTGAGCACTTTTTTACCGGAATTGCTTGGCGCATCAAAAGCTTTCATCATCCCATAAGCGCCAGGGACTTCTCGCAGCCCGATCCGGCATTTACGGTCTTTGGACATATCGAGGGGATATCGTTCATGCTGACAATCTACGGGGTCTATCGATCGCGCGCGTCTCGCGTTTACTGGATGGCGGAGGAACTCGGGCTCGAATTCCGCTCGGTGCCGGTGCTGCAGGCAAGGCGGCTGGCAGAACCGCTCGCAACGGATGCGCCCTTCAATACGCATTCGCCTGATTTCATCGCCGTCAACCCGATGGCGCAGATCCCCAGCATCAGGGATGGCGATCTCGTCATGCACGAGTCGCTGGCCATCAATCTTTACCTCGCGCGCAGACATGGCGGGCCGCTTTCCGGCCAAACCGTCGAAGAAGACGGATTGCTGACGATGTGGACGGTCTGGGCGGCGTCGCAGGTCGAACCGCTTACGGTGAAGATCGTGCTCACCTATGATAACAGGCTCGAAAACAGCGAAGGCGGCCAACAGACGATCGCGGTTTCCTGCCGGTCGCTGCGCAAGCCGTTGGCGGTTCTCGAAGGCCACCTTGCCGGAAGGCAGTGGATCGTCGGCGACCGATTTACCGTCGCCGATCTCAACCTCGCCGAAGTTCTGCGCTACGCCCAGAGCGAAGAGAAGCTTTTCCAAGCCCATCCCAATGTCAAAGCCTGGATCGAGCGTTGCCAGTCCCGCCCGGCCTATAAGGTGATGCAGGCGACCCGCGGCAAGGAGCCGATCGAGGTGTGAAAATCACTGGAAAAGCGCGAGCGTGCCGGCCATCTCTTCGCGAATCCAGGCCTTGAAATCCTTGACCTTCTTCGGCTCGCGTATGCCTTCGGCGGTGACGAAGTAGTGGCCGAAGCCGGTACGGGCGCGAATGCCGAAGGGGGCGGCCAGCCGGCCTTCGGCGAGCGCAAAGCCGGAAAGGGTCTGCCAGGCCAGCATGACGCCCTGGCCGGCGATCGCCGCATCGAGGCAGAGCGAGGCATCGTTGAAGACGTGGCGGGTTGAAAGCGTCGCGCCTGATAGTCCGGCCTCGCGCATCCAGACCTCCCAGGTGAACATGGCATGGCCGTCGATGATGGCCGGCAGGGCGAGGATATCGGCGGGTTCTTTCAACTTCGCCGCCATCTCAGGCGAACAGACGGGAAAGACCTCCTGTTCCAGGAGCAATTCGGCCTTCACGTCAGGCCATTTACCGGTGCCGACGCGGATGCCGATATCGACATCGCAAAGCGCCGGACTGACGAGATTGGTCGTTGCATCCAGCCGCAGCTTGATGTCGGGATGACGCTCGGCGAAACGATCGAGCCGGCAGACCAGCCAGCGGGCGGCGAAGACCGGCGCCACCGATATGGTCAGGATCGTATCATCCTTGCGGCTGGCGATCGATACCGCCGCCGAAAGACGGGCAAACCCCTCGTCGAGCGCCAGGAGTACCGGCCGAGCGGCTTCGGTGACGATCATTCCCCGGGCTGTGCGCTCGAAGATCACCTGGCCAAGCTGGGCTTCGGCCTTGATGACCTGCTGGCTGACGGCGCCGACCGAGACGCCGAGTTCGTCGGCCGCTGCCTGCAGCGAGCCGAGACGGCCGACGGCTTCCAGCGCCCGCAGGCCGTTGAGATGGACCATGTTCAGGTTCTTCATATAGTTTTTCTATACCGCCTCAGCGTTATTCTCAATTGAAAATCTGCTTGTTGAGGCCGACATTGCAAGCATAGGCAATCCATTCGAACGCACGGTGTGGGCGGATGGGACGACTCAGCAGGCGCCAGCCGCTTGCGATCATCCTTCTACGCCACTGAGAAAGCGAGGCATGCCATGTCGTTGCTGAAGTTTTTCTTGAGACCTGCCCTTCAGGTGGGAGGCGCAGAAATTGCCCCGGCCTGGAAGGACGATCCGCTGCGGCATCCCGAGGTCGAGCGCATGTCGATGCGCGAAATCGCCGATCTGCCGCTCGGGATGCAGACCGGCTTTCAGGCGGAGGCCAAGCCGCCGCTGGCGAAATGCGCCTGAAAATATGCGAGAGCCTTTCCGGGTTAGATTGAAGCATTCTGCCGGAGCAGGTTTTCGTCAGGGCAAAGGCGATTGGCGACGGGCATACCTCTTGGTACGTCCGAGCCGATCGCCTTTGATCCTGGCGGAAAGATGCCCGGCCCACCGGGTTGGCTGAAACGGGCCGGCTGATCGACCGGCCGGCTTGGCCGTAGAGCCGGGCTACGACGCGCGCCGGCCGGTCGACCATCCGACTCCGTTTGAGCCAACAGAATGCTTCAATCTAACCCGGAAAGGCTCTAGGTTTCGCCCTGGCAGAAAGGGCGGAACCATGGCCGGCGATGTCGATGCGATCTTCGAACGCCTGAAGCGGCTGGCGGCGGAAGCCGGCTTGCCTGATGTCGAGGAGAGCACTTCCTACGGCAATCCGGCGCTGAAGGTCGGCGGCAAGAGTTTTGTGGCGGTGAAGAACGCCGAGACGATCGTGATCTCGATTTCGCTCGACGACAAGGATCACCTGCTGGAAATGGCGCCTGACGTCTATTTTCAAACCGATCATTATGTCGGCTGGCCGTATCTGCCGGTGCGCGCCGCCATGATCGGCGACGAGGAATTGCGGCTGCGGCTGATCGGCGCCTGGCTGTTCCAGGCGCCGAAGAAGCTTGCCGCCGGCTTTAGGGATCAGGCCCGGTCGTAGGCCAGCGCCCGCTGGACGGCGGGGCGCTGCAGCATGCGGGCGTGGTGGTCGCTCGCCTTTTCGAAGCGGGCGAGATCGACGCCGTCCGACGGCAGCCAGTCGGTCATGACGAAGAGATAGGGATCGGCGAGCGAATAGGCCTCCCCCATCACCCATGGGCCTTCAAACATCGTCTGCTCGATCAGTGTGAAACAATCGGCCATATTCTGCGGCACCTTGGCCTTCATCGCCTCGATTGCCGCTGGCTCGTCGGCCCAGCGCGAGCCGCGCGGGCGATGGGCATGGTTCACATGCACGGTCGAGCAGATATAGCTGTTGAAGGACTGGAGCCTGGCAAATTCGAAGGCATCGTCGAGCGGCGCCAGTTTGGCCGCCGGCGCGCTCTGGGCGATATAGGCCAGGATCGCCGGCGTTTCCGTCAGCACGCCATAATCGGTGACCAGTGCCGGCACCCGGCCCTTCGGGTTGATCTTCAAATAGTCCGGCGAGCGCTGCTCGCCATCACGCAGGCTGATCTTCTTGACTTCGAAGGCCAGACCGGATTCTTCCAGGGCAATAAGGCTTGCGAGCGCGCAGGTTCCCGGCGCGTAGTAGAGTGTCAGCATGGTTCTCGACTCCCTTTCGGCAAGGGTTATAGCGTAGCGGTCAGTGCGCCGGAACTGGGGAGATTGGGTTTTGATCATCCTCTCCGGAGCCCATTAGGACAAGGATGGGTACGTGGGGTGCGAGGGCGATGACCAATGTGCCGTGCCTCGCCCCTCATCCGGCTGCCGCCACCTTCTCCCCGCAGGCGGGGCGAAGGGGATATGCCGCGACCTCTCCACTCCCCACTCACCTCTCGCATGGCACGTCCCCTCGCCCCGTTTTTACGGGGAGAGGGTTAGGGTGAGGGGCAGCTCTTGCGCCCGAGCTTGTCTTGTCTGCCAAGGAGCGAATACACTCTGCCGCGACGCTCTCACGCCTGACGAGGCCAAACCCCTCTCAGCCGCAGCCCGGCACATCCTCCAGCCTGTGCCAGACCGGAATGCCGCGTTCCCGGGCGATGCGGACGTCGTTGTCCGCTCCCTTGGAATCGCCCGGCAGGCGCAGCACGCCCTCGCAGAGTTCCAGCAGCCGGCCGGCGACCGGGTGGAAGATCTCTTCGTAGAGCGCATCGCCGACCGACCGGCCGCCGGCGGCGTGCCAGATCGGCAGGGCCACCCATTCGCCGATCATCGGCACGTGGCCGGCCTGAAACAGCGCGTGCGAAGGCGCTTCCAGCCGCTTCAGGTTGGCGGCCATCTTTTCCGGGTCGTCGCCCGTTCCGGACCGATAGGGCCCGGCAATCAAAATCAACATGATCCACTCCTTCGCTCCGCTTTATGCGGGAGCACTCTCCCCGGCCTCATGCACGGGACTTCGTGAAAATGCACGATATTTCTTGAATGTCGAGTCATTTCGTGCAATATCGGGCTATTATGTTTAATTTCGTGCAGAGAACCGATGCTGACAACCCAACGCAAGACTCTCATTCTCGACATCCTGCGCCGTGACGGCCAGGTGATCGCCAAGCGCGTCGCAGAGGATTTCGCGCTTTCGGAGGACACGATCCGCCGCGACCTCCGGGAAATGGCGGCGGAGGGCCTGTTGAAACGGGTGCATGGCGGGGCGATGCCGCTGGCGCCAGACCTGCCTGATTTCACCGCCCGGCGCAGCGTCTCGTCGCAGATCAAGGCGCGGCTGGGGGCAGCGGCGGCGGCGATGGTCAAGCCCGGACAGATGATCTTCCTCGACGGCGGCACGACGACGGCGGAGATTGCCAGGCATTTGCCGCGCGACATGCCGCTGACGGTTGCGACCCACAGCCCGACGATCGCCGCCGAGCTGGAACACCACCCGACGGCCGAGGTGATCCTCACCGGCGGACGGCTCTACAAACATTCGATGGTGGCGACGGGGGCAGCGGCGATGGCGGCGATCTCGCAGCTTCGCCCCGACCTCTTCTTCCTCGGGGTGACGGCGGCGCATCCGGTGCACGGGCTTTCCACCGGCGATTTCGAGGAGGCGGCGATCAAGCGGCATATCGCCCGCTGCGCGGCCGAAACGCATGTGCTGCTGACCGAGGAGAAGTTCGACCTCGTCTCGCCCTGCCCGGTGCTTGGCATTTCCGAGGTGGCGGGGCTGATCGTGCCCATGGAGATGACCGCCGAACAGCTGAAACCCTATCGCGATCTCAACGGCGCAATCGCCGCAGCATGATGGTGCTGCGGGAGGGCGGCGGCGCGGCAGCATGTGGCAGGAGGCTTGCGGCAAGGGCCGCGATGAAGGCCGCCAGCACGGCATAGGCCGGCGCCATGCTGCCGGTTCCAAGGGTGAGCACCGTCTGCAGATATGGCTGCGCCAGCGCGATGACGACGGAAAGTGCAGGCATGTCGAGCAGGGTCCCGGCGATCCGCGACAGTTCCGGCATGAAGGCCGCACCGGCAAGCGCGCCGTAGACCGCCGTCAGGCGGAGTGTGAGGCGCAACGGCACCGAGGCTGCAAGCGGCGGCATGTCACCATCCTCGAGGGCAAACATGAGGTAGGCTGCGAAAGCCGCCAGAAACAGCAAGGCGACGGGCAGCGCCGCCAGGGTGGCGGGGTGCGTCAGAGCCGCTGCGTCCGCTGCAAGGAAAAGCAGGATCGGCGTGGAGGCGACGAACCAGACAGCGACGATCGGTCCCCAGAACCAGATGAGCGAGAGAGTGTGAAGACGGAGCATCGTCGCCATGAAGAGCACGCCGATCGCAGCCCAGATGCAGGTGGGTTTGAGCATGCCCGATACCAGCCGGAGGACCGGCTCACAGGCGCCGGCCATATCGCCGCAGCCGGACAGCTGGATCGTGAGCCAGGTGATATAATCGAGGCTCAGCGCGGCGAACATGAAGATGCCGATCCCCATCAGCATCCACCAGAGATAGCGGCCTGCAAACATGCCCTGCCCTCACGGCTTCCAGGACTGTGCTCACGTCGCCGCGAAAGGGTGCATCCGCGATCGCAGGACGTATCCCTCTTTATATTAGGTAATTCTTATTTTTCTCATAACTTATATATTTGGTTCGAACTCATCCGGCCAAGGCGGAGGTGACCCTGATATCGCCGACATGGATGCCGTTCCAATTGCGCATCGGCGTTGCGGCATGGGCCATCAGGCCCGCATGAACCTCGCTCTCCGTCTCGAAGAAGCGGGCGAGGGTCGCCGCCACCATGGCTTCGGCGGCGCGGGTCATGCCATCTTCGCATTTGAGGGCGATGGCGATGCCCTTTTCCGGGATCGCCGCACAGAAGACGCCCTCGGCGCCGGTTTTGACGAAGATCCGGCCGGGGGCGATCTGCATCAACTCCGTGCAGGCGCGGCCGGAGCCGGCGACGTAGAAGGGTTCGGCCATGCAGGCTTCGATCAGGCGGCGTGATGCCTTTGCACGCAGGGGTTCGAGGCCGGTGCCGGTCGCCATTTTGGCAAAACCGTGGGCAAGGCTGCGCAGCGGCACGGCATAAGTTGGAATCGAGCAGCCATCGGTGCCGCAGCTTTCTGCTCCGAGCACCGCGCCGGTCAGGCTTTCCATCGCCGCGCGAATCTCGACCTGCAGCGGGTGCTGGTAGCCGACATAGCCCTTTGGATCGATATCCTGATGGCAGCAGGCGCAGATAAAGCCCGCATGTTTTCCCGAGCAATTGTTGTGCAGCGCGTTCGGCGCATCGAGCGCGCGGACCTGACGGATCAGGACCTTTTGACTCATCGACCAATGGGCGCCGCATTCCAGCGCCTCGGCATCGCGACCGGCCCGCGACAGCATGGACGCGGCAAGCGTCACATGCTCGTCCTCGCCATTATGCGAGGCGCAGGCCAGCGCCAATTCCTTGTCGCCGAAGCCATAGGCATCGGCAGCACCACTCTCGACCAGCGGCAGCGCCTGCATCGCCTTGCAGGACGAGCGCGGGAAGATCGCAGCCTCGATGTCGCCCAGCGAGAAGACAAGCTTGCCGTCGCCATCAACGACAGCCACCGCGCCGCGATGGCGACTTTCGACGAGCAGGCCGCGGGTGACTTCGACGGTGACGGGATTGGTCATGAGCTTTTGTCCGGATGCTGGCGGGGGTAGCGCAGTCCATAACGCGTCACGCGGGGAAAGCCAACGGGGTTGACGCTTTGCAAGGGTTAGGCGGCCGCGCGAGTGCCTGCCTGTTGGAGCACCTGGCGCGCCTGCGGCGAGTTTGGCGAAGACGTCACCGCACATTCCGTCTTCCTCGGCCTTGAGCCGAGGATCCATGCCCGGTGCTGATGGATGCCAGCGTGGGTCCTCGGGTCAAGCCCGAGGAAGACGGAGGCTGGGGTGAGCGTCTGCGCTTTTCTATTCTCTTTCAACAACGATTTTCCGGAGGGCACCGCCACTGTCAGGAACCTGGACTTCGATGGCTTTGCTCTTATTTCCGGGTTTCGCCTTGCCGCAAATTGCAATCGCAGCTCTCATGAGGCCTCTGTCAGTCATGCGTTCTCTGTCAGTCGGTATAACTGGCTTAAAGGTATCTGTGGCTTGTCTCGCCGATTCCCATGTCATCTGGAAACCACATCCCCTCATCACAAGATCCCGAAAGAAGTGTTGAATGAGCGGCCGACCGTCAGGAGCAACGCTACTGCAACCTGCAACGGCAAAAGAAAGCGCCACAGCGCCAACAAAGCGAAATTTCATTGTCCCCATCCAATTGATCAACCCCGGCGAGCACTAAGGGCAGAAGATTGATAGAGTCAATCGGCTGCGGGCACGGCGAGCATTTACCGGGCGAGCTAGGCGCTCAGCCTCGTTGCGGGCTCTTTCGGCGATCACATCGTCCAAATATTCATCACATAAATTGACCGAGGCGATCGAAAACTATCGTTTCTCTGATGGATCCGATGCGGCTAAGAGTGGTGCATCAGGAACCGCTCCCCATGCCATCCACCTTTTCCTTGATCCTTCGCGACAACAGGATCCGTATTCCGACCGTGACACTCGTCGCGCTCGCCTTCACCTATGCGTCGACCGCGCCCTATCAGTCGATCATCGGGATCAACGAACTCGGCATGAGCAACGGCGCCTATTCGGCACTGGTGTTCTTCTCTTCGATCGTCAACGTCACGACGAGCCTGACGCTCGGCATCTGGTCGGACAGGCTGAAGGAGCGCCGGCCGCTGGTGCTGGGGCTTTGCGTCGCCGGCATGCTCGGCTTCGGGTCGATCGCGCTCATTCATAGCCCCGCGGTCTTCATCTTCTCCACGCTTTTGCTGGTGCCGATGAGCAATTCCACCTATTCGCTGCTGTTTGCCAGCCTGCGCGCCAGGACCAACCAGATGGACCGTGGCCAGGGGGCGGCGATCACCGCAACGGTGCGGGCGCTCTTTTCCGGCTCATGGGCGCTGGCGCCGGGGTTGATCGGCCTCTATCTCGTCAGTTCGCCGTCGATGACGCCGGCCTATGGGATCGCGGCATTGGCAAGCTGCACCTGCTTCTGCCTGTATTTTTTCTTCGCACCCGGAAATGGCGCCGGCGGCCCTGCCCCCGATCCAGTCGGCTTCTTTGCTTCGTTGAAACGGATTTTCGTGCCGCATGTGCTGTCGCGCGTCATCGTCATGGCGATGCTGTTCGGGCTGCAGCGGCTGAACGCCATGCTCCTGCCGCTGATCATCACCCATGCGGCCGGCGGCACCGTGGTCGATGTCGGCTTCATGGCAGGTTTGACGGCCTTGCTCGAGATGCCGTTCATGATGATGTGGGGTTTTGCGCAGCGCCGCTTCCGAAGCGCGCACGTGCTCGCCTTCGGCGCGCTGATCTATTGCGTCTATCTGCTGCTGCTCGGCTTTGCTTCCACACCCTGGCATGTCTATGCACTCCTCCTCTTCAATGCCTGCGGGGCGGCAGCGATCCTCAGCGTGCCGATCACCTATCTGCAGGACCTGATCGCGGACCGGCCGGGGCTCGGAACCTCGCTGATCTCGCTGAACACGTTCATTGGGGTTGGCATCAGCGCTGGTCTCTTCGCCTTCGGCACCGCGATCACCGATTATTCCGGCACCGCCTTCGTCGGCGCGGCCGCGGGTCTCGCATCAATCGGAGTGCTGCTCTATCTCGAAAGCAGCAGGCGGCAGGCGCGGCAACCGGCGTGAAGTGCAAGCCGCTTGCGAGCGATGTCGGTCAACCTGGCGTGATACGATAGGCGCAGCGGCGGGCGCCGGCGAGGATGTGTTCGCTGCGTTCGACCTCGGCGCTAAGGACGGCGCGGAAGGTTTCGAGTTCGGAGCGGCAGAAGCCGGCGCAGGCGGTGGCGGCCGCACAGATCGGGCAGTGGTTTTCGACCAGCATGAAGGAGCCGTCCGCTTGTCTCCAACAATCGGCCATATAGCCCTCGCGGGTGCGGATGCCGGCAAGGGCCTCGACGCGCGCGGCAAGGCCATGCGCCTGGCTGAGTTCCTGCCGATAACGCTGCAGCGTCTCGGCCTCGCGGGCGGCAATGACCGTATCGAGGGCTGCGGGGCCGAGCTGTTCGACGAGCGTGCCAAGGAGGTTTGCCGTCAGTTCGGCATGGCCATCCGGGAACTGGCGGTTGCCGTTGGCTGTGAGATGCCAGAGTTGGCGCGGCCGGCCCCTGCCCGCGGCGGCAACGGTGACCGGTTCCACCAGCCCCCCCTCCGCCATCTTCGACAGCTGCTGGCGGGCGGCCTCGCCCGATATGCCGAGCGCATCGCCGATCGCGGCGGCGAGCTGCGGGCCGTCGGTCTTTATCAGGATCAGGATCCGGTTGGCTGGGGACTGGCGCATATTTCCAAGTCAAGCCTTGTTTAATTCGAGAAGGCGTGCAATTTTCCAATTTATAACTTGTAAAATTATCCTTCGCCAGCAAAAATCTCGGGATCATCCCATGTCGAATATCGACCAGACAGCAACCATCCCCAGCGCCAGCTCCATCTTCCGCCTCTTCCTGCCCGAGCACCTGCCGGCAACATTGATGCTGGCCGGCGGCGTGACGCTTTATGCGGTGGAGAGTTACATCATGGCGACGATCGCGCCTTCGATCGTGCGCGATATCGGCGGGCTCGCGCTGTTTTCCTGGGTCACCAGCCTGTTCGTCGCCGCCGCCGTGCTCGGCTCGATCTTCGTCGCCATGCGGCCGCGCGGCATCGGGCTTCGATCCGTCTATGTGATCGCAGCACTGGTCTTCGGCGCCGGCAGCCTGATTGCCGCAGCCGCACCGTCGATGCCGGTGGTGCTGATCGGACGTGCGGTGCAGGGTCTCGGAACAGGCGCACTTGCAGCGCTCGGTTATGCCTTCATCCGCTTCGTTTATCCCGAGCCGCTATGGCCGAAGGCATCGACGCTCTACGCGGCAATCTGGGGGGTCTCGACCGTCATCGGGCCGACGCTCGGCGGCTTCTTTTCTGCGGGCCACGCCTGGCGCTATGCTTTCATCGTGCTCGTGCCACTCGGCCTGCTGATGGCGCTCTTGGCGCCGCGGCTGTTGCCCGACGTCGAGGACGACCGCGAGCAGGCAAAGACGCCGGTTGCTCAGATCGGACTGCTGCTTGCCGCCGTTCTGATGGTCAGCACGGCGGGCGCGATCGAGGCGACAGCGATGAAGGTCGCGCTGATCGCCGCTTCGGTCGTCGCGGTCGCCGGCATGATCTTCATCGAGGGCCGAAGCCCGAACCGGCTGCTGCCCTCCGGCGCCGTCAGCCTTTCCCAGCCGATTTCACGGGTCTACCTGGCGATGCTCGCCATGACCGTCGTTCTCGTCAGCGACGTCTTCATTCCCTATTTCCTGCAGACCCTGCATGGGGTGCCCGCGATCGTCTCGGGTTATCTCGTGGCGCTCGTCGCCCTCGGCTGGACCTTCGCGGCCTTCCTCAGCGGCTCGTGGACCGGCGGTCGAGCCTATTGGGCAATCGTCATCGGCGCCCTCATCGAGGCGGCGGCGACCGCTTGCCTCGCCCTCTTCCTCGCCAAGGACAATCCCGAGGGGCATATGCTGATCATCGTGCCGGCGGCGATCGGCATGTTCATGATGGGCTTCGGCATCGGTCTCGGCTGGGCGCATCTCGTCGCCATGGTGCTGAAACTCGTCGCCGACAACGAGAAGGACAAGGCTTCTGCCGCGATCCCGACGATGAGTTCGCTAGGTGGGGCGTTCGGGGCCGCCTTTGCCGGCGTCATCGCCAATGGCGCCGGCCTCGTTCATCCCGGCGGCATATCAGGCGCGCTGTCGGCGGCGCACTGGCTCTATCTGCTCATGGCGTTGCCCGGTGTTCTCGCGGTCGCGGTGTCGCTGACGCTGAGAGACAGCCGAAATTGAAAAAGGCGCCTCGGGTTCGGGGCGCCTTTTCATAAGTGGACGCTCAAGCGTGCGGCGATCTTTCAGATTCGCTTGTCACGCTTTAGGTCTTTGTTTTTATGCATGTCTTTGTCGCAAAACCGCTGCACACTTTTGCGCGACATGCTCTTGCCGTGCCCTCAGGCGACGTTGCGTTCCGGCTCCTGCTGGACGGCCTCCTGCTTCACGCCGAGATAGAGGACGGAGCTGCGGCCGATGCCATAGGTATCGCAGACATCGGGGGCCAGGAATTCGGTGACCGGAACTTGCTGCACCGCCAAACCGGCGCGCCGGATCACATCGATGAACCCGGACCTTGAGAAGAGGCGCACATGGTCGTCCTGACCGAAATGCGCCCAGCGGCCTTCCGGCGTCGTCACTTCGGGATTTTCATGGGTGTGCTCGATCGACAGGCAGATCGGCGCCATCAGGATGGCGATGCTGTGCTCCTTGAGAACACGCCGGATTTCGGCGGTGGCACGCACCGGATCCTCGACATGTTCGAGCACATGGGAGCAAAGCACGAAGTCGAAGGTCTCGTCGGCGTAGGGCAGGTTGTGGATATCAGCTTTGTCGTCTGCCTCGGGCATATACATGTCGCAGCTGCGGTAGAAGATATGCGGGTGGCTCTTGAGCCAGAAGCTCAAGGCCCGGCCCGGGGCAATGTCCAGGAACCGGAAGGCCTGCGCCGGATTGAGGCGCTGGAACACCGGCGTCAGGAACAGCGCGAAGAGCCTGTCGCGATCGGTCGAATGACAATTGGGGCAGCTGTAAGCCTGATGGTTGATCGTCTCGAATTCATCGACGCGATAGGGAAAGCCGTGCTCGACCGCCTTGTCGATGTAGTAGCGCGGAAGCGGTTCGAAATACGGAATTCTGCTGCGGCAGATGGGACAGGCGTGGAATAGAGCCATTGCATTCCTCGTAGGGACCGTACAACGCGCAAGCAAAGCCACATCAAGATGCGCAGTTTCGGGGCCGGGTTTCGATCAGACGACTGTTCAACGACCCCGTAGACTCACAAACGGCCGGGATCAGCTTCATCTTGCGCAGGAATGCTGGTCCGAAGCTGACCTCAGACGGTGAGCATGACCTTGCCGACATGGCTGCCCTCTTCCAGCAGCCGGTGCGCATCGACGACCTCTTCGAAGGCAAAGACCTTGTGGATGACGGGGGCGACGGTGCCGGCTTCCAGCAGCGGCCAAACCTCCGAGAGCAGGTCGTCGCGGATGGCGCGTTTTTCTTCCGCCGTGCGCGGCCGCATGGTGGAGCCGGTGACCGTCAGGCGCTTGACCATGATCGGCGAGAGGTTGACCTTTTCGGCGGTCGCACCGCCGAGGAAGGCGATGATCGACAGGCAACCGTCCTTGGCGAGCGAGGCGATGTTGCGCTCAAAATAGGAAGCGCCGATCATATCGAGGATGATATCGACGCCGTGGCCGGTCTCGGCCTTGATCACCTCGGCGAAATCCTCGGTCCTGTAGTTGATCGCGCGTTTGGCGCCAAGCTTTTCGCAGGCCTCGCATTTCTCCTTCGAGCCCGCCGTCGCGTAGACCTCGGCGCCGAAGGCGCGGGCGAGCTGGATCGCCGTCGTGCCGATGCCGCTGGAACCACCATGGATCAGCACCGTCTCGCCTTCCGTCAACCCGGCCATCTGGAAGAGATTGGCCCAGACGGTGAAGAAGGTCTCAGGCAAAGCGGCCGCCTTCACCGCGTCATAGCCTTTGGGAAAGGGCAGGATCTGGCCTGCCGGCAGCAGGCAATATTCGGCGTAGGCGCCGCCATTGGCGAGGCCGCAGACCTTGTCGCCGACGGCATGGCCGCCGACGCCCGGGCCGACGGCAACGATTTCGCCCGACAATTCCAGGCCGAGGATCGGGCTCGCACCCTTCGGCGCGGGATAGTTGCCCTGGCGCTGGGCAATATCGGGGCGGTTGACGCCGATCGCCTCGGCGCGCACCAGGACCTCTCCGTCGCCGGGCACAGGAAGCGGACGCCTGCCGATCGTCATCACCTCCGGTCCGCCGAAGGACGGCAGATCGACGAAACGCATATCCTGAGGCAATGGCATGACCGGCTCCTCCCTGGGAGCGGTTCAGCTTTTGGTGGAAGTGGGCGGAACCGCTCTAGCTTTTTGTCTAAAACACAGGAAGTAAATCAGCCCCGCAGGCTTGGGAAGGCTTGATGTGGCAGAGGCGTCAATTCGCCTCGCCCAGCAGATGAAAGACGAGGCCTTCCTCGCTGTCCTTGGCGGCCGATTTGATGATGGCGATTTCGGCGCTGACGCGGTTGATATCGTCGATGACGAGGCCTTCCGGCAGTTCGATGACGCCGATCGAGCAGCGCATCAGCGGGAACAAAGCTTCGGCGCCGGTGCGGTCGTGACCGAGGATGCGGCCGGCGGCGCGGTCCTCGTCGGAATAGAAATCCCGCACGTCGTCATGGAAATCGCTGATCAGCCGGTCGAGGATCTCCGTCAGCTCTTCCTTGGTCCAGCCGACGACGCCGATGAAGAAATCGTCGCCGCCGACATGGCCGAGGAAATGGCGCTCGGCGAAAAAATAGCGGCGCATCAGCGCGGCAAACAGCGAGATCGCGTGGTCGCCGAGATGGAAGCCATAGGTATCGTTGAACGGCTTGAAATTGTCGAAGTCGCAATAACAGAAGTGGCGGAGCTCATCGCCGTCGCGGCCGGATTGACGCATGAAATCGCGGATGGCACGATTGCCCGGCAGGCCGGTCAACGGGTTCTGGTCCTGCGCGGTCTTCAGCTGCTTCTCGTTGATGACCTTGATCAGCGAGGCGGCGGAGACGACACCGGCATAGCGCATATTGTCGGTCAGGATCAGGCAGTTGCTGCCCTCCATATTGGCGAAGATCGCCATCAGCTGCTCGGCGTCGCTGTCGAGGCCGACGATCGGCGCCATCTCGACGAAATGCGAGATGCTGCGCTCGTACATCTTGTTCTTCAGGAGATCGCGGCCGAAGGGCTGGTAGATATATTCCTTGAGGTGATGCTCGTGGATGATGCCGCGCGGCTCGTCATTGGCGTTGAGGACGGGAAAGAAGGCCTGGCGTGGATTGCGACGGAAGAGCTCGAAGACGCTGTCGATGCTGTCGTTCTCATAGACCGTCGGCAGCAGCTCGATCTGCTTGCGGATGAGGATTTCGTCGAGCGACTGGCTGCCCCGCTTGCTCTTGCCGAGCTCCTGCAGATGCGGGAATGACGGTGCCAGCTCCGATATATGCGTCGTCGGACGGGAGATAAACCAGCCCTGAACGAGGTCGACGCCATATTCGCGGCAGGCGATGAATTCGGCCTCGGTCTCGATGCCTTCGGCGATGACGCGCGTACCCAGCACATGGGCAATGTTGACGATGCTCTTCAAGAGATGGCGCTTGCGGGGGCTGCGGTCGATCTCGGCAACGAAATGGCGGTCGATCTTGAGATAATCGACGGCATAATCGCAGAGCAGCTTCATCTCGCCGTGACCGACGCCGAAATCGTCGATCGCCAGCTTGAAACCGGCCTTGCGCAGCCTGGAAACCAGGCCGGAAAATTCCGGCACGCTGGTATTGTCGAAACGTTCAGAGAATTCGAAGCAGACGGAGGATGGCGGAATATTCGCCTTCCGCAGATGCTGCAGCAGGGTCTCGACCAGGCTTTCGCCATGCGGAATGAGCCGCACATCGAGATTGAGGAACAGCGTCGAGGTGGAGAAATTCGACAGCGTCGCGAATTTGGCAAGAGCGCGACTGGCGACCATCTGTTCGAGCTGCAGCAGCTGGCCGGCCTGGTGAGCCTCGTCGAGGATGTCGACCGGCGTCTCGTAGCCGATGCGATCCTGGCCGCGCATCAGGGATTCGTAGCCGAAGACCGTGCCGGTGCCCGCCTCGACGATCGGCTGGAAGGCATTCTCGACCACAAGCTTGGCAAGGGTTACGATCTGATCGCTGGCGTAGCGGCGCAGGACATCCGGCGCGACGGTGGCAGCCAAGGACACCCCAGTCTTCACGTGGCCGGTCTTCATTGGGGCTGATCTCCACTGTGACTTGTTCTTTTTCGTCCGGAACATGCCGCAGAAGGGTCAATGAACTCTTTCGCCAATGTGAAAGTTTTATGAAACGCGCAAGAGCCTTGCACGCGCTCCGCGCTTATTCAATTTTTCCAATGCAATCAAACGCTTGTTCAGGCGGAGCGACGGCGCTCCGCCTCATGATCGGCGAACATGTCGGCGACGCATCTGCCGCCTGACGGAACGCCCTCGTCGTCGAGAACATCGTCCCGGAACTCATTGAGCTTGCGGGTGGTATCCCACAGGCGGAGCGCCTCGCGGACGACCTCGCTGCTCGATGCATAACCGCCATTGTCGACGGCGGCGCGGATGCCCGCTGCTTGTTGCGGAGAGATGGAAACGGTGACCATCGGCATGAACTTCCTCCCTTTTCTGATCAGGCAGAACCCTGCCTCTGGGGGACGCATGACCATTTTTAGCATTCTCGGCGATTTCGCCGGTGCCTTGGTGCATTCGCACTCAGACCGTTCGCTTGCGCGGGACCGGCCTGTAACCCGTTAAGTCTAATCCCCTGTCCTAGTCTTGTCAAAAAAGAACGGGTCTTGTCAAAAAAGAACGGTCAGCGGCATCAGTTTGAACTGCGGATGCCGAGGCCGAAGGCGATCAACGTCGAGCCTTGGACGATGAGATCGGCGGCCAGGAACAGGCCGAGGATCCACAGGCTGTTCACCGGCCAGCCGAGCGCGATGACGAAACCCGCAAGAGCGGTGATGACGCCGCTTGCGACGATCCAGCGCCAGCCCTTGACCGGCTTCATGCGCATGCCGACCCAGGTGCGGAAGACGCCGGCGACGACGAGCGCCAGCGACAGAAACAGTGTCAGCGCCGCCGAAGTCAGGATCGGGTTGATGAAGGCGCAGATGCCGGCAAGCACATAGAGCAGGCCGCTCAGTATCCAGAACAGCACGTGATCCCAGCCGCGCACCTGGAAGGCATGGACGAGATAGATCACGCCGCCGAACAGCATCAGCATGCCGACATAATAGACCGAGACGACGGTGGCGAGCATCAGATTGCCGAGCGCGATCAGACCGCAGACGAGCAGCAGCACGCCGAGGCCGGCGAACCAGATCCATTTCGACTGCAGCGAAGATGTCGGTGTTCCCTCAAAGACATCGGCCATGATCCACCTCCTGAGATTCTGAATATGTTGCAGCAATTTTTCAGGGAAAGACCTGCGCCGGGCCAAATCGAGAAAGATTTTTGTTGATTGATCAGTCAATCAAAAATAGCCTACTGCTGATTTCAAGGAGTGGTCTGTTGCCGAAGGTCGGAATGGAGCCGGTGCGCCGCAAGGCGCTTGTCGATGCGGCGCTGCGGGTGATCGGCGATCACGGCTCGCTCGCCGTCACCATGTCGGACATCGCCCGGCAGGCCGGCGTGTCACCAGCCCTGGCGCACCATTATTTCGGCAGCAAGGAGCAATTGCTGACCGAGACGATCCGCTCGCTTCTCCGGCAATTGCGCAGCGATACGGTGGCCGCACTCAGGACCGCCAGGACGCCGCGCGCCCGGCTTTCGGCCGTCATCCGCGTCAGCTTCCATGCCGACCAGTTTGCGCCGGGCACGATTGCCGCCTGGCTTGCCTTTTACGCCGAAGCGCAGCGTTCGGAAGAGACGCGGCGCTTCCTGGTGATCTATGCGCGACGGCTGCGCTCCAATCTGCTGGCCGATCTGAAAGTGCTGCTGCCCGCTGACGCCGCAGAACGCATCGCCGAAGGCGCTGCGGCGATGATCGACGGGCTCTATATCAGGCAAAGTCTGAAATCCGCGCCGATCGGCATTGAAGCCTCGATCGCGCTGACTGAAGATTATCTGAATGCGCTTTTGGCCACCGCCTCCCCCTCTCCCCAGCGGGGAGAAGATGTCCGAAGGACAGATGAGGGGGTGAGCGACGCAGGAGCGAACGGCCGGAAGGCCGAGACTGCCGCCCCCTCATCCGGCCCTACGGGCCACCTTCTCCCCCAGGGGAGAAGGGATCCCATCGAACCACTCAAGGGACAAATGACATGAAAGCCCAGCCGAAAGCCTCGCACTTCATCGACGGCGAATATGTCGAGGATACCGACGGCACCGTCATCGAGAGCCTCTATCCGGCGACCGGCGAGGTGATCGCCCGGCTGCATGCCGCAACGCCTTCGATCGTCGAGCGGGCGATCGCAGCCGCCAAACGTGCCCAACCGGAATGGGCGGCGATGAGCCCGATGGCGCGCGGGCGCATCCTCAGACGGGCAGCCGAGATCATGCGCGAGAGAAACCGGGCGCTTTCCGAACTCGAGACGCTCGACACCGGCAAGCCGATCCAGGAGACTGTTGTCGCCGATCCGACCTCGGGTGCGGATGCCTTCGAATTCTTCGGCGGTATCGCGCCGGCCGGTCTCAACGGGTCGCAGATCCCGCTCGGCCAGGATTTTGCCTATACCAAGCGGGTGCCGCTCGGCGTCTGCGTCGGCATCGGCGCCTGGAACTATCC
This sequence comes from Rhizobium sp. WYCCWR 11152, assembly GCF_013087615.1. NCBI lineage: Bacteria > Pseudomonadati > Pseudomonadota > Alphaproteobacteria > Hyphomicrobiales > Rhizobiaceae > Rhizobium > Rhizobium sp. WYCCWR 11152. Next base: position 428,064 of record NZ_JABFCP010000009.1, on the reverse strand, counting down.
GCAGCAGATCGCCTGCTGGAAAGCTGCGCCGGCGCTTGTCTGCGGCAATGCCATGGTGTTCAAGCCGTCGGAGAACACGCCGCTCGGCGCATTGAAGATCGCCGAGATCCTGCACGAGGCGGGACTGCCGAAGGGGCTCTTCAATGTGATCCAGGGCGACCGCGATACCGGGCCGCTGCTCGTCAACCATCCTGATGTCGCCAAGGTGTCGCTGACCGGCTCGGTGCCGACCGGCCGCAGGGTCGCGGCCGCTGCCGCCGGCAACCTCAAGCACGTGACGATGGAGCTCGGCGGCAAGTCGCCGCTGATCGTTTTCGACGATGCCGATCTCGATTCGGCGGTCGGGGGCGCGATGCTCGGCAATTTCTATTCGACGGGCCAAGTCTGCTCGAACGGCACGCGCGTCTTCGTGCAGAAGGCGATCAAGGACGAATTCCTGAAGCGGCTGAAGGTCCGCACCGAGGCGATGCTGATCGGCGACCCGATGGACGAGGCGACGCAGGTCGGGCCGATGGTCTCCTGGGCGCAGCGCGAGAAGGTGATCTCCTACATCGAGAAGGGTAAGGCCGAGGGCGCAACACTGATTGCCGGCGGCGGCATTCCGAACAACGTCTCCGGCGAAGGCTATTACGTGCAGCCGACGGTGTTTGCCGATGTCACCGACGACATGAGCATCGCTCGCGAGGAGATCTTCGGGCCGGTCATGTCAGTGCTCGATTTCGACTCGGAGGACGAGGTGATCGCGCGGGCCAATGCCAGCGAATTCGGCCTTTCCGGCGGCGTCTTTACCGCCGACCTCACCCGCGCCCACCGCGTCGTCGACCGGCTGGAGGCAGGCACGCTCTGGATCAACACCTACAATCTCTGCCCGGTGGAAATCCCCTTCGGCGGCTCGAAACAATCCGGCTTCGGCCGCGAGAATTCGCTTGCGGCGCTGGAGCATTATTCCGAGCTGAAGACGGTTTATGTGGGCATGGGGCCGGTAGTGGCGCCTTATTGAGACTGTGAAGACCCCTCCCCAACCCCTCCCCACAAGGGGGAGGGGCTAGCCTGCCGCTCCCCCTCACTCCGAAATCAGCGCCACAAACGATGAGGTCGAAGGAGGGTAAAACCGGTGCCGCAAGTTAAGCCACTCCCCCTTGTGGGGAGGGGTTTGGGGCGGGGTCTTCGAACCGTTGCAAAAGAATCTAAGGGAACGTCATGCAACAAGCAGATTTCGTCATCATCGGCTCGGGCTCCGCCGGCTCCGCCCTCGCCTACCGCTTGTCGGAAGACGGCAAGAACAGTGTCATCGTCATCGAGGCGGGCGGCAGCGATTTTGGGCCGTTCATCCAGATGCCGGCAGCGCTTGCCTGGCCGATGAGCATGAAGCGCTATAACTGGGGTTATCTGTCCGAGCCGGAGGCGAACCTCAACAACCGGCGCATCACCGCGCCGCGCGGCAAGGTGATCGGTGGCTCCTCGTCGATCAACGGCATGGTCTATGTGCGCGGCCATGCCGAGGATTTCAATCGCTGGGAGGAGCTCGGCGCCAGCGGCTGGGCCTATGCCGACGTGCTTCCCTATTTCAAGCGGATGGAGCATTCGCATGGCGGCGAAGAAGGCTGGCGCGGCACCGACGGGCCGCTGCATGTCCAGCGCGGCGGTTTCACCAATCCGCTCTTCCAAGCCTTCGTCGAGGCCGGCAAACAGGCGGGCTTCGAGACGACGGAAGATTACAACGGCAGCAAGCAGGAAGGCTTCGGCCTGATGGAGCAGACGATCTTCGGCGGCCGCCGCTGGTCTGCCGCCAATGCCTATCTGAAACCGGCGCTGAAGCGGGACAATGTCGCGATTGTCTACGGCCTGGCGCAGAGGATCGTGATTGAGGACGGACGGGCGACCGGCATCGAGATCGAGCGCAACGGCAGAACAGAGGTGGTGAAGGCGAACCGCGAGGTGATCGTCTCGGCCTCCTCGTTCAACTCGCCGAAGCTCTTGATGCTGTCGGGCATCGGTCCGGGCCAACATCTGCAGGACATGGGCATTGCGGTGAAGGCCGACCGGCCGGGCGTCGGCGCCAACCTGCAGGACCATATGGAATTCTACTTCCAGCAGGTGAGCACCAAGCCGGTGTCGCTCTATTCCTGGCTGCCATGGTTCTGGCAGGGGGTGGCGGGCGCCCAATGGCTGCTCTCGCGCGGCGGGCTCGGCGCCTCCAACCAATTCGAGGCCTGCGCCTTCCTGCGCTCGGCACCCGGGCTGAAGCAGCCCGATATCCAGTATCACTTCCTACCGGTGGCAATCAGCTATGACGGCAAGGCGGCGGCGAAGAGCCACGGCTTCCAGGTTCATGTTGGCTACAACCTGTCGAAATCGCGCGGCAGCGTGAGCTTACGCTCCGCCGATCCGAAGGCCGACCCGGTGCTGCGCTTCAACTATATGAGCCATACGGAGGATTGGGAGAAATTCCGCCACTGCGTGCGCCTCACCCGCGAGATCTTCGGGCAGAGCGCCTTCAACGACTATCGCGGGCCGGAGATCCAGCCGGGAGAAGGTGTGCAAAGCGACGAAGAGATCGACGCCTTCCTGCGGGAACATCTGGAAAGCGCCTATCACCCCTGCGGCACCTGCCGGATGGGCGCCAAGGACGATCCGATGGCGGTGGTCGATCCGCAAACGCGGGTGATCGGCATCGATGGCTTGCGCGTCGCCGACAGCTCGATCTTCCCGCATGTCACCTACGGCAACCTGAACGGGCCGTCGATCATGACCGGAGAGAAGGCCGCCGACCACATCCTCGGCAAACAGCCGCTGGCGCGCTCGAACCAGGAGCCGTGGGTCAACCCGCGCTGGGCGGTCAGCGACCGCTGAAGCGTATAGAGCTATTGGGCGGCAACTGCCACCGACCGGTAGTCGCTGGTCGTCGGGAATGTCTATCGTCAGAGCGATAGAAATACGGATGCCGGTATCAGAAATCGCTCACTCAGCGCGCGGGCTTGTCGAACATTGATTTGTCGCTTCCCGCTCAAAATCTCAGACACGACGGACTGAGCGCCCACTTCCGGCACCTCGGACTGGCCAAGGCTGCGCTCCTCCATGACATAACGCAGCGCATCGGCGCCAGTCACCGGAGGCATTGGGCGGTTTTGCTCGTCATAGGCCTCAACAAGGTCCGCCATGCGAGAGGCAAGCAACGCCAAAGGATGATCCTCATCGTCGCCCACTTCAGCGAGAATCTCGTCAAGTTGCTTCACGAGCTGATCATACTCAGCTTCATTGGCCGGCATGGCAAGAAGTGGAGCCACATACGTCCAGTGCTCGCTTACCAGTTTTACAAGTGCGCTCATCGGCCTAACCCTTCCATGCTCCTTTGTCGTACTCGGCATGATCCATAATCCGCTGAATATAGACCTTCCTGAATTTGTAGTGCACCACCGCGATCAAGCGCAGCTTGTTGCCGCCAATGTCGAACACGTGATGCTGCCCGACTTTGTCCGTTGCCGGAAACAGTGACTTCGTGTCGGCGAAGTCTGTCGGCTCCGACGACTTCATCAGTCGATACCAAGTATCCAGGGCATTGGCTGTTTGAGGCCATCGGTCTTTCGCCTCCCAGATCTTTTGCTGTGTGATGACGTGCATAGATCCGGAATCATGTATCGCATTTTGCTATGGCTGCAATCTAGCGCAACTATCCGATTATAGCAAGTTGCTATGGACGAGATTGAAGACCGGCGGACGATGCGCAAACCGCTGGCGCGCTCGAACCGGGAGCCGTGGGTCAACCCGCGCTGGGCGGTCAGCGACAGATAGTCAGTGGTAATCTTCTTCGCGCTGGTGACGGACGGCGAGGACAATGACGCTCGTTTCACTCATCAGTTTGAAAAGAATGACATATCCGGCTGAACCGAATGGTACGACGAGCTCGCGCAGCAAGGGATCGTCCGCAGAGGCGCGTCTGGCCATAAGCGGGAAATCCTGAAGTATCATCAGAGCTTTCTGGATGGCGTTGATGGCACGTTCGGCCAAATCCGGATCACGTTCGATCAGAAAATCGGCGAGCCGGTCCAGATCTTCATAGAAGGTCTGGGTGTACGTTAGCTCGAAGATCATTTCTGCTGTGCAGCTTTACGGGCTTTCGCCTTTTCAAGCTTTTTGCGCATCAACTCCTGAATGTCGTCCGTTGTATAAAACACACCGGTCCGCTGCGCGTCAGCCAAGCCAGCCAGACCCCGCGCGATGAACTCCGCTTGGGTCCTTCTAAAATCGATCTGGCGGCGAAGAGAGTCCTCTATCAGCGACGACAGGCTCTCGCCTTCTTTCAGAACGCTTTCGGCGGCAGCACGCAATTCAGGATCCACGCGAAGGGACGGGAGAGATGCCGTTTTCATGACGTTCCTCGTGCGTTGCAATTGCAATGCAATATGATGGATCATCGTGTTGTATTCAACTCCCCTCCACCTGACCCAATTCATATGCGCCGCGGTTGAGAAAATCGGGAGCGATCACATCAGAGAAATCCGATCCAGCGGCCGGCGAGCACAGCAGCGATCCAGACCGCGGCCGACAGGGCGGCGGAGAAGCGCAGGCCGGGCCGGACGATGCCTGTCGACACCGCCGTTTTCCAGCCTCGCCCGAAATGAACGATCGACAGGTTGAGAAGGCCGAGGGCGATCAGGCAAAGCTTGGCAAGGAAGGCGGGATTGCCGGCATATTCGACCGCCCTGACGCTGAAGAGGCAGACACCGGTGACAATGGCCGCGGCAAGGCCGACACCGGCGGCGCGTGACAGAAACGGCGCAGCGATCTCAACCGGCACCTTGCGGAAGAAGCCGGCAAGCCTCAGATCAAGCGGCAGGATGGCGCCGACCAAAAGGCCGATCGCCAGGATATGGGCTGCGTTGACGAACAAGTAGAGCGTTCCGGAGCGCCGGAGCGCGAGCGCAGGTGTCGTTGCCGACAGCCATTCGAGAATGTCGATCACAGCTCAGTTCGCCCAGAGGTCAGTTCGTCTTGATGCGGTCGGGATAGATATCGTAGCGCTTCTCGCCGATGGTGAGGCGCACGGCCTTCAGCCGCTTCTCTTTTGGATCCTGCGAACGGTTTCCAAGGACCACCACCTGGTCGCCAGGCTTGGCCACACCTTCGACGAAACCGGAGCGTTCCGTCTGGCGCGGATTGCCGAGTTCGACGAGCCAGACGCCGTCATCGGCGGTGGCGATATCGAGCGTCGGATGCGGTCCACCCATGGAGATCTTTTGGATGGTGCCGCGAAGCTCGATCTGATCCGCCTCGGCCCAGGACCAGCCATGATGGGCAATTGCGCCGGTGGCGAAAGCCATCGAAAGCATGGCCGCAGCCACTACTTGCCGTGCTGAAATTCTAAACATGATGTCCTCCCTACCCGTATGGACAGGCAGGTGGAGCATCGAAGCCGGAGGAAAAGGGATTTCACCAAATCTTGAAGAAAGAGGCCGGCGTACGTTCAGGCCAGCAGCCGGGTGACTTCGGCGCTGTGCTTTGGGGCGATGGCATCGGCGATGGTGGTGGAGAACAGCACTTTGCGGGTGGCATCCGCCACCTTGGCGAAGACGTGGCGGATTTGGCAGTTCTGTTCGCCGTCGCAATCGTCGCACCGGCGGTAGGCGGTGATCGACAGACACGGAAGCGGCGCGATCGGACCATCGATGATGCGCAGGATCTCGCCGAAGGTGATGGTGTGGGCGGGCTTCAGCAGGAGATAACCGCCCTGCTTGCCGCGGCGGCTGGCGACGACGCCGTGATGTTTCAGGTCGAGCAGGATCTGTTCGAGGAATTTCTTCGGGATCTTCTGCTGCGCCGCGATATCGGAAATCATCACCGGTTCGTCGGCATCGGCATCAGCCAAGACCGTGAGCGCCCGCAGCGCATATTTCGCCTTTTGCGTAATCATTTTTGACCATCGACACACACAGGCGGCACGAATCTTCGCACCGCTACGGAAGTTCTTTTGCCTCTATGGCACAACCAGCATGAACGGAATTTGAACGCACCGGAGAAAGCCTTGAGAGACAAGCGTTTTGGCCTTGTTTTTCGCCCTCGGCCAAGCTCTCTTAATCTATGCCAAAACCGCGCCTTCTGCACCATTTTCGGCATCAATTCAGATTTCGGATTGACAGGCTGCGTGTAACTCTACTATTTCTATAGACATTCGAGTTGCTGATGTGGATTTTCATCCGCAGGCGGCTGCTTTTCTGCATCGCGGCAGCTTCGGAGAGATATTTGCTCCTCCGGCCGCAGCTTTCGAAATCCCTTTTTCTGTCCGATCCATGCGTGAACTGCGATACTCCTGACAACAAAGGACAGGATTCTCATGACTGCTATCAATGCGATTGCGGAAGAAGGGCCGATTGCGGAAGCCCAGGCGCTGAACGACAGGCTGGCAGGCCTCGACCTTGCCGGACGTCTGTCGCTGGTCTCCGGCCTTGGCGGCCGCGTGGTGTTCACGACGTCACTCGGCATCGAGGACCAGGTAATCACCGCCGAGATCGGCACGCACCGCCTGCCGATCGATATCGCCACGCTGCAGACCGGCCGGCTGTTTGCCGAGACGCTGTCGCTGATCGAAGAGACCGAAAGCCAGTACGACATCCATATCCATCGCTTCGAGCCCGAGAAGGCCGATATCGACGCCTATGCGGCGCAATACGGCCTCAACGGTTTCTACGAGAGCGTCGAAGCCCGGCATGCCTGTTGCGGCGTGCGCAAGCTGAAGCCGCTTGCGCGGGCCCTCGACGGTGCTGCGATCTGGATCACCGGCCTGCGCCGCGGCCAATCGGCCAACCGCGCCGAAACGCCGTTTGCCGAATATGACGCCGAACGCCAGCTGCTGAAGGTCAATCCGCTCGCCGACTGGGACCTGGAGGCGATCAAGGCCTTCGTTTCCGCAAACGGCGTGCCGGTCAATCCGCTGCACGCTCGCGGTTATCCCTCGATCGGCTGCGAACCCTGCACGCGGGCGATCAAGCCTGGCGAGCCGGAACGCGCCGGCCGCTGGTGGTGGGAGCAGGACGAAACGCGCGAATGCGGCCTGCATGTCGCCGAAGAGGCCGCAGCGATCGCCGCACAGTAAATCACCCCACGGCTTTCCCAATCAGGGCGCGGCGACCGCCGCAGCCTTGGGAAGCCAACTTCCCGGGGAAAACCAACATCAAGGAATTGCTTTGCGGGCACCCGCAAACGATCGACAGTCTGGAGTAAAACATGCCCGATAGCCGTCCGGATACGGAACTCAGCAACCCGCAGAGCGCCAAGGCGCCGCTCGACCCGCATCTGAAAGCGCTGGAAAACGAATCCATCCACATCTTCCGCGAGGTTGCGGCCGAATTCGAGCGTCCCGTCATGCTCTATTCGATCGGCAAGGATTCCTCGGTGCTGCTGCATCTGGCGCGCAAGGCCTTCTATCCCGGCCGCGTGCCCTTCCCGCTTTTGCATGTGAACACCGGCTGGAAGTTTTCCGAGATGATCGCCTTCCGCGACGAAACCGCGAAGAAGTACGATCTCGATCTGATCGAACACATCAATCCGCGCGGCAAGGCCGAAAACATCACGCCGTTTACGCATGGATCGGCCGCCTTCACCGACATCATGAAGACCGAGGGGCTCCGCCAGGCGCTCGATGCCGGCCAGTTCGATGCGGCTTTCGGCGGCGCACGGCGCGACGAGGAAGCAAGCCGCGCCAAGGAGCGGATCTATTCCTTCCGCACGCCGGATCATCGCTGGGATCCGCGCAATCAGCGGCCCGAACTCTGGAACATCTATAACGGCATGATCCGCAAGGGCGAGAGCGTGCGCGCCTTCCCGCTGTCGAACTGGACCGAAGTCGACATCTGGCGCTACATCCAGGCCGAGGACATTCCGCTGGTGCCGCTCTATTACGCCAAGAAGCGGCCGTTCGTGGAGCGCGACGGCATGATGATCCTGGCCGAGGATCCGCGCCTGGAACTGCTGCCCGGCGAAGTCCGCCAGGAAGGCATGATCCGCTTCCGCACCCTCGGCGACTTCCCGCTGACCGGCGCCATCCGCTCACAGGCCACCACCCTCGAAGAGGTGATTGCCGAACTCGAAATCGCAACGGTGTCCGAACGCCAGGGCCGCGCCATCGATCGCGACCAGTCCGGCTCCATGGAAAAGAAGAAGCGTGAAGGATATTTCTGAGATGACCGCAGCCCAAACCGCCGTCTCGGCCGCAACCGTCGTCAACCTGCCCGCCGCCGAGCCGCTCAAGGCCGTGCGCGATACCAGGCCGCTGCGCCTCATCACCTGCGGCAGCGTCGATGACGGCAAATCGACCTTGATCGGCCGCCTGCTCTGGGACACCAAGGCGGTCAAGGAAGACCAGGCCGCCACCCTGCAGCGCGATTCCACCGGCAAGCAGAACGATCTCGGCCTGCCCGACTTCGCATTGCTGCTCGACGGCCTGCAGGCCGAGCGCGAACAGGGCATCACCATCGATGTCGCCTATCGCTATTTCTCGACCGACAAGCGCTCCTTCATCGTCGCCGACACGCCCGGCCATGAGCAATATACCCGCAACATGGCGACCGGCGCCTCGACCGCCGATCTCGCCATTCTGCTGATCGATGCGCGCTTCGGCATTCTGGAGCAGACGCGCCGGCACGCGACGATCGCCTCGCTGCTCGGCATCAAGCAGTTTGTGCTTGCCATCAACAAGATCGACCTGACGGGCTATGACCGCGCCGGCTTCGACAAGATCAGCCATGATTTCCGGGAATTTGCCCTGTCGCTCGGCGTCAAGCAGATTACCGCCATTCCGATGTCGGCGCTGAAGGGCGAAAACGTCGTCTATTCCGGCCAGGCCGCCATGCCCTGGTACAGCGGCCCGACGCTGGTGGAAACGCTGGAGCTTGCCACGGTGCGCTCGTCGCAGACGGTCGGCTTCCGCCTTTCTGTCCAGCGCGTCTCGCGTCCCGGCGAAAGCTTCCGCGGCTATCAGGGCACGGTTGCCGGCGGCTCGGTCAAGCCGGGCGACAGCGTCATGATCCTGCCGTCCGGCATGGTCGCCAATGTCTCCAAGATCGTCACCTTCGATCTCGTCCGCAACGCGGCCGTTGCCGGCGACGCGATCACGCTGGTGCTCGACCGCCAGGTCGACGTGGCGCGCGGCGACATGATCGTCTCGATCGACGCCCAGCCGCAGGTCGGCCTTGCCTTCGACGCGCAGATCGTCGCGCTGCAGCCTGAGGGTATCGAGCCCGGAAAACGCTACTGGCTGAAGAGCGGCAGCCGCCGCCAGCGCGTTCAGGTGCAGCCGCTCAGCCAGTTGGAACTGAAGACCGGCACCTGGAATGCCGCCCAGCGGCTCTACATGAACGCCATCGGCAAAGTCCGGCTCGTCTTCGACGAAGCGGCGATCTTCGACCCCTATGAGCAGAACCGGCTTTCCGGCTCCTTCATCCTGATCGATCCGGAGACCAACAATACGGTCGCCGGCGGCATGGTGACCGGCAAGCGCACGGAACTTGGCGGTCTGCACAATGGCGAAGCCCGCGTCATCCTCTCGCTTCCGGCCGACCTTGCCGAGCAGATCATGGCAAGCGAACTCTTCGCCAGCCGCAGCCACGAGGCCGAGGTGCGGCGCATGACGGCGGCAGAAGCCGCCGACCTCTGGTCGAGCGCTGCAAGCGATATCTGACAAGGGATAAGGATAAGGATAAGGGATAAGGGGCCAGCAAGATTGGCCCCCTCACCGCAGCCAAATCCGCTGGCTGCAGGGCTGGCGGATTCCCTGTCGAGCGGCAAAGAACCGATCAAGGGCTTCGTGTCCGCTTCCGGCCGAATAGTGTTGAAAAAGTCGAAAATCCGGGCTTAACGAAAAGTCAGCCAATTCGTGATTTGAGCGAACGTTGCCGCTCGATGCTGTTTTACTTCCGCTGCGCGGCCCCACGCTGCTTGAACGCAAAATTGACAGGTCCCCCAGCTCAATTTTCTGTGTCTACCGCCCCTAAAAAAATCAGAGTTTGCAGAAAACGGACTTTTTCAATTCACGATTCGCTGTTTACCGCTTGCCCGCGGGCCAATGTGGGGCCATTCTTAGATCGGATCCTGGCGGTGCGGTAAAACGAGAGGTCAGGTCTTGCAACGCTCAATCTCGACCTCGAAGCACTGCCTTTTCTCGACTGATCCCCGAGCGAGGAGGTTGTCCATGTCCACGCGCTATGTCGACCATCCGCTACAACCGGGCGACCGGGTCCCGAACGTTGTGTTTGATGCGATCTCGAGCGAGGGGAAGATCGCACTTGATGATTTTCGTGGCCGCAGCCCATTGTTGATCGGTTTGTTTCGAGGCCTGCATTGTCCGTTCTGCCGGCGCCATGTCGCGGCCATGGCATATCTCAACCCGATGCTGCGTGAGAAAGGCGTCCAATCCCTGGCGGTGGTAAACACCCCGGTTGAACGCGCACGGCTCTATTTCCGTTACCATCCGATACCCGATCTTCTTGCTGCTTCCGACCCGGTACGGGCTTCGCACCAAGCCTTCGGCCTACGCGAGGTCGGGATCGACACGGCCATGGCGATACTGATCGATCTTCCGGGCGAGTTGCCCGAGCCTATGGGCGTGATGGCAATGGACGAATTTCTCAACGAGAAGGAAGGATATCAGATTACGGAAGCCGATCAGCAGATGATGACTGCCGACCACGGGCAGCTTGTCGGTCAGTTCCTAATCGACCGGGAGGGTATCGTACGCTGGAGCTTCACTGAAGTTCTGGAGGCTGGGCTCCAGACATTCCAGGCACCGAATTCCCAGGAATTGATGTCGGTAGCTTCCCAAGTCGTACATTAACAACGAAAACTCGCTCGACGACCTACCGCCTGGGTGGTGCTCAAGCCAACTGAGCGGACTACTATTTCCCGAGAGCGTTTTTCAGCGCATCGACCACGACGCGGACTGAGGGAACGTCTTTGATATCAGAATGGACAACCAGCCAGACTTCTCTTGTCAAAGCCTGTTCGGTCTCAATGCGTTGGAGACCGCTGGACTCCAGGACGGCGAAATCGGGGAGCATGACGACACCGGCGCCAAGGCATGCGGTTGCGGCCTGAAACTCCAGAACGGACGACCTCACGGCGATCGGCCGGCCGGCGGCCAATTCGATCAGCCGCAGCTGCTGCGGCGAGGCGTTCATGGTTTCGTCGTAACCGATGAAGGTCCAGTCCGATGGTGGAACCGTTTCGAGATAGGTCTTTGAAGCGTAGAGATGGAAGCTTGTCTCGCCGAGCTTGACGATAGAGTAATCGCCGTCCTCGGGACGCGACATCCGCACGGCGATATCGGCCTCTCGTCTGTTCAGGGACGCGAGGCGCTTTTCTCCGACAAGGGTGATCTGAACACCCGGATGGTCGCGCCTGACGGCCGCGATCGGCTTTGCGAGCAGCACGCTTGAGAGAGCGGGAGGCGCGCTGATCCTCACATGGCCGCGTAATTCCGTGGCGCTGCTGCGACCAAGCTGCTCGATTGCCGCGGTCTGCGCGGCGACAAGAGCTGCGTGCTTGGCAACCTGCTCTCCGTCCGAGGTCAAAATGATGCGCCGCCCGCGGCGGTCCACGAGCTTGCGTCTGAGACTGGCTTCAAGCGATGAAACGCGCCGACTGATCGTCGCGTGTTCAACGCCGAGCTGTTTTGCGGCACCAAGCAACGTTCCCGACTGCGCGAGCGCCAGGAAATGCCGAAGGTCGTCCCAGTCGAATTTTGTGAATTCTTTCCCATTCATTGTGAAACAATAGGGAATTTTCACACATCACGCCATCGCCTAATTTGTGCCCATGAAGGAGCACGAGAGATGACCGACCAAATCATATGGCTGAATGCCCCAGGTGACGCCACCCAGTTCCATGTTGAGGAGCATCACCATTTTGAACCTCCCTGTCATGGCGAGATAAAGATCCGTCATCAGGCGATCGGAACCAACTTTCTCGACATCTATCACCGAAAGGGCATCTATCCGATGCCGTCCTACCCCTCGGTGATCGGTGCCGAGGCGGCGGGCATCGTCGACGATGTCGGTTCTGGCGTCTCCATGATCAAAAAAGGTGACCGCGTCGCCTATGCCGGGCCTCCGGTTGGCGCCTATCGCTCGACGAGGAATATTGCCGCCGAAAGGGCAATCAAGCTTCCGGATACCGTTTCAGTAAAGACGGCAGCGAGTTCGCTGCTCAAAGGCATGACCGCCTACATGCTGTTGAAAAAGACCTATGATGTGGGTGCAGGAACTCAGGTGCTGATCCATGCGGCCGCGGGTGGGCTCGGGAGCATCCTCGTTCGTTGGGCCAGATCGCTCGATGCCACCGTGATCGGGACGGCGGGCTCTTCCGAAAAGGCCGCACTCGCCGCATCTTATGGAGCCGATCACCTTATTGTTGGACGAGGCGCCGATATCGTCGCGGAAGTGAAGCGGCTCACGAACGGGCTTGGCGTCGACGTCGCCTATGACGGGATAGGCGGCGATACACTTCTCAAAAGCATACGCTCTGTCCGCCCATTCGGCATGGCTGTCACCATCGGTCAGGCCGCCGGTGCTATTCCACCGGTGCCTGTCGAGGAACTTCGCCCGGGCAAGGCGCTCTGCCATCCGAGCATCATGGCTTGGTGCGCTGACGTCGGACAGTATCGCGAGGCCGCTCTGGCTGCAGTCGGCGCGATGGAAACAGGGATCGTTTCGCAGATCGGTGCCGAATATCGTTTGGCCGATGTTGCCAAGGCGCACGAGGAGATGGAATCCGGACGCTCGGCGGGCAGTGTCCTGCTGATCCCTTGATGAGCCAGAGAAACAGCGCCGGCAGAGTCCATGGATCGCTGTCGGCGCCTTTCAGTCCTCGGTGCGGGTTTCGACGCGCTTGGCCGGCGCCATTTATCCATAAAACGGCATTATGTTATGTATTTCAGATATCTATAGCCATGGACCTTGTTGAGATAGGGTGCCCGCCATTGCGGTGGGCTCTCGGCACAGGCCGACCGCTCTCCCGCAAAATGACGCTTGGCACCGCAGTCGGCGGCCAATGACAGGGAAAGGTTTACAGCTCTATGTCTGCACATGAAAAGCCACTTATCGCGATTGCCGGTGCAACGAGCAAACAGGGGCGCAGCGTCGCCGCGACACTCCTTGACAGCCAACGTTTCCGGGTGCGTGCTTTCACCCGGAAAAAGGATTCCCCTGAAGCTTTAAGTCTGGAGGAACGCGGCGCTGAAATCGTAACCGTCCCTCTCGAACTTGGCCGTCAAAAGGACCTCGTCGCAGCATTCAAAGGCGCGGATGGCGCATTTCTGATGACGCCGCCGATCGCCCCGCCGGAGACCATCGAGGCGCCTCTCGGCCGACAACTGGCGGATGCCGCCGTTGAGGCCGGCGTCGGGCATCTAGTTTTCAGCACGCTTGAGAATGTCGAGAAGATCACCAGCGGCAAGAAGTATGCGCCGCATTTTACCGACAAAGCGCTCGTTGCAGACTATATTCGCGGCCTGCCGGTCTCTCATTCCTTCGTCATGCTGGCATTCTTTTACACGAATCTTCTCGAATATTATGTGCCGCGCATGGAGGGCGATACGCTCCTCTTGCCGGTCTATCTTCCTGAAGATTTCCGAGCGCCTTTTGTCGATCCGCTGACGGCGACCGGGCCGGCCGTCCTCGAAATTTTCTCAAACCCCGAGCGCTACAACGGGAAAACGCTGCCGATCGTTGGCGATATCATTTCTCCGCGCGAGATGATCGAAACCTTTCAGCGCGTGACCGGGCTCAAGGCCGCGTATCGAAACGCTTTCACCCAGGATGGCCTCCTGCGCTATTTTCCAGAGTTTGCCGCCAACGAACTTCTCGTTCGAGAGCTTCTGGGGATGGTCGAATATGCTGTCGACTGTGGCTATTTCGGCAAGGAGCACGATCTCGATTGGAGCCGTCGCCTGAACCCCGACACGCTCAACTGGGAACAGTATCTCAAGACGACGGGGTGGCGTGGCGATAAGCGATCTTTCGGACTTTGAAGCATGTCGCGCAAAACTGCGCAGCGGTTTGCGATAACGACATGCTTGAAAACAAAGACTTACGATGGCCGGATTCCGGGCAATTTGGAAACCTCGGCGACAAGAAAGTCGACGAGAAGCCGAACGCGGGCAATGGCTGCACGCTCCGGAACGATCAGCAAGCTCACCGGAACCGGTAAAGGACGATAGTCGCCAAGCACGACCTCGAGCTGGCCGTCGTCCAGAAGATCGTGGACCAACCAGAGATGTGCAGGACCAATGCCGCGACCGGCGGCAAAGGCTTCGCGCGCCGCAAGCCCGTGATCGACGCGCAGCTTGCCACTGACGGGGATCATCAGGCTTGTGCCATCGGCAGAGGAAAGAACGAGCTGATCGCTGCCTGCCACATTCGACATCACGACGGTTTCGTAGCGTGACAGATCGGCTGGGCACTCCGGCCGTCCGTGGGCGGACAAATAGGCCGGAGCGCCCACCAGCAGCCGGTGGCTTTCTCCGAGCGCATGAAGTTTCATCGCGCTGTCTGCGAGAGGCCCAAGACGGAGTGCGACGTCGACGCCTTCGCGAACCAAGTCGATCCGCTCGTCCGTCAGGTTGAGGTCGACCCGGATGTCCGGATGCTTGTCCTGGAAATCGAAGATCAGGCGCGTGACGTGCATCACGCCGAGCGCTGCCGTACAAGAAAGCCGAACAGCGCCCGCGGGAGCCTGACGGGCATCTCGCGCTTCTTCGGCAGCATGTTCGACCAGGCGCAATATCTGCAGGCAGTTGGTATAATAGCGGCTGCCTTCGTCGGTCAGGGTGACGCGGCGCGTGGTTCGGCTGAGAAGCGGTACGCCGACAGCCTCTTCAAGCTCATTGAGGTGCCGCGTCACGGTGGATTGACCGACACCCAGCTCTCTTGCGACCATCGACAAATTGCCGCGTTCGGCGACTCGGACAAAGGTGCGCATTCTTTCGAGAGACAATCCCGCACTATCCATTTTTCAGCACAATGATCCTCATTCCCTCCGTATAGGGAATAATCTGGAATGTGCCTAGTTCGAGCATACGACAGTTCGGTCGCATTTCATTCGGCAGATCGTATCGGATTACCGCGTCGAGCCGCGTGGGATGATGGAGAAGCCGCAATCGACCTTGTCTTCGCCGGGCGGCTCGTCGCGGATGGCGCGCAGCAGCATGTCGGCGACGCGGTAGCCGATATCGTAGCGTGCAATCTGCACCGTCGTCAGCGTCGGCTGGGTGAAGGCCGAAAATTCCAGATCGTTGAAGCCGCAGATGCCGACATCCTCCGGCACGCGGATACCGCGCACGGCGCATTCGATGAGGACGCCGAGCGCCAGATCGTCGCTTTGGGCAAAGACGGCATCGATATCCGGCACGCGCTGCAACAGGCGGGCAAATAATTCCCTGCCGAGGCCGGTGCTGCTTCCCTCATCTCCGCCAATGGCGAGATCGGGATCGAAACGGCCGGCTTCCCGCAGCGCGGCCTCATAGCCTTCCTTCCGGCGACGCGAGCGAATATCCGTGCCGCGGCCGATGAAGCCGATCCTCTCATAACCCCTCGACAGCAGGAAGCGGGTGGGTTCGGCGCCTGCCGCATGATGATCGAGGCCGACGACGAGCGTTGCCGGCTCCTGGCTGAGATCGGTGATATGGGCGATCGGACAGGTGGCATTCTCGATCAGCGGCAGAAGATCACGATAGGATTCGGCGCCGGCGATGATGACGCCGGCCGGCTTCTGCGTCAGGACGGATTTGAGCTCGCCGGCCTCGCCGTCGGCATGGTGGAGCGTATTGGAATATTGCACGCGGAATTCGGTGGCGCGCAAGCAATCCTCGATGCCGATCATCAGGCCGGCGAAGCCGTGCTGGTGCAAAGCGGGCGTGATGACGCCGATGATGCCGTTATGGCGGCCGGCCAGCGCCCGGGCGGCAAGATTGGGGATGTAACCCATTTCCTCCACCGTGCGCAGGATGGTCTGGCGCAGATCCTCCGAGACGATTTCAGGATTGCGAAGCGCGCGCGAAATCGTGATCGGGCTGACCCCCACCTTCTTCGCCACATCGCTCAACTTCACCTGCGCACCGCGCCTGGCCTTCCGCCCCCGCTCCACTGCTGCCCTCATCGCCCCGTTATATCTAGCCCGCGAGACTCATTTGCCCTCGAATCGCGGCCTTTACTTTCTGAAGAAGAAATAATTTAGAGTCTACTAACATTTTAAATTCGCAACAGGATCCGGGAATATAACTTCCGGAAAGAGCAACAAGTTCGTCCGTCGGCGAATTACGGAGGCATGCGGCGAACGGATCACCGCCTCCGGGAATAAGTCCATTTATTTTCGAATGAAAACATCGCGAAGGACGCGAGCGCGGCAAAATCGGGCCGGATTTTTTGAGAAGCTCAAACGCTGGGGGAGCGAAGATTAAATTCCAGTCATATCTTACAAATCGGCAATATAAACATGATCAAACTTTAATTTGTAAATCCGCTCGGTGGGATCATATGAATCCCGAGCGCCAATTCTTCTCTTCCCCCCGGTCGCCGCCCCCGACGACTGCGCGTTCCCAAGAGGAATTGGCGCCAAACGCCATCCGACGCCAGGTCCCAGGACATGGAACCACGACGCCATCCAAAACCAACGCTCTCGCAAGGGATCATCACCCAAGGGACCACCACCATGTCACACATCCTCCGCAACCATCGCGCAGCAGCGCTTGTCGGGGCCGCGTTCATCGCCGGCGCGGCATGCCTACCCTTCGCCATCAACGCCTCCAATGCCGTTGCCGCGCCGTCGGATACCGGCGGTATTCTCGCCCCCAGCGGCTCGTTTGCCTCCATCGTCGATGCCGACAAGCCTGCCGTCGTCACCATTACCACCACAATGAAAGCCACCGATGTCAGCGAGCAGGAATCGCCGATGGACGAGCAGTTCCGCCAGTTCTTCGAGGATCAGGGCATCCCGCTGCCGCGCCAGGCACCGCAAAAGCGGCCTTCGCAGCAGGCGATGGCGCTCGGCTCCGGCTTCATCATCAGCCCGGACGGGGTGATCGTCACCAACAACCATGTCATCGACAATGCCGTCGATATCAAAGTGACGCTGGATGACGGCACGGAACTGCCGGCCAAGCTGATCGGCACCGACCCGAAATCCGATGTCGCCGTGCTGAAGATAGAGGCGGGCAAGCCGCTGCAGACCATTGCCTGGGGCGATTCCGACAGGCTGAAGCTCGGCGACCAGATTCTGGCGATCGGCAACCCTTTCGGCATCGGCACTACGGTGACGGCAGGCATCGTCTCGGCGCGCGGCCGCGACCTGCACAGCGGACCCTATGATGATTTCATCCAGATCGACGCGCCGATCAACCATGGCAATTCCGGCGGTCCGCTGGTCGACCGCAGCGGCAATGTCGTCGGCATCAACACCGCCATCTATTCGCCGAATGGCGGCAGCGTCGGTGTCGGTTTCGCCATTCCTTCCGATGAGGCCAAGGCGATCGTCGCCAAGCTGCAGAAGGACGGCTCGATCGATCACGGCTATCTTGGCGTGCAGATCCAGCCGGTCACCAAGGATGTCGCCGATGCCGTCGGCCTCGATAAGACCGGCGGCGCGCTGGTTGCCGCCGTCACCGCCGATACGCCGGCCGCCCATGCCGGCCTGAAGCCCGGCGATATCGTCACCTCAGTCGGCGGCGAGAGCGTCAAGACGCCGAAGGACCTGTCGCGCCTGGTCGCCGACCTTTCGCCGGGCGCGAAAAAATCCCTCAGCGTCTGGCGCGACGGCAAGACGATCGATCTCAACGTCACCGTCGGCACCAATGAGGAAGGCCAGAAGCAGGCGGCGGCCGAAAGCCCCGACACTCAAGACCAGAGCAGCGGCCAGCCGAGCCTCGGCATCGGCCTTGCCGACCTGACGCCCGACGTGCGCCAGCAGCTTAACCTGCCGCGCTCCGTCAACGGCGCGGTGGTCGCCAAGGTCGCTCCGGACAAGTCTGCGGCTGCCGCCGGCATCCAGTCCGGCGATGTCATCGTCTCGGTGAATGACAGACCTGTTCATAACGCCCGCGACGTCAAGACCGCGATCGCAGACGCAGGCAAGGCCGGCCGCAAGTCGGTGCTGCTGCTCGTCGAACGCGACGGCAACAAAACCTTCGTCGCCGTGCCGTTTGGGGCGGCCTGACGGTCACCCGAGCTTTTGCCGCAAACAGGAAAAGCCCGCCTGAGGCGGGCTTCTCGAACCGGTCTGTCGGCAAGAAATCTATAGGGCGCCGCCCGCCCCTCTATTTCCTGCTCAGGAAGATTTCAGCTTCGTTGTCTTTGCGCGCATCCGGGATTTGCCCTTTTGGCGGTTTGCCTCCTGCTGCTTCACCGCATCGGATTGGCTGCGTTGCGCGGCCTCCAATTGCTGCCGCGTCGGGAGATCATGGTCGTAGCTGGAAGCGCTGAATGCCGTCGCGTTGTCGAACGGACCTTTGTGTGGACGCGCCAGACCATAGGCTTGCTTATCAGCGCTATCGATCCCCTGCTCCGCCGATAGTGACCGCGCTTGACGCGCCTGCGTTATCAGATCGTCGGCGGTCGAGCTTGACGTCGCACTTTTCCGCACGGGGGCGATAATCTTGCGTTTCCTGGCCCTGTCCTTTTGATCGGCGTGAATCCCGGACATGTCTTCTTCCTTGTTCGTCATGTCATCGTGACGATCGATGGGGGGCCGTCGACGTCGCAGCAGACCCGTTCACGGGATCTCGGACAATCGTTCAGGCAGCCTGGTTTTGGGAAAGCGGTAAGCTGGCGGCCGCAGCGATGCGTCCGCACGCCCAGACGCCGTATACCGCGCGATCCGATAGGCTTTCACCGGGGCGCCGCCGTCATCCTGCCATCTGGCAAAGGAGCCGTCTTCCAAAGCCTGCGGAAGCGGGCCTGAACTCAACTGTGTCGCCAGATACATTTTCAGAGCCGATTTCAACGCGGCCTCGTCGACGATCCCCATCTGGAAACAATGAATGAGGAAACTTGTGGCGCTGATCTCGCCATCATCGGTCGCGTAGGTTTCGCCGCCGCGAAAGCCGGCCTTTCGGAGGATGCGGTCCAGCATTCTCAAATTATGGATATCGAAAAATTGATCTGATGTGGAAGACATGGTGTCCTCCTTCGTTGGGGCTAGGGTTCACTGGCGCTAGCGTTACTGGCGCGCCCCAAGCAGCGGTGCCCGTATCGTGCCCGCCGATAGTTTAGCTTGCGCTCTTTACCATCTGACCGCAACCTCATTCGGCGGCCGCCATTGATAATGGCGGGGCGGAACCCATTTTAGAGAGAGGAGGATACGCATCATGCAGTTCAACGGTGAAGCGACCCTCACAAAGCCGTCGGCACTGGCGGTTTCGGAAAGGCGTGCGCTCATAGATCACCTCAGAGAGGTGATCGCAGGCCTGGCTCACGGGCTGGCGGCCGACGGATTGCTGGACCTTGTGCCGCCTCTGCTTGAGATAAACAAAGTCCTCCGCGATATGACGGATGAAATTTCTCGTGCGGACCCGGTCTATTCCGACGAGATCATCACTGGTACGGTGCGCTTGATCAAGACATCGCAGGCTTTGCTTGATGACCGGGTCATCGTGCAGACGATCCATTGAGACTGACGATCGGACATTCCGGCAGGCTGATCGCCAACCATCTGGCATCAAGCTGCCCGTTCCGGCCAGCCGTGCATCGACAATCATCGCCGGGTCCGAGGTCCGCATAGCGGCTCGTGCCCACTTCCAAGGATCAACCGCAATGGCACTTATCTTTCCCAATAGAAGCCGCAGCTTCGACGAAGCGCGAAAAGGTGTCCGCTTCACCGGCTATGACGGCATGTTCGAGGTCAGGTTTCTGGTCGAAGAAGCAGCGCTCGGCAGCGCGGTCACGCACAATTCTTCCGAAGCCGCATACCTCAATGCCTTTGATGCAGCGCGTTCTGCTATTCAGGAGGCGGCATCGAGAGTCTATCAGCATCGACGCGGAAACAACTTCACGCTCACGGCTGCAGATTTTCGCTGATCGCGAGAAGGCGTACGGCCGGCGAACTGAAACGGCCACCATCCTGCTGCTGCCGGATGAGACAGGGGGAGCAGAGCATATGGTTTCCACACGATACCGCCCGAAAGACCTGAAGCTGGCGCGTCGCCATATCGTGAAGGCGGCGCATCGCGTTGCCGATCAGGAAATGGTGATCAGGAAACTATTGCGCAAAGGCAGACCCTCCGGATCGGCCTATGCGCTGCTCAGCAGGCTCTACGACGATCAACGGCGGAAACTCGATCGGCTGAAGCTGATCGAAGCGATGGTTGAGGTAGAAGTGCAACCCTGTATGGACGTGCCCCATAATCCCGGCACCTCCGCGCCTCCCCTTGTGATCGTGCACAGCAGCGAGATCTCTCTGCCGGACCGGCAATCCGCCCCGCCTTGTAGCGCAGATGATTGGCGCCCATATTTGGTGTAGTGGCAGTTTGTGAAACGGGCGCTGCTTCCCGGGTAATCAGAGTTATCCGGCCCCAACCAAAGGAGGGCATCATGTCTTCCACGGTAAACATCCATTCATGGAAACGCCTCGCCCAGCATATCGGCAGGTTCCGGTATATCGACTTCCTGGTGAAATCGACACCAGCCATCTGTCTGGCCTTTATCGTCTATATCATTCTCAACGATGTGTTCTGGTAGCGTTGCAAAGACTGTTGCCGCGAGCCGAAGACGCTTTGCTGCCTATCAAACGAAGTGGATAACGCGATGCAACTGCGAGAAATGGGTGAACAAGACTGCCTCGCCTTTCTGGCAGGCCACACCCGTGGCCACCTGGCATGCCTCGGCGAGAAATATCCCTATATCGTTCCCATCCAGTATGCCTATGAAAGAGACCGGCTTTTCATATTTTCCATGCCGGGCCTGAAGATTGATCTATTGCGTGCCCATTCACCAGCCTGTGTTCAGGTTGAAGAATTCGGCGAAAACCGAACATGGAAAAGCGTGCTTGTTCAGGGCACCTATGATGAGCTGACCGATACGCCGTCCCGGCATGACGAACGCATCCACGCCTGGTCTCTCCTGCAGCAGCAACCGTTTTGGTGGGAACCCGGATCGCTCGCCTTAAACTCGGAAAGCGAAGACAGCCCTGCTCCCTCCATATTCTTCGGCATTTCGATTGAGGTGGTATCGGGGAGGCAAGTGGTTTAGTATGGAGCCTTCAGGCTCGCCGCGATATCCTTGATTCGCAAGGCGGCGCAGCTGCATAATATATGGAACTCCAGACAGACACTTCCAGCTAAACGCTGTCCGATACCAGCCTTTCCCATAGGGGCGCGGATTGCTTGATGCATCCACCAACGTGGCCAGCCGAACCGCAGCACTGCGTTCAATGCCACGCGACCACTCATAGGGAAAACGATGACAGACGCACCTGAGAATGAAGCGCTTTTCAACATCACCGGACACTATGTGCAGGAATTGAAGGCCGTTCTTCAAAGCGAGAGCATTGTCGAAGGCACCGACTACGAAAACAGCGCCTTTAACGAAAAACGACGGAACGAAGGACTGCACCTGCTGCGATTCCACAAGACCGGCACGGCAGCGCAGGCAACGCAGATCTGGGAAAAACATATGACGGCCCGAGCGCATCGATAGGACGGCACCAAGCCAATTCTTCGATTGAGGCCGGCTTGGCTCGTTCCGGAGCCGATAGAGCATGATGCCGATAAGTGTGAGCGGTTTTCGGACGACACCATGCTGTCACTCTTTAATCGAGACCAGGATTCAGATTTCAGGCCGGCCCGGCCTAAATCATCCTGTTCTAGTGCTGACGCGGCGACATGAGCTGATGTCCGGCGCAACATTGCCTTGAAAGGAAAAATCATGACCAACGACACAACCAAAAAGGCCCAGCCCGCCAAAGCGGCCGTGGCTGACGCCCCCTACGACGTCATCTATTTCGCGAAGAAACACCGCATTTCCAACGAGGATGCCAAGGACATCATCGAAAAGCACGGCGCCAATCGCAAAGAGGCGGACAAGGCGGGCCGGCGTATCAGCGTTTAGGGCGAAAAATAGCCTCGCAGGCGTTCAAATCCTAAAGTCTTTATTTGATGCATGTCGTTGTCCCAAAACCGCTGTACGGTTTTGGGCGAGATGCAGCAGCCTCTATAGTCTTTGCATCTGCTAGCGATGCCACGATGCAACAGCAACGGACGAATTAACCCTACTGGCTTACCTTAATATCAGCATGCGCTTGAATACGTCGACTCCTGTGCCATCGTAGCCTCACGATAAGACTTCTGGTTCGTGAAGCAGCTCGCCGGAACCGTGGCCCGCCTTTCCGGGGAGAGGCCGGCTTGCCTTTACAGGGGCCGAGCTCAATCAAATGGAGGGTGTGCCATGAACAACGTCTTGGAATTTCGTTCAAAATGCCCGCATGTCGAAAGCCTGTCCGACTGCCGGGAAGCCCTTGAACCTGCCGTGATGAAGATCGTCAGCGACGCCATCGGCAGGGGATACACGGCCGCGGAAGCCGCCATGGTGGTTGCCGATATCGCCGATGACTACATCCTCATGCTGTCGCGGCAACTGCAGCATTGACCCACTTTGCGGGCGCGCAGCTGTGCCTTCTTGAGCCATCGCAGGAGCTGAACTCGGCGCGGATCGCTGTGTCTTTGCAGGTCTGGATCTTCCAACAGGCCAGGTGACGGATGACAAAATAGCTTCGCGGTTGCCGATAGCCGGGAGCAACGCCCTTTCTTGAGACGCTTGCATGAGTGGATCGCGCAGCAACTGCAGGGGTAGCAGTGGGGTACAGGAGACGAGACCTGCCGCGCGATCCGCCGGCAAAACCCCTGATATTGTCGGAAGTTCCCCGGCAGAAATGCGACGCCACGAGCCCGGAAATTCCGCCTGGGATCATTGACAACCTGCCCGGGCACGTTGCGACCGTCACACCGATGAGCTCCCGCCGGGCGAAAACCGACAGGCAAATCACAACGCCAACGAAAAACCCCGCCGGAGCGGGGCTTTCAGCGGTCCAAGTGGAGCAAGCCGAACATTCGGCCCACGTCTCAAACAAGATCGATCATTTCAAAACCCGGCAAAAGCACCTCTTTCGCGAGCGTTCAGGGCGCTGCTCTGTTCCGCTCAATCTTTGAATCATTACCGTAATGTAGCGTGTAATGATCACGTGCGAGGTGACCCTCCCACCTAACGCCACCTTGGCTGGCGGGGCGGAGCATTGGCCTGGATTTCGTGCAACGGCGCCCGCGCCCCGAGAAGTTTCTTCAGCTTCTTCTCCTCCGCCGGGCCGATCCCAAACTTGCGGCAATGCTCCGCAACATCGTGCTCTCGCGGGCCGGGAATGCGAACTTGGCGATTGCTCATGCTCTTCATGTCTGTTTCCTCCTGAGAGGAAAACCAGCAGGCGGCCGTTTTGTTCGTTAGGGACGTCTAAAATTTGGGGGTTTTGATTGCTTCGGTTTTGGGGCACGTGAGTCTGCTGGCGCCTGGTGCTCGCCGATCAATTGATCTTCAACCAATGCCGAAGCGCCGCCACCGCGCCATCGCTGGCATAGGAAATCATCCCGCCAATCGTCAGCCCCGCAAAGGCGATCAGGCCTGAAATGCCATAGCCGATCGATTTCATCCGTTTCCACTCTTCAAGCGCTGGCCCCACCGCCTCCTGGTTCTTCTCGACGGTCTCCTTGAGGGTTCTGATTTCCTCGCGGATCAGCGCATCCGCGCCGCCGCTGATCGCCACCCGGGTATCGAGATGGGCGATCTGCCTGGCCTGCTCGTCGAGCCGCTTGTGGATCACGGCGCGGCTGACATGAGCATTGGCCTTTTCGTCGCTAACCTCGTTGCGGAGAAGCGCGACGTTTTCCTCGATGCCTGTTAGCCTGCCTTCGACGCGCCCGAGAGCGCGGAGGATATCGTCATTGGATGTCATCTCTCTCAGCGCTCGCCTAAGGGTAAAATTTCAGCTTTTCGGATTGCGGCAAGCGGCTGACAAATCGCAAGACCCCCTGCAGCACCGGATGGACGTAAGACGAAACGTCGAGGTTCATGCCGTGGGCGAGCAGCGCCGCATTGTCCTGGACATTGGTGGCAAAGATTTCAATGACCTTATAGTCCGCCGTCCCATCGCCATTGTCGACGCGGTCGTAGGTGGTTCTCGATGTCCAAAGACCAGGCTGATATTCGAATATGATGCGAGTGCCGTTCGGAACCGAAGCCGGCAGGCTGATCGTGTCCCACGTCGTCACGCCGTCCTGATTTCCGGGATGCCCGACGACGTTTCCGAGCGGAAACATTTCAGCGGCCGGCGACTTCGTCGGATCAGTGTCCGCCGTGAAGGCAAGCAACTGATCGATGACCTTGGCGTAACGAGAACTTGCCTTGATGGTGTTGTTCACCGTCGCCAAGGTGGTTGTCCATAAGGCGGGAACAGTATAGCCGGCGACCGTCCGGCCGCTGTCCGACGAAGCGGTCATGGTCGGAATTATGGTGACGCCAACGACATGGATGCCCGCCCCATAGCGCGTCTTGACGCGGTCGACCAAGCCAAGCTTGGCGTTCGACCAGGTGCTTGCCGTGGCACTGTTATCGTTGCGGCCGGACTGGTCGAGAACGAACGTCCAGATATTCTTGCCGCCGTTGTATGTGTCCCGGATCGCATCGATCATGGCCCAGCGCTTGGTTGCCGACGTCGCCAGTTCCTGCACCGACTTCGAGCCGGGGACGCCCATGACGAGCGGGATGATACTGCCCCATACCGGATCTCGGACATCAAGCCAGCGCAGCCACATGCCCATGTTGCGCCTGGCATCGGCCGTGGCGGCAATCTCCTGGCGCTCGATGAGGCTATCGGACAGGACCATCGGAACCGGCCGGCCGTCCCACCCCTTGGCCAGGACCATTGCAGGGCCATAGGCAAGAGGCTGCGAGTTGCTCTCATTGCCGACCGTATTATAGAACGTATCGCGGGCTGGCGTGCTCGCCCCGTTCGCCAGGGCCAGCGCCCGAATGGACGTCAGATCGGTGGCCGCCCAATATTTTTCGCCCCGATGGCGTTGGCAGCGATAGCCGCCAATATAGGTCTGCCCGATCGTACCGTGCCACACCGTTCGGATGCCGAAGACAGACCAGGCCGGCAGGGCGCTTGGCAGCGTTACCTGCCCGTAGACAATGCCGGTCGACGCCGTGACGGTCGCGGCCGCGTTGCCGCCGAATAGCACCGGGTATTCCGTGCCGTTCGGATGGATGAAAAACACCTCATCGATCGCAATATCGGCATTCGGCAAGATCGTCTCTTGCGGCGCAAGGCCGCCCTCCGTGCAGCCGAAACCCACAAAGGGGATAAGGAAATCGTTGGTTTCGTAATCCGGTGAGCCGAAGAACAGCTTCGAACATTGATAGTTCAGGTCGGCCGCGTAAGTTTGCGTGAAACCCGCCGGCCAGCGGGTGCCGGTGGCGGCCGGCATATAGCGGTTGGCATCCGGCACCCATGGCGGGGGTATCGCAGGGGCCCCGCCCATCGGCTTCGTCAGGGCAAGCGAGATGGCGTTCATCATCGGCGTGTTCCATATCTGCTGGTGAGGTCGTCGTAGAATTGGATGGTGCGCCCCTGGCGGGCATTGGCGCGCTCCAGCGCCTGGCGCTCGCGGGCGAGGATGGCGATGACAGGGTCGCCTGCGACAACAGGCGCATGCGCTTCCTGCCGGCGGAGATCGTCCGGCAGCGGCGGCAGAGCGATGCCGGCCGCCGCCTGCCCCTTCGTCACCGCCGCCCTGTTCAATCGCTCAGTGGCGGAGCAGCCACTGACGATCAGCAGCAGTGACAGCGCAAGCGCGGTTCTTTTCCGAAAGCTGAAGCTCATAGGATTGGATCTCAGTTTCGAGTGTGTCTCTGGCGGCCTGCTCGGCGGCTTCTGCGGCCTTAAGGCGCTTGCGATGCTCCTCGTTCGCCCAGGTGGCGGCGTTGCGCTGGCGCTCCATCTCGGCCGCCTGGGCCTCGGCTGCGCTCTTTTCGGCAACAAGGACATAGCCGGCGCGCGCCTGCCTTGCCGCCGAGGGGTAGCCGATCGAGACCGCATAGAGGTGATAGAGCATCAGGCCACCGGCGAGGCCGGCGCCCAACTTGAGCGTGTCGAGGAGCCCGAACATCAGATGCCCTCGAGGCAGAACTGGCGTTCTTTCTGCCGGCGCCGGGTCAGGCCGGGAAAGACGATGCCGGCGGCGCGGTTCCACTTCAACAACGCCTCGCAGCCCTCGGCCGTCCTGCCCTGGTTGATGAGCTTGATCGCGCTCGAACCGCAGGCCGCCTTGACGCCGACATTATAGGCAAAGGAGGTCAGCGCCACGAAACGCGCATCCGGCAGGGGCACGCGCACACAGCTTTCGATGCCGCCGGCATAGGTCTTGAGCTCCAGCGCCAGGAGCGCCTTGCACTGCTCCACCGTCTTGCGGTCCCCCGGCTTCACGCCATTGGTGCTGCCATAGCAGATCGTCCACGGTTTCCCTCGCGTCGCCGGATCGGGATAGGCATTCTGCCGCAATCCCTCGAACGATCCGACAAGCGCCACAGCCATGGCCGCGGCGGCACTACCCTTCTGCAGGCGGTTTGCCATTCAGGTCTCCTGAGATTTTTTGCTGGACGAAGATGCGGGCGATGATCGCCGCAACGGCGATAAGCCCGGTGACGATCGACATGGCGAGTTGGATGTAGATGTTCTTCGCTACCCAGGTTGCGGCCACGAAGGTGTAGATCGGCTCAAGGACGATGAAGAGCAGAGCGAGCACCACGAGGCGTACGCTCCAGGCGCGTTTCAGCACCTCGCGCCAGTTATGGACGAGCATGAAGACTCCAGATTGTGAGAAGTGACTACGATCGGCGCTTAGGCCCGATCTGCAGCATAAACGGGTAGTAGTTCCCGCCGCGCTTGATCGGGTCCCAGCCAAGCCAGAGCTTAAGATAGAAGCCGAACGGCAGCGGCACATCACGTTTGACGGTGAAGGCTGAGGCGATGTCATCGACGCCTAGCAATTCGGATTGCTAGCCGTTGCATGGGTTGCGCCATGTCCAGGGGGTTCGCTGCCACCAGAGTTTGAAGCCCTTGGCAGCAGTGTCGAAGCCAGCCACGCGCTGCGGGATGTAGCCATCCAGATCGGCGTTTAGCGTCGAGAACCACCGCCAGCGGCCGGGAAGAACCGGGCCGTGCTTCATTGACCATGCTGCAAGGAAGGGCGACAGGAAATAGGCAGCGATGATGAGGCCGACGTTCGCCGGCACAAAGATGAGGTAGCGGACCATAGGCGCCTGATGTGAAAGGCGATGAAAGGTCCGCTACGCCGAAGCTTTAGATGCGTTCGGCGACGACAAGAACTTCGTCGCTGAGGTTGTGGTTGTCGATAACTGCCTGCAGTTCACTCATCTTCGGCGACAGAGCCGAAAGGAGCTTTGATTGGTTCATCGCCGGCGCGAACAGGCCGAGCGTGCTTATCATCTCGTAGAAGTCCTGACCGAACAGCCACGCGGCATTGATCTTGTACCCGTGGCGCTTCAGCATGCCTTCGAGCGACCGCAGCGAGAACAGGAACAGGTGCAGCGGCGGGTGCATCATCCGGTTGACGAAATCGGGGAACGGCATCTGGCTCATGGTCGAGATCGAAGGGAAATGCGGGACCTCGATAACGAGCGTGTCGCCCTCCCCTTGGATTGCCGAAACGTCGGAAAGGATATGGTTCGGGTCAGGCACGTGCTCCAGAACGCTGAACATCGAGATCACGCCATATTGGCCGCGATATTTCGAAACCGTGTCCTTCGATATGTAATCCTGCCGGACTTCAACGCCGAAACGCTTTGCGGCGTATTCCGCTTCCATGACATTCGGCTCGAGCCCGAGCGTGTCATAGCCGTAGCTTTTGGCGACCGAAAGAGCCTCCCCGACGCCGCACCCGATATCGAGCCAGGTCTTTTTCGACGAGCGTGAATGCTCGATCGCAAACTCTACCTTCGGCGTCAAAACCTGGTCGACACGATAATCAATGATCGAGTCGTTGGCGTAGAGAACCTTGTCCGCCTCGGTGTAATAGTTCGACCGGTAGGCTTCCGACAACGCCTCTTCCGCCGGAGGATTGCAGACGAAAGCAGATCCGCACCCATCGCATTCGTGGTAATCGAATCCGTAGATCGTCAAAAGCTTATGGTGAGCGCCACTACCGCATGCAGGGCAATTGGAGAGACGGGCGCCCTTTTCGATCCGAAAAAGCTCGCGCAGCGGCGATCGAGCCTGCCTTATTCAGATCCTTCTTCAATCGGCCGCTATCGATCGGCTTCCCGCGCTTCACAAGATATTCCATTTCATCTCC
The DNA here is from genome assembly GCF_013087615.1 of Rhizobium sp. WYCCWR 11152. Lineage (NCBI taxonomy): Bacteria > Pseudomonadati > Pseudomonadota > Alphaproteobacteria > Hyphomicrobiales > Rhizobiaceae > Rhizobium > Rhizobium sp. WYCCWR 11152. Next base: position 399,671 of record NZ_JABFCP010000009.1, on the reverse strand, counting down.
CTGGAGTGGGTTTGACGTAGCGGCCACAATTATTGCTACTACCACTGCAAGAGGAATGATCGGTCAGCCCCTAACATTAAAGTTTAGATGCGGCAGTGAAGAACTCGTCTACCTGCTGCGATGTGAAGCCCATGGCTGCGAACCCAGCCAGCATCATTGGACTGTCCTTGACGAAATCGCCGCTGTATTCAAAAGCGTCTTGCGTCTCGTCGTCCTGCTGCGCCACCCATGCCTTGACCGGATCGATCAGGCCAGCGCGGCGAAGCATCAACCGGAATTGCCGCGCTGACACCGAAGAGACCCTGAGCGGCGCATTCTCAAACGCAATAACGTCAGGGTCGCCATTAGGCAGGAATTCCTCTGCCCTTCCCTCTTGCGGCTGCTCAAACAGCCCCTCGATTGCGCCGTCGACCGATCGTGAAACAAAAGGCATTATGCAATCCTCCCACAAGGGAAATGGAATCCGTCCGTCCAGATAAAGATAGTGCCAGAGGCGCCGGATACTTGGCGGATTTGACGGCTCGTATTGGTCCAGATCTCGTCAGCCCCAACCGCAAAGCCGCTCGCGACTTGAATAGTGCCAACGTTTCCGCCCGAATCGTTGCCACCGGCAACAAGCACCCCTTGTGCTGGATCGGAAAGCAGCGCTGAGGCGGTCGTTGCGGCAGATGTAAACATAAAGCGTAGATTTGCTTTGACCTTCACTCCGTTCGGTACCGTGATGGCCAAGGGCACGGATGTGGTAGAGATTGCACCAGTGACTTCTTTGATCGGCGTCACGTAGACATATCCGTCCCTCGGATACATGACGAACTGCCGGATGACCGAGCTTCCATCGGTCAAGACAACACCGATCTGCTTGACGATGGTATAGCCGGTGAGCAGTGTTGTGGTGACGCCGCCGATCGTCGCCGAGGTCGAAAACACCACATCGAAGGACAGGTCCGAATCCTTGCGCAGTGCATAGGCAAAATAGGTGGCGTTTGCTCCGATAGAGCCGGCATCAAGCGCGCCATTCCCAGTCCCGACCGCCCATGTGCCGTTCAACCGCTTCGTCACAGTTGATGCGCTGGAAACGAAGCTCGACCCGGACCTGGCAGAGCCCGCGGCAAAATCGATATGGGTGTTCGGATTCGCGACGTTGTTGGAAAGCGTGAGGCCATCAATGAAGCTTCCGACCGCGGAGCTATCCGCTTTCTGCTGAAGCCTCGCCAGAACCTTGTTGGTGAAGAAAGCTGACCCGCTGCAGATGATGAAGGCGGAATAACCGTTCGGCACGACCAGGGTAGTTGCCCCATCGATCGTCTCCGAGCCATTCGGGTCGATCGTCACGTCCCCGCCATCGGCGATCACCACGTAATGCCAGCTGGCGACCAGCGTTGCCGCCGCTGTCAACGTGACAGTTGCGGCCGCCGTGAAGCGATGCACGGCATTGTCGTCAGCTGCGACCGCAGTGTAATCGCCGGACTTGGCCGCATAGACCATGGCGTGGTCAAACGTGACATCGACGCCATTCTGCGTGAACCCGAGAAGACCGCCGCCTTTCAGGTAGAGACCGGTCTGTGGAATAGACGCAAACCCGATCCCTGGCGCGGAAGCCGTCCCGCTCGCGGCCTTCAGTGGCGCGATCATCGGCGCCGAGCCGTCGCGCGGCAGCGAATTGGTGATTTCGTTGGCGAGGTCGGTGGTCAGAGCGTTCCACGGCGCCGGGTCGACGACCTGGCCGACGGAAGGTGTCGTGCCGGCGGGTTTGGAATAGACGCCGGTTGATGGGTTTCTGGGCATTTACCTTGCTCCGAAAGAAGGGGTTGATTGTTGCCGCAATGCACTTGGATAAAGTGAGTTGCATTCTTTCTCTGCTCCACTGGACTCTATGAGAGTCCCGCCTTTTCTGGCCGCTGACCGCAGCTCTGTCCTCCTGGGACGTCAAAGGAATCGCCGTTCCTGTTATCGGCGGCCTGCTGGCGTGCTACCTACTGATTTGGTTGTTGCCTCACTTGAGCGGCGTTCTGCGAAAGGAGAGCTTGAGCAAGCACGACGATCCGTGGGCAGTGAGACGCGTGGGCTCAATCAGTTGATTCGTAAGGTAGGCGCGAACGGGGGCAGATAAATACCAAGCATGGAGCAGAGGGATTTTTGCTCTTGCTTACGATAGTGATTGATTTAGAAAATCGCTTCGCAAAGGCTCGAGATCCGGTTAGAGCGCGGGAGATGCGATGCGTGATCAGGTTCAAGCCGAACCGAAACCGAGCAGTTTGCTTTTGCTGACGATTGCTGTTTACTTCACCGGGCGTGAGACCCGTCCATTCCAAACTTCCCGATCGCATCGCATCTTTCTGCAATGCTTGAGCCAGCGCAAAAGATTTTGATTGAGCGGCCCACAAGCGGAACTGGAAATTACAACCACGCAAAGATCATGGAACGATGCTTCCATCGCATTTGGATATCTCTATTTCCGCTTCATTGAGCCTGCTGGCCTGAAAGATTATCAGGCTAAACTTGTCAAGGGAAAGTTGCGGGCGCTTTGAGGATCATTCAAAGAAAAGCGGGGCGGTTCAATTGGTTCTGTATCAAGAGAGAGCAGCCCACGGACCGAGAGCAGCTCTGTCGCCACTGCAACTCCTGTGAAAGGAAGAGGTCACGGGGTTGCCCCTGATTGTTGTGATATGTTAGGGGCATCGATCCGAGTAGAGCGAAGACACTTGCGGTTTAGGGACGGCGCGGCTTCGAAAGAGAACATCAGAAAACGTGACAACTGGCCTCTTCAATCATCAACGCCTGCAGATGCTCATAGCCTCGGCAATAAGCATTGCCGTCCTGATATTCCTGCTAAGGGCGGTGGATTGGGAGGAAGCCATCCGCATTTTTCGTAGCGGAATATCCGGCACATCGCTCCTGTGGTTTCTGCTTGTTACCGTCGGCATCGCTGTAGGTTATGCGGTGCGATGGCGCCTGTTGCTGGATGGTAAGATCGGTTACGGAACCTCCCTCATGGCCTCCCTACTCGGTCTAGGCGCCAACATGTTCCTTCCTGCGAGAGGTGGAGACCTTTTGCGTGTACATTACAGCCGAGTTGTCGCGACTGTCCCCTACGCAGACGCTCTTGGTAGGCTTCTGATCGAAAAGATGGTTGACTTGGTGACGATCATTTCTGTCGGCATATTTTCTTTGGTTTTACTGAACCATACATTGAATTCCGAATACCGAAATGTTCTTCTGGTCATCATGCTTGGTGCAATAGTTGGGATATTTCTATCGGCAGTGCTGGTAAGGTATCTCGGCGATCGGCTTGTCCCGATATTGCGGCCCGTCTTTGGTGTTATGCGACTGCAGGATTTCTTTGATCGTCACATCACCAATTTCATTCGAAATTCGGCACAAAGCTTATCTCTTTCCGTGACCATCGTTCCGGCCGTTCTCACGCTAGTTTTGTGGCTTTCGGCATACGCCCTTGCATATATCTTCGTCGCCCGGTTTGTCGGTGTCGCGCTGAGTTATCAAGAGTCGTTGTTCGTGTTGTTTGCCGGCGGTTTGGGCCTGATGATCCCAGCGGCGCCATCCGGAGTCGGTACCTTTCATGCATCCGTCGTTTCGGCATTCGTACTACTAGGGCGTTCGCCCTCGGAGGGATTGCTCCTGGCGACGGCCGTTCATTTTCTTTTTTTTGTGGTGTACGTCGTGCCTGCAGCCCTCATTCTGGGACATTGGCGCTTGAACCGCTTGGCGCCGAGGTAACTTATGAGGGACTATTTCTATTCTCAATTGAGAAGGTACATTGGCCTCTTTGTCTTGGACCAGAATTCCGTGGTCGAGATCGATCCGACGACGCCGCTGTTGATTGGTAAATTCCCTCAGGGCAAGGTAACTTTTCGCTCGAGAACGCAACCTGCGGAACCTGTGAATGAGTTTGACGAGCGCAAGGTCGTCAAGATCGAAGACGTCGCTGACACCAAACCTGATTACCTGGTCATCAGCGGGCTGATACATTACGAACGAGACATACAGAGCATGTTTGCTCAGGCACGTGCATTGTGTTCGCCGGAGACACGCCTTGTTCTTACCTATTACAGTAGCATGTGGCGGCCGCTTGCGACTCTCGCATCCAAGTTCGGTCTGCGCCGGCGGGTTCCTGAATCAAACTGGCTTGCCCATGAAGACGTCCAGAATCTTCTGACGCTTGAAGACTTCGAATTGATACGACTGGACCAGAAGATCCTGATCCCGTTCTATATCCCACTTATCAGCGGTTTCGTTAATCGCTGCCTTGCTCCTCTTCCACTTCTTCGAACTCTTTGCCTTCTCAATATTGCGATTGCTAGGCCGATTGGCTACGCCGCTCCGAAGGCCGAACCTTCGGTGTCGATCGTCGTTCCAGCGCGAAACGAGGCCGGCAATATCGAGGATATCGTCAAGCGGCTCCCGGATATGGGGCCGGATGACGAACTCATTTTTATCGAAGGCAATTCTACGGACACGACTTGGAACGCGATCCAAGAGGTGCAGCAGCGTTATGGGAGTGAGCGGTCCATCCTGATTGCCCAGCAGGACGGCAAGGGAAAAGGCGACGCCGTCAGGAAGGGTTTCTCCATCGCCACAAAGGATGTCCTGATGATTCTTGACGCGGACATGACCGTTCCGCCCGAGGATTTGCCCAAATTCTACAATGCGATCAAGGACGGGAAAGGCGAGTTCATTAACGGCACTCGCTTGGTCTATCCCATGGAAAAGGAGGCGATGCGCTTCTTCAACCTTCTGGGCAACAAGTTTTTCGCATTGGCTTTCTCCTTCGTTCTCGGCCAGAGGTACAAAGATACGCTATGCGGAACCAAGGTAATCAGCCGCTCCAACTATCTAAAGCTTCAGGCGAACAGATCCTACTTCGGTGATTTCGATCCTTTCGGCGATTTCGACTTGATCTTCGGTGCAGCGCGGATGGGCCTTAAGATCGTCGAGGTTCCGATCAGTTATCGCGAACGAGTCTATGGTGAGACAAACATCTCGCGTTGGCGCCACGGGGCCATTCTGTTGGCCATGCTGGTTTTTGCCGCCAGACGAATAAAGTTTCTCTGAGGATGGAAACCGAAAGCGCTCTTTATGATTCCGACCTTGCCCAGACGCTGGCAAATCGCGAGCGGCTGAGCGCAAATCCGAACCTGATGCACTGGTATGGTGAGCTCTACAAGGAGATGTTTCGGCAGGAGCCGGATATCGCCACGAAGACCGTGCTGGAAATCGGAAGCGGGACATCGCCTCTCAAGCGCTTCCTGCCGAATGTCATCACTTCCGATGTTCTGAAGCTAGATTATCTGGATATTGTCTTCGATTGCCACGAGATCGGGATGCTGCCTGATATCGCGGACCATAGCGTCGATGTGATTACCATGACCAATGTTCTGCATCACCTGAAGGATCCCCTCGCGTTCCTGCGCGGTGCGACGCGCAAGCTCGCAAAGGGCGGCAGGGTTTATGCAACAGAACCTTATTTATCTTGGCTGTCCTACCCGATGTATAAACTTCTTCATCATGAGCCGGTGGATCTCAGCATCCATCGACCGGTTCTGGATACCGTACAGGGGCCGCTTTCGACCTCAAATCAGGCTATGCCGCATATGATTTTCTTTCAGCGGCCGGACTGGCTCGCCGAGCTTACGGATTGTTATAGCCTGGATGAGACTAGAATCAGCTATTTTACTTCGCTCTCCTATATGGCGACTGGCGGTATATCGAAGAAATTTCCTGTGCCCGGTTGGGCTTATAAGCCGTATTTCAAGATCGATAAGGTAATGAGCAGAACGCTGCCCAAGGTATTCGCCTCGTTCTTCACTGTCTGCCTCGTTTCAAAAGGCGAGGCGTGAAGATGGTTTTGCTTCGCCTCGCCGACTGGCTCTATCGATATTGTTATCCCATTTATTACCCGCTCTACTCCCTGTGGAAGGCGGTCTCGGAACGACGTGAGCGCACGCTCATGCGTAACATGATTTCACCGGGCATGATCGTCGCGGATATCGGTGCAAACATCGGAATATACACCCGCATGTTCTCCGCACTGACGGGAGCAACTGGCCAGGTGCATGCCTTCGAGCCCGCACCGGCGAACTTCGAGAAACTTGAAGCGACGGTAAGCGGCTTGTCGAATGTATCGCTGCGGCACGCGGCGGTAGGAGCCGGCAGCGGCACCATAAAGCTGTATGTTTCGAACGAGCTGAATGTCGATCACCGGACATTCGATAGTGGCGACGGGCGAGCGAGCATCGACGTGCCGTTGGTGAAGCTGGACGATTACTTTTCGCCGGGGCAGCAAGTCGATTTTATCAAGATCGATGTTCAGGGCTACGAGCTGAGCGTTCTGCAGGGTGCGGAGCGGGTTTTACGGGAAAACCGCGACATCAGGATATTCATGGAATTCTGGCCTTACGGCTTGTCGAAGGCGTTTGTGAATCCGTCCGAGCTGACCCAATTCCTGGAGATGCTGAATTTCGAGTTCCACAATATTGCGGATCCACCAGGCACAGCTTTCAGCTACGAAAGCCTCGATTCAACCAACGCGGGCCACTACTGCAACCTAGTTGTTGCAAGAAGAGCGTCCGCTAAACAAGATATCAATTAAAGGCAGCGTGCGGACGATGTTATCCACCAGCAACAAAATCCTGATCGCTCGTTACCTATCCAGGGCCGTCTTGTTCGTCCGCGGTTGCGTTGGCTTGCCTGCAACGATCGTAGCGCAGCGCCGTGGAATAAACTGGTCGCTGGACTTGAGGGACGGCGTCGATTTCGCGATCTACCTCCTGGGCGGGTTCGAGGTGCGAACGCTCGACAGATATAGAGAGCTGATAAGGGACGGAGATATAGTCCTCGATATCGGCGCCAATGTCGGTTCTCACACCTTGCCTTTGGCTCAGTTGGTGGGCGGAAAGGGCAAGGTGATCTCCTTCGAGCCCACGGCTCACGCATTTTCGAAACAGAAGACAAATATCTCGCTCAACCCGACGCTCGCCCAACGAATTGACCCTCACCAGATGATGCTGATGGCAAGTGCGTCCGAAACAATGCCCGAAGCGGTCTATTCGAGCTGGCCGCTTGAAGTCGCAGACGATTTGCATAGCGAACATCATGGTCGTTTGATGTCGACGCAGGGCGCGCGGCTCGGTACCCTGGACGAAACTCTGCGGGGTCTTGGGGTCGACAAAGTTGATTTCATAAAACTTGACGTTGATGGCAATGAGCTCGAGGTTCTGCTCGGGGCGACGGCAACTCTTGAAAGATCCAAGCCGCGCATAATGCTTGAATTAGCGCCGTATGTTTATGCCGAGAATCCCGGAGACTTCGATCGGTTGCTGAAGCTTCTCTGGGACGGTGGCTACCAAATTGGAGACGTGGCGTCCGGTAGAAAACTGCCGGAAGACGCCAGCAAAGTACGCGCGATGATCGCTGATGGTGGTGGTATGAACGTGATGGCTTTCGATAAGAGTCAAAAGGATTCTAGGTAATATGTCTCAGCTGCCAGTTGCTGCCATGCGTCCTTTCCTTAAGGTGGCCGTGGCTTTTAGTGCAGGATTTTTCCTCTCGGCAGGAGACAGGCGATACGCAACGCGCTAACCCGTTTCTACTTGGTTGCCATCTCAATTGTGGTGTATTAATCCGGCGCCGGACACCGCAAGCAAGCGATACAGCCGACGGGGTTCTTGGAGAAGCTCTTTGTCGCGCCGTTTCATCGTAAGACTAAGCAGTTTCGATATCGGCCTTTGGGCTGGCGCTTGCAGATGCGGTTAAATCTTCAATATCTGAGAATTGGTCACTGAATGGATGCGCAGTTCAATGAATGCATGAAGGTAGCAAGAAAGCTTGTCGACCCGAGTTTCCTTGAATCGTTGAAACAGCCTCAACCGCGCGCGATCATCGTGGCGACCGCGATGATCTGGCTTCAGATAGTTGTCTCCTGGTCGATCGCACTCCTCGGCCCGTGGTGGCTCCTATGGCTGCCATTCCTGATCAACTGCGCAGTAACGCAGGGCATGTTGCTCTGGGTTCACGAGGCATCGCATTTCCATCTCTACTCGGACCGCCGTAAAAACGATATTTGGTGCGACATGTTCTTTGCTGCGCCTGTCGGGATGTCGGTTGCCGCGTATCGATTGCGCCACATGAGTCACCATGCACATCTAGGTACAGAGAAGGATGCGGATGGCTATCCCTATCGCGAGCCGATCAAGGGCTTTCGGGCGCTCGCCTGGGTCATGGTCAAGGCTTTGAGCGGGGGTATGGGAGTGTGGCTGGCGGCAGACAAATATGGTGGTTCGGCCCGAAAGCAGGCATCGGGGAACTCGCTGTCGCCTTCCTGGTTGGCGCCGATGGTGACTATCGTCTTCAACGGCTTGCTGTTTGCGCTCTGCATTGTGACAGGCCGCTGGTATCTCTACATTCTGCTATGGGGCTATCCCATCGCGGCGGTAGCAATCGCCCTGAATATCGTGCGCACCATTGCGGAGCATCAGCCTGAGGACTATCCACTTTATAAGGACGGAGGGGAGCAGGCCATGATGCCGCTGGCTCGGACAACAGCCCCTAATTGGTTTGAAAAATGGCTTATGTACCAAGCAAATTTCAACTATCACATCGAACATCACCTATTCCCCGCCATTCCGCAGCATAATCTTGCAAAACTTCATAGGCACCTCTTCGAACGGGGGTTCTATGAGCATTTTCCGAGGTGCCTGCAGCGCAGCGGTTTTGCAAAATTCATCCGACTCTCGAGAAATCGTAAGAACGATGATTTCTCGGATTCGGTTCAAGATGCATTGGCTCTCTAAGGTGTTGCACGGGACAAAATGAATTCTCAAGTGACAAACCAGATAAGATCAACGTCTACGATATGCTCCGGTTGTGGCGGTGAGGGCTGTACTGTTGTCGCTGCCGGGCAGGACTACATATATCACGGCACTGAAGACACCTTCAGATACGTCCGATGCGATGGTTGCGGTCATTTCTATCTCAATCCGAGGCCCGACATCAGCCAGCTGTCTTTGATGTATCCGGCCAACTACGGCACCTTCTCGAACAGATTTCAGGGCCGGGCAAATCTTCTTGGTAGAATAAAGACCATCGTCAATCGAAAGCGCCTGAAGGGTGTTGTCGAGCATCTTCCTTCGGGGGGAAGGGTGCTCGATGTGGGATGCGGCAACGGCGAACTTTTGATCGCACTTCGTCAAGCGCGTCCCGATCTTGAACTTTTCGGTCTGGATTGGCACTTCCCGGCTGAAACGCGCAACAGCCTGGAAAGCCAGGGAATAGGTCTAATCGAAGCGCCGCTTGAGGCTGCGGAACTGCCGGCACAACCCTTTGATTTCATCATCATGCTCCAGCTTATAGAGCATCTTTGGGAGCCGGAGGAGAGCTTGCGACGCCTCGTCCGTGCCTTGGCGAAGGATGGCCGGCTGTTGATCGAAACGCCTAATACTGACGGCTGGGACAGGCGGCTCTTCGCGGGCGGTGCGTGGGGCGGATATTATTTCCCGCGCCACTTGAACCTTTACAGTTTTGAGCGATTGGCTGAACTCCTGCGCAGAGTGGGGTTGGCCGTTGAATCTCAACGCAATCTTCCCGCTCCATTGATCTGGATTTACTCCCTCCAAGGAGCTGTGCAGGCGCGTTTCGGCTGGAAGAGCTCCTTGACGAAGATTTTCGGCGTCAAAAATATACCTTTGATTGCTGCCTTTGCTTTTCTTGATATCGCCGCCATCGCGATGAGGTTTACAACGTCAAACCAACAGGCAATATCGAGGAAGGTATAGTCGGCGATATCTGTTACCAACCGCCACCACCGCCGTTTCGACCGCGTACTCTAAGAAGCGCGCGTGTAAGAGCAGCCTTCGCGCCGGCTCTACGACCACTTTCCGGAGCGGCTTCGGCCGGCATCATACGGCGCCCCTTTAAAGTATCCATAGCGAGTCCTTTCAAAGCCTCTTCGCTAGCGCCACGGAAGGCCTGCTCGGCTCGGTTGCTGAAACCACCTTCCCCGTTTCCGAAACCTTCAACAGCACCGAGCCCGATGTCGGTCATCCTCCCTGGCGGCAACTTAAAAGCTAGGTCAGAGGCCAAACCTCCGGCGCGCTGCAGCGTTTCGGAGACATAGGGATGCTGTTCGTCGAAGGCTCTGTCCATCCCGCGCTGATTAGCGAGTGCGTTGTCATACCGCTCTCCAAACGTTTCGCCCGGCAGCGGCGGAAACAAAAAATCAGGCAGCAGTGGATCAGCATAGGGCGCCAGCAATGCAGCTGTCCCAGCGTCCATTTCGTCGAGATAAGGGCCGACGACAGTGCCACGGCTGAAGGCGCGTAATGCATTGTTAACCGAGAGGTCGCCGGAGTGCCCCGCATAAGGGTCATTTCTAAGCTCGGCAACTTTTCTCGGTGGTACAACCGGTGTTCTATTAAAGTCTGACATTACGACTCCTGTGGATGGTGGTTGGGATCGACATGGCTTCCGAACAGCAGCTTGGAGATCTGCCTCAGCTTTAGGACGGGTCGGAGCGGACCGCCGGCTTCTTCAGCGCTTGCAGAATTGCATCGCCATCGCGCGCTGCCGCGGTGGGACATTCGCGTTGGCAATGGCCTTCAGAAGCGGCTAGCCTCGGTCCGCTCATCGGATTTGGGGTTGAAGATGGCTGCTGAACCGCGAGTGGGATGCTGGCGCCCCAAGACGGCAACGAAGGCTCATGAGTTGTCAGGGAACACTGCGCTTGCCGCCGAGATCGACGGCAGGAAGCCGGGAAACTTCGCCGGCGGAGTTGAAGGCGCGCCCATCGGCCCGGCGGGAGTCTCGGCCCTCCCCGCCCGCTGCTCCTCATTCTGCTGCCTGATATCCAGCCCGCCCATCAGCGCCTGCGCAAGCCGCGCCGCGCCCTGCCATGGCGATTGGACCGGGCTCGTATCCATGCCCTGCTGCAACATCGCGTAGGCCAGCCGATTGCGCTGGTCGCTGACCTCGCCCTGTGTCTTGCCTGTATCGCCGCCGAAGATATATGCCATCAGCCCACCGCCCTTCCGTAATCGACGCGGTCGAAACCGTCTGCGTGTTCGAACACCGCGTCCGGATGCATCGTGCGCACATCGTCGGACATCAGGCCGATCTGGGTCGGGCCGCCCTCCTTGTACCGGAAGGCATAGACCGCCAGGCCGTTATCCAGCGTGCCGACGCGTTTGATGTTTTCCTTCAGCCGACGGTCGGATTTCGCCCAGCCGCCGAGCAGCGAGCCGCCAAGACCAAACAGACCGCCCATTGCGGCGTTCGACTGGGCGAGCTGCTGGTTGTAGAGACCCATCTTCTGATTGAAATTCTCGTTGATCAGCCCAGCCTGATCCACAGTCGGCAGTTGCGTCGTCGGCGTGTTGACATAGCTCGGCTGGTGGACCTGCGAGCCCGACATCAGTGCCGAAATCTCGTTCAGCGGCTGGTTTCGTTCGGTCAGGATCGAGTTCTGGGCATTCGAATACATGTCGCCGAGATACTGGTCGGATGCGGCCTGCTTGCGCGTCGAAAAATCGCTCAGCGCATTGTCATAGGCGGCCGAGCCCATCGAGATGCCCTTGTCGGCAAGGCTCTGATCGAGGCTCGCCTGATCGCGGTCCCACTGGTTGTTGAAGCCGGACCGCCAATGATCGTTGACATATTTGTCGACATTGCCGGCGCTGAGATCGACATTGGTGCCGAGCACGCCCGAAATCTTGCCGGTCTGGTCGTTGGCGAGCTTGGCAAGGCCGAGCTGCGTCTGCTGCGTCTGGTCGTAGATCGCCTGGTTCCCGGGCGAATAGGTCTGATAGGCCGAATAGGTGGGCAGCCGATAGGTCTTACCGTTCTGGTCGGTCATCGTCTGGTAGCCGCTGACCTTGTATTCCAGCGAACCATCCGGCGTGTATTGGTTGGTGTGGCTGAGGCCAGCATTGGCAATGGCGGTGTCGACGTTGGTGGCCGTCTGCGCCGCTGCGGTCTGTGTCGGATCAGGCGCCTTTGGGGCCTTCGGCGTGGAGACCATAGGGAAAATCCTCTTTCATGATTGCGTAAAGCAGCGCGTCGCAGTCGCCGAAATAGGCCTGCTGGCAACCTTCCAGGCGTGCACCGAGTCTTGCCAGAACCTTCTGGGATTCGGCATTGTCGGCGCGGGTCCTTGCGGTTGCGCGGCGGCAGCCGAGCTGATGCACGACATAGCGAAAGACCGATCGCATCAGCGTCAGTGTCAGCCGATCGGCGGCAAGCGAAACTTCGACGTCATGCTCGGTCCAGACGTTGAAGACGAAGCCGGCGATGATCCGGCCGCGGTCGATATGGGCAAGCGTCGTGTAAGGCGGGTGAAAGGTGACCCCGATCCTGTTGCCGACCCAGGCCGCGATCTGCTCGCGCGGTTCGGAGACGATCAAATCGGCGCGCCCTTTTCGTAAAGCACCGAGCCGCCGACCACGGCCGCTTCCGAGACGGAGCCGGACGAGCCCGAGATCAGCGCCCGGATCGTCGGCGCCAAGGCCGAACCGGCGCCGCCGGCGGAGGCGAATTTGCGGACAAGCGAAATGCCCGGAAATTTCGACACGCCCCAGACCGCCGTTCCCCACTTCGCCGCCGTATTGTTCTCGATCGACGACAAAAGCGCGTTGGGAATCTTGGTCTGATAGTCCACCGAGATCCCGGCATACATCAGCGTGGAAACCCCGATCTGCGCCGTCACCCCGATCAGCTTCGAGAGCTTGGTCGAGAGCCCGTCGCCATAGCGGCTCCAGGCGCCGACCATCAGCGCGTCGATCGCCATGCCATTGTCGTTGGCGCCGACCTCGGCCTCATAAACCGTGCCGTCGCCCGCGCCGAAGAACAACCGGTCCTGCCAGGTCGCCCAGCAGGAGGCCGGCATGCCGACGAAGCGGCACCAGGCCCCAGTTTCGGTGTTCATCACATATTGATAGGGACCGAAGGAGGACGGCAGATTGACGATCGCCATCTGCCTGGCCGGGAAGCTCGAAAGCTGCCACTCCTCAGAGGTCGTGCCGGTCGCCGCAACGGTCTCGCGCCAGGTCGGGCCGATCTTGGCGGTGATCGCGCCGAGACTGGTCGCACCCCGGTCGAGCTGCACGGCCTTGGTGATCGGCACGATGCCGTCGGTGGTCATGATCGCCAGATCGGCGCCGACCGACAGCAGGCATCGATCGGTGCCGAGCGGCCGGCCGAGCTTGAAGGTGCCGATCAGGCCCCAATTGGAAGCACTCGAGGGATCGGAACCCTGGAAAACGATCACCTCGCCTTCCGAGGAGATCAGCACCAGGCACTGCTGCAGGCCTGTCGAAACAGGGATGGTCCAGACGTTGATCGCAATCAGCGTGCCGCCATATTTCATGTTGCCGCCGACCGGCAGAACCGTCGCCGTGCCGCTGACGGCATCGGTGGCGAGATACCAGACATTGGTCGAATTCTTCTCGATGAACCAGAGACGCGAACGATAGGCGGTGACGGCGATCAGCAGCGAGGCGTCCGGAATACCCGTAATCATCGTCGAAGGAACGTAAGCTGTGGCGACCGCGCCCGTCTCAAGCTGCGCATTGGTGACCGTTCCCGAGACGGTGACGACAAGCGTGCCGGCCGCCGGCGTGAAGGTGAGCGTCACCCGGTTGGCGACGCCCGTGCCGTTCAGCGTGCCGGTGAAGGCGCCGGAAAGGGTGACCGAGCCGGTGCCGAAGAAGCTCAGCGTATAGGGCGTGTTCCTGACGGCGACGTTCTGGGTGGCGAGCGTTGCCGTGCCCACCAGAAAATTATTCGTCCAGGTGGTACCGTTGAAGAGCAGCGGCGTGTCGAGGCCGTTGACGAGGCGCAAAAACTCCTGGCCGGCCGGGTTGGTATATTGCTGCACCGACCAGTGGGCGCTGGCCATGCCGGAGACGACGGGCGCACCGGCGGCGCCACCCGCCGTGACGTCGAAGATCTTGTCTCCGGCGGCGGCAAACAGCCTGTTGCCGACGCCCGAATAGGCAATGACCGTCTGCACATCGGCGCCAAGCCCGGTGGCGAAAGCGAGGAAGCCATAGCGGGCGCGCACCCGGTTTGCTTCGGGAAAGAAATTGTCGAGCTGAAACGCCGCATCGGCGGGCATATCCGCCATCTCGACATCGGTTCGCCAGCCGCCGATCGGCGCGATCCAGTCTTTGCCTGGTGAAACGCGGCCGGTGCGCCCATTTTGAGGGACAGGTCTGCGGGTCATGGGTTGGACACCGTGATCGTGCCGGGCCAATAATTCTCAGGCGCCTGCCCCCTGCCCGGCAGCGAGAGGTCGACGGGCGCTGCGGCGCGATCGGCGCCGATCGCGGCTTCCTTGGATCGCTCGAAACTGGCGATCTCCTCGCCATAATCGAGGCCCTTGGCCCGCTTCCAGCGCCAGATCAGCGAAAGTTCGAGAAGGTCTTCGGGAAAACGGGCCGTATCGGTATCGTTCGCCCAATTGGCGGCATAGGTCGCCTCGCCGTTCAGCGCCACCCAGAAGCCGGAAATATACTCGTAAGCCATCGTCTCGCCTGCAGCGTTCGGGTGGATGTCGAGCCTGCCGCCGGCCATGCGCCAGATCTGCGGCACCGGGTTCGAATTGATGATCCTGTTGCGCTGCCAGGTCTGCGGCTCCACCGGGCCATTCAGCTGCCAGAGGCGCGAGGCATTCCAGATCTTCGAATTGGCGGCGAAACGGTCCCAGTCAGCGGGCGGCTCGGCCGGTTCCGGGTTGGCGCCCGTCGTTGTGAATTGCCGCTGCACCATCAGCGTCGACCAGTCATGCTCGCGCATCAGGTCGCGGCCGGCTCGGGTGGAGAGGATGCGCAGCTGCATGATCTGCGGATCCGCCGAGGACATGACAGCCGTCGGCGGATCGAGGTCGATTTCCGCGCAGACATTCTGAATGATGGTCAAGAGCGACATGCGCGGGATCTCCGGTTCAGGCGGCGACGCGGCCGCGGGATTTGGCCCCGCCTTGACGTTCGTTTTCGAGAGTCTCGAAGCGGGAAGCCATCTCCCTCATCTGCTCCTGCAGGCGGGTGACCTCGCCCTTCAGCCGCTCGTTTTCGGCGGCAAAGGCCGAGGCAGCACTCGAATTCTCGGCGGTGGCCAGATAGGCCCGGGCGGCGGCGACGAGCTCGTTCGCCCCCATGCCGATCTTCTGCTTGACGGTGTCGGAGAGGGCGGCGAGCTGCTCGACGGTATAGATGTTGACCGCTTCCAGCTCCTTGATCTGGCTGGGCTTGAGATAGGGCCATTGCGCCAGCGGCGTGCCGGTCAGCTGCTCGCGGGCGGCAGCGCCTTCCTTGAAACGCTTATAGGCATCGGAAAAGCGCTGTTTGTCATTGTCGGTCACCTCGCGATAGACTTCGGTGTGCTTGTCGCCGGAGATGAAGATGCGAACGAATTCCTTGTCGGCGAAAATCGGCCGGCCCTCCTTCTCCGTCAGAAAGGTCTGTTCGACCGGTTCGAGGCTGAAAGAGGCATAAATTCCGGTGTTGCTGTCGGGCATGGTGTTGTCTCGCTGTTGATGGCGGGGAAATGGGAACGGGCGTCGAAGCGCCTCGGGCGTGATTGGTGACAAACAATACTCGGCGTCGTCATCGACGCAGGAGATCGCCGACTGCCCCTCATCCGGCTGCCCCCACCTTCTCCCCGCAGGCGGGGAGAAGGGGATATGCCGCGCCGGCTTCGTCAATCTCGACGTTGCGTTTGGCACGTCCCCTCTCCCCGTTTTTACGGGGAGAGGGTTAGGGTGAGGGGCAGCCATCGGCACGAACTGGATGAGGGGCAGGCCGCGTATGGAGAGGTCGACGAAACGGGCGCCAAAGCGCCCGTCGATGCTGGGTTTAGTTCACCTTCGACAGGAACGGACGCATCAGCGTCGCCTCGAGCACACCCGTCGCGGTGATGGTGATGCCCGAGCCGTTGGCGGTGGCATTGGCCGAGAGGGTGATGCTCTGGACGACGCCGCTCGGGTTGTAGGCGATGCCCGAGATGGTCGTGCCGCCGGCAATCCCGGTGCCGGCAACGGCCGCCCCGATGAACGGACCGGAACCGGCATTCAGACCGGAAAGGCTCGTCAGCAGGTTGGAACCGTTGACGGTAGTTGCCGTGAACGTCTGGTTGGCCGCCGCGAAGTTGACGTTGGCGATGGCCTTGGTCGTTGCCGTGGCGGATGCCGGGGCGCTTGCCTGGCCCGCCGTGGTCGTGGTTTCGGCAACGACGAGGGCCGCCGTTGCGGTTGCGACCAATGCCGGCGCCTGGCCATTGCGCTGCAGCCAGACGTAATAGGTGCCCGGTGCAAGCGTGATGGCACCGACCGGCCCGCCGGTCAGCGTCGGAGGCTGGGCAGCACCCGAAAAGACGCCGCAGCGCTGGCCGACGACGGCAGCCGCCGTGGTCAGCAGCGAGGCGACATAATCCCTGGTCCACTGGAACCACTGGCCGGGCTGAAGGGTCGTCTGCGAGGCCAGCACCAGCTGGCAATAGACCCATTCGGATTCGCGGTCTCCGCCGGCGACGGCGCCGAGGGAGAAGTTCGGGCCCGGAATACCGGAGCCGGAAACGATCGGGCCTTCGACGACGAACGGGTTCGCGCCAAGACGATCGGACTGGATTGAAGCGACCGACATTTGCTTTTCCTTTCGTTGACGATCAGGCGAACAACACGCCCTGCAGGAAGGCGTTGTTCATGGTGAGGTTGCCGGCGAAGCCCATGAGCTGCACGAAGGCATCCTGGTTGGTGTTCATGCGCTCGTCGCCGATCGGGGCCATGTCGCGGTCGCGGTGCGGGCGGTAGAACAGGTATTTGGTGTTCAGGAAGAACATCTGGTTGAGCGGCGCACCGCCGCCGAAGCCGCCGTCGAAGATCACGTCGGCGCCCATGTACTGCAGCGACTGGAAGCCGGCCATGCCCTTGTCCGCCGAGGTGATGCGCTGGATTGCCTGCAGCGATTCCCAGTAGAGGCGGAAGAAGTTGTTGTCGGCGACAACCAGATCAGGCGCGTCGGAACCGCGAACGCAGGACATGTAGAGCCGGTTCATGTAGCTCTGGATGTTGGCATTCGAGGCAGCCGCACCGCCATCGGCCGAGGCCGAGAATTTCTGGTTGCGCCAGAAACCCCAGGTGGCGCGCGAAATGCCGCCGACGGTGCCCGAGGTCGGCGAGGTCGAGACCAACAGCTGCAACCCGCCGATCTGACGCCCGCCATCGGCGGTGCCATCGGAATAGCAGTCGAGGGCGATGTTGTTCTTCAGCGTCGTTTCGGCATTCTCGATGCGCTGCTCGAGCAGATCGAGGATCGCATCCTCGCCGGAGTTCTGCAGCTGTTCGAGGCCGGACATCGAGACGGCGACCGCGGCCTGCTTGAGATCGTATTCGGCAGCGGTGATGACGTCCGAGGGCTGCACATTCAGGATATCGTAGCCGGAATAGCGCTTGAAGGTGCTGTTTTCCTGGTACTGCAGTTCCTGGACGATGGTGCGGCCGCCGGAGATGGGCTTCTTGCGGCCACGGCTGTTCAGACGGGTGAGAAGACCGTTGTTCTTCGTCACGTCGTCGGCGACCGTGCCGCTGCGGTTACGCAGCGTCGTGGTCACGATTTCAGAGAGGTTGGGCGAGATGGGCATTGATCATTCCTTTGATCAGACTTGACCGCGCGAAAAGCGCATGGCGTCGCGCAGCGAGTCTCGGATGGAGGTGGGCTGGCCTCTTGCCGCATCGCGGGTCGGCCCCGGCGCGGAAGATCCAGAGATGGATCGCGAGGCGCGGCGGGCTTGATCTGCCGCTGCTGCCCTCTGGGCTTGCTGTTCTCGGACGGGTGCCTGCGCAGTCTGGCTGATCAACTGCCGGCGAATGTCCGGGCGCATCCAGCATGCGGCATCGTAGGCGTCCTGAAGCGATGATGCCCGCCCTGCGTTGATAAGGGCGATCATGTCATCAAGCACGTCATCGGCGTGCGCGTTTGCCGGGTCGGAAAGGAAGGCATCGACTTGAGTTTCGGTGTCCCTTTTCCGCAGAACATGTTCGACCGTCGCCTCGACATTGACGTGTCGCGGCTGCGGTCCTCCTTGCTGTGGTCCGGCCTGCTGCGAACTCCGCTGCAGGACGTGATCCATCTGGCCATTGACCAGGGCGTGAAGATTGACCCCGGCCATCCTGGCGACGTGAACGACGGTGTTGACGGGATCGTGGATGAGCGCCTTTTCCCAGTCGATCGCCCGGCGCATGACATCGGCATGCGTCATGCCGGCCTGGCGGATGAGCGGCGTGAACTCCTCGAGCCCCTTGTAATCCTGCAGGACGCGGAAGCCGTTATCGACCTCCTGTTCCCGCTTGGTAATGGCCGCCTGCACCTCCCCGGGAAGGCTTGCAAATTGCGCCTTGGCTTCCGCCGACCAGCCGGGCGGAACCCGGCTGCCGATGGCTGCGGGCTGTTCACGGGTCTGCATCTGGTTCTGTGCTTGGGGCGTCTGTTGAGCGGCGTTTGCCGCGGGCGCCTGGCCTGCCCTCGCCGCTGTGGCCGCTTGCTCCTGCCCCTTGGCGAGGAAGCGGCCGTTTTCCCCGTCGCGCGGTTGGCCGGTGATATCGCCCGGTCCATTGCCTTCGACGGTGTCGATCGCCGCCTTCAGGCTGTCGCGGATGCTGACCGGCTGCTCGTCGAACGCGCAAAAATCTTCGCTGCCGTTGCCGGCCTCGTTCAGGTCTTCCATGTCCATGTGGGAAACTTCCTTTGTCGGGGATTGATGCCCGTAAAAACAAAAGGTTAGAGCGGTTGGCTCTAGGCGTTGTATTCGGCGTGAACTCGCCGCAATTCGTTTCGGATCGCCTTTCGATCCGTCTTCGGCGTCTCGATAGGCTGCGGCTTTTCGTTGCCGATCTCGACTACGCCGGCCGCCCGGTAGGCGGAGCGCAGCTTGGCTTTCGAGGTGTAATGTCGGCCGTCATGCATCGACTGGATATCGATGCTGTCGCTGATGAAATGCGGCGCCGGCAGATCCGACTGCGCGAGGTTTTGCGCCGGCATGCAGTTGTGCGGCCACTTGTCGAGTTGGTGCCAGCCGCCGCAGACGCGGCAATAGCGTTCTCTCATGCTTTCGCTCCGTTCACTGATAGGCGGGCTGCTGCGCCTGGAACTGCTGCAAGGCCTGCGCCGCCGCCTCGCCGCGCGCCTGCTCGACCACGGCGCGATGCTCGATCTCGGCTTGCGCCACACCAAGCTCGGCTTTGCGCTGTTCCGCACCCGCTTTCACTTCAGCCGTTTTCAGCTTGATCATCTGCTCGGCCGGTGGCTCCGGCGGCGGTTTTGGCGCGGTGGCGGCCTCGGAGAGCTGGGCGCCGACCTGCTCCAGCGTGCTTTCCAGCTGGCGGCCGGCCCTGAAGCCGCGGGCGGCAAAGAGCAGCGTCTCGACCATCACGGGCACCAGCATCGGGTTCTGCTGCGCCATGGCGCCGACCTGCTGCAGGAAGCCGCCGATCATCTGCACGAATTCCATGCGGCGCTGCTTTTCGGCGTCTTCGTCGGGCTCGATCGTCGAATCCGTTTCGATGTCGATCTGGAAGCCGCGAATGCTGTCATTGCGGAGCAACTGCACGACCTCGTCGATCGTCGGCTGCTGCATCATCTGCTCAAGTTGCGGCGGCATCTGCGGCGGCGGCGGTGCGGGCTGGCCCGTCTGCTCTGCACGCATTGCCCCCTGCTGTGCCGCCATCTGCATCTGCTGCATCTGCATTTGGACCTGCTGCTTTTCGGCCATGGTGGGAAGCTTGATGCCGCTGACCAGCATCAGCGTTTCCGGCTGAAACTGGTCGCAGATGATTTCACCAGCGAGCCGGATGATATCGCGGGCGAAACGGGCAAGCTCGGATTGGCGGTCGCGGATGCGGATTGAGCCCCATTGGCTCTTGATGCGCTGCGCCGTCGCCGTCTCCGACGCCTGGGTATCGCCGCGGACGATGTCGGAGATGCCGGTGATCTGGTAGACGTCCTCGATCAGTTGCTTGCGGGCCTGGATGCAGGCAATGATGACCTTCTGCACCTCGTCGATCGGCAGCGTTACGATGGCTTTCGAGCCGCCCTTGTCGGTGAAAGCAGCCCATTCCGGGATCGGCACCATGACCGTGTCGTTTTCCGGCCGCATCGCCTTCTCGATCGCCGGCGAGATCGCGCCGTCGCCGGAGGGATAAAACACTTTCAGGCGCAGCTGATCGGTCAGCTTGTTGACGCGCTTCGTTAACAGATCGATCTCGTCGCATTGCTGCTGATAATAGACATAGTCGGGAACCGGGATGAGCGAGCTCGTCGACATCGTGCCATAGGCCGGGCGCGGGCAAGGCCAGAAATGCGTCAGATCGAGCGGCGGTTCCGACACTTCGAGCGCCACCGGCGCGCCGTCGGCGATCCACAGCGTATAGTTTTCGCTCTTGCACCAGATCTCCCAGACATGGGTCTTGCCCTCGTTCTCGGCGCGCTCCGTCTGATTGGTGCCCTTGTTGCTGCCGGCACCTTGCGCCTGGAGCGATGTCATGGCGTCAGGGCCGAACCGTTTCTCCAACTCCTCGTCGGTCATCGGCACGCGGCGTGCGACCCATGTCACATCCTTCCAGCGGCGGGCCGGCGAATGCAGGAAATCCGACCAGTGGACATAATCGATGCATACACGCTCGTCGCTGATCGCCTCGGGGGGCGCTCCGCCATCCTCGCTCATGCCGCCGGGCAAACCCGCGGGCAAGCCAGTGGGGAGACCCTCGGGTAAGCCACCATTCGCCGGCGCGTCGGAAGGTTGGACGCCCATGTCTATCGGCTCGAAATCGGCTTCGTAGCGCAGCCACACCGTGCCGCGGGCGCAGAGCAGGAAATCATCGCGCACCGCCCGCATGATGGAATCGATATCGGCTTCGTCGCCCATATAGGCGAGGTTGCGTTCGACGAGCTCGGAGGCCATGCGCGCCACCGGCTGGGCGTCCTTGAAGCGGCGCTCGACGACGGGCTGCGGCACCCGGGCATAGACGGCCGGCTGCAGCACCGAAGTGTTGGCCCAAAGCATCGGAAACCGGCGCTTGGCCGCATTCGTCTGGTCGGACTGCTGGTCGAGATAGATCTTCTCGATCTTGACGCAGCGGTCATGCCAGGATTTGAAATAGCGCTGGGCGCGCTCGAGCTCCTGCTGCCAACGGGCGCCGACCTTTGCCAGGTCCCATTGCTGCCCGCCCTCCAAAGCCGTTGTTTCGTCTTCCATCAAACACGCTCGCTATATGCAGGGGTGGAGTCGGCAAATTCGTTGAAGGTCATCGTCTGGAAGGTCGGAAGGCTCTTCACTTGCGACTTCAGCGGTTCCGGCGCCAATCCGGTGAAGATGATCGCCAGACCGCCGAAAGCGTCGGCACCGTGCGAGGCCCAGTTGTGCAGGGGCTCGTCGCGGAAGACGCTCAAATCCTCGTCCCAATCCTTGCGGTAATTCCTCAGGCATTTGATGCCCTGGATGCAGCCGGCCTGATCGAACTCGATCTTTGCCAGAATGCGCCTGGTGCCGTTGATGCGGTCATGGACATAAGCGCGCTCGATCTTGCGGACGGTGCCGAGATCGCGGGCCTTGACCTCTCTCAGCATGACTTCGATGCGGGTCATGCCGCCGCGTGTCCATTCCCTGACCTTGATGTCGTGCGGCATGTTGTGCACGCCGTAGACATAGCCATGTTCTTCGGCGCGCCGCTCCAGCTCGTCGAGCATGCCGTCCATGCCGGTGCCGGTATGCTCGAAATAACCGATCATCCGCACACGGCCGGGCAGCACCTGAAACAGCCAGACGCTGTTGGTATCATCCATGCCGATGTCGGAAATGGTATGGACGGGATAACCTTCGACATGCGGGAAAACCCCAATGCGCTCTTCGGCATCGGCCACCGCCATCTGATCGGCGTAATAGGCGCCCTCGACGCTCGCTTCGAACGCTTCGGCCGGTGTCGAGGGATATTCGCGCTTCATGTCGCCGAGCTGGGTTTCGGCCTTCTTGACGTACCAGGCCTTCTGCCGGTCCGTCAGCGCGATGCCCTGGTCGGCCAGATTGCGGAAATACTTTGCGAAAGCATCGGTGATGATGACGCCTTGAGGCGCGATCGCATATTGCGGCTCCTTCCACCAGGGGAAGAAATGGAACTTGAAATCCAGTTCGGTCAGTTTCGCCGCCTGGCGCTGCTTGACCTGGCCATCTTCGCAGAGCGTGTAGAAATGCCCTTCCTGGCCTTCCGCCGTGCTTTCGACGAAGACCAGCTGGCCGGCCTGCACGGTATTCAAAGCTCCGGTGCGGACTTCCCTCGCCTTGTCGGGATATTTCGCGCAAAGCTTCCCATATTCGGAGATATGCAGATATTGCAGCGTTCCCGAGCGCAGCGAGGTGCCGACACGAATGCTCGAATTGTTGCCAAGCAGCAGTTCGGTCTGGTTGGCTCTGACGACAGGCACGGCGTTGCGGATACCATCCGGCAGATTGTCATAGGGGTACTTGATCTTATCCCGGAAGATCGTCTGCACGTCGCCCAGCGTATGGGCGATGGTGCCGGCGCGGATATCCCGGTTGAAGACGCAGGCATCGAGCATGAAGATCTGAATGAAGGTCGTGAGACCCAGCTGGCGGGCTTTCAGCAGCACATTGAGGTAATGCATCTGCTCGAAAAAGGTCATCTGCGTCCAGTTCATCTCGAACCTGACGCGTTTGCCCGATTTGTCGGTGATCCAATAAAGGTTGTTCAGACGCCAGCGCCAGTCGGAAAACTGGTCAATTGCCGTTTGGAAGTCCGCGCGTCTTGCCATTGATATCTTCCAGCAACTGCGAAACCTCGCCATTGACGACGCCATGGTCGGGCTCGACCTTGGAACCGTATTTCTTCGGCCTCAGCTTCTCGGCGACCCATTGCCTGGTGGCGATGCGGAGCTGCGACCGCCTTATGGCTTCGCCATTCTCCTGCCAGCCCGTGGTCTCGCCGGCGGCGTTCTTCTTTTCGATCCAGTCGTCTGCGCGGTCATCGGCAATCTCGACCATCTCGTCGACAAAACCATCCGCCTGAATCTCGCGCGCCAGGGCGTATTTGGCCCGAAAACCGGCCTTGTCGCCATCGGCGAGCCAGGACAGCACACTCGACATCGCCGGCATCTCTTCATCCCGGCAGATCGACCGCAAGCTTTCCCTGTTGGCGATGCGCTCGCAAATCCTGTCGGCAATCGCCTGGGTGAACTTCGTCGGTCTGCCCATATGGCCCGCCTTCTGGAGGGTTCTAGAACAGTGCGACGATATTGGAGGCCGTAGTCCCGGTCAGCGCCACAATGGCAGCGTGAACCGGCAGGATCATCCCGGCCGGCACGTTTCTGAAGATGACAGGATCCATGTCCCGGCGCGGCGCAATGGCAACATCGCCCGCCGTGCCGATATAAAGCGCGCGCGCACCGACGATGGCAGTATCGTTCGGAGTCACCACTGCCGCCCGCGAGGCCGGAGCAATCGAAGGGTCCATTACAGTTCTCCTTGTGAGAGGCGAGCGCTACCCGGCCCGATCCCAATGTGATCGAAGATGAGAGGTCAGGCGGAAGAAGATGGGGGATCAATGATGATCTGGGGAAGCTGGCCGGACGGTGGCAGACACACCGATCGGAGGGCGGCGCCGACTTGGTCGACATCACCGTCTGGATTCAAATTTCGCAGCTTGGATTTACGGTAGTCTTAACTGATTTGCCGGGGGGTGATCAAGGATTGATTGTAGGTCGCGGGTTGGTCTGGAATCTAGCCTGCCCGACCAAGCGGGCGTCAGAATGCCATCGGCCCTCTGGCGAGTTTGGCAAAACACACGCCCCATCCTCCGTCATCCCAGGCCTTGAGCCTGGGATCCATGCCCGTTGCTGATGGAGGCCGGCGTGGATCCTCGGGTCAAGCCCGAGGAGGACGGAGCAAGGGGTGAGCTTTGTGGCAAACCCGCGATCGTCGCTCAGTGACGCTGGCCGGCTCTCAAGCCTTGGCGAATGGCGCGTACTATCGGAGGGTGCCGCCGACTTGGTCGACATTCCCTCTTGATTCAAATTTCGCAGCCTGGATTTACGGTAGCCATAACGGATGTGCCAGGGGGTGATCAAGGGCCGGTCGGGGTCGTGCGCAGTTCGTGCGCCGGTGGGGAGTTTGGCGGACGCTTCCCCAACCTCCGTCATCCCAGGCCTTGAGCCTGGGATCCATGCCCGCTGCCAATGGAGACCAGCGTGGATCCTCGGGTCAAGCCCTCGTTGGAATCGAACTCGGCAAATTGTGAAGAACGCTTGAGCTGGTTCACTCGCAAGCAGCATGTTAAGTTAGAGCCATTGCATATAGACAGGCCTTCAGCCGCATTCTCCAACGAGCTTATCTAGCGTTCGAAAGGCGTTGCATTCTCCTGTCTTCGCAGATCCTGCGGACAGCCGGGATGACCGCTCTCAGACGCCCAATCAACAAGCGCGTTCAGAAAAGGAAGCACCCTCATGGATGCCGACGGACCAATTACCACTCCGTTTACTCGCTTGCTCGGTATTCGCCACCCAATCGTATCGGCCCCGATGGGGCGTGCCTCTCAACCGGAACTTGCCGCAGCAGTGACCAACGCCGGCGGCCTCGGCGGGCTTGGTTTCAGTTGGGACAGCCCGGAGCGCATCGAAGAGCTCGTTGGTGCCGTGCGGCAGCTTACCAATGACGGTCCCTTCCTCGCCAACTTCGCCCTTGAATGGGATCAGCACCAGCGGATGGATGCCGCGCTTTCGGCCGGCGCTCGGATCATCTCTTTCTTCTGGGGTGACATCGCGCCCTACGTGGATCGAGCAAAAGCCGCAGGTGCGCTGGTCGTCCACACCGTCGGAACTCAGGAAGAGGCGCGTCGATCGATTGATCTCGGTGTGGATATTCTGGTTGCGCAGGGCAATGAGGCCGGCGGGCACGTTTGGAGTCGGCTATCGACGATGGTGCTCGTACCGCTTGTGGCCGATGTCGCCGGCAAGGTGCCTGTTCTCGCCGCTGGTGGAATTGCCGATGGTCGAGGTCTTACAGCGGCCCTCATGCTGGGCGCATCAGGCGTGTGGATCGGCACACGGTTTCTTGCCTCGACTGAAGCGGCCTGCCACGCCGATTACAAGCGCCGCCTCATCGAAGCTGCCGCGAGTGAGACGATCGAGACCACTCTTTTTGACGGGGGCTGGCCGGACGCACCGAGTCGCGTGCTGCGGAACCGCGCAGTCGAAGTATGGGAAGCGGCGGGGCGCCCCAAGTCGGGTTCGAGACCTGGGGAGGGCGACGAGATCGGACGCACACCCGACGGCAAACCCGTACGGCGCTACTCGTTCCCCAGCCTGCTCAGCGGCGGTCAGGGGGATATCGACGACTTCGCCATTTACGCTGGCGAGTCCGTCGGACTGGTGCGTGAGATTCTACCGGCGTCTGCCATTGTCAGAGCCTTGGTCGAGGATGCGGCAGAGATCATGGCGCAGCGATCCGGGCATCGCAGTGGCCACTCGACAAAGAGCTGAAAGGCTGGAGTTCCTGTCGGAGGTGGCGGCTACGAACAAATCTCGCAGCCTGAATTTACGGTAGTCATAATGGATGTGCCAGGGGGTGATCAAGGGCTTTTGATCGCAGGTCATGCGCCGGTTTAAAGTCGACTCAACCCGGCCCAATCGGCGGCAGAACGCCTCGCCGCTTTGCGAGCCTTCAGGTCCGGCGTACAATGCGCAGGCTGTTGGTCAAACGGTGGAGAAGTTCAGTGAAAAACACGAGACTTTTTCTTTGCCTCGTCGCTTTTCTCAGCGTCACCTTCGCTGGAAACCCGGCTGATGCCGACGAACTGGTTCACTTCGAAAGCGCGCCCGTAAAGCTAAGCCCATTTCGAATAAGCAAGGCTAGAGAACAGGGAGAAATTCTTTCTCAACCGCAAGGTACACCACTGCTCGGATATCTATCCCGCCCCCGGGGTGATGGTCCCTTCCCGGCGGTTGTCGTCCTGCATGGATGCGAGGGTATGCGTCTGAGCGTCAAAGACCTTTGGCCAAAACGACTGGTCTCATGGGGCTACGTCGTGCTCGTCGTCGATAGCTTCACCACCCGCAACGTCAAGGACACCTGTCAAAGCCATCTCCCCGATCGCGTCTTCGACGCCTATGGCGCTTTGAATTTTTTATCGAAACAAAGCTTTGTCGATATCAGGCGCGTTGCCTTGATGGGCTTTTCAACCGGCGGCACGGCGACGCTGGAGGGAACAAAAATCGAAGGCAACGAACAGCTGATGGACCACAAATTCCAGGCAGCGGTTGCCTACTATCCCCGCTGCGCGGCAACTCAGGGCGATGCGACGGTGCCGATCCTGATTTTGACTGGCGAACGAGACAATTGGAGCCCGGCCGACCGATGCCGGAAGAGGCTTGCCAATCTGAGTGACGATAGCCCGCCCATCGAGCTCAATATCTACAAGGGTACTTACCACGATTTCGATGCGCCGGAGTTTAAGGTGGGAAGGAAGGTGTTGGGTCACATCGAAAAATACAATCCGGACGCCGCCGAAAAGTCCATCCGCAGCGTTCGCATATTTCTTCGAAACTACCTCTCGAACTAAAGTCCGAGCTCGGAGCGCGCCGCTGGCAATTTGACAAAACCGCGCCCCGCCCTCCGTCATCCCAGGCCTCGAGCCTGGGATCCATGCTCGCCGCTGATGGAGACCCGCGTGGTCCTCGGGTCAAGCCCGAGGAAGACGGAGCAAGGGGTGAGCTCTTCGGCAAATACAGCAACGTGCGGCGAAATAAGAGCGTAATTGCGCACTTCCTGATCGCGACGCGCCATCCGCTGCGCCGGAAGGGAATTCGCCGGCAACGCCCCATTTTCCGTCATTCCAGGCCTTGAGCCTGGAATCCATGCCCGCCGCCCGCAGAGGCACTACCGCGAGAGCATCGCCTTCAGTCGCTGTTGCAAGACAAGAGGTTCGCTGGACATTCGAACCAGACCGAGCGCATGGCGCATGGCCGGCGTGAAGGGCAGCCAATGTTGCAGACGATCCAGCAACTCTTCCGACATCATGTCTTCGAGCGGGCCGACGCCCAATTGACCGAGAGCTTTTTCGTGGCGAGGCAATTGGGCTTGCTCGATAATAGCGAGCACTCGCTTCAAGACGATCTCGCTCGGATCATGCAGCAAAAGTGTCGTCCAATACCATTCGTCGGGATCTGCGAGATAGGCCTCTATATAGGCATCAGCGGTAAGCGGTGACTTTCCAACCGCCATCATATCCGGCAGCCACGTCAGATCCGATTCGAGCGCGCTCCGGGTGAACGCGTCGACCGCTGGAGTATCGGCGGTGTGTTTTCCCGGGCGCGGTTTGCTACGGTTTTTCATGGTCACCTTTGCGCCTTCCCATTTCGACGACACTCCGCATCAGCATATAGGGATGTCCGCAACTCAACTCCGTTATCCCTGGCTACTCGACACACACCATCCGCTGCGCCGGCGGCAAGTTTGGCAGCAACTGGCTGCCCGCGGCTGATAGAGGTCGACGTGGATCCTCGGGTCAAGCCTCAGGAAGACGGAGGGTGGAGTCCGATAGCGTCGTCCGCCGAGCATGTCTCTGGCAGAGATCGCCGCCGGCTATCTCATCATTGCGACCGCGAATTCTTCAGCGATTTAGTTAGAACACAACCATACGTATTTGCCTTTGGTTTAAGTTCCGCTGTTATTGATCGCGATTATGGCAATTTTCTTGTGGCGCAACCATTAATACGGATACCGGGAAGGCAGCCTTTGTATGTTGCATCGTTTCATCGTTGACCGATCCGGCAACTTCGGAATCATGACGGCGCTGCTCGTCGTCCCGCTGTTCGGTGCGGCGGGTACAGCCATTGATTTTGGCAGCGCCCTGTCGCTTCGCACCGAACTCTATGCCGCTGCGGACGCGGCGGCGGTCGGATCCATTACGCCGGCTTCGGAAGCAGCAAAGCAAGCAAACACGATGTCCGGCGATGGGGCGCTGACGCTCGGAAAATCCGAAGCCCAGAAGATTTTCTTTTCACAGACGTCAAAAAAACAGGACGTGCCCGTTAACGTCGACATCAGCGTTCAGAAAAAGGGCGGTGTTCTCAGCTCCACCGTATCCTTTAGCGCGACGATGCCCACGACCTTCATGCAGGTGATGGGATTTCATCAGATCACCGTTTCCGGGACGGCAACAGCCCAGTATGAGACGCCGTCCTACATGGATTTCTTCATGCTGTTGGATAACACGCCATCGATGGGCGTTGGGGCCACCGCTGCTGACATAACCGCCATGAAAAATGCGACAGCTAACGGCCACGATGGCGGCAAAGATAAAAACTGCGCATTCGCATGCCACATCGTTTCTGAAAAGGGCGTAGAGGATAAGAAAAGCTACTACAATGTCGCTCGCAAAAACGGCGTGACCATTCGTATCGACGTGGTCGCAGCGGCCGTCAAAGCCTTGATGGCAAAGGCAAAGGACACGCAGTCCATGGCAAGCCAATTCCGGGTCGCTGCCTATACGTTCGGCAAGACGGCCCAGGACGCCAAAGCCGCGAAGCTCTTTAAGGTCTCCGACCTCGACTATGATCTTGGCGCCGTAGCAGTCGCGACGGACATGATAAATCTTATGAGCATTCCTTTTCAGAACTACTACAACGACCAGCAGACGAGTTTTGACGAAGCGTTGAAAGGCATCGAAAGCGAAATCAAGGGCGCCATCGGTAAGGGCACCAGCAATGCCGATCGCCAGAAGATCGTATTTTTCGTCGCTGACGGTGTTGGGGATAGCTATAAGCCGACCGGCTGCACCAGCCCGAAAGGGGCAAACGGTGGACGATGCATCGAACCGATCGACACGAGCTATTGCAAGAAGCTCAAGGATCGCGGCATCAAAGTCGCCGTCCTTTATACGACCTATCTGCCCTTGCCCGACAACGGCTTTTATAATGACTGGGTAAAGCCTTTCGAGACCAAAATCGCCGCGAAAATGGAAGAATGCGCAACCCCCGGCTTCTATTTCGCGGTCAGTCCCACCGAAGGTATTGAAGAGGCCATGGAGGCCTTGTTCCTGAAGATCGTCAGCGCACCTCGGATAACCAGCTAGGCCCGGGACCTATTGATGTGAGCCGATGCGAGGATTGAAAGTGTTAGAGCGTCCTTTGTGCGTCCGAAAGGACGCGCGGCGCTCTAAGCCTTGCCCAGATGCTTCGGCCAGAATTCCTGATGAACTTTGGCGGCTTCTTCTTCGAGGTTCGTCGGGCCAACCACAGTGACGATGCGCGCGCCGGTTTGCAACACCGCCCGGCTCGGCACGTTCAACCCGATCCCGGCGATCTCGCCAAGCCGCGTTTCGGAGCAGGCAAACACCATGCGCCCGATGCCCGACCAGTAAATCGCCCCAGAGCACATCGCGCACGGCTCCGTGCTGGTGTAAAGCGTGCAGCCGGCGAGAAAAGCAGTGTCGTAGTGCTGCGCCGCCAGTTTGACCAGGTTCATCTCGGCGTGGTTGGTCATATCGTGGCCGGTGAAGACGCTGTTTTCGGCGCGCAGGATGACTTCGCCGTCCTTCACCAGCACCGAGCCAAACGGTTCGTCGCCGTTTTCGACCGCGGATTTCGAGAGTGCAATCGCCTCGCGTAAAAACGGCTCGTGGTTTTCCATCAGAGTCCCCTCAGCTAGAGCGGGATGATCTTGTCTTGAATCGGAGCGATTTCCAAGGGGCTGCAAACAGGGGTGAGGTGGGTCAGTACGCACCACCACCTGTTACCCTCCCGGTGATAGACGTCGGTGATCCATTCGTCGGCTGATATCGGTTCGCCACGGAACATCCCCGTGTTCTGCCCGCGACCGGTAACCGTGGCGACATTGCCGAGCAGATGGACGTGATGCGTCGTCTTGGTCATCGTGTCGTGGCTCAGGACACCGGATCCGATCGCCGAAAGAATAGCCTGCGCAGGGATTGGGCCACGCTCAGGCGTCACCAGCACCCAATCGTCCGTGATGCAGGCGGCGATCTGGGCGGGATCGTTGGAAACCATCGCCGCGTTGAAGGCGCGCTCAGCCGCCTCGAGCGCTTCAAGGGCTGCGGCACTCACGCCGACATATCCTCGTTCCAGCGGCGTTGCATCTCCTCAGCCGTGACCTGCTCGATGGTTTGCGACAACATCCAGCGATGACCGAAGGGATCAAGCACCTGCGCCACCCGCTCGCCAAAACTCTGGTCGGTCGCCGGGCGCAACATCGTCGCCCCAGCCGACAGCGCCTGCGCCAGTGCTTCATCGGTCGACACCGTGTCCATGTGGAAAGTTACCGGTGAGCCTCCGATGGTATCGGGAGACAAGGCGCCGAAGTCCGGATATTCGTCTGCCAGCATCATCAGCGTCTCTCCGAAACGCAGCTCGGCATGGCCGATCCGCCCGTCCGAAGGATCGGTCATGCGGAAGACTTCCGTGGCGCCGAAAGCCTCCTTGTAGAAATCGATGGCCCGTGCCGCATTCTTGACGATGAAGTAGGCGCTCACTTTTCGGGCAAAACTCGGCATGGATGATCCTCCTTGACTGGGTTCTTTATTAACGTTACGTATCGTAAAGATATGAGTCAAGAGAATAACGCAACACCGAAGAAACGAGGGCGGCCGCCAAGCGCTGCCGCGCAGAGGCGTGCCTTGGAGGCCGCCCATGAGATCCTGATGGCCGAAGGTTTTGGCCGCATGACGATCGAAGCCGTGGCGGCGCGGTCCGGTGTCGGCAAGCCGACGATCTACCGCTCCTGGGCCAACGCGCAGGAACTGGCGATGGCCGCTCTTCTGGTCAACCGGCTACCGGAAGCGGAGGTTGGAGGGGCCACGGCGCAGGCGGCTCTCGGCGCGCAAATGAGCGGGCTGGTGACCGCCTTTGCGAGCACGCGCGGGCGGCAGATCACGATGGCACTTGCGGCCGCCGACCCGGAAAGCGAATTTACCAAGGCCTTCCGCAATCAGGTGATCCTGTCGAGCCGCAACGCGGGTCGTGTCATCCTGGAAGAGGCTCTGGCTCGAGGAGAGATCGTTGCGCCGCTGGATATGGAGGCGCTGCTCGACATGATCTACGGTCCGGTCTTCTTCCGGCTGCTGGTCGGCCATCGCCCGGTCTCGCCGGAGTTCGGCGATGCGATCGTCAGGACTGCGTTGCGGGCCGTTGCACCGTCGGGCGCGTGACGCAGGCGGCCGACCAGGCGACCTAGCCGTGATCGTCACCCAGTTCGCCAAGGTGGCGCTGGACCCACTTGATCTCTTCCGACGCGGTGCGCCCGAAATGCCGTTTGAAATCGCGGCTGAACTGCGCAGGGCTTGCGTAGCCGACGGAAGCCGCGATCTCGGCGATCGTTCTCGTCTGGCGGGCGATCATCAATCTTGCTTCGTGAAGGCGCATCGCCTTGACGTATTGCATCGGACTGCTGCCGGTCAGACCCTTGAAATGGACATGGTAGGACGGAACGCTCATGCCGACGTCTCTTGCCAGATCGGTGACCGCGACCTCCAGGCCATAGTTTTCTCGCAACCAGGCCAGGCTCTGGATGATCTTTCCGGATCTGCCTTTCTGCTGGAGGGCGGCGATCATCGCGCCGCCTTGCGGACCGACCAGGACGCGGTAGTGCAGTTCGCGCAAAATGCCGGCGCCAAGCACATCCGTCTCAATGGTGCTGCGTAGCGCCGTCAGCAGGCGCAGCAGGACATCCTCGATATCAGCAGACATCCTGCTCGACACGAGACTTCTCGCCTCGTCGCCTGGCAGTTCGGCATGCTTTTCCACTTGCAGTGCGATCTCGGCTGCCATCTGCATGTCGAACTCGACATAGACCGCAAGCAATGGCCGCTCGGGACTGGCCGTCGACGTCATCCGGAATGGGACGGGCAGCGACACCGCCAGATAATGCTCCTCATCATAGAGGAAGACTTCGCCTTCGAGGATGCCTTGCTTGCTGCCCTGCAAGACGAAAACCGCGCCCGGCTTATAGAGGACCGGGATGTCGTGGAGCACAGCTTCCGTGCGCAAGATGCGGACGGAATTAAGCCCGGTCGGATTGTATCCGTGACGGGGGGCGAGACGTCCGGCCAACGCGACCATCTCCCCTCGCCTGGATAGGCAGCGATCGCCTTGCAGAGGATTTGGCAACATATTCAGAGAATCCGCCATCGAAGCACGGGCTTCTTCATACTATTTGTCAAATCCCATCCTCAATCAAGGAATATCGCTGATGTCACGAAAGACCTTCTTCATCACCGGATCGAATTCCGGTTTCGGGCTCGCCATCGCGTCTGCGGCTCTTCAGGCGGGCCACAGGGTGATTGGCACCGTGCGCTCGCAAACGTCGCGCACAGCGCTCGCCAAAACCCTGCCTGGCCTGCGACCGGTCGTCTGCGACGTCACCGAGTTCGACCGGATCGATGATGTCGTCCGGCAGGTGGAGGACGAGCATGGGCCCGTCGACGTGCTGATCAACAATGCCGGTTACGGCCACGAGGGCGTGCTCGAGGAGTCGCCGATCGAAGAGATGCGGCGGCAGTTCGACGTCAACGTCTTCGGCGCCGTTGCCGTTGCCAAGGCATTTCTGCCTGGGTTTCGCGCCCGACGCCGCGGCTTCATCGTCAACGTCACCTCGATGGGCGGCATGATCACCATGCCCGGCATCGCCTATTACTGCGGCAGCAAATTTGCGCTGCAAGGCATATCGGAGGTGATGCGCGCGGAAATGGCTCCGTTCGGGGTGCATGTGACGACCCTTTGCCCCGGCTCCTTCCGGACAGACTGGGCCGGGCGATCGATGGTCCGCACGGAGCGGTCGATCGCCGATTATGATGGGCTTTTCGACCCGATCCGCGAGGCGCGACAGGCCGTCAGCGGCAAGCAGCTCGGCGATCCCGCCAAACTGGCAGCAGCGGTTCTGAAGCTCATCGAATCCGATAATCCACCGCCGCAGCTGCTGCTCGGCAGCGACGCCCTCAAGCATGTTTCGGAGAGGATCGGTCGGCTGCAGCAGGAGATCGAGGCTTGGAAATCCGTCACCGTCTCGACCGACGGCTGACGGCGGAACATCAATCAGCCAGCCCTCATTGGATGATTTTCCCACCCTCGGCCGCCTCCAACTTCCGCCTGAGTGCCTGCTCCTGTTCGTATGATTTATGCGGGAAGTGCTCAAAGCACCACCAGCGCGTTGGCACGGCCGGGGATGGGCTGTGGCCCCAGCCTCCCCATTCCTTGCAGCCTGTGCCGTCGGCATGCCGGTGCTCGCAATAATGTTCAACGATCATATTGGCGCCCGGCGCACTCGAATGGCCTTCGTTGCTCATCGGTGCGCCGTCCTTGGTTTCCCGCCTTTGATGCTCTCGTAGATCATTTCCAGCCGCCTCGAGGCGACATAGGCACTTTCCTCGTATCCGGCTGACGGCCAATCCAGTCGAGGGTTGCCATCTGTCGCCACGATCCAGAACCATCGATTATCGATCCCTTCGCCGGCCTGTGAGCGGAATATCCTTCCGATCTGGGTATCGCCGTCAAAAGCGACGTAGTCGTCACCGGGTTTCTCCTTCCAGGCGTGCCGCCATTTGTATTTGATTTCTCGGCCGCTGACATGTTCCCACGATTTCCATGTGATTTGTTCTGGCATGCGTCGTCCTGTCCTCTCGCGAGGTTCTCTTTGACCGCATGGTTGATGGATGGCTCCCGCCCGAGCCGGTGAATTCAGATCAGCGTCGGTTCCGGATCGGGGTCGATCGGATCGATAATGTCAGCCGTGTCATTCTTGGGCGAACCCACATTGCGGCCGATCGGCCACATGGTCATCAGCTCCGCCGGGAACGGCTTCATCAGGTCGTTCGGATCGGGTTCCGGCGATAGCCAGCGTTCATAATCCTCTCGATGCAGGATGACCGGCATCCGGTCATGGATCTGCGCCATCATCTCATTCGGCTCACAGGTGACGATTGCGAAGTTTCGGACGTCTATGCCTTCCGGGCTGCGCCAAATCTCCCAGATGCCGGCGAGCGCAAAGGGCGAGCCGTCAGCCATGGCGATCGCATAAGGCTGCTTGTTCTTGCCCGTGCCGAAGATATCCTTCCACTCGAAGAAGCCGTTGATCGGCACCAGGCAACGGCGCGATCTGTAGGCCGAGCGGAACAGGCCGTTGGTACTGATGCCCTCGCAGCGGGCATTGATCGGCGGCGGCCGCCCACCCGGCTTCATCCATGCCGGCATCAGACCCCAGCGCGCCGAGGCGAACACCGGCCCCATGATATCAGGCTCGCGGACCATGTCGCGAATGATGATCGGATAATCCAGCGTCGGCGCGCCGTTGTAGCGCGGAAATCGGTTCCCGAGCGCATCGATCGCGCCTCGCTCTGCGAAGGCGAAATTGCGCACCAGTTCCTCAAGCGAGGTCTTGATATAGACGCGGCCGCACATCCAGAACTCCATTCCGTATATTAGGTGTTCTGATTATGTTCTGGGTGTCCGAGGCGAGTCAAGGCCAGTCGCTACAACCGATGCCATCATCACTTTCGCCCGCATCAAGGTGAAGCCGGTGACCGCCTCGACGACCGCTGACGGTGGAAAATCTGCTTTCGGCTTGACAGCCTTCCTACTGGAAGGTAGATAGCCTTATGAGCAATCTTTTGACGACGTCAGACGAGATCCTGGCCTCCGCCCGCGCACTGATCATGACCGGAGGCTATAATGGCTTCAGTTATGCCGATATTGCTGCCGTCGTCGGCATCCGCAAGGCCAGCATCCATCACCACTTTCCGAGCAAAACCGACCTGGTGCGCATGCTTGTCGTGCGATATCGCGAAGATGCCGAGGCGGGTATCGCGGGCCTGGAGCAGCATGTGAAGGATCCCCTGGCACGCCTCAAAACCTATGCGGGCCATTGGGCCCAGTGCATCGAGGACGCCAGCCGGCCTTTTTGCGTCTGCGCCCTGCTGGCGAGCGAACTGCCGGCGCTGCCGCCGGAGGTCGCGGCCGAGGTCAAGGCTTTCTTCCGCTTTGCGTCGGCATGGCTGACCTCGGTGATGGAACGGGGCGCTGAGAACGGGAGTCTGACGCTGTCGAGCGAACCGCGCGTCGAGGCCGAAGCCTTCATGGCCTCCGTCCATGGCGCCATGCTGTCGGCCCGTGCCTACGGGACCCCGGAGATCTTCGCCACCATTCTGGCCCCCACCTTGGAGCGGCTTACTCCGGCCGCCGCCCGATAATGCTCCGGGCGGAATAAAGCCCGGAGCGACAACGACGTTCAGCGAAACTACCAACTAGTAGGAAGAACGATATGATCAAGACCATTCTCCCCGCCCTCGTGTTGGGGCTCAGCGCCATCGCGACGGCGGCACTTCCAGTGGCGCCTGTCCAGGCCGAAGACCAGAAGCCCGAGCAGATTCATGTCAGGGGCAGCATCGTCACCTATAGCGGCTCTGTTCTCACGGTGAAGACCCGCGAAGGAGAGACCGTCGATGTGACGCTTGCCGACGGCTGGCAACTGGCGAGCGTCGCAAATGCCGCGGTCACCGACATCAAACCGGGCGACTTCGTCGGCATCGCATCGCTGCCGAGCGCAGGCGGCGGCGATGGCGCGCTTGAAGTGCTGATCTTCCCGCCGGCGATGAAGGGTGCGGGTGAAGGCAGCTACGGCTGGGACCTCAAGCCCAACAGCAGCATGACCAATGCGACCGTCGCCGACGCCGTCAAGGGCGTCGATGGCCGCACCGTCACCGTCTCCTATCACGGCAAGGAAAAGAAGATCGCCATTCCGGACGGCACGCCCGTCGTGACCATCGCTCCGGCCACCAATGACGATCTCGTTCCCGGCGCCGCCGTCTTCATCCCCGCCGAAAAGGCTGCCTTGGGTCCCCTCGCCCATCAGGTCCTTGTCGGCAAAAATGGCGTGGTCCCGCCCATGTGACACGTCGTCGCCGGTCGGCCGGGCCGCCCCCGGTTCGACCGGCGATTTACCAGGGAATGCGGCGTGACCGGCAGCCGATCGATCCGAACGACGGAGAACACCGGCTCGACAGCCGCCCGGCAATGCTCGGGCCGTTCCGGCAAGCCCATGAAAACCAATCTCGATAGCGGACGACGCCACTCACGACGGTGAGCCGCCTTTATCAGACCAACACCATCACATTCAGGAAAGAGATCATGATGACCACCGATCAAACCACCGTCGCGTCTGGCGACAGGGAAGAGTGGCTGACGCGCTATTATTTCACCCGAGCAGCCTTTTCCGCCATCTGGGTCGCAGCCGCCTTGACGGCCGGCCAGCAGTCGCTTGCCGTCGCGGCCGCCTTGCTGATCGTCTACCCGGCCTGGGATGCCGCCGCCAACCTCATCGACGCAGCGCGGAACGGCGGCCTGGCAAACAACCGCAGCCAGGCAATCAACGTCGCCGTCAGCACGGTGACGACAGCGGCCGTGATCGTCGCGCTGACGATGAGCATGAACTGGGTTCTCGGTGTCTTCGGCCTCTGGGCCATCTTTTCCGGCCTGCTGCAGCTTGGAACCGCTGTCCGGCGCTGGAAGACCCATGGCGGCCAGTGGGCGATGATCCTCAGCGGCGGCCAATCCGCGGTGGCAGGTGCCTTCTTCATCGCCCAGGCACAAATGCCGGAAGCGCCGTCCATCGCCAACATCGCCGGCTATGCCGGCCTCGGCGCCTTCTATTTCCTGGTGTCGGCCGTCTGGCGGAGCGTCACGCAGATGCGGCGGAAGCGGGCCTGAGCCGACATGCGCCAATCGCGATGTGACACCGTCGATCAGCGGGGAGCAACTGCCCCGTCGGGGAATTTGTGATAGTTGCAGGCGTTCATTGAAAACAACGCCACATCATCACCGATTTCGCGGCGCGAAAGCTCCCATTCGAAGGTGTCATGGCCATCGAAACCGTAAGATAACGCCATCGCGGTCAGTTCCCCGAAAGGCCCTGGGGGATAGACGGCACCGTACACCGTCGCCTCCTTTCCCGGGAATTTGCCTTTGATAACTCTCTTGATCTCCAGATCTCCGCTTTCGCCAGCAGTTCCTCCTGAGGAGGGCATTGAGGCAATCCGGCGGCTGGCCTTAGACCCATAGCCAATAAAGCAAGAATTGCTGTGAAGCTCAGTCGCATATGCGGGTTCAGGAGTGCCTTCGGCATCGGTGTCTTTCCTTATGCATAGGCATGTCTATTTCGCCTCGATTGCGCGAGGCTGAAACGAAATCCCGGGATCCGGCCAAGACGGCCCCTCCCTCCGTCATTCCAGGCCTTGAGCCTGGAATCCATGCCCGCGGCTGATGGCGGCGAGAATGTGGATCCTCGGGTCAAGCCCGAGGAAGACGGAGCGTGGGGTGGCGTCTAGAGCAAGGACAGCGACGCATCCCGACATGATCGGCTGCCATCAACACCGCAATTCTGCCCCGCAATTCTACCCGTGAAAGGCCTCACCGAGGTCTCAAACACGCCATTGGGCGACGCCGGCCGGGGGAAGTTGACTGCGAGCGCTGACCGGTTCTATCCAGAGCAGATGAAAAACCTTCTCAGCTTCAAGTTCGAAAATAAGGACGAAGAGACAGTCGCCATCGTTCCGTGCGTGGATGGAGTGGGCTTGGACCAACTCGTGGCGGACTTCGAACGCGCCGCCGGGTATAGCGATCCTGCCGGCGGATATGGCGGCCTCATACCCTCATTCTACCGCTTCGGTCCGCTATCGAGCTACTTCCTTGGACGGGAGGAGCCCGTACAAGGCGGTGGACAGGGCGAAATCTATGTCTTGTCGTGTGAATGTGGCGAGGTCGGATGCTGGCCCCTTGTCGCCTATGTTCGCCTGCACCAGAACAAGGTGACATGGGACGGGTTCAGCCAGCCGCATCGGCCAAGGCGGAATTATGAGAGCTTTGGCCCGTTTGAGTTCGAACGCCAGCAGTACGAACAGGTCATTGAGGACCTGGTTCGTTGCCACGGTGTCGATTGATAGTTTGCCGCCCATTTGGTTGTGGAAACCCGCCCCACCTTCCGTCATCCCAGGCCTTGAGCCTGGGATCCATGCCGCTGCTGATCGAGGCAAGAGTGGATCCTTGGGTCAAGCCGGAGGAGGAAGACAGAGCGTGCGGTGGCGTCCGGAGCAAGGACAGCGGCGCATGCGGACATGATCGGCGACAGCTCGCACGGTCGCCGATCTTGTTCTGCCGAAACGCGCAGCGGCGGTGTGGCCACACTCACCGCCTTGTGTAAGTTTTCAAAAAGCGGTTAGCTGCCATCGTTGACTATACTTCGTGTGCTGAGACGTGTCCGCATTTCGAGGGAAATCTCGTGCACTGGTCGAAACCCCTAAGACTGCATCTCGGCGTCCTGGTCGTCGCATCGTTGCTTTGCACGTCGACGCCGATCATCTGGCTGGCGTTCAGGCAAGGAAGCGATGCTGCGGTCAGTGCGGGCGTGCAGCAGATGCGCGAGATGAGCCTGCGGCTCATCGAGGGGTACCGCAATACGCTGCAGGGCGGCACCGAGGCGGTGGCACTGGCATCGACCCTGCCGCAGCTCACCTCGCCGCCGCCCCAGGATATCACGGCGAAACAGCAATTCTTTCTGGAGGTTCTCAGAAACGTCCCCAACGCGACGAGCGTCTACACCGGCTATCCTGACGGCTCGTATCTGCAGGTCATCAACACGCAAAGGCAGGATGTCCGCCGGATCCTCGCAGCACCCGATGGCACGGCTTTCGCCATCCGCACGATAGCACGCAGTCAGGGCCCGGACGTCATATCGACGTTTCGCTTCCTCGACCGCCAGGCAAGACCGATCGCCGAGCGTGACGTCGACTTTGCATCATTCGATCCGCGGCAACGCCCCTGGTACCAATCCGTCATCCAGCACGGCGAGGAAGTATCCGTCGGACCCTATGTTGCCGGAACGCTGCAGCTTCCGACGCTGACGATCGCAGCACCGATGAGAGACGACGATCAGGTTGTCGTCGGCATCAACATCCACCTGATGACTGTCAGCCGCCTGCTGGATGCGCAGGAAATTTCGCCGCGGGCGCGCGCCTACATCATCGATGATGCCGATGATCTGATCGCCCATTCCGACCCGGCGATCATGAACAGGCTTCTCGGCATATGGTCGAAAAGTGCCGATGACGGCGCCGTTGCCGTCGATACGACGACGGACAGTTACGACACGAGCCTCGAAACGGTGGCGAGGCTCAGGCGGGATCCGGCCTTTGCAAATGGCGGCGTGGTGCGGATCGATCTCGATGGCGAACTCCAGATCCTGCAGATCGCCCCCGTCGGCGTGTCCGGTCTATTCAAGGGAAGCGTTGCCGCAATCGTCGTGCCGCTCGAAGATCTGGTGGCTGAGGCCAATCGGCTGCTCCTGCACAATCTCCTGATTGCGGCCGCCTTCTTGATCGCGGGCGTCGCTGCCTCAGTGATGCTGTCGCGCATGGTCAGCCGCTCCCTCTACCGGCTGGCGGACGAGGCGCGCAGGATCGGCGATCTCGACGTCGGCGAAAAAGGCGTCTCCCACTCGTGGATATCCGAGATCAACACACTGGCGAGCGCGCTGGCGGCAAGCCGCCATGCGATCAGCCAGTTTGCCCTCTATGTTCCGCGTGAAGTCGTCAGACGGATCATCGATCCCAAGGCAAGAACCGCCGTCAAGGCGCAGCGGCAGGATGTGACGGTGCTGTTTACCGACATCAGAGACTTCACCACCATATCCGAGCAGCATTCGCCCGAGGACGTGGTCGATACGCTGTCGGCCTATTTCGAACTGTTGAACACCATCGCCGAGCGTAATGGCGGGACTGTCGTGCAATATCTCGGCGATTCCATTTTCGTTATGTGGAACGCCCCTGTTCCGGATGCCGGACATGCCGAAAACGGCTGCCGGTGCGCGCTGGCCATGAAAGCCGCGGTCGACGGCTTGAATGAAGCCAACCGCCGGAATGGCCGTCCCGCGCTCATCACGCGATTTGGATTGCACACCGGCCCGGCGGTCGTCGGCAGTTTCGGCGCGATTTCGCGACAGCAGTACACAGCCATGGGCGATACGATCAATGTCGCCTCACGGCTGGAAGGACTGAACAAGGAATTCAACACCTCGATCCTGGTGAGCGCCGCCATATACGAGGCCGTCGCCGATCGCTTCGCCCTTCGCCCGCTTGGCCTGGTGCAGCTCAAGGGGCGCGGCGAGAAGGTCGATTTATGGGAACTTGTCGAGGAAGGCCGGAGGCCGCAGGAATGAATGAGGCGTTCGGGTTGTTACCAACGGCAGCTTCGCGCCCGCCGCCAGCGGCCTTGTGGCGTCGCAAACTTTCTCTATTTCTTCCGTCAATTTAATCATGGCCGCCAAGGGTATCGCCAATGGGATGGGAAGCACTCGGGCAATGGGGTGAAGACGCGGTTCGCATCGAACCGCTCACCGGTGGAGTTGCCAACGACGTGTGGAGCGTTCGCTTAAACGGGCAGATCGCGGTCGCTCGTCTCGGCTCCAGGAGCGACGCTGATCTTGCATGGGAAGCCGAGCTGCTCCAATACCTCGACCGTGAAGGCATGACCGTTCCGGTGCCGATGCCGACGACTGACGGCCGGCTGTTCGTGGACGGGCTGGTGGTGATGAAATACATGGAGGGCGGACCGCCCGAGACGAAGTCCGACTGGCGTCGCGTCGCCGACACGCTGCGCGAGCTGCATCGGCTGACGCAGGGCTGGCCGCAGCGCCCGGGCTGGCGGTCGTCGAGCGACCTCCTGCATACCGAAACCGGAACGAGGATCAACCTGACTGCGATGCCGCCTGAGGGCGTTATTCGATGTCGAGCAGCATGGGCTCGGCTCATCGAGCGTCCGACATGTGTTGTCCACGGCAACCCCAACAGCCCCGGCAACGTCCGCATCACCGCAGATCGGGTCGCGTTGATCGACTGGGATGAGTCACATGTCGACGTCCCCGACCTTGACCTGGTGCTGCCCGACAACGCTGCCGATCTCGACGACGGCGCACATGACATCGCCGCGCAAGCCTCAGCCGCATGGGAAGCCGCCGTCTGCTGGCAGGACGAATACGCAGTCAAGCGGCTTGCCGAGGTTCGGGCGGTCTGAGTAGTTTCGCCGGATCGACAGGCGGCATCCACCCGTGAATTGCGCCATCGCCAGCGGAACATGGGTTGGCGGCGGACTTCAGGAAGCAGTCACGCTGCGCCAATTCCCTGTTTCGTCCTGTTCGAGGCATGGCCGAATGAGTCGAGCTGTCACACGCTCGCACTGAGCGTGATGAGAAGTTCATCCAACTGCTCGAACTGCTCGGGCAACGCGTCTTCCATACCGACGAAAGACTGGTCGAGCGCTTCCTTCGAGGGATAGAGTTCCCGCAGCACCAGCAGCGTCCTGCCGTCCTCTTCCTCGAAGGTCACCGTGGTGACGGCGCCCTCCTCCCCGCCTTCGTCATTGCTCCAGACGAGGCGCGATGGCGGCGACACGTCGAGATATTTGCCGAAGAAGGCCATGGCGTCCGAGGCGTCGTGTCCGAACGTGATGCGATAGCTGCCCCCGGTGCGAACATCCATCTCGCAGGAAAGAATGGGCACGCCCATCGACTTCGGCGCCCACCACAGCTTGAACAATTCGGGCTTGGTCCACGCGTCGAATACGAGGCGAACCGGGCCGTTGAAGGTGCGCTTCACCACGAGTTCAAGCTCCGATCTCCGTTCGACCACCGTGCGGCCGTTACTCGCTCTGTCCCCCATCGACTTTCTCCTTCCGTTTCAGGGCCTCGATGACGTCATCAAGCGCGTCGAAGCGTGCGTTCCAGATCTGGCGGCGCGCATCGATCCAGGCCGCCTCTTCCTCGAGCCCGCGTGAGCCCAGCCTGCAGGTCCGCACACGCCCGACCTTCTCCGTCGTCACCAGCCCCGCCTGCTCCAGGACGCCGATGTGCTTCTTCATGCCCGTGAGGGTCATGTGGAACTTCTCTGCGAGCTCCGTGATCGAAGCATCCGCACTCCCGAGCTGTTCCAGAACGCCGCGTCGCGTGGCGTCCGAGAGCGCGGCAAAGGAGACATCAAGGCGAGCTGTCGAAAACTGAACCATATAGTTCAGTGTCTAGCACGCAGATCGGCGTCATGCAAGCGGCCGAGATCGGCCTCAGGCGATCGGCGCAGATATCTCGGCGTGGAAGTCGCCGCCGCTGAGTGTCTTTGTCACCCTGATTGCTGTTGCCGCGATCGCATCTTGAAAGAAGCGTGGTCGGCGTCCTGGCCAAGGCTCCACCGTCCGTCGTCCCCCAAGCATCGAGTTTCTTTCCCCTCATTGCCAATCCAGCGGAAATTGCCTTTGACATTTCGCCGAACAGAATATATCCATGTGGCTATATAGCTAGATGGTGATGTATGAACGACAAGCTCGATGCGATTTTCTCCGCACTCGCCGATCCCACGAGGCGAGCAATTCTTGGGCGGCTTGCGAACGGCAAGGCGACGGTGGCTGAACTCGCTGATCCCTTCGAGTTGTCTCAGCCTGCCATATCAAAGCATCTCAAGGTCCTGGAACAGGCCGGATTGATCCGCTCCGGCCGTGAAGCGAATTCGCGTCCCCGCGTCCTCGAGCCGGCCGCGTTGAAGACGGTTGCTGATTGGATCGCCGATTACAGAGGCTTCTGGGATCAAAGCTTTGATCGTCTCGATGACTATCTGTCCAAAGTACAAGGATACGACAATGACTAATCCAGAGACCGACACCGCCAATACCCGCGACCTGGTTCTCGTCCGAAGGTTTGATGCTCCATGCGATCTGGTTTTCAGGGCATGGACCGACCCGAAAGCGTTGGCGCAATGGTGCGGTCCTCACGGTTTCAAGGCAGTGGGCGACCGACTTGAAGCCTGGCCAGGCGGCAGACACCGCGCCTGTCTGATTGCGCCAGATGGAGAAGAGCATTGGGTCGGCGGAAAATATCTGGAGGTCGAGCCGCCGCACAGGCTTGTCTTCACACATGCCTGGGAGCTCGCAACCGGCGAAAGCGGCCCGGAAACGATCGTCACCATCACATTCAGGGACAGCGACGGAGGCACGGAAATGACGTTTCGCCAGAGTGGATTTGATAGCGCATCGTCACTAAAGGGTCATGAAGACGGCTGGTCGCAAAGTCTCGAGCGGTTGAGCCTCTTTCTCGGGACTAAACCCGGAGGGCCGGATCATGCTTAAGGCGGCGATGAAGCTCTATTATTGCGAGACGCTCAATCCCCGGAAGGCCTGCGCCGCCGCTCGTTTTCTCAAAGCCGACGTCGAGTTCGTCAGGGTTGACCTGGCAAGCGGAGAACAGCGCAGTCCAAAATTCCTGGCGCTTAACCCGAACGGGAAAGTCCCGGTGCTGCAGGATGATGCCGGAACTTTATGGGAAGCGAACGCCATCATGTGCAGGCTGTCTGACAGCGTCGCATCGGATTTCTGGCCGCATGACCACCGGCAGATCGACGTGCTGCGCTGGTTGAGTTGGGATGCCAGTCACTTCACCCAGCACGGGGCAACGCTGTGGTTTGAAACCTTGATCAAGCCGTTGTTCGGCGCAGAGCCTGACCTCGCCGTGATCGACGATGCGAAGACGAGCTTTCGAGCCCATGCTCGCGTGCTCGACGATCACTTGGCCAAGAACAGCGTCGCCGTCGGGAAGACACTGACTGTGGCAGACTTCGCATTGGCCGCTGCACTTCCATTTGCAACCGCCGCTGGGATTCCAGTCGCCGAGTTTCGGCATATCCAAACGTGGTACGGACGGCTTGAAGAACTGGATGCGTGGCGAAACCCTTTCCCAGCCTAAGAGGGCACGGGCGAAGGACCTTTTTGCCAGGGTCAAAGGCGTTGGCAAAGGCACGTGAATTTATTGAGATCGGCCACTGATCTATTGGCTACCTTACTGGAGATGAAGCATGTTCACCCACGTGATGATTGGAAGCAACGACTTGGAGCGGGCCAGAAACTTCTACGAAGCCACGTTCGCTGCATTGGGAGGCAAGCCCGGCGAGATGGATGAAAGAGGCAGGCTGATCTATGCCCACGAGGGTGGTCGGCTGATGATCACGAAACCGATTGATGGCAAGCCGGCGACCGCAGCCAACGGTGGGACTATCGGTATCGCCGCCGCGAGCCTCGACCATGTTCTAGCGTGGCATGCCGCCGGTACTGCGCATGGTGGCACAGCGATCGAGAGCCCGCCACGGGAACGTCCGAACGGGTCGTTCGTCGCATATCTTCGCGATCCTGACGGAAATAAACTGACCGTACGGTCGCAGCCGACGAAATGAGCTAACCTTCAGCAGCGCCTACTGGACAGCGTCGTAAATGCGCAAGATGTGAAAATGGCAACCTCGGTTCGAATGCAGCCATGACACTGATGCGCCACTGCGGCGAAGTCGAGGGCAGGCTTTCGTTCGCTCACATGCAGGAGCGACCCATGTGCCCTCAACCCTGCGCCGGCTCCCACAGCTCGACTGGGTTTCCTTCGGGATCGTGAATCGGGCAAAGCGGCCTACCTCCGAATTCCACTCGTCCCGGGTTTCCACCGCGATCCCACTTGCCATCAGGTTGGCGATCAGCCCGTCGATATCGTCCACGCGGAAATTGACCATCCACTGTTGTTCCGCACGACCGAAATAGTCGGTGTCCTTCGAGAACGGACCAAATATCGTCATCCCGGCCTCCTGCTGCCATACCGACTTGTGCAGGTCGTCAATACCGAGATGCTTTTGATACCATTCAGCCAGGCTGGCCGGGTTCGCCGCCCTGAAAAACACACCGCCGATTCCAACGGCCTTCGGCATAG
This sequence comes from Rhizobium sp. WYCCWR 11152, assembly GCF_013087615.1. Lineage (NCBI taxonomy): Bacteria > Pseudomonadati > Pseudomonadota > Alphaproteobacteria > Hyphomicrobiales > Rhizobiaceae > Rhizobium > Rhizobium sp. WYCCWR 11152. The sequence continues at coordinate 354,827 of NZ_JABFCP010000009.1, read as the reverse complement.
AATTCTCCTCATCTTGAAACAGAAATATGCAATCGATAGGGCACGCGTGCAACCGCCGAGGGCAAACACGCACTCTCAATTTCCAGTCATCGCTTCTGCCCCCGCAGCGTCGGAGACTTCCCTTGCCACCTCGGCGATCAATGCTCTCAGCCACCGGTGGGCAGGGTCGTTTCGGTAGCGGACATGCCATGCCAGCTCGACCGGGAAGCTGCCGAGATCGACTGGTGCGGGCAGGATTTTGAGGCGCGGGTCGCGGGCAAGGCGATGGCAGATCAGCCGGGGCAGAGTCGCGCAATAGTCGGTGACGGCCACCATTTCCGGGACCGCCAGGAAATGGGTGACGGAGACCGAGACGTCGCGCCTGAGGCCTGCCTGCTGCAGCATCTGGAACAGGCCGACGCGCATCCGGCCGGGCGGAAGCACGTTCACATGCCGCATCCGCTGATACTGTTCCTCGGAGATGCTTTCGGCGATCTCGGGATGATCTTTGCGCACGACACAGGTCAGCCCATCATCCATGAGATGCTGCACGACCATGTTATCAGGCGGCTCGACGATCCTGCCGAGCACCATTTCCGTCGCCCCTGACATCGCGCCGGTCTCGGCCAGATCATTGCCGAAGGGCGTCAGGCGCAGCCTGATCCCGGGAGCGCATTCGCGCAGCCGCGCCACGATCACCGGCATCAGCACGAACTCGACGTAGCTGTTCGGGGCGATGGTGAACTGCCGTGTCGCTCGCGCCGGATCGAACGCCTGCTGACCGAGAATGACGTCATCGAGGCTCGCCAGAGCCGTGCGGATCACCGGAGCAAGTGCCTCTGCCATCTCAGTCGGCTTCATGCCGTAGCGCTCGCGGATGAAGAGCGGATCGCGCAGCGTCTCGCGAAGGCGGTTCAAGGCGTTGGAGACGGCCGGCTGCGTCATGCCCAGTTGTTCGGCTGCGCGCGTGACGTTGCGCTCTTCCATGAGCGCCACGAAGACAGGCAGGAGGTTGAGGTCATACTTCATCCAGATATATTGCCGAACGCATATCTGAAATCAAAGAAATAAATTTCCGGAATGAGAGCGGCCGAGGCATGATCCCCTCATCGAAAGCAACCGATCACATCTGTCTCGAAAGGATCTCCAGATGAAAATCCTCATGGTTCTCACCTCGCACGACGAACTGGGCAATACCGGCCGGAAGACCGGCTTCTGGCTCGAAGAGTTCGCCGCCCCCTATTATGCCTTCCTCGAAGCCGGCGCCGACATCACCGTCGCATCGCCCAAGGGCGGACAGCCGCCTCTCGACCCGAAGAGCGACGAACCCGGCTTCCAGACCGACCAGACCCGTCGCTTCCATGCCGATCCGGATGCCCAGGCGGTACTTGCCTCGACCGTAAAGCTCGCTTCGGTCTCCCATGACGATTACGACGCCGTGTTTTATCCGGGCGGCCATGGCCCGCTGTGGGATCTGGCGGAAGACAGGAATTCGATCGCCCTCATCCAATCGCTCTATCAGGCCGGCAAGCCCGTCGCCTTTGTCTGCCACGCCCCGGGTGTGCTGCGCCACGTCAAGGCTGCCGACGGCACGCCGCTGGTTCAGGGCAGACAAGTCACCGGCTTCAAGAACTCCGAAGAAGACGGCGTCGGTCTCACCCAGGTGGTGCCGTTCCTGGTCGAGGACATGTTGAAGGAGAATGGCGGCATCTACTCCAGCGGCGACGACTGGTCGTCCTATGCTGTGAAGGACGGCCTGCTAATCACCGGGCAGAACCCCGGTTCATCGGTGGAGACCGCCGGCATTCTGCTCGCCGCCGTGACGGCGGCAAAGACCGCCTGACGCAGAGCGGCTGGTCGGGGATAAACCCACGACCAGCCGCCCTGTTGCTTGTGTTGCGGCGATACTCAGAGCTTTCCCTCTGCCAGCAGTTCGCGGGTCCGCTTCAGCGTCGATAGCAGGGCGGCCTTGTAGCCCGTTTCGCCGTCGAATTGAGCCTGCTCGGTCTGCTCTTCCGGGCCGTTCGGCTGTTTGCCACGCAGCCCGAGATAGCAGTAGAAGCGTAGCTGCAGCCGACCGTCTTCATCCTCGAAAAGCTCGTTGATGATCGCTCCCTCGCGTGGCCCCGTCGCCTCAAAGAAGGTGACCTTGCTTTGCGGCTCCAGGGTGATGATCTCGCGCAGATCCTGCCCGGCAATCGTCGCCTCGCGCACGAAATGGGTCGGGCTTTCCTCCACGACATCGCAGCGGGTGCAGAGACCGGCAGGAAGAAAGAGCCGGGCGTCGCGCGCCTTGCATTCGAGACCTTGCCAGGCCTCAGCGCGCGTCAATGGGGTTTCGCCTTCCGGGTTCACCGGAACTGTGGCGGTCGAATAGATCATGGTGATCGTCCTTTTGAGATCGCTGTTGCTGCCTCAGGCGGAGGCAACGGTTTCCGCGGCGAAGGCGGAATAGGAGCGCAGCGGGCGTCCGAGCAGCCTTGTCAGACGCTCGACGTCGCCGGCCTCAGGCAGCATCCCGTCGGTCAGGAAACGCTCGCCCATCAGCCGCATGTCGTAGGCCATCCAGGCAGGCATGAACTGCCTGAGATTCTGCTCGAAGCCCTCGGTATTGTCGCCGCCATAGTGGATCGGACGGGCGAGCACGTCCGACCAGATGGCGGCGATATCGATTCCGGTGAGTGTCTCCGGACCGACGAGGTTGATCCGCTCGTGCGCCAGCGGCTCTGCAGCCTGTTCGCGGCGCAGCAGTTCTAGGGCGGCGATCTCGGCGATATCACGCACGTCGATCATGGCGAGACCCTTGGGCCCGATCGGCATCGGGTAGGCGCCGTAGCCGGTGATGACGTCTTTGACCGTCAGATCGTTCTGGATGAAGTAGGCCGGGCGCAGGATCGTCGCCTTGAAACCCATCTGCTCGATCATCCGCTCGACACCGAACTTGCCGGCGAAATGCGGCACGTTGACGTAGACGTCGGCGTGGATCACCGAGAGATAGACGATCCGCTCGATGCCGGCCGACCGGGCGACATTCAGCGCAATCAAAGCCTGGGTGAATTCGTCCGGCACCACGGCGTTGAGCAGGAACAGCGTCGACACGCCTGACATGGCGTTGCGCAGCGCGTCGACGTCGAGGAAGTCGCCCTGCACGACGCTGACGCCAGCCGGGAATTCGGCTTTCGACGGGTCGCGGACAAGAGCACGGACATCGGCGCCGCGCTTGACGAGGTGTTCGACGACTTGGCGGCCAACATTGCCTGTGGCGCCGGTGACGAGAATGGTCATGGTCTTTCTCCGTGTTGGGTTGCTTGACACGTCGAATATGTGTGGTTCACTGGTAGTCCGATAGACAGCAATTTTGGACACGCTGTCTCGCTGGTGGAACACTCATGGATCTTCTTGCGCTTGCCGATTTCAATCTCGTTGCCCGCCATGGTGGCTTCGGCAAAGCGGCAAGGGCGACAGGCCGGCCGAAGGCAACCCTGTCGCGGCGTGTCGCCGAGTTGGAAAGCAGCCTCGCTCTGCGGCTGTTTGAACGGGGCGCGCGTAACCTGAAGCTTACCGAGGAAGGACGGACGCTGTTCGAGCGAACCGGCGCGCTGCTCGCCGAACTGGACGAGACAGCGTCGGCGATTGCCTCCGGCGGTCAAAAACCCAAGGGCAGATTGCGGATCAGCGCACCCTTGCATTTCTCCCAGACCGCAATGGGAAGGATCGCCGCCGGCTTTGCCCTTAAATATCCGGAGGTGAGGCTTGAGGTGACGAGTGAGGACCGGCCCGTCGATATGATCGAGGAAGGCTACGATCTGGTCATCCGGGTCAATCCCGATCCCGACGAAAGCCTGGTCGGACGAGCGTTTCTGCGCGACCGGCTGGTCGTGGTGGCAAGCCCCGATCTCCCCCGCCCGACCGGCGGACACGCCGCTCCAGGCGTTGCGCGCGGGACAGGCGAAGCTCAAACATGGCAGGTGAAGACAGCCGGCGGCCGGGCGACGATCAAGATCGAGCCGGTCCTCACCTTGTCAACACTCATCACGATCCGGGATGCAGTGCGTGCCGGCGTCGGTGCAGGACGTCTTCCCATTTCGCTGGTCAGCCACGACCTGGCTGACGGCACGTTGGTCAATTGGGGGGATATCGACGGCCCCGAGATCGCTCTCTGGACGCTCTACCCCTCCAGGCGGCTGCTCAGCGCGCGCGTCTCGGCGTTCCTGGACTTTCTGAAACAGGCCTTCCCCAACGGCACGGCCGACGAACTGGCCGCCTATATCGGCAGGTGATGACCGAACCCGCTTTCGGACGCAGAGAATCTGGCCCATAACCGACGAGATCGACATCCAGAGGAGAGCAGCGTGTTTCGTTATTGCTTGCGGAGAGGTATTGCGGGGCGGAGCCGAAGCCGATGCGCCCGCTCTGCGCGCCGTCATTCGTCTTGATGCTGTTTATGATGTCAATTCCGTCCCCAATGATTATTTTGGTTGAGTTCGTCAACGCTCGAGCTCAGCCTGCGTGAAGCGCGGCGTGATGTGCTGCGGGCAGTTCCAGTCGAACGCTTCCACCACGATGAGGACGAGACGTTCCACGCGAGCGGGGTAGTCAGGCACGGTCAGCTTCTTCGCCAGCACCGGATCGTCTGTCGCATCGATGATGCACATGTGACCAAAGATCTTCAGACGCTGCCGGTGCGCATAGTCCATCAGGAACAATGAGACGCGGTCATTCGTGCGCACATTGCCCGTAGTGATGTATTGCCCGTTACCGCGAAAATCCGCGAAGCCCAGCGTCGATGCATCGACGGTGGTGAGAAAGCCCGCGGGGCCGCCACGGTACTGGACATAGGGCCATCCGGTGTCCGAGACACTGCCGAGATAGAAACCATCGCGCGCCCTGATGAAGGTCCTTTCCGACGGACCCAGGCGCTGGCTCTGCCCGGTATCGTCTGCGTGGCCGCGCACGCCTATCCGCTCCCACTGCGCCGCGCTGCCATAGTGTTCCTGCGCGGCCGCGACGGAGGCCGTCGTGGCGATACCGAGATATCTGGTGCTCATGTCGGTTCAACCTCGCGACTGCCCGAGCGGGGCCCGCCGCAGCGGACCTCAGTTTTGTAAGGCCCAGTCCGCCACCTGCCAGCGCATCTGCCCGCGGTCGGCGACGACCCGGCCGAGCCCTGGGAAGGGCATGTGCGTGGCGGCGATGAGCGCGCCTTCCGAAGCGGCGCGAGGAAAAAAGCGGTCGCGCATCGCTTTGGCCGCTGCAGGGTCCTGCTCGAACAGGAAGAACACATCGGTCGCCCCAGGATGCACGACCGGAAAGATCATATCCGAAACCATGATGAGGCTCTGCCCGCCATCTTCGACCCGAACGCCGATATGACCGGGTGTATGGCCGGTAAGGTCGACTATAGAGATCCCCCGCACAATCTCACGCTCGCCGTCAATCGCCTGGAGTTTCGGGTAGAGGCGCACGACCTCCTCCGCCATCTGGAAGCTGGTCTGCAGATAGTCGGGCGCGCCGCTGCGCTTGGCCGGGTCGGTCCAATGGGTGACGTCGCGACGATCGATGTAGAGCTCCGCCTTGGGGTAATTGTTCTTGCCCCCGACGATCAGACCGCCCATGTGGTCCTGATGCATATGCGTCACGATCACCGCGTCGATCTGGTCGCGTTGCAGGCCGAGCGCGCTGAGCGCCTGCGGAAGTTCGCCGGTCTGCCCGATCGAGCCCGCCGGACCGGCATCGATCAGGATGCGGCGCTCGCCATCCTCGACGAGATACTGGTTGAAGAGGAACCGCACGCCGCTCGGCCGGGCGGTGAACTGCGCGATTGCTGCCTGTTCGACCTCGGCCGCGGCGCGTCCCGGAAAATAATCGTAGGGCATATCGGCATACCCGTCCGTCAGGGCTGTCACCGTGAAACGACCAATGCGGATCTGCGCCAGCGGCGTAACGCTGACCGGCGTCTTAGCGGTATCCGGCGTCGCGGCAAGGGCGGGCGCGCCACCGATCAGGCCTCCCCCGAGAAGGCTCCCCCCAATCAGGCCTAGAGGAAGTGCGCTGGCAAAGGCGCGACGTGATAGTTGAGGCATGACATCTTCCTCCGGATCATTGGAAATACGAGGAGCCAGCCGGCATCCCCGAGACGACGCGAAAGCTATGATATCCAAAGCCTATAGGGTATCCTGCCATTTAGGGAGCTTTCCTCTCAAATTCCGGAAGGATTCAATGGATCGGTTCGAAGCAATGTCGGTGCTGCTGGCGGTGGTCGAGGCAGGCAGCCTCTCGGCCGGGGCGCGGCGACTGCATGCACCGCTCGCCACGGTCAGCCGCAAGGTCGCCGATCTTGAAAAGCACCTTGGTGTGCGCTTGGTCCTGCGCACCCGCCGCGGCCTCGGCGTGACGGAGGAGGGGCGCGCCTTCGTCGCCGCGTCCCGTCGCATTCTGGAGAAACTGGACGCGGCGGAGCGGCAGGCCAGCGGCGATCATGGCGCGCTGCGTGGCGGGCTGCACGTAACGGCACCGATTGCCTTCGGCGAGCGCCATCTGCTCCCAATTGCGCTGGAATTCCTGAAGGAGCAACCCGATATCAACCTGCGCCTGACCCTGGTCGATCGGCAGCTAAGTCTGGTGGATGAGCACGTTGATGTGGCCCTGCGGATCGGGCATCTGGCGGACAGCGCGCTTATCGCAACGCGCGTGGGCGCCGTCCGCCGGGTGATGTGCGCGAGCCCCGACTATCTCGCCCGCCGAGGAGTGCCGCGTCAGCCGGATGACCTCGCCCAGCATGACGGCATAAGCTTCCAAGGCTTCGCGACCGCGCCGGAATGGCGCTACCGCCGGGATGGCGCGGCCTTTGCCGTCGAGCCGCGCTCCAAGCTCGCGGTCAACACGACGGAGGCTGCCATTCAGGCTGCACTGGCCGGTATCGGCATTATCCGCGTTCTGTCTTACCAGATCTCCGATCACTTGCGCTCCGGCGCGCTGCAGGAATTGCTGGCGGAGTTCGCACCGGAACCGCTGCCGGTGAACGTTGTCCATGGACCAGCCGATCCCATGCCGCTGAAGGTGCGGTGTTTCCTCGACTGGATCGGGCCCCGCCTACGCGCGCAGATGGCTCGCTAGCGTCCCCGCTATCCAGGCGCGCCTCCGTTAATCGCGGTCAGGCACACTGTGAGAATGCTGCAAGGTGCAACGCACCTTCCCCAAGCTCCTGACATGTCGGGCTTTCCAGAAAGAGCCAAACATCTCCAGGACTGCAACGAGGGCGCAGAACTGCCGTTGATTGGAAGTGGGACGATAATCTTCGGACCGGCAGCGGAAATAATTTCCGTCAAGGCGCAATGGTCCCAGGTTCTGAGCTCTGGCCCGATGGCATGGGGACTTGTACCTTCGGTGCTTCAAGAAGACATTCAGCATTGCTGTCACAGCCCCAGAGCGGACCCCGCAGCCTGTAGGTCGGCTGCTCCTGTCGATCGATCTGCGATGTATTTCACATGTGATATTGGTTATTGTCCTGGGGCTGTGAGCGGTTTCATTAAGCGATCGTTCACGTATTCAAGGGGTTTGTACGTTTGCGTCCGGAGCTTCGATCGTGCTTTCCTACTTCTTTGGCCCGTACGTACTTGTACCAGAGCGGCAGTCGCTGATGCGGGATCAGACGGCCGTTCGTGTCGGTAGCCGCGCACTGGAAATTTTGGCGGCGCTGATCGAGCGTCCCGGCGAACTGGTGGGCAAGGCTGAGCTTGTGTCGCGCGTCTGGCCGGATACCTTCGTCGAGGAAAGCAATCTCAAGGTAAACGTTGCGGCTCTTCGTCGCGCGCTTGGCGATGCTCCGGGCGACATGCAATACATAGCGACGGTGAGCGGCCGGGGCTATCGGTTCGTCTTTCCCGTGCGTATTTCGGGGCAGAATGACACCTCCGTCACGGCGAAGTCTCAAGGTGCCCGCACGCACAATCTGCCTGTTTCAACAACCCGTTTGGTGGGAAGAGGCGATGCTGTTGATGCAATCCGGTGCGCACTTGAGGTATCGCGCCTCTTGACGATCGTTGGCCCGGGGGGCGTCGGCAAGACGAGGTTGGCTCTCGCAATAGCTGATCAACTTACTGCTGCGTATCACGATGGCATCTGGTTCGTTGATCTGGCGACCGTGAACGATGCAACTCTCGTACCGACGGCGATCGCCACGGCGATGGGATTGAGGGTCCACTCGGAGAAGATCAAAGCTGCGGTCGCGGCCTTCGCAACCGACCGGGAATTCATGCTTGTGCTCGACAATTGTGAGCACGTCATCGAAGCGGTGGCCTCCTGCGCAGAAACGCTCCTGGCCGCCGCCGCGAGGGTACGGATTCTCGCCACGAGCCGTGAACCCATGCGGGTTGTCGGAGAACAGGTCTATCGCCTGCCGCCTCTCGAAACACCACCCGAAGTGTCCGAACTTTCCGCAGCCCAGGCTTTGGCGTTCCCAGCGGTGGAGCTCTTCGTCGAGCGCGCGGCCGGAAGTCGCGGCGAGTTCAAGCTTAACGACGGGAACGCACCAGTCGCTGCTGAGATCTGCCGCAGGCTCGATGGGCTGGCACTCGCGATCGAACTCGCTGCGCCGCGACTGGATGCGTTCAGTACACGCGAACTCCTCGACCTTCTCGCCGATCAATCTCATGTGTTGAGCGATAGGCGGTGTGGCGACCCTCGCCACCACACCTTGGCTGCAACGCTGGACTGGAGCTATGGCCTGCTCGCCGAGCCTGAGCGCGTCCTGCTGCGACGCCTCTCGGTCTTTGCAGGCGCCTTCAGTCTCGAATCGGCCTGCGCCGTTGCAGTCGACAAGGGTCGTGCCCGCTCCGGATGCATTCACGGTGTCGCGAACCTCGTTGCGAAGTCGCTTATATCGACGGAGAGAGGAGAGCTCGGGACGCACTACAGATTGCTCGATACAACCCGCAAATATGCGCTGCAGAAACTTGCCGAGAGCGGCGAAAGCAACAGCCTGCGCCAGCGCCACGCCGAACATCTCCTCGAACTCGCCAAACGCGCCGAGGCGGAATGGAAAATCCGGCCGACGGCCCAATGGCTCGCCGAGTACGGGCGAAAGATGGACGATATCCGCGGTGCTTTGGGCTGGGCGTTCTCCGGGAACCGCAGCGTTGCCACCGGCGTAGCGCTCACGGTTGCTGCTCTCCCGTTTTGGGAACATCTTTCGCTCCTGGAGGAGTGCCGCACCGGGGTAGAACTCGCTCTCAGTCGTTGTTTTGCCGATTTCCGTAGTGCGAGCGACGACATGAAGCTGCAGCTTGCCTATGGCACGGCGCTGCTTCACACCCGCGGCCCGCTGCCCGAAGTCAAGACCGCCTGGACCACAGCCCTCGGCTCCGCCGAAGTGCTCAACGACACCGAATACATGCTCAGGTGCCTGTGGGGATTGTGCGACTATTTCACCTGGACGGGCGATCACCAATCGGCCTTGGGGATGGCGGATCGGATAAGAAAGCTGGCAACCGACCGCGGCGATCTGGATGCACGCAACAATGTCGATAGGCAGACTGGAACCGCTCTGCGCTACTTGGGAGAGCTTGGCGAAGCACGGCGTCACCTCGAACGCATGATCTCCCGATATGTCCCTCCCGTGACCCGTTCCGACATTGCGCGTTTCCAGTTGGACCCACGATCTGCGGCAAGGGGCACCCTTGCGAACGTCACCTGGCTGCAGGGGCATCCCGACAGGGCGGTTGCCATGGCGCAGCGTCAATTGGAAGAGGCACGGGCCTCGCAGCACGCCCTCGCGCTCTGCAATGCCATCGTCCACACGACCTGCCCCATTGCACTGTGGACGGGAGACCTTGCTGCCGCGGAGCGCCTGCTTGTTGGCATCGAAGCCCATGTCGCGGAGCACGCGATGTCGATTTGGAGTGCCATGAGCCGCTGCCTGCGCGCAGAGTGGTTGCTGCAAAGCGGTGATCCGTCTGGACTGGCGATGTTGAGAGGCGCGCTCGATGAGCTTCTTGTGGTAGGTTTCCGCATGCGTTGCCCTTTCTATATCGGCGTTTACGCTGCGGGTCTGGGGGATCATGGGGACGTTGATGCGGGGCAGACCGCGATCGGCGAGGCAGTCGCGCTTTCGGCATCGACCGGCGAAATCTGGTGCATGCCGGAACTGCTGCGCATAAAGGCGGTTTTGTTGGGCAAGGAAAGCGCCAACCGGACGGTAAAAGCCGCAGAAGCCCTTTATTTTCAGTCGCTCGACCTCGCGCGCCACCAAGGTGCACTGTCATGGGAGTTGCGCGCCGCAACGGCTCTCGCCGAGCATTGGGCTCAGTCGGGACAAAGCGAAAGGGTTGGCGGGCTTCTGGCACCGATTTATCGACGCTTCGGCGAAGGGCTCACCACCCGCGATCTGGTGAAGGCGCGCGCACTCCTCGATAGCCTGGGGGATGCTGGCAAGGGGAGCAAAAGCGCTGCTCGTCAGGCTCGTCGCGATGGGCATACAAGTCCGAATTCCTAGCGCGTTAGCGCTCGCGTACGGCGATCCAACATGAGAAGGATCGGAGCGATCGCGGCAATGCCCGCGAAGATTGAAAAGGCCTCGACGTAGCGCGTACCTTCGGCGGCCATGATGTGCAGCGATGCCGGGCCAAGTCCAGCGCCCATGGTCAAAGCCATGTAGTTGATGCCGAAGAGCTTGCCGAAGCTTCGCATTCCGAACCGTTTCGACAGCAGGTAACCGATCGCGTCGCCCTCCGCTCCGGTGGCGAGGCCGAAGAAGACGGCGCTGACATAGACGGGGATCAGAGCTTCGGAATTCAACAGAATGAAATGACCGACAACGGGTGACAGAAAAGCCAGGCTGGTCAACGGGACCGGGGGAAATCGATCGAGCAGTGCCCCGAAGCCGAGACGCATGACAATGAAGGACAACCCCACAAGGCTCATGACCAAGGCCGCCATTGCCGGATCCGCTCCGCGATCCGCCAGCACGACAGGGAGCGAAATAGACCCGGCTGCAGCGGCGAAGTAGTTGAGAAAAAATGCGCCAAGCATCAACCAGAAGCTTGCCGTCTCCACCGCCCGGCGAACAGTGTGGCCCTCGCCCCCTGTGCGGTCGGGTCGCTGAAGCACGGGTGGATCACGAATAACGAAAAGCGCGACGGGAAGCGTGACAGCAATTGATATCAGACCGGCTGCCATGAAGGCAAAGCGCCAGCCCCACTCGGAAATCAGGAATGCAAGGAACGGAGGAAGCGTTGCGATCCCAAGCCCCACGAAGGAAAGCATGACACCCAGTGCGAGACCGCGTCGCGCGGAGAACCATCCGACCACCACATAGGTGTAGGGCACGCCGGTCTGCGCGGCACCCATAAGGCTTGCCACGGCGACGGCCACGATGAATGTGGTCAAATTCTGCGACGCAATGCCGACCCCGATCAGGCCGATCGCCATCGACATGGACGATACGGCAAGCACCCGGCGCGGGCCGAACCGATCCGTCAACGCCCCTACTACAGGCGACATAAGACCGTTTACGACGGCTATCGGTGCGACGACGGCGGCCACCACGGTCCGATCCCACCCAGTATCCTCGGTGATCGGCACGATGAAAACGCTGAAGCCATAGATCAGCACGATCCCGATGCTGAAATACATTCCCGCGCCTGCACCCAGCACGATTGCAATCCGTCTGGTCCGCCCCGCCGTTGTGTCCATACCTTATGAGCCTTTGTTGGCGCCGGTCCGGGGGCCGCGGTCCGCGCGCAGGAAGATACCAGGTCGCCGTTATCGTACTGACCGGATGGCTGCTCGGTTCACCAAATTTCCCAGATCTTAACCAGCCTCGCAAGCGCGGACGCGCTAGAATTTGCGCAGTCACCCCGCGAACACAGGAGGCAACGATGTCTCGCGATCAAAAGCCAGCTACCCAACCGGACGACCCGGAGCGCCGAGCCATCCTTCGCGCCGCCGGAGGCGTTGCAATCGGCGGAATTGCCGCTGCCCTAGCAGGCGATGCAACTGCGTCCGCACATACGCCAGTCGCAACCGGCGATCCAGGTTCGCTGGGTGCCCGGCTTCAGGGCGTACAGCATTTCGGCCTGACCGTGCAGAACATGGAACGCGCGTACGAGTTCTACACAGCCGTACTCGGTGGGACCGAAGTCTTCCGCCATGGTGACTTTCAAGGCGACGCCGTGCAGAACACACTGCTTGCCGACCAGGAAATCCTGGCCAATCAGCTCGGCGTCAATCCGCGGACGATCGGCGTGCCTGACCTCAGGGACGGCGCCCAACGCCTCGATGTGCGATTCATCCAGTTCGACAACGTCGTTATTGAGCTCTTGCAGTATCGCGATGCGGACCAACCGATGGGTGGTCCCAAGGCGTTCGCGGAACCTGTGGAGCACATGAGCCCGGCTTTTCCGCGAATGATGCACATCTGCTTCTACGTCCGGGATGATGTCGACTTCAACCAGTTTATCGCCGATCTCGAGGCGGAGTCCGAGCGGCGTGGCATGACGCAGGTGCGGGCAAATCGCATCATACGTGTTTCGACAGAAGACGAACGAAAGGCGGCCCCCCAGAGCGCCAACACCAACAAAGTGACCGTTGCGCCATCAGACGGCTGGGAACTGATCTATTGCAAGGGCCCGGAGGGGGAACAACTGGAGTTCGTGAAGGCGCTTGGACCCGTGAAAAAACGGTTTGCCGATGCATTGGCGGCGCATCTGCAACTTGCGAGCGCGAAGTAAGCGCAAAAGGCATCAGCATCACTTTGCAGGCCGGCACCCGGATTTGGCCAGCGGGCCATCTTACCGCGCTTGGCAAGATAAGGAGAAACGACATGATCACTACGCTGCGGCTGCAAGCTTCGGCTATTCTGCTCGGGGGCCTGCTCGCGGGACCCGTTCTCCAAGCGGACGCGCTCGCTCAGGAAGGCCCGGGCCAGGGCTATGCCGAAATTGCAAGTGGGGCCTATTCGGTTGTTGCCGAGGTCCGTGCCAAACCGGGCAAGGAGGCCGAACTACGGGCCGTCACGCTTCCTCTTATTGACCTTGTCCGCAGCGATCCCGCAAACCTCGTCTATTTTCTTCAGGAGAACCGTGAGACCCCCGGACACTTCATCTTCTACGAGATATTCGCCAACGAAGCCGACTTTGAGGCTCATAACGCCATGCCGTATGTGAAGGAGTGGTTTGCCAAGCTGCCCGAACTCGCCGAAGGCGGAGTGAAGGTGATGCGAATGCAGATCCTCGCGCCGGCTGGCGACTAGCACGCTTCCCACGAAACTGGACGTCGGCGAACGAGGGCCATCGCGGATTGCTCGGGGAAGAGCACGCCGCGCCGCAGGCGCCGCTTTTGCACACGACACCATCAAGCCAAGAAGGAGCTGCAAGATGAGACTCAAGGGCAAGGTTGCATTGGTCACAGGAGCCGCAGGTGGTATCGGTTTCGCAGTCGCGGATCTGTTCAATAGCGAGGGCGCCATTGTCATCGCCGCCGACATCAAGCCGTCCGAAAAACCATATCCCGACGCCGTCGAAGCAGTGACGCTTGATGTGACCAGCGAAGAGCAATGGGCAACGGTCGTTGCCGCGATCGTCAGGAAACATGGCCGACTTGACGTGCTTGTAAACAATGCCGGCATTATCGCCTACGAGCCGCTCGACAAGCTGGAGATGAAGGACTGGCTGAAGATGATCGCCGTCGACCAGACTGGTGTCTTCCTCGGCATGCGGGAAGCAATTCGCGTCATGCGCAAGCAGCAAGCGGGTGCGATCGTCAACATCTCCTCGATCTGGGGCAGTGCAGCGGTTGCGGGTGCGCATTCCTACCATGCCGCAAAAGGTGCAGTCCGCAACATGTCGAAAAACGCGGCGATGACGTACGTATCCGACGGGATCCGGGTCAACTCCGTGCATCCGGGCTTCGTACACACGCCGCTGACGGATGCACAGGCGCCAGAGCTCAATGAAGCTGTCATCGCGGCAACACCGATGAAGCGCGGTGGCAGGTCGATCGAGATCGCCTACGGCTGCCTGTATCTAGCTTCCGAGGAGGCAAGCTACGTGACCGGCGTCGAGTTGAACATCGACGGCGGTTATCTTGCCCAGTAGCGCAATAGACATGCGGGTCATCGCGGGCGGCTCTCTCTTACGAGCCGCAGACGCGATCAGTCAGACAACTTGATCCGGACCTTGTTCTCCATTTTTCGGGACCGTCTTGGGCAAGAGTCGGGAACGAATCCATCCGCGCAGTCGTGCGCGTCAGCAGTGAATGTCTGCTTTCGATTCCGTTAGCGCAAACGCCAATGACTGGATTGGGGGCGCATGACCGCCGCTCAGCGCCGCAACCTTCATGGTCCACTTTGGCGGATGTTTTTGAAAGCCTAGTATCTTTCCCCTGGTCCGGGCGGCAGATATTTGGGCCACGTTGCATATTGCCTCCTGAGGTCATCGATATCGGCTCCGTCAGGTAAATGGCCGAAAATAACCGGCCTTCCCCAACGGCACGCCGGAGGAGTTGGCCGCCTAATATCGGCAGGTGATGACCGCGCTGCCGGTGTGGCGGGTCTGGCCTAGGACCGATCGACAATACTCCTACCGGCATTTGTCGAGCGCTGAGCAATCGTCCGAATTCAGAAGCTCCATTTCTAAACCCATGCAGATATTCCCGCCTAATCGGATGATCTCGTGGGGCTTATATCACTAACCGCCAACATGAGCCGCAAAGAGCGGGGTCATCGCTTTCGACGTCAAAAGAACGTTTCGCGAAGCGACGCCCGTTTGGTCGCGGTCAATCAGGAGACTGATCATGAATAAGCAAAGACGGATCGAGCTGAGCATCGGACGACGAGATTTTGTGGTGGGGGCGGCCCTCACTGGAGCAACCCTGCCGCTCGGATCAATGGCTGGGGCCGCGACCTCGGATACGTCAACCACGCAGACAGGATCGATTATGGAAACACGTAGACTGGGAACTCTGGAGGTGTCGGAAATCGGCGCCGGCGCCATGAGCATCAGTGGCACCTACGGCCCACCGGCCGATATTGCCCAAGGCATCCAAACTTTGCGCACCGCACATGACAACGGCGTGACCTTCTTCGACACCGCCGAAGTCTACGGGCCCCATACAAACGAAGAGTTGGTGGGTGAAGCCTTGGCACCCATGCGCGACAAGGTGAAGATCGCCACCAAATTCGGCTTCGCCCTCGACGGCACGACCGCGCGGGACAGCCGGCCGGAACGCATCAAGCGAGTTGCCGAAGAATCGCTGAAGCGCCTCAGGACAGATCGCATCGATCTGTTCTATCAGCATCGCGTCGACAGGAACGTGCCGATCGAGGACGTGGCAGGCGCCGTCAAGGACCTGATCCAGGAAGGCAAGGTGCTGCATTTCGGCTTGTCTGAAGCGAGCGCAAAAACCATTCGGCGAGCCCATGCCGTGCAGGCGGTCACGGCTGTGCAGACGGAATACTCGGTGATTGAGCGCAATCCCGAAACGAACGGTGTCCTGGCGACATGTGAGGAACTCGGGATCGGCTTCGTGCCATGGGGACCGCTCGGGATGGGGTATCTGACAGGCAGGATCGACAGCAAGACCAAGTTCGATCCGAAAACGGACCTTCGCGCGAACTTTGAACGCTTTAGCGCGGAAAACATGGCGGCGAATATGCCGATCGTTACCTTCCTGAGGCAGTTCGCGGCGAAAAAGGGAGTCACACCTTCTGCTGTCGCGCTGGCATGGCTGCGAGCACAGAAGCCCTTTATCGTGCCGATCCCTGGCACCCGCAACATCGACCACCTGGTTGAAAATCTCGGGGCGCTTCGTGTCGAACTGACGCCTGAAGATCTCGCCGAGATCAATGCCGTGCTCTCCACCATAACCGTGCATGGCGGGCGCATGAGCCCGATGTTTACGGAATCGGTCGACGTCGAAGCCTGATCTTCCGGAACGGCGGGCGCTCAAGCGGCGCCCGCTGGCATTTCCGAAGCCGCCACAGGTCACATTTCCCATATCCAGAAAGGATCCTCATGCCATCGTTCCGTTCTGTCCTTCTAGCCCTCGGTGGGGCCGCTCTGCTCCTAGCATCCGGCCTTGCCGCCGCAGCCGCCAACCGCGCGACCTTCCCGAAAGATTTCAAGCAGATGGTTATGTATGGAGATTACAGGCGCGGCTCAGGTGGCGAGCTGGCTTATGCCCTGAAGGAAACGATCGACATCGCGAAGGCTGGCCAGCCGTTACCCCCGGGCACGAGGCTTGTACTGGAGATTTATGATGACGGTGCCCTAACCGGCTACTTCGTGATGGAAAAAGGTGTGGATTGGGGCCTCGAAGTCGAGGAGGAGAAGCGCACCGGTGACTGGCATTTCCAGCAGTTCGACACCAACGGCCAGGTCAACCGCACCTCGATCGCGGAACGTTGCGAGGCCTGCCACCAAGGGCAGGAAAGCAATGATTTCATGTTCACCCGCGACCGCATGGAAGCGTATCTGCCCTGATGCCGCTTCAGGTTCGCCTGCTGATGAACGCCGTGGCGGGTGGTCTGCTAGTGGCTGCCCTGGCCTATGATTGGCTGGGCAACCTTACCCATGAACTGATCGGCACGGCCATGTTCGGGCTGCTGATCTTCCACAACGCCTTCAATCGCCGCTGGTACGGTTCGACCGCCCGCAAGGGTAGCCGGGATCTGCGCGGCTGGCTCAACATCGTCACCATCGGCGCACTCGCGGCCGCAATGCTAAGCCTGCTGGTCACCAGCTTGATCATTTCGCGCTCTCTATTCAGCCTCTTGCCGATTGCCAGCTCGTTCGGGGCACGTCAACTGCACGCCCAGGCCGCCTATTGGGCGCTGGTGATCGTCGCGGTCCACGTCGGCATGCGCTGGGCCATGATCATGGCCTCGATGCGCGCCTGGCTGCGACTTGGCACCCCCAGCGTCGGTAGGACTTGGATCCTCCGCGCCCTGGCGCTGGCCGTAGCCGCCTACGGCGTCCACAGCTGGATGGTCATGGGTACCGGGTCGCGCCTTATGGCCGAAATGACTCTTAATCTCTGGAATTTCGAAGAAGCGGCATTGCGGTTCTTTTTGCACCAGGGCGCCATTGTTGCGCTGTTCGTCTGCCTCGGGCACTACGCAACCAGCCTAATGCAATTGCGCAGGAAAGGCTCACGCTGAGTGGCATTCCGTCACAAATGACAGGTCGCGATTTCGATTCCCATCAAGACCCGATATGGCCGCTTCTGGCGGATACCGCTGACAAAGTCGCGTCGCAGGTGATGACCGCCTTTGCCGGCGTCATGGATGAGCTCCGCGTCGCATGTTTCGTGGAGCGCGCAGCGGCTTATACGGGATGACGGAGAGTGGGGCGCGTGCTTTCGCCGGGAGCCCCGCCGTCGAAGAAAATCCTTCCTGCGAAACTCCTCGAATCAAAGTCGATTTTAGGGTAAAATTAACCAGTGCATTGAGAGGGCTGAAACGTCCTTGCGCGCCGCATGCGTCGCGCAGCGCTTACGAAGGAAAGATGAGCCAATGAAAAGGTTAGCAATCGTTATCCTGTCGCTGGTGACGGCGCTGACGAGCGTCCCGCCGGCCATGGCGTTTCCCACCATTGCCGTGCCGAAAATCGAAGCCGCAGAGGCGCAGCCGGTCCAGTACAGAAATTATCGCGGCGGCTACC
Source organism: Rhizobium sp. WYCCWR 11152 (assembly GCF_013087615.1). NCBI lineage: Bacteria > Pseudomonadati > Pseudomonadota > Alphaproteobacteria > Hyphomicrobiales > Rhizobiaceae > Rhizobium > Rhizobium sp. WYCCWR 11152. Next base: position 337,191 of record NZ_JABFCP010000009.1, on the reverse strand, counting down.
GCGGTGGATACCGAGGCGGCTATCGAGGCGGCTATCGAGGCTACCGCGGGGGTGGCTATCGCAACGACAATTGGGCTTGGGGTCTCGGCGGGCTCGCGACCGGCGCAATCATCGGCGGAATGCTAGCGCAGCCGTATTATGGCCGAAGCTATTACGGTCGGGGCTACTACGATCAGGGCTACTACGGATCGCCCTATTACGGTCCGCCGCGCTACTACGGCTCGACCATTTACCGTCCGCGCTACTACGCGCCGCGCTCGTACCGCCAAGTCTATAGTGGCGGCAACGGACATACGAGCTGGTGCTACTCGCGCTACCGGTCTTACAGGGCTTACGACAACACGTTCCAGCCCTATTACGGTCCGCGACGGGCGTGCGTCTCGCCCTACTAGCCGGCAGGTAATGGGCCGCACAACGCTCTACAATCGCTTCATCCGCTGGAGCCGGCTCGGCGTCTTCGATCGCATCTTCGCTGGGCTCACCGGCGGACGGTCCAGGCCTGGGCGCATCATGATCGACGCGACTCATCTGAAAGCCCACCCGCACGGCTGCGAGCCTGCTTAAAAGGGGATGTTCCCGATTGGGCGCGTTGTGCCGATCGCGGAGACAATAATCTCCGCGTCCAGCCCCATCGTTCGCAAGCCGGCGTCTCAGCCGGCAGAGAACTTCTGGACGGCGGTAACGTCGAAATAGTCCCGCCACTCGACAATCTTGTCGTCTTCGATCTCGAAAATGCCCATGATCATCACCCGTCCGATTTCGCTGCCGTCGGCACGCTCGAACCGGTCGAGCCTTTCGGTGAGAACGCGAGATCCGTCGGCGGCAATCGCGAGCATGTCGATATGGACCGTCGAGATGCCCATCGACGTCTCCAATCCGTCGATCATGGCGATAGCCTCTTCGACGCCGTTCGTGACTGAAACGCCTTCGTTGACCCAGCGCGTGTTGGGTGTGAACCAGCGACGGACGGCTGGCCTTCCGCCGTCTTCCAAGAATGTGGCGCAAAAAGCCGAAACAGTTTCCGTTGGGGTGGGCATGGCAGTTCCTTTCAGGATGATTTAGAAGCCTCAACGGCCTCTGTGTTCAGCCTGAAGATAGGCTTTGAATCGCGACGCCACGATGCCAGATCTTCCGCTATCATTGCCTGATTTTCCGGAATGATTGATAATTCTGGGCAATCGAGTTAAGCTGCCTTGATGAGCGAACTCGACAAAATCCGCGCCATGGCGGTGCGCCACGCTGGCCGTCAGAGTCCTCAACTGCCGAGACTGTTCGCTTACATCCTCGACCATACAACCGAGATCGACCCGCTGATCTACGATCCTGCGGCGTCCCTGGTGATCCAGGGAACTCAGCGCATGTTTATCGGCGACAAGATGTTTGAGTACGGCCCTGGCCAAAGCATGATCGTCGCGGCTGAGATCGCTGCGTTGGGTCAGATCTGTGAGGCGTCAGAGGATCAACCGTTTCTCGCAGTCGGTCTGTTTTTGGATCCAGCCCTGCTGTCGGATCTCGTACTTGAAATGGCAGCGATACCAGAGTTGCCGATTGAATCGGGATACGGCGTTAGCACCGCGAGCGCGTCGCTTCTGGGCGCTTGGGGAAGACTACTGGAACTACTCGATCGCCCAACCGAAATCCCGGTCATGGCTCGGTCTCTGGAGCACGAGCTCATGTTTCGGCTGCTGATGGGACCGCACGGCGGCCTGCTCCGTCAGATTGCCGGATCTGACTCGCGCCTGATGCACATCCGAAAGGCCATGGCTTGGATCCGCGATCACTACACCGAGCGCCTCAATTTCAAGGCGGTCGCTGCGCTCGCGGGTATGAGCGTATCCGTGTTTTACGATCGCTTTAAAGCCGTTGCCGCCGTCAGCCCGCTTCAGTATCAGAAATATATCCGGCTCCACGAGGCCCGCCGTCGCATGATCGCGAACCAGGTGAGTGCAGCCGAGGTGGGGTTTGCGATCGGCTATGAAAGCGCCTCGCAGTTCAGCCGTGAGTACAAGCGTCTCTTCGGAGCGCCGCCGGGTCAAGACACCGAGAGAGCGAAAGCGGGCTTGGGGGGAATCAATCGGCCAAGATCGCCTGGTGCTCGGCCAGATGTTGCTTGAAACGGCGACCGTAGTCCCGCCCCACGGCCGCGACGACGCTCGCTCGTAGTGCCAAAGCCTCACGCCATATGGATACGCGTGGGAGACCCTGAAATATTATCTGCGTCACGGTCGGGTTGATGAGGTCGAAATACCGGAACAGAGGCGCGAACACCGCATCGACCATGCTGAACGTCGATCCAGAGAAGTAGGGCCCTTGGTCACGCACATCTTCGAGCCTCTCTAGCCGGTTTCGGAACGCTGCCCGCTTGGCGTCTGCGGTTGCACGATCCTTGGCGTTTAGGAATTGCCAGGCTTCGGCTAGTGCCGCCGTACCATATTCGATCCACGCGCGCTGTTGAGCGCGAGACAGCGCGTCCTCAGAGTAGAGCCTTGCGCCGCCCTGCGTCTCCTCTAGATATTCGCAAATCACCATGCTTTCGAACAGGATCGCGGCCCTGTCATCCGCCCGCTCCACCTTCAGCAAGGGCACCTTGCCTGTCGGAGAAAGCGCCAGGAACCAGTCCGGTTTGTCAGCGAGATCGACGTCGATCCTGTCGAACGACACGCCCTTCTCCAAAAGGACGATCGCCGCACGCTGAACGAACGGGCATAGCGGATGGCTGATGAGCGTGAGCTTGCTGGTTGTCATGATGGCCTCTCGATAACCGACAATCTGGGGAGCACTTGCCTGGTCTAAAGCAATTGTCCTCCCGAGATGTCGAAGGTGGTGCCATTGGCCCAAGCCATGTCGTTGGACAGGATCGCGGCGACGGCGCCGCCCACATCGTCCGGCAGGCCGACGCGGCCCAGCGCGATGCCCTGCGCCACGTACGCGTTCACGCCCTCATTATCGCGCACTGCGCCGCCACCGAAATCGGTTGCGATGGCGCCCGGCGCGATGGCGTTGACGCGAATCCTGCGTTCACCCAACTCCACAGCCAGGTAACGTGAAAGCACCTCGACCGCCGCCTTCATGGCTGCGTAGAGGCTGTACCCCGGCAAGGTGAAGCGCACGAAGCCAGAGGAGACGTTCAGTATGCGCCCGCCATCCGCGATCAGCGGCAGAAGCTTCTGGGTCAGGAAAATCGGCCCCTGGAGATGGGTAGAAACCAAGGAAGCAAACTGCTCCTCGGTCGCATCGACAAAGTTCGAAAACAGGCCGTTGCCGGCGTTGTTGACGAGATAGTCGAAACGATCTCGGTGGAAGTCCGACCTGAGCGTCTCGGTGACGGCGCCAACGAATGCCGGGAAGCTCGCCGTGTCGGTTACATCGAGCGCCAGCATCGACGCCTTGCCGCCCAGCGCTTCTATTTCCTGACGCAAGGCGTTGGCCTCGGTCATGCCATTACGGTAGGTGCCGATGATATGGACCCCACGCTTGGCCAAGTGAAGCGCCATGTTGCGGCCAAGGCCGCGGCTTGCGCCGGTGATAAGTGCGATAGGGTGGGTCATGACTGCCTTTCTCGGATGTCGCGCCCTCAGGCGCTTTTGTTGGATCCAAGATAGGCAAACGCCGGGTTGGGAACACGCCCGATCGGCTCAACCTCTTGCCTGATTGTCTCAAAACCTTTGCTTTTTCGCGGGGGCGTGGCACACTGGAGATATGACAGACGATCTCGCGCCGCATCTGGACATTGTGTTGCGTCATGCCGCGACGGGCTCGACGGACACACTGATCCCCCGCCTCGACATGTTCGTAGGACGAGACACCACGGGCAAGGTGCCTTGCCTTTATCGCTCGATGATCTGCTTCATTCTGCAAGGGTCTAAGCGCGTTGCAATCGGCGACACCCTTCTGAGTTACGACAGCGCGCAGTATTTCATCAGCGCTCTCGACCTACCGCTGACTGGGCAAATCCTGGATGCCGGCAAGGGTCGCCCCTATGTCGCGGTCTCACTCGTCCTGGAGCCGGGGCTGTTGGCAGAGCTTGCTGCGACCATGCCCTCCGTACGAGAGAACGATCAGAAAAGCATGGGCGTCGCGGTCAATCCAATGATCGCTCCGCTTCGCGATACATTGCTCCGGTTGCTGTCGTTGCTCGATAACCCGGCGGATATTCCCATTCTCAGCCCGATGATCGAGCGCGAGCTACTCTACCGGTTGCTGCAGGGCCCACAGGGGCGATTGCTGCGTCAGATCGCACGGCCTGAGGGTGCCGTGGCCCGCGTCCGGCGCGCCATCGCGTGGATTAGGGACCACCCCGACGCGCACCTTCGCATCGAGGCCCTTTGCGATGCCAGCGGGATGAGCCGCGCAAGCTTGCATCGCCATTTCCTGGCGATCACTGGCTTCAGTCCTCTTCAGTATCAAAAGCAGCTCAGGTTGCAGGAAGCCCGCCAACTGTTGCTAGCGGGCGGCCATAGCGCGTCGGATGCGGCGTTCGCGGTCGGATACGAGAGCGCCTCGCAATTCAGCCGCGAGTATCTTCGGCAATTCGGCGCGCCGCCGGCGCGGCATGTCCAGGAGATGCGTCAAGCGATTGAACACCCGACGGTGGCTTAGACGTCTGCGGCGGGCCAATCTCCAAGACGCCGAGCCGGCTCCAGCCTTGGATTGCGGCTTGGCGCACGCACACCATCGCCACAGCTAGAGCATGTCGCGCAAAAGTGTGCAGCGGTTTTGCGATAACGACATGCGTAAAAACAAAGAGCTAAAGCGCGACAAGCGAATCTGAAAGATCGCGACGCGCTTTAGCCGTTTAATTCAGAACAGCATTCAGGTTTGAGGCCGACCCGGTATCACATCATCATGCTTTAGCGAAAACCGCCGCTGGCGGACAATCGTTCGCCGCTCAGCCAGCGGGCATCGTCGGAAGCGAGGAAGACGGCGACACCGGCGATATCATCCGGCTGGCCGATGCGGCCGAGCGGCGTCTGGGCGACGATGGTCTGTTCGAAATCCGAGCCGATGACGCCCGCCGTGTGCGTGCCCTCGGTTTCGACCATCCCTGGCAGGATGGCGTTGACGCGGATCTTGCGCGGGCCGAGTTCCTTGGCAAGCACGCTGTTGATGCCCTCGACGGCTCCCTTCGTCCCGGTATAGACGGCGGAGTCTGGCGGCGCCAGACTGGTGACCACCGAGGAGATGTTGATGATGCTGCCGCCCTCGCCGAGATGCTTCACCGCTGCCTGGGTGGTCAAGAGAACACCGAGAACATTCACGTCGAACATGCGACGATACTGTTCCTCGGTCACCTCACCGATCGGCGCGAATTCATAGACGCCGGAATTGTTGACCAGCACGTCGAGCTTGCCGAACTCCTTGACCGCAGCATCGACCAGTCCCTGTGCCTCACCGGCCTTCGAAACATCGCCTTGCACCGCAATGGCTTTGCCACCGGCCGCGCTGATCGCCTCAACCACGGCGTCGGCTCCCGACTTGCTCGAAGCGTAGTTGACCACCACTTGCGCACCCTCTGCTGCGAACGCCTTGGCAATCGCAGCGCCAATGCCTTTGGAGGCGCCCGTTACGACAGCGACCTTTCCTGTGAGCTTAGCCATTTCTCGTCCCTTCAGATCTGGACAGCCGCCGGGATTGACAGGCTTGTTCCATAGTTCAGAAATTCGGAACTGTTGATCTCGATGTCAAGGGACGCTATATAAAATTCATGAGACCGCTCTTTCACCCAGCCCTGGAGGACATCAAGCCCGAGGCGATCCTCTATGCGCTGTCCGATCCGGAGCGCGTTGCCATTTATGCAAAGCTTGCCGGCGCCAGCGGTGGCGGGACGTGCTCTGCGCTTGCCGATCTCGGCGACCGCGTCATTCCAAAGTCGTCGCTGTCCAACCACTTCAAGGTGCTGCGCGAATCCGGGCTGATCATGAGCGAGCGCCAGGGTGTGGAGATGCGCAATCAAACGCGCTGCACTGAGCTGGACGAACGCTTTCCGGGCCTGATCAAGGCCATTCTGACGGCTTACGGCCAGCTTCCCGGGCAGCCGACGGCGGACTGATCGCCCCTAGAGAATAGCCCCCAATGGCCGCTGCCGGCGGAGGTTCGCCTGGTGCTTGCAGGCAACACGAATGGTCGCATGGATCCAGTCGCCCTTTCTATCTGCCCTACTGATGATTGTGGGCGTAGTTTGCGACCCGCGCATTGGACCGACAGGCGACCCAATGCGGGAGCACCAACAGCGGACAGAAGCAGATCAACGAGCGCTGCGGGTTATGATCTCCATCACGAGCTCTTTGTCTTTGTCCGTCCGATAGATTCCCCACACCCGGCAGCCGCGCATGATTTCATAGTTTTCGCGGTTATCCGGGTTCGATCGCATGAGCGCCACAATCACGTCGTTCGGCCCCCTCCACTGGTCCGCAAGCCCGCTTCGTGTCCAATTGAAAGACAATGGCCCCTGTTGAACGCTCCCCTTCAGGGTCTCCAGTATTTCGAGGGTCACCCGCGCCTCTTGGCCCGGTTCCAAAACTTCGAAGTCCCGGAAATTGCCCCGAACGATCACGTCAGCGTCGAACAGCTCAGAAAAAAATGGTCGAGGTACTGCGCACGCGTGAGCGCTCGTCGCTGCGACGAAAACGGAAATCAGGGCGCAGACTGCCGGAAGCAAAAATTTCATCCCCCCAAGCGCAACTAAGATGCAAAGGCGGTTTCATATTCAGGATAGGCCATGCCCAATATGATAATATTTATTTCCTGAACGGTTTCATTGAAATCCTCAATCGCGACGCCCTCGCATCGAAGCACCCCGAACTCTGCTGAACATGCAGAGAGCTGGGCCTTGCCCTCTAAATCATTATATTCGCCGTCAATTACGAACGCGTGGAGGCGTGGATCATAATCTGGAGTGGGAACAAAATGTCCCCCTGCAACGCCCATCGACGGATCGATGGGACCGAGATCGGCGTGCCCAATGATTTTTTCTTCGTGCAGAATATCGACATTCATGGCTTCATCTCGAAGTTTGCCTCGTTGCCTACCCACCGAATTTTCGACCACTATACCGCGAAGCTCCATTATATAGGATGTCATCACGATGCTTCCTTCCGAGTGGCAATTGAACGAGTACCGCCGCGTAGGGGCTGGAGCCGGCTCATAACAGCAACAGGCCGACACGCGAACTGCTAGTCAGCGACTGGTCCAACCTTTGGCCTTAGCTTAATTCTTGATCACATTGATGTTGACGGTGACGTCCTTGATGGTCCCCTCCCCGTAGGACACCCTCACCTTGTACATGTCACTTCCAGAATAGCCGCTGTTGGAAGTATAGTATTCCGACACGCCGAGAGATTTCCTGGAATTGCATTTAATGCGGATGCCATCCTTGTAATTTGAATAAATATTCTCTTTGACGAATTCAACCGAGCCATGCGCCGGGGCTTGTACCAATTCTATATTGGCCATTGTTGCAGCCGTGCAGTCTTCATTCAAATTGTAGGACTGGCCCATCTTTGTCCGCTCTCCACTCAGAGCCCGACTGTGATCCGCAGAAATAGCGACACCGTTTTGAGTGGTGACACATCCAGACAGACCGAAAATGATGGAAAGCACAGAAATCGAAATAGAGTTTTCTTTCAAAAATCGCGAAGCCTGCATTTTGTTTTTCATCTCTTGGTTTTATCAATAGCGCCATTCACCTTATCCAATCAGCAGCCTATTGCAATCGTAGGTGCCTGCGGCCGCCACCGCCTTCATGGCCTTCTCACCGCGGAAGCAGCCTGCCAGCAAAGCCGATGGTACAGCGCCCATGCTCGATTTTAATCCGCTTTATTCGACCCCGCAGGTTGCGGCTATCGAACAGTTCATCGATCGGCATTATCCGCTCGCAGGGCCGGTTTCCTGCCGGATGCTCCAGCGCGGTTTGAATGATGTGTATCTTGCCGTCGGAAGCAACGGCGAGCGTTATGTGTTCCGGCTTTCCCACCGCCGCGCCCGTGGTCCGGCCGACGTCAAGACCGAAACGGCTTTCCTGACGCATCTTGCGCAATCTGGCGTTCCCGTCGCCGCAGCCGTCCCGACACGCGAGGGCAGCTTGTTCGTTGAGGGAGATGCGCCGGAGGGCGTGCGCCAGGCCGTGCTCTTCCGGGCGCTCGAGGGCCGCAAGCCGGATACGGCGGATGCCGGCGATGCGCGGGCCAACGGCAAGACCCTTGCTTTGATGCACGACGCCGCCGAGACATTTCAGCCGGACGGAGCGCTCTATCGGCTTGATCTCGAACACTTGCTGCATCGGCCGCTTGCCCGCATATGCGACAGCGGCGTCGTGGAGGACGCCGAGGTCCGCAGCGAACTTGAAGACATCGCGGCGCGGACCGCAAAGGCGATCGAAGCCTTCGGCGATTTGACGTCGACCTATTGCCACGGCGACTGTCACGGCTTCAATGCGCGGATCAACGACGCCGGTGAAGCCGTATTTTTCGACTTCGATGACGGAGGTCCGGGATATCTCGCCTACGACTTGTCGGTGTTTTTGTGGGCTCAAATATCCTTCGGCCGGCGGTCGACCGAAATGTGGGACGCCTTCGTCGATGCCTATCGGGCCGTCCGGCCGATCACGCCAGATGACTTCGAAGCCGCCCATCGCTTTGTGATCGCCCGCCACATCTGGCTGATGGGCGAGTACGCCAGCCGGGCCCAGGAATGGGGAAACGAGACTGTCGGCTGGATTGCCCGGGAAGCAAATTTCCTCAGGCGGTGGGAGACCGAGCGATGTGTCGATCGGCTGTTTTGAGTTCAGCTCTGCTCGGCAGCCGGAGGATCGGCGGTGCGCCGGCGCAGTCGGCGATCGCTTCGACCTTCGCCCACTCCTGGTGCCGATAAAGGAACGCCCGTGAAGGTCGATATATGGGACTTGGCGGGATATCAGCACTCCCGCTGTGTCATATTTTCTTGAGAAGCGTTAACATGGTTCCGCTGGATTGCCCGGTGTGACGGCGGTACGCGCGACCCGAATGGCCGTGTTACGATCCATTCTTGATCGAGGGAGGATGGCAAGCCATGGAAACCGCAGAACTACGATATAATTGGGCTGATCCCGACGTCTACGAGACATTCATAGGGCGCTGGAGCGAACATCTGGCAAGCCCATTTCTTACACGTGCCAATATTGCTCCGGGCAGTCGCGTGCTCGATGTAGCATGTGGGACAGGTGTGTTGTCGAAAGCACTGGCCGAGGCGGGAGCGCATGTGATCGGTGTTGACGCATCGGAGGGATACCTGGAAGGAGCCCGCCGTCGACGATCCCACCCCAATATCGCATATGAACACGGCGATGTCCGGCACATGCGGTTCGACACTAACTTTTTCGATGCGGCCGTTTCCACGCTAGCCCTGGACGTTATCCCGGAAATTGAACAGGTAGTTGCCGAGATGATGCGCGTGACCCGTCCAGGCGGCGTGGTCGCGTCCGCCGTTACTCAGTTCTTGGGCGGCATGCCCGCCTTCGATCTCGTCATTAACACCGGCGCCGTGCTTGAGACCGACTTCGCCAGGCTGAGATCCATGCGGGCGGGGCGCCAGCTCTTCTGGCCTAATGGTCAGGCGACGTTGTGGCGGAAGATCGGCCTCGTCGACGTGACGGAGATTCCCGTTGTCGTGGATTGCGAGTATGCGTCCTTCGCGGATTATTGGGCTACGTTCACCGACGGGCCAGGCAGCATCACAAGCATATTGATGGCACTTTCGGACGACGCCCGCGGTTCGATCGAACAGCATGTTCGTGCCGGGTATCTGGTTGGCTTGCCCGATGGACCCCGGTCATTTCCCATGATGTTCCGTGCGGTGCGTGGCTTGGTCCCAGCCTGATTCTGGAGAGCATGCAATGGGCCTGCGAGGGCCCGGTGTGGCCATTCTGAGACCATAATCCCCGCGGGTTGATCGTCAGCTATCGTTCCTCGGCAGCCAAAAGCTGCCAGGCCGCTAACGGCTCCAAATGCCGATCAGCAATGCGCCTCTTAAAGGTCATCGAGCACCCCGTCGCTGTAGCTGCAAAGCGGACATGACGCAGTGACAACGCGGGTCGCAGTTGCGCCAAAAGCCGCCATTCCGCCCCATGCGGGTAATTAGATCACGAATTCCTCCTCGTACGTCTGTGGCTCGGGAACGACCGTAACCTCCACTGGAACGATCCAATTGGCCGCGTAGCTCTCGCAGTCGGAATGCTGAAGGTCGGGCTGCACGCACCCCGCCCCATCGACCGCGCGACATCGCAGCATATATCGCCCCACTTCTTCAGGGGTCCACATGTACTCCCACAAGCGCCATGCAAAGGGACGTTCTTTTTCGAGAAGCCTTCCCTCGCGCCAGCCCCTGCCATCTCCGGTGCAGACCTGCACCTGCCGGATAGCAGCCTCCCCGCTCCAGGCGGCTCCGAAAATCCGGTACGGTTGGCCGGCAATGAGACGCGCCCCCTGTACGGGACGCGCGATCTGCGCTTTGACCTCCATCTCCGCAAGGGGGACCAGCCTGGGTTCCCCGAGGCTGCGCTCCCAACGGAAATAGTCGCGCGCCTGCCAGTAGCCAAGGAACGGTTGCTCCACAACCGTGATATGCGTGATCCACTTGACCCAAGCCATGCCGAACCAGCCACCCACGACCGCGCGTAGCGGGTAGCCGTGATCGCGCGTCAACGGCTCCTCGTTCATCGAATAGGCAAGGATCGTGCTGTCAGCGATGGCCTTCTCAAGCGGTAAACTGCGCGCAAAAGCGATGGGGCCGGGAGAAGCCGTTTTCTTGTTCGTGTCGACGACGCCGCTGTCGGCGCCTGCGAGCAGAACCTCACATGCGGTTGGCTTAACGCCCGCCATTTCCAAAATCTCGCGCAGAAGAACACCTGTCCAGGCGGCATTGCCGACGGCTCCGTTCTGCCACTGCAACCCCTCCTTCGGCGGCTCATAGTAGACGCGCCCGTTCCCTGCGCACTCGACGACGGCGGTGAAAGTCGTGCTCCGCATCGCCTTGATGCTGTCGAGGTCAAGTTCGATCGGCCGCTCCACCGCCCCGTCAACGCGCAATCTCCAGTCTCGCGCATCGAGGTCCGGCGACGGGAAATGGTTTCGCACGAAGAACTGCTCGGTTGGGATCAGCCAATCGGAGAGCGACGCAAACGGAAACTCGATGTTCGGTGGGGATTTCTGTCGAACTATTAGACTGGGTTGCTGTGGTGTCGGCATCGTCCTCGTCTCCCCTTTCAACAGCACAACGTCGGCTCTCGGTCGCGCGAATTCCGGTACGATCACACCGCCCCTCGCCGTGTGTCGGTCGCATTCCGACTTCGGGCCGCATTCTAGCACATACCGCACGTTCCTCGGATCGACCTCGAACGGCAGCAAAGGGGCCGACGGCGGTCTTGACCGCTTTGCGCCCATTTCCAGACATACGTCTCCCCGACCGGAACGAGCGACGAGCGCCGCATCTGGGCTTTCGCGGTCAGTGAAACGAAGGTCGCGTCTCGGACCCTTCGAAGCGTTTGTCATCTGTGGCTGCTCGTCAACGCGATTAGGGCGAAGCACACTCCGGCAGGCGCAACGGCTTCTTTAGCTTCGTGAGCTCTTCCGCTTTGGCGCAATCAGGAAAGCCGACGAGCCGCATGGTTTCGATCAACCGCTGGCGCTCCGCTTCATTGAATCCGGGAATATTGGCAAATCCCTCAACGGTCAAATTGGGAAACCGCCTGAGTGCGTCCGTTACTGAGACCTTCGCCTCTTCAGTTCGGCCAAGAGCCGCAAGCGCGCCAGAACGCATCACCCAGTGTTTCCTTCCATAGTTTTCCGCCGTCAAGCGGTCCAGCATCCGCAGGGCATCCTCATACCGGCCAGCCATGAAGTAGGCATGAGTGAAAATCCTGGCACTCCACATCGGGAAACCGGGGTTGAGACTGACCGCCTTGTCGACCAGTTCCGCGGTGCGCTCAGGCTCGCCGAAGGTCGAGGCCCAATCGATATAGAAAGTCAGAACTTCGAACTGACCGGGAGCGAGGCGCAGCGCGGTATCGAACTCTACCTTGGCGCGTCCAAATTCGCCTCTGTCGCCTAAAACTATGGCATAAACAGCATGCGCCTCGGCATCGCTCGGGTCGAGCTGGACGGCGCGCTCGGCAGCCTCGGCAGAGAGAACCCGGTTCTTGTCGGGTTCAACCCCAAAACCGGTCAAGACACCATGGGAATGGCTAAGTTCGACCCAGGCGCGGGCAAGACCGGGGTCCAGTTCGACCGCGCGGGTGAGCAGCCTGACGGCCTCCTCGACATCCGCCTGATTGACTTGCTCGAGTTTTTCGGTGCCGAGCAGATAAAGTTCGTAGGCGTTGAGATTCCCGGGCGGCTTTCGGTGGGCAGTGATGCGGCCCGCCTCCTGGACCAAACCCGCGCCGCCACCGAGGCGGTTCGAAATCTGCTCGGATATTTCGATCTGGATTGCGAACAAGTCCTCGTCCGGCCGGTCCCAGCGCTGCGACCAAAGATGTTTGCCCGTCTTGGCGTCGCTGAGCTGCGTCGTAATTCTTACGCGGTCAGACTGACGCTGGATGGAACCCTCGACCACAAATCCCGCGCCAAGCGCCTTACCCACTTCACTCGGCGCGGCTGGTTTGTCCCGGTATTGTTCAGTCGAGTTACGGGCGATCACGTGGAATTCAGGGAACCCCGCCAGATCGGTGATGATGTCCTCAGTGAGGCCATTGGCGAGGCGTCCGGTCGCCTCGTCGCCGCCATAGTTGTCGAACGGCAGCACCGCTACCGACGGCTTGCCGCTTACTGTCGCGGTCGGCCAGAATTGCCAGACCGTCCCGGCCAAGACCAGAATAAGGACTGGCACGGCTGCTGCTGCCCAAACCCAGCGCGGAGGCGATGACCGCGCTGGTTGGCGTGGGGCTTGTCCCTCTAGGATGACGCGGAAGGCCTGTACCGGTTCGGCGATATTCTTCACCTTCTGCTCGCCCATCGGCTCGAAACCGAAAGCCAGCTTCTTCTCAACCTCCCTTGCGACCTTTCCCGAAACACAGATGCCGCCAGGGTCTGCCAACTGCTGAAGCCTGGCCGCGACGTTGACGCCCTCGCCATACCGGTCCTCGCCCTCAACGATCACCTCGCCGAGATTGATCCCGATCCTGACCCTGATCCGCTGGTCCTCGGGAACGGCGGCGTTCCGTTCCGCCAGCCCGCGCTGCAGCGAGACGGCGCATTCCACCGCGTCCACCACGCTGCCAAATTCGGCGAGCATCCCGTCGCCCATCAGCTTGAAAATCTGGCCGTGATGGCGAGCAATATCCGGCTCAAACAGTTCCTTGCGTCCCGCACGAAGGCGCTCGAATGTACCAGCCTCGTCGCGCTCCATCAGCGCGGAATAGCCCACGACATCAGCAGCGAGGATGGCGGAAAGCTTGCGGTCCATTGGTTCGGCCTCACCCGCCCTATTATAGGACTGGTCGCACTTAAATGAAACGACCGACCTCAACAGCGCTTCAGGGGAACCCGCGTTTCATCCAACGCTTCCACTGAATGCCGCAGGCAGTCCCTCGGTGTGGAATGTGAGCCCGATTGTTCGTGTGCCTACCGCAGCAATGTGAGGACCGGCGTCGAACGCAGCCCCACTGTCCGGTGTGGGCGGCGAAGCGGCGCATGACCTAACCATCAGTTCTGCACCTGCGAGCGCAGCCAATCCTGAAGCTTGTCCACCGCTTCGGACTTCCGGTATCGCGGCTTCACCAGATAGAAGTGCGAGCGCGCTTTGAGGGCGCCGTCGAAGACCTGCCTCAGCCTGCCCGCCTCAATGTCGGTCGAGACGAAAGCGCGGGTCGCCACGGCGATGCCCTGCCCGGCGATCGCAGCTTCGATCGCATGCGATGTCTGCGAGAAGCTGATGCCCCGAAACAGCGTGGGATCACCGCCGCCGAGGAAGCGATCGATATATTCGGGCCAGGAATTATGGGCATCGTGAAGCAGCGTGTAGTGCGAGAGTTCTTCCGCGTTCTGAGGCTCGGCTCCCTCGGCGACGAGGCTCGGATTGCAGATGGCAATGATCTCCTGCTCGAACAGCAGTTCGGCGGCAAGGCCAGGACCGAAGGGAGGGCTGCCATATCGGACGGCGAGATCGACGCCGTCGACCTGGAAGCTGGAAATGCGGTCTGTCGCCAGGATGTGGAGATCGAGATCGGGATGCCTCGAAGTGAAATCAGGAAGACGCGGGATCAGCCATCTCGAGGCGAAGGTCGGTGTCGTGCTGACCACCAGTTTGACCGGCTGAGGCTTCAGGTTCGCCGTCGCGTTTGCGAGCAGTTCGAAGGCGCGCCTTACGTCGGCGACATAGCTTCGCCCCTCGCCCGTCAGCGCCAATGACTTCGGCAGGCGCTCGAACAATGTCACCCCGAGTTCCGCCTCAAGCCCGCGCACGTGCTGGGCGACAGCCCCTTGCGTGACGCCGAGCTCTTCGGCCGCGAGCCGGAAGTTCAGATGACGCGCCGCCACGTCGAAGGCCTTGAGGCCGTTGAGGGATGGAAGATTGCCGATGGACATGGACATTCGATAGTTTTTCTACTGGAACATTTCACGAAAACTGGTTCGATCTCGCTTGAAGCCCATGGTATTCGAAGGATCAACGCCCGGCAATGGGTGCAAATCGACTAGGGAGAGCGACGATGACAGTAGAAAAGGTAGCGATCATCACGGCTGGCGGCAGCGGCATGGGTGCGGAGGCCGCGAAGCGGCTGGCGGCCGATGGCTTCAAGGTCGCCATCCTGTCCTCTTCAGGCAAGGGCGAGGCGCTTGCCACCGAACTCGGCGGCATCGGCGTCACCGGCTCGAACCAGTCCAACGACGACCTCAAGCGCCTGGTCGATGCCACGATGGAGAAATGGGGCCGTGTCGACGTCCTCGTCAACAGCGCCGGCCACGGCCCGCGCGCGCCGATCACCGAGATCACCGACGAACAGTGGCACGCGGGCATGGACATTTATTTCATGAACGTGGTCCGTCCCGTGCGGCTGGTCACGCCGATCATGCAGGCGCAGAAGTCGGGCGCAATCGTCAATATCTCCACCGCCTGGGTGGCTGAACCGTCGGCGATGTTCCCGACCTCGGCCGTCTTCCGCGCCGGGCTTGCCGCCTACACCAAGATTTATGCCGATACCTATGCGGGCGACGGCATCCGCATCAACAACGTGCTGCCAGGCTGGATCGACAGCCTGCCGGCGACGGAGGAGCGCCGCGACAGCGTGCCGATGAAGCGCTACGGCACCAGCGCCGAAGTGGCGGCGACGATTTCCTTCCTCGTTTCCGAAGGGGCGGGCTATATCACCGGCCAGAGCCTCAAGATCGACGGCGGCCTTACCCGGTCCGTCTGACAGGATCGCTTTCAACGCCAAGGAGAACAGCGATGTGCTTCAACTGGAACGTCAAGGCCGGCGAGATAAGGAACGCGGAGGCGACGGAGTGACCCTCGCCGAGGTCGATGCATCGGCCTGGGCCGAGCTGGAAGGCGCTGCCGCCGATCCGCAGTCGGCCTTCCGCTACCTGAACCTGTGTTCGGTCGACGCCGGCGGCCGGCCGCAAGCCCGCATGGTCGTGCTGAGGCGCGCGGATGTGGCGCGACGCATCCTGGAAATCCATACGGATGTCAGAAGCCCGAAATGGCAGGAAATATCGGCCAATCCTCGGGTCACCCTCCTCGGCTTTGGCCCGCAGCCGAAAGTGCAGCTTCGCCTTCAGGGGTCGGCCGAACTCAATGGACCAGCAAGCGAGTGCGCGACTGAAGCCTGGAGCCTGCTGCCGCGATCGACGCGCAGCACCTATATGGGTGGGCCGCCGGGCGACGACATCGGCGAGCGGCCGGCAAGCGAGGGTAGCATCGCAGACGCCGATGGACGAGCCTTCTTCGGGGTGCTGATATTCCGAGCCGAGACGCTGGACTGGTTCCAGCTACGCCACGCAGACAACCGACGCGCAGTCTTTGCCTACGACCATCTGGGGGCGCTGACCTCCTCCCGCTGGGTCAATCCCTGAATACCAGACGATGTGGATGACCAGCTATCAGCCTTTGCGGTAGGTCGGTCGGGTTTCGAACGTCTGGAGGCTGCGCGACTGTTCCGGAACTATAGGTTTTTTTCCCCAATCTGTTCAGAGGCCCGCAAATGGCGAGACGGTGTCGAGACACTTCGGCCGCTGTCGACCCGACGTGGCCATCAAGAACGCGGCCAAGACCCGACTGGAACCAACCATACTAATCCCTGCCAAGGTCGAGACGTTCTTATCGTGAAATCTCGCGATGAATCGCGGACAAGTCCGAGCTTCCGCATCACGCTTTGGGAGCGGAGGTTGTCACCACTGGTGTATGAGACGATTTGGTCTAGCCTGATATCATGGATTGCGTGAGAGAGGGCTGCTCTGGCACTCTCGAAAGCGTAGCCATTTCCCCATGCCGCTCGTCGGAATCGCCAACCCACTTCGTAGTGGGAACCCAGCGGATGTTTTGGGTCCATCCGCGGCATCACCCCGGAATAGCCTAGGAAATTGCCATTCACGTCTTCCACAGCCCATCGCGCGACTCCATGTTCGGCTTGTGCGGCGAGGTAGCGGGCAAATTTGAGGTCGCTCTCGACATTGTCGATTGGGCCGCCGAGATCCGCCATCACTTCTGGATCGGCGTGCATCTCGGCAAATGGTGATCGGTGATGGTCGGCGAAATGGTGCAATTTCAGGCGCGTCGTCTCAATCACTTTGGGTTCCCGCTTGATCCGTCGCACCTACTTTAAACGCCATTGCGACCTTAGCAACGGCAGGTCTCTGGCGCAAAGCCGTCGACGGAGGGCGGGGTGCCACCAGCTCGCGGATCATGACCGCTCCACCAGCAGGCCTGCCGCCAAGGCCTGAAAAGCCTCGACCGCCTTCGGCCGGAGCCGGGCAGCTAGTACAGTGTCCTTCGGTAGGCTTGCTCCAGTTCTTCGTCCATCTTTCGCATTTCATCCCCGTCCTTCGGCGCTCCTGTCGTCTCGTCCAGAATGATCTTTATCAGCGAGGGCATCTCCGTGCGGTCCTGGAAATGATCCGGGCTCCACAGGTGGGACCGTCTGAAGGCCTTGGCGCAATGCATGAAGACTTCGCTGACGTTGACGATGATCGCGAGTTTCGGGAGACGATCAGCGACGCTCATGCTCGTCAACAATTGAGGATCATGGGTCAGACTTGCCCGCCCGTTGACGCGCAATGTGTCGTCGAAACCGGGGATAAGAAACAATAGCCCGACGTTCGGGTTGGCGATGATGTTGCTTAAGGTATCAAGACGATTGTTGCCAGGTCGATCCGGGATCGCCAGGGTGCGCTCGTCGAGAACCTTGACGAAGCCCGGAGGGTCGCCGCGAGGACTGACGTCGGCCCTCCCCTCCGAACTCTGCGTGCCGATGCAGAAGAATGGCGAGCGCCGAATGAATTCCTGCGCGTGCTCGCCAAGCGAATTCTGACACTTCACGATTGCCAGAGCGTGGGTCGGCTCGAACAGCGCCCGAAGCGACTGCTCATCCGCGATGGCAAAATCTGGATTGAGTTGTAAGGCCGTCATGATCCCCTCCCGAAATCCCTCTTATCGCATGGCCGAACGGTCGGGCCGGAACCCTGACCTCGCTCGTCTCCGTCCGCAAGCCATGGATATGATGTACGTACCTCAGAAGATATACATGAGTTGCTACCCGGGATCAATGAAGGTTTCCGTCGATGCCGCCATCACCGAGATAGCCAAAGCCACCAAGCGAGTGTTTCCACTTTATCGGATAAATCCTGGTCACCACCTCTAACCGCACGCGAAGCATTCCGTTGCTGAGCTCGGACCCTCGACAGTGGTCGATAACTTGGCGCGTCATCAGGGAGGTTCTGACTGGAGTTCAGCAAACATTGCTAAAACCTCCCTGATGTCCTTTCAACAAGGATCAGGAGAAATCTTGGTGCCGAGGGAAAGGTGGACTTAAGTCCAGGTGGTGATGTCAGGACACGCTGCTCATATCTAATGCGAGGTAACGTGTACGTCCGTGGAGGGGCGGGACAGGAGGAGAATATGAAGTTCGGCCCCGATAACTACAATCACGAAGAGCGCTGCTCGCAAGGCCACAGTTCGGCATCCACCATCGCCACAATCGAAGCGACCCTTTCCGCCGATCCGGATATCGACAGCAGTGCCATCGAGATCAGGATGCTCGGCCCTGTCGTCCTGCTCGAAGGCTTTATAACCAAGGCTGCAGACCGCGACAAAGCTATCTCGCTTGCTGCGATGATCGTTGGCTGGGAGAACGTCCAGGACCGGATGCTGAGCCGTTTTCCCACGCAGTAGGCAGGCGAATCCTGTTCTACATTATATAGTTAGAGCATGATGTCACCCGATTGGCCGAACTCAATGGCCCGGCAAGCGAACGCGCGGCCGAGGCCTGGAGCCTGCTGCCGCGATCGACGCGCAGGACCTATATGGGCGGGCCGCCGAGCGACGAAATCGGCGAGCTGCCGGCGAGCGAGGGTAGGATCGCAGACACCGATGGACGGGCCTTCTTCGGGGTATTGATATTCCGAGCCGAAACGCTGGACTGGTTCCAGCTGCGCCACGCCGACAATCGACGCGCGGTCTTCGCCTACGACAAACTGGGCGCGCCGAGCGGACGACCACGCGTGAGTGCTAACCCGAAAACGTGATGAAGGCGGCCGGTTTGCGAAGCCGCCTCCTGTTTGATCAGGCCGTACGTCTGACCATTCTCGCAACAGCGATGAGGATACAGGCTCCGATGAAGCCCGCGATCAGATAACCCAGCCATCCGCCAAGGGCGACGCCGAAGAGCGACAGTACAAAGTTGGCGACGATGGCGCCGACAATACCGAGAAGGACGTTCATCAGCACGCCCATGTTGCTCTTCATCAGCAATTCAGCGAGCCAGCCGGCAATGCCGCCGATGACGATTGCGGCGATCCAGCCGATACCTGCATTTTCCATAACAATTCCCCTTGTGAATTATGAGCGGCCGCGCGGGCAATCACGTCTCGCAGATCCGGCTAAACCGATTGCCAAGCGACAAGACTATAATCTTCGCCGCGCCAGTTGGTTCCATAACCCCCGCCCCAAGAGGTCGCGGCCCCTCCCCGATCGGCTTCAGGTCATCTGTCGGCCGCGGGCCAGTCGTTCGCAGGCTCCTCTATGACGGCAGTGTCGTCGTCCGCGGGGTCGGGATCGCGCTCAAGGGCTGCGCGCAGATCGCCGATCTCCTTGATGATCGCATCGAAGACATCCTGCTGCCGGGCCCCGGCGACAACGCAGTCGTCGACGAGATGCTCCAGCTTCGTGCGAAGCCCGACCTTCCAATTATTTTTGCTCATAACCTTCTCCTCCTCGTTCTGACAGTTCCCACCGCCGTTGATAGGCGGGCGGCGGCTTCTACGTTCAGGAGAAGTGCTGGTTGGCGGTTCGATCATCGCGAGATCCTGCTCAGCGGGATGAGGTCGCGGCGAACGGGTAAAGGTGCTCGCCTGGCGTTTCGTTGCCCGCACCGAGAAATCGGAAAAACCGGTGCGTTCACCATCTCCGTCACGTCCGATTGGCACGCCGCGACCTCGGCGGATAAACCGATAGCCGCCGCAACGGTTCCGCCCGGCTTGGACTCTTTTGCCGGCATCGCAAAACCGTCTATTCTGCGACGTTGCAAAAGTCAGGAAAAGAAGTGTCGCTTCAATCGGGAATTTCGTCTTCCCGAACCTTTAGAATACGGTCGATAAGACCCCATTCCAATGCTTCTTCCGCCGTCATGAAGCGGTCGCGATCCATCCCGCGCTCAAAGTCTTCATAGGAGCGTCCGCAATGCTCCGCGTAGAGCCGCGTCATGCGCTGCTTGGTCTTCAGAATTTCTTCGGCATGAATCATCATGTCGGAAGCCTGCCCTTGGAAGCCACCGGATGGCTGGTGAATGAGGATACTGGCATTGGGCAAAGCAGCTCTTCCGCCGGCCTCGCCTGCCATCAGCAGGAACGATCCCATGGAACGGGCTGTGCCCATGCAAAGCGTATGAACCGGCGCGCGGATAAAGCGCATGGTGTCGTACATGGCGAGGCCGCTGGTCACGACGCCGCCCGGAGAATTGATGTAAAGATTGATCGGCTTCTTTGGATTCTCGGCCTCAAGAAACAGCAACTGCGCGCAGACCAGAGCGGAAACGGTATCGTTGACCTCGCCGTTGAGAAAGATGATGCGTTCGCGCAGAAGGCGGGAGTAAATGTCAAAAGACCGCTCCCCTCTGCTGGATTGTTCTATGACCATAGGGACGAGTTGCATCGCTTCGCGCATCGGCGAACTCCAATCTTGCAGAAATCAAAGGGGAGAGCTTGCCGCGTCAGGCGGCGAGCATGAGGGGCGGACTGTTGCCGTTCGCGGGCGTTTTCGCCATCCGGTCAAGCCTCGCGTCGGTTAGCTCGTGGATGATGCGCAGGCGGGTGCCGCCGGTCGCGTTCGGGACGATCGTGAACGTCACCGTGCTTTCAAGGAAAGGTGGAGCGTCGTCGCGCAGGCTATAACGGACTTCCTCGCCAGGTGTGATCGTGGCCGGAGTGGGATCGGCTAAAGCGTCTTTCGGCAACCAGTTTTCCCGAAATTCCGGAATGCTGATTGCACGCCAGACCTTTTGCGGCGGCTCATCCAGATCGAATTCCAGTTCGATGCCGTTTTTCTGCTCCTTGGCCTTTCCATCGTTCATTGGTCCATATCCTTCAGCAAGACCTTGAGAGCTTCGATGCGGGCAGGCCAGTAGGCGCGATATTTCGCCAACCATTGTGCGATGAGAGCCAGCCCGTCCGGATCGACTTCGTAATTCACGAAACGCCCCTGCCGTTCTTCCCTCACGAGCTTTGCGCTCCGCAAAACCGAGAGATGTTGCGACATTGCCGGCTGGCTGATCTCCATGCCCTCACGCAGGGCACTGGCGTTCATGCCGCCCGCCGCCAGCTTCTCGAAGATCGCGCGGCGGGTCGGGTCAGCCAAGGCTCGGAAAATGTCATTCTCGATCATGCCAACACATAAGCACACACTTATGCGATTCGCAAGTCTATTTCGCGATGGCTTTTCCGTTGTAGAAGGAGCCACTTTCGCCGTTACTGCGGGTGAACGTCCCTTCGCTCGACTTGGCCCTTGGTCGATCACAAACGCTCCACAAGCAGACCTGCCGCCAAGGCATGAAAAGCCTCGACCGCTTTCGGCAGCACGCTCTGCGGATCTTCGCTGGCGGCGATCCAGAGAGCGGCATTGAGAGCCGCGCCGCTCAGCAACCGGGCGGCCGCCTCCGGGTCAAGCGGCTTGAGGATGCCTTGGGCGATCAGGCGCTCCACCGTGCTCTTGGTCACCTGCAGACAATTGTTCTGGCTCGGCCACTGCGAGGGATCCCCCAACACTGCAGGTCCGTCGAGCAGAACGATGCGTTGCACTTCCGGATTGAGCGCCATCTCGATATAGGCCGCACCCTCGGCGAGCAGGCCCTGCCAATCATTACCCGCGCGCGCCCCGATCTCTTGAGCGCGCACTGCCATTTCCGTGTCGATCTGATCGACAACCGCCGCCAGCAGCCCACGCTTGTCTTGGAAGTTGTGGTAAAGCGCGCCCCGTGTCAGACCGACGCCAGCCGTCAGCTCGTCCATCGATGCCGCGGAGTACCCCTTTTCCGCAAAAGCCTTTCGCGCCGCCGCGATCAATTTGACGCGGTTTTCCTGCATCGTTTCGCTGCGTTTCCTGGCCATTCGATCCCTCAATTTCATATACGAAGCGTATATGGACTTGACATACGATGCGTATCTCATACATTTCACATACGAACCGTATATCAAATGGGGCGCGAGATGTGAAGCGATACGTCGCGCTCAACGGTCGTTGTCAACAATGAAGAGAGATCAGAATGACCCAACGCGAAGCAATCTTTCCAGCCGACAGGCACGCTCTTTACGAGAAGCACGGCTATTCCGCCGCCATCCGGTCCGGCGATCTGTTGTTTGTATCAGGACAGGTCGGCAGCCGTTCGGATGGAACACCCGAACCCGATTTCGAAAGCCAGGTGCGGCTTGCCTTTGACAACCTGAAGGCCACGCTGAGTGCTGCCGGCTGCACGCTGGATGATATCGTCGATGTCACTACTTTCCACACCGACCCCGAAAACCAGTTCGGAACGATCATGGCCGTCAAGCAGGAGATTTTCAGCAAGCCACCCTACCCGAATTGGACTGCCATCGGCGTCAACTGGCTCGCCGGCTTCGACTTTGAGATCAAGGTTATCGCCCGTATCCCGTGAAGTCACTGACATTGCCGGGGCCGCATCCGTCACCGCACGAAGTGCCGGCAGCAGAGTGGCCCCGCGCTGCCACCCCCTGGCACATTTGACAGCAGCACAACCTTAGGAGTTATAGGACCGACCTCACTCCGAGAGGTTTCCTCAAGGCGCCCGTGGATCATCGGTTACGCTCCCCGTTATTATCTGCTTACATTGCCCCGGCGCCGCAGAGAATAACCCCGCAGCGCGCCGCGTTGCCATATATTTAGAAAAATCAACCGCATAATCTTCGGGAACAAAGATCTCCTCTGCGTGTTTTGACCGCATGGATCGTCTTCTGATCCGCAAAATGGAGAAAACACCTATGAAGAAGATCGTCTTTGCGGCGGCAATTCTCGGCGCGTCTGCCCTTGCAGCCTTTGCCCAGACAACACCGGCTCCATCTCCGGATGGAAACACACCTGCGGTTGCAACCCCAGACACCAAAAATCCGACTGCGCCCGTTGAGGGCGCCAACAGCTTTACCGAAGCTCAGGCGAAGGATCGCATTGCGGAAGCGGGCTACACCGACGTCAAGGATCTCAAGCTCGATGACAAGGGGATCTGGATGGCCGCCGGCATGAAGGACGGGAAAGCCGTCTCCATCGCCCTCGACTATCAAGGCAACATCGTCGCCAAGTAACCCCAAGGAGAAGCATGATGAGAACTATAACCGGACTATTCGACGACTACTCGGACGCTCGCTCCGCCGTCAGCAAATTGGAAGCGGCAGGCGTTCCCTCAAACGACATCAGTATCGTCTCCAACAAGGCTGGCCGCATTGATCGCGACAATGACGTTGGCGAGGATGCCGCAACGGGGGCCGGCATCGGCGCTGCCGTCGGTGGCGCTGGCGGCCTGCTCACCGGACTGGGCCTGATGGCCATTCCTGGTGTCGGGCCGGTGGTTGCCGCAGGCTGGCTTGCCGCAACTGCGGCCGGGGCCGTCGCCGGCGCCGTCGCTGGTGGTGCTGCTGGTGGCCTGATCGGCGCCCTCACCGACTCCGGCGTCCCGGAAGATGATGCTCACCTCTATGCCGAAGGTGTCCGCCGCGGCGGCAGCCTGGTCACCGCCAAGGTCGACGACGCCCGCGCCGCCGAGGCGCAGGCTATTCTCCAGGGCTCAAACTGGGTCGACCCGGTCGAACGTCGGCGTGCCTATAACGAGCAGGGCTGGACCCGCTTCGACGACACGCTCGATCCATACGCCCCTGAGCAGATCGCGCAGGAGCGCGACCGGTATCGCCGGACGATCTAACCGCCCTTGAGCTCAACCCTCCTTGCACGTCGCAAGGAGGGTTGAGGCGTTAATCTCACACAGAGCAGCGGATACCAATCCGCTCAGTTTCCGGTGGCCAATCGTCACTCGTCGCAATTGGCTCAGGTGGTCTTGAGCGTGCCGTTCATCCCTTCTGGATAAAAGCCGCCCTTGCTCACTCCGTCCTTGTCAGTGAGGTAGACGATCCGGAGCACCTCCTGCGGCGTTCTGGTGAACGCGATCGCATCGGGCGTCGAGGGAACGATGTTGGCTTTTCCGTCCTCCTGGATCCCCTGGTCCTTATCGTCTGATCCGTCGATTTTGTCTCGGGCATTGGAGACCGCGTTGGCGGCCTTCCAGGCTTCCTCTCCCTTTCGGTACAGCGTAGATCGCGCCATTCCCATGTGATAGGCCTCGACCGCCAGGATGCCTGCGGCTGCGGCGAGGAAGTCCTTGTTTTTCAGAACTGTCGCCGCACCGGCATAGGCGGTGACGCCGACATCCTCGAACAACATCCCGCCGAGAACGAAGTTCGTCTCGTTGCTGAAGGGGTCGAAGTCCGGCCCGAGGCCCGCTGCTTCCGCGACGGCTTTGAAGCCCGCATCGAAATCGATGGCCGGCCTGTCAACCGCGTTGGTTCCAAGCGTCTTGCGGTAGAAGCGGACGTGCGCGAGTTCGTTTTCCGCGACTTCCTGCATGAATTCGCCGATGGCCGGCGTCTCGAACGAGACTTGCTTTCCACCAACGACGTCGCCGGGTTTCGAACCGGCATCGGCTGCGTCGATGCCCATTCCGGTGGTGCCGCGGAGGTAGTATTCAGCCTCCATATATTCGAGGTTGAGCGCAAAGCGGAAAATGTCCTCGTCCGATATGTCCTGTGCCAATACCGGCGAAGGCCGCGTAATTCCGCTGAGTGCCACTCCGGCACCGAGTACGATAAGTCCCTGAAGCGACTGACGCCGGGATAGGTGAAGTGCGCCCTGCATGGCGGTCTCCTATGTTTGTTGATTCAACACCGCTGTCAGCACCGCGGCACCGAATGCATTTGCCTGACGATTAGATGGTCCGGGCCGCCAAAATATTCCCGTGTCCCGCTACAAAGGCCCTGCGAAAGGAGCCGGCGTAATCTCGGCGTGGACGGCGTCTAGAGCCTTTCCGGGTTAGATTGAAGCATTCTGTTAGCTCAAACGGAGTCGGATGGTCGACCGGCCGGCGCGTGTCGTAGCCCGGCTCTACGGCCAAGCCGGCCGGTCGATCAGCCGGCCCGTTTCAGCCAACCCGAAGGGCCGGGCATCTTTCCGCCAGGGCAAAGGCGATCGGCTCGGACGTACCAAGAGGTATGCCCATCGCCAATCGCCTTTGCCCTGACGAAAACCTGCTCCGGCAGAATGTTTCAATCTAACCCGGAAAGGCTCTAGGCGCGCTCAGTCGCCGCGTTCAACAGATGAGTAGCCTTTCGAACCAGGCGAATTGCGAGCCGATCGAGGACTGATTGCGCGAGGCGGTCACAACGAGCGCCAGCGAAGAGAAACGTATCCGTGAACACGGTGGCGAGCTTGTCCCGCAGCGTTTCGCGGAGCAGCCGGCGTGCGCGATAAAGACGGGTGCTCACTGTCTGAGGTCGCAATGCCAAAAGAAAAGCCGTTTCCTCAATGCTCATTTCCTCGACGTCCCGCAAGACAAAGACGATGCGAAAGGGCTCTGGCAAGTCACTGACGGCTCGCTCCAGCAGGCCGCGGATTTCAGCGAGAGCGGCCGCCTCTTCGGGATCAGGCTTGTGTGCGCTGAACGGAGCGACCATGCCTTCGATGGCTTTCGCGTCTACGGTGGGTCGCCTTTTCCGGCGGCGTCCCAGCGCCTCGTTCAGCGCGATCCGGGTGAGCCAGGTCGACAGCCGTGCCTCCGCGCGGAATTCGGCCAGATGGGTGAAGGCGTGGATGTAGGTTTCCTGAAGTACGTCCTCCGCCTCGGTGTCGTCATTCAGGACGGCGCGGGCGACCCGGTGAAGCCGCTGATTGTGACGCTTGATGATTAGCCAGAATGCGGCGGGGTCAAGCTGTCGCGCGTGTTCAACCAACCCCGCGTCGTCAAGGTCCTCGATCCTCACTGCCTCGGTGGATCCGCTCGACTTCATCATGGGCGCTCCAGATGCATCAGCTTACTATGAGATAGGCGTTTTCCGGCTTTTCGGTCTGCGGCCAGGTGGAGACTTGGGACTCTACCGGACCAGAGGTCTGCTGACCAAGTAAATCGGACTTGTTGCGAAGCAGTTCTATCTTCCGGTTTTGCCGCAACTGAGACCTTCCAGCGTGGTCGCCGGCGATGCCTGCTTTCTACGGCCGACATGAGGGCGCAAAGCAGCCTTATCCTTCGATAACCAAAAAGGTCCGCTCTTAGGGCTGAAGGCGGACCGACAGTTTTCGCCTCCGGGGCGCAGGCCATTCTCCAGGGAAACCCCTTCAGAGGTTACCGGGGGAGCGAACGTGCATGGCGAGCTTCACGCAGCCAACACCAACCGACAATCGCACGCTCCCATCTGCTGTTGGTGGGACGGCGCTTTCCGGAAAGGCCTCGACTTCCTGCTCGATGGCCTCGCTCCCAAGCAATGAATATTCCTCATCATCGCTCATCGCGTCACCATGGCGGCCGCGATATTTAGTATGAAGAGATTACCTCTCGGCGTGTTACAGTCTCTTTGTCGGACTGAGCCTTCTGGCCGGTTGGCATTGTCGCCGAGTGATGACTTGCTTCGTGAGTCTCCGGCCCTTGAGGGCCTCTCCATGCAAAAGACAGCGCCAGCGCATTTTGAAGCGGCGAGCACTCTTGCCGTGGTGGTATCGTCCAATGAACCGCTGCTTTTCCTATCCGACGACCTGAAGGTTATCGCGGCGAGCGCATCCTTCTGCCGGGCCTTCGACATCGACCCCCGGACAGTTTGCGGCCAACGCCTCAGCGAAATTGGAAACGGCGAATGGGCAATGCCCAAGCTTGCGTCACTGCTGACGGCCACCGCCTCAGGAAGTGCCACTATCGAGGCTTACGAAATCGACTTTCAACGGCCAAACCAGAAAACACGGCACCTGGTCGTCAATGCACGGACGCTCGATGACGGCGACATCGATCATATTCGTCTGCTTCTTGCCATCACCGACGTGACCGATATGCGCGCCGAGGCTCGGCTGAAAGATGATCTCGTTCGCGATAATGCGATCCTGCTGCAGGAGGTCCAGCACAGGGTGGCAAACAGCCTCCAGATCATTGCCAGCGTTCTCATGCAGAGCGCCCGCCGGGTCCAGTCGGAGGAAGCGCGCGGGCACCTCCACAATGCCCATCACCGGGTCATGTCGATTGCGGCCCTGCAGCGGCAACTCTCGACGTCTAACGGCGGCAAGGTTGAACTCCATACCTATTTCACTCAGCTTTGCCAAAGCCTCGGTGCGTCGATGATCGCTGACCCAGACAGGCTTTCGATCCAAGTGACGGTCGACGACAGCGCCGTGGACGCGGACGTTTCCGTTCGCTTGGGGCTAGTTGTGACCGAGCTTGTCATCAACGCCCTCAAGCATGCCTTTCCCGATGAACGACCGGGCACAATCATCATCGACTATCGATCATCCAGCGACGACTGGACCCTCTCCGTGACCGACAACGGCATCGGCATGCCTGCGGGCAGCGAAGCACCAAAGGCGGGCCTCGGGACTGGCATTGTGGAGGCGCTGGTAAAGACCCTGAATGGCGAAATTCAGCTGAGCGATACGGGTCCCGGCACCGCGGTCACCATCAGCCACCGGGAAAGCGCCGGTTCCCGCGACATTTCTACGGCCGCGTAGGAACCGAATGGCTTCCTACGCGCTATCCCATCGGAGCCTGCGAGACTCCGAACTCTAATTCAACTGAGTGAGTGATGAAAAATGGCAAGGCGGTCGTCCTGGTCGTCGAAGACAGCACGATCATTCGGATGGGTGCGGTCGATCTGGTGGTATCTGCGGGATAAGAAGCGCTGGAGGCATGCGATGCGGACGAGGCAATCGGCATCCTTGAATCGCGAGACGATGTCGATCTGGTGTTCACCGATGTTCAGATGCCGGGCACGATGGACGGCATCAAGCTCTCCCATTACATAAACGATCGGTGGCCGCCTGTCAGGTTGATTGTTGCCTCCGGCGCAGCAATCCTCGAAGAGAGCAACCTCCCCACCGGAAGCAGGTTCTTCTCGAAACCCTACGACGACCACGCGATTATCGATGCAATGGCTCATCTTCTGTCGATCCGGAATAAGACTGGGCTGGCAAGTTAGGTGTTTTTCGACACCCCCTCGGGTCGAGCCGCGGGGCGAGACGATCCGCCATCCGCTGCGCCGACGGGGAGTTTGGCGGAAAGCGCCTCCCCACCCTCCGTCATCCGAGGCCTCGAGCCTGGGATCCATGCCCACTGCTGATGGGAGACCGGCGTGGGTAAAAATATGCAGATGAACCGAACCATGTTGCCTCCAGCCGGCTTGATGCGAAGCTGATCCGGGCGTAATCCAGAACATAGCCACCCTCTCCTACGACACCGATCTGAAACGAACCCATGGCGCACTCCCTCAATACAGCCCCCTCGCCCGCCGGCGGCCCCAACCAGCCGAAACTCGATACGGACGACATCTGGCAGGCCCGCGTCGATCTTGCCGCCTGCTTCCGGATGGCGGCAAGGCTCGGCATGGAGGAAGGGATCTGCAACCACTTCTCGGCCGTCGTTCCCGGCTATGACGACCTGTTCATCGTCAACCCGTACGGCTACGCGTTTGCCGAACTGACGGCCTCGATGCTGTTGATCTGCGATTTTCACGGCAACGTCGTGTCGGGCAGCGGGCAGCCCGAGGCCACCGCTTTTTACATCCACGCCAGGATTCACAAGAACATTCCGCGCGCCAAGGCGGCGTTCCACACCCACATGCCCTATGCCACCGCCCTTTCGATGACGGAGGGCGATCCGCTGATCTTTGCCGGGCAGACCGCCTTGAAATTCTATGGACGCACGGCCGTCGACCGCGACTATAACGGCCTGGCGCTCGACGCGCGCGAGGGCGATCGGATCGCCGCCGCGATTGGGGAAGCCGACATCGTCTTCATGAAGCACCACGGCGTGATGGTCTGCGCACCCAATATCGCCGAGGCCTGGGACGACCTCTATTACCTCGAGCGCGCCTGCGAAGTGCAGACGCTCGCCCTGTCGACCGGACGCGAAGTCCTTGCCGTCGCGCCTGAGATCGCGGAAGCGGCGTACCGGCAAATGCGCGAAGGCGACCCGGAGTCGGCCCGGCTCCATCTGGAGTCTGTCAAACGCGCGCTCGATCGCAGCGAGCCCGAATACAAGCGCTGAGCCGCAGCTGGCGGTCTAGGCGTGTGCCGGCCGCCAATGGGGATAGGTGACATAGGCGGTGAGCGCGCCTTCCTCGTGCGAGCGGATGGTCACCGTTTCACCCTTGGGCATGTAGATGATTTCGCCTGGCCCGGCGGTGACTGTTCCGGCATCTGTCGAGACCGAAAGCCGCCCTTCCAGAACGATCATCACGTCATCGACATCAATTGTCTCGGTAAGGCTCTGGCCGGGCGCGTAACGTCCATAGCCGATGGTGATCGGCCCTCCGTGCCGCTCGTCGACCAGATTGCCGACGGAGATGTCTGCCTCCAGTCCGGGGGAGCGCTCCAACGACGCATCGGCGATCGTGAACTTGCGCATCTTCATCGTCTTCCTCCATTGCCGCATGCAGAGGTAGCGCGGAAATTTCACACGCCAAGACGGACGGCAGACGCACGAGGAAAGGCTCCCGGTCTTATGGTTTCCTCGCCATAGAGAACGGCGGGGTGAAGCATGGCAACCCGCTTCACCCACACAAGGCTTTGGGATATCGATCCCGCGTGCCTTTTGGCCAGCGACACCGAAGCCGCCGTCCCAACGAGGAGGGAAACATGCGCTTTCTCCATGGGTCGGCCGTTCCTATCGAGGAATTTATTCGAGCAAAGAAGTTCCATGTGTTGAGATATGATGTCGACGGCTTGACCAAACCCGTGGCCGTGCCTCCTTCCGAAGTCAGCGAATTGCTTGATAGGTCACAGATAGCTTGGGGAGCCCGTGCGCCCTACTATCTCTCCGCTGGAATGGCTGAGGAACAAGCGCCCCTTTCGCTCGAAGAAGCAGTTCGCCAGATCGAACGAACTTCTGGCGATGAATTTCTTTTGGACATGTATGTCGACGGAGGGTTGATATCGGTGTCAGCAAGCGTGCTGGAGTTCCAACGAGGAGCCAGCGAAGCCAACTGGTGGCATCCACGCCCGTTCAAAAGACGATGGCGCGATCTTCCTGGCGTGCGGCATCTCATTCATTTGAAGTCAACATTCAAGAGGTCATGATCGGGCGAGATCTGAACTGGAGAAATCGCCAAATTTTCGGTGGGGACCCTTCGCGCCATGATGGACGAGATTGAAATCCGGGGCGTCATTGGCAGTGACGCCCCTTTGATTAGCGAACTCTTGACAAATACGATCCGCATCAGCAATTCGGCGGATTATCCCGCCAGCGTCATAGAGAGGGTCATCGGTAATTTCTCTGCCGATGCGATCCTGAAATTGATGGACAGCCGGATCGTCTGGATCGCCCTTCAGGGCGGTGAACCCGTGGGAACGGCAAGCCTTGACGGGAATACGGTGAGGACGGTTTTCGTATCTCCGACGGCTCAGGGGCGCGGCATCGGAAGACGCCTCATGCAGACGGTCGAAGTGGAAGCCTTTGCCAACGGCATGAAGGCTTTGCAGGTTCCCGCCTCTCTGACTGCGAGAAATTTCTATGCCCGCCTCGGTTACAACGAGGTGCGGGAGGTCCTATTTGGCGAAGAGCGCACTTTCGTGATGGAAAAGCAGATCGGTTGAGCAGGCAGGCCTGATGGCCGCCGCCCCTGCAGACCTTCCGGATGCGTGGACAACCAATCTTCATGATTTGCCTGCCCGGTGCCAATGGTTGGATCCTCGGGTCAAGCCGATTTCAACAGCAGAAATCATGTTTGGAAGAAGCTTATCTGATAATCTGGGAAGTCATCCGGCCGTTCCGGCTGAACAAACTCGACAGCGAATGTCCGATCAGGAAATTGCCACCCAAGCTTGGCCATGTAGATTTCGCGCAGCCGTTCGCCCAGGATCGCCAGCTTGTCGCCCACCATATCCGTGCATGCCGAGTGCTGAATGTCGGCGATGTGAAAATGGTTCATTGCCCATTCGATAGACTGGCGCGTTGCATCAGGATTTTGTTCGAACGATCGCAAACCCTCAATATTGAAACCATCAACGAGAACGTATTTTTCAAACGCTACGAAGCGCGGCCAGAATATCTCTGAATAGCCTACGGCGAGTGAGAAATTCCCGCTGTTGGCGGTCCAGTCCCGGAGGCTGATCCCTCGACCATCATTCCAGGCTGCGAGTTCTGATTTCATGCTATTAGGAATGTTCGCCACCGTCCCCTCCTTGTCATCTAAGCTTGCCGAGACGAGAGAAGCCTAACGCATCACTTCTTTCCAAGGAACGGCCGGAAACTCCTGGCGCCCGGTTGCGCCTGAAGCCACCCCCCGCCCGTCACCTTACGAATCCGTAAGTTGTGGCCAAGCCGTCCTCTCGGCTAGATCTCGCCCCCAGGCATGCCGGGAAGATCGGGCTGATGCGAATCCTGCTTATCGAGGACGATACCAAGACGTCCGATTATATCGCCAAGGGCTTTTCCGAGGCAGGGCATGTCTGCGACGTGGTTGGCGATGGCCGCGATGGGCTGTTTCAGGCGCAGCGCGAGGCCTATGACGTCATCGTCGTCGATCGCATGCTGCCGGGTCTCGATGGTCTGGCGATCGTGCGTTCACTGAGGGCTGCCAAGGTCGGCACATCGGCGCTGTTCCTGACGTCGATCGGCGGCGTCGACGATCGGGTCGAGGGGCTGGAAGCGGGCGGCGACGATTATCTGGTCAAGCCCTTTGCCTTCTCCGAGCTTCTGGCGCGCGTCAATGCGCTTGGCCGGCGGCCGCCGGTGCAGGAGCAGAGGACGGTGCTGAAGGTTGCCGATCTCGAGCTCGATCTGATCCGGCGCGAGGCCCGCCGCGCCGGCCAGGTGATCGAGCTGCAGCCGCGCGAATTCACCCTGCTCGAGGTGCTGATGCGCGGCGAAGGCCGGGTCATCACCAAGACGATGCTGCTGGAGCGGGTCTGGGATTTCCACTTCGATCCGAAGACCAGCGTCGTCGAGACCCATATCAGCCGCCTCAGGGCCAAGGTCGACAAGCCGTTCCAGGTCCAGCTTCTGCACACAGTCCGAAACACCGGATACAGCCTGCATGCGCCTCGCTAGCTTACGCCGGAGCACGCCTTTCCGCCTTGCCGTCACCTTCGGCGTGCTCTTCGTCGTCGCCTTCATTTTCAGCGGCGCGATCATCTATCACATGCTGCGCCTCGGCCTTGCGCGTGATCTCGAACAGTCGCTGGGCGAGATGAATTCGCTTATTGTCTCGACCTACAAACCCAATGATACCGAGGATCTGGTCAATACGCTGAACAATTATGCGAGCTTCCAGTCGACCTCCGACGGGCTTTATTCGCTGACGGATGCAGGCGGGCGCAAACTTGCTGGCAACTTCGCCGCACCCCGCATCCCGAACGGCGTCTATACCGTCACCTCCAGGGATGTCGGGCTGAAGGGGCATGAACGCTACCGGATGCAGGTCTCGACTATCGGCCCCTACAGCCTGGTGGTGGCGGAAAACTTCAACGACGTCGACGAGATGCTGCGGATCGTGCTGGTCAGCTTCGAATGGGCCGCCGCGATCGTCGTCGCGACTGCGATCGGCGGCGGCGTCTTTCTCGCCGTACGGGCCCAGGCGCGGCTGGACAGGGTCGCGCTGACCATGAACGACGTCTCGCACGGCGCGCTCGACGCCCGCATTGCCATCACCGGCAACGGCGACGATCTCGATACGGTGGCGATCCAGATCAACGCGGCGCTGGAGCGGCTGCAGAGATTGGTCGAGAGCATGCGGCAGGTGAGCGCCGATATCGCCCATGATCTGAAGACGCCGCTCAACAGGCTGCGCCTGACGCTGGATGCCGCGGTGGCCGGAAACGACCAGCAGGCAGATGTTTCGGCTCTGCTTGACGAAGCGAGACACGAGAGCGACCGGATCAACGCCACCTTCGAGGCGCTGCTGCGCATTTCCCAGATCGAGGCCGGCGCCCGCAAGGAGCGTTTCCAGGCAACCGATATCGACGCCGTGCTTGCGGTCATTTCCGAGGTCTATGTCGATGTCGCGGAAGACGCGCTGATGACGTTGAGGATCGCGGAGCGCTGTCCCGCTCTCATCCGGGGCGACCGCGATCTCCTGACGCAGATGATCGCCAACCTGGTGGAAAACGCGATCAACCACTGCCCGGCCGGAACCGATATCACGGTTTCGCTCCGCCACCGCGGCGGCCGCGCCATCGTCTCGGTCGCCGATAGCGGCCCCGGCATTCCCGCCGGCGAAAGGGACAAGGTCTTCCGGCGTCTCTACCGGCTCGACAAGAGCCGCACGACGCCGGGAAGCGGCCTCGGGCTCAGCCTCGTCAAGGCGATCGCCGACCTGCATTCGGCTGAGATCACCATGGCGAATAATCATCCCGGCCTCATCGTTTCGATCGCCTTCCCTCTCGCTTCTGCGGGAGGTATTAACCTCTCATCCGCCATGCCGCGAGCCGGCTGAAGCGGGCAGCAAAGCGGCGCACTTCAGCGGCGGCGCGATACGGCAGGACGCTCCACGGCCGGCGGCGGCCAAGAAGATAGGCCGAAAGCCCTGCCTGGATCTGGGAACAGGGATCGGCCCTTTGGCTGACCGGCAGTGGATCGACGAAGCAGGCGCTCAGCCCATCATCGAACTCCAGATCGAAGGCGAGATCATAAGGCAGGCGCATGGGGACAAGCACACCGGCAATCCAGCCCGCCGCCTTGCGATTGATGAGGTAGGCGCCGGACCCCTTCTCGCGGGTGAGCGCGATAGCGAGCGAGCGCGACGCTGTCAGCGGCTCCACCTTGTGCTTTTTCCCGGAATTGACGGTCGACAGCCGCAGGATGTCCCAGCGCGCCTGGTGCTCAAGGGCGGCATCGAGCAGCTCGGCCAGATCGTCATCGAAATCGAGATCGTCTTCCAGAACGAGCGCGAACTCGGCATGGCTGCCGAGGAAGCGCCTGGCGCATGCGACATGGCTGAGATAGCAGCCGATCTCGAAAGGGTTCGGCCGGCGGCCGTGCCGGCTGAGATAGGCTGCTTCGTCGAAGCCCGGATGCGGCAGGCTTAACCCCGCCCCATCGACCGCCGCCACGCGCTCGAAGGCAAGGCCGAAGCTTGCCAGCAGGCGCTCCATTCGAAACCGGCGCAATGGCGCACGGTCGAGATTGATCAGGTAGGTGTTCACCCGCAGGCTGACCGGATGAAGGGCGGGCATTAGGGCGGCAGGTGTAGCGCGCATGTTCATGAGAAAGCTGACCTCGACTTGGCAATGATGGCGCCAAGCCTGCGCTCCAAACCTCACGGGGACCTCGCTGGAACTATACATTTTGGTAAAGTGCGAGGGTCGAACGGCCGGGGCTGCATTAAAGCCGCGAATGTTTCCAGCCGCGCTCGACGCGGCGCAGAGAAAGGACTTGTCTCTTACCGTTTCGCAGTTCTGCCATATATTTCAAAATATGAGAGTCCGGCGGACGATTGTGTGGCGTTTGGAGCTTTGGCGGTGGATGCCGTCAATCCTTGCTTTGCTGCTGACGTTGTTCTCGGCTTTGGGCCTGGCGACGCCCGCATCCGAAGCTGAGCGTGTCGCTATAGTCCTGAAGATGAACGGGGCGATTGGCCCGGCGACGGCCGACTATGTAAGACGCGGCCTTCAACGGGCCAATGAACGTGGCGCCAGCCTAGTCGTCCTGCAGATCGATACGCCCGGCGGTCTCGACACGTCGATGCGCGACATCATTCGGGCGATTCTTGCCTCGTCGATACCGGTCGCGAGTTTCGTTGCACCCAGCGGAGCACGAGCCGCCAGCGCCGGCACCTATATTCTTTACGCAAGCCATATCGCGTCAATGGCACCGGGCACCAATCTGGGTGCGGCGACGCCGATCGCACTTGGCGGCCGACCATCCGATGGTGACCGAAACGACAGCCCTGATACGACCGGCAAGCAGCGGCAAGTGCCGCGCGATGCCGGCGAGGCGAAGGCGATCAACGATGCGGTGGCCTATATCCGCGGGCTTGCGGAACTGCGCAATCGCAACGCCGACTGGGCGGAGCGCGCCGTGCGCGAGGCCGCGAGCCTTTCCTCCGCCGCAGCTCTGCGTGAGAAGGTCATAGATTTCACGGCGGCCGATATAAACGATCTCCTGGCACAGGCGCAGGGCCGGGTCGTGCGGGTCGGTCAAACGGATGTCCGGCTCGAAACATCGGGTCTCATCGTCCAGGAACTTGAACCGGACTGGCGAACCCGCCTGCTTTCGGTGATCACCGATCCGAACATCGCGCTGATCTTGATGATGGTCGGTATCTACGGCCTGATCTTTGAATTTCTGACGCCCGGGACGCTGGTGCCGGGAACGATCGGCGGCATCTGCCTGCTGCTTGGTCTCTATGCTCTGGCCTTGCTGCCGGTGAGTTTTGCGGGCCTGGGGCTGATCGTTCTCGGCGTGGGTCTGACGGTGGTCGAGGCGCATTCGCCGTCCTTCGGCGCACTCGGCGTCGGCGGCGGCATCGCACTGGTGCTCGGCGCTACCATCTTGTTCGACACGGATATACCCGGGCTTAAGGTTTCCTGGCCGGTGCTTGGCGCAATCGCCGTCGCCTGCCTCGGTCTTAGCCTTATCATTGCCCGTCTCGCCTTCATCTCGCGCGGGCACGATGTCGTCACTGGCGGCGAGCAGATGATCGGAATTTCAGGCAAGGTCGATAGCTGGACGGGCATCTCGGGCTACGTCATCGCTCATGGCGAGCGCTGGAAGGCCGTTTCAACTGAGCCGCTTGCCGCCGGTGACCGCGTGAAAGTGACCGGTCGGGATGGGTTGACGCTCGAAGTGGCCCGCAGTTCGCAGGAGGCCTAGCGGCCTTCAGATGCAGGAGGAAAAGCCATGGGCATGTTTGCAGATCTCGCCTTCTATCTTGTGATCATCTTTATTCTGCTCGTCGTCGTCGCATCTGCGATCAAGATCCTGCGGGAATACGAACGCGGCGTGGTTTTCACGCTTGGCCGTTTCACCGGTGTCAAGGGGCCCGGCTTGATCCTGCTCATCCCCTATGTCCAGCAGATGATGCGGGTCGACCTGCGCACGCGGGTGCTCGACGTGCCCGGCCAGGATGTCATTTCGCATGACAATGTCTCGGTCCGCGTCAGCGCGGTGATCTATTTCAGGGTCGTCGATCCCGAGAGGTCGACGATCCAGGTCGAGGACTTCATGATGGCGACGAGCCAGCTCGCCCAGACGACACTGCGCTCGGTGCTCGGCAAGCATGACCTCGACGAGATGCTGGCGGAACGCGACAAACTCAACATCGACATTCAGGAAATCCTCGACGCCCAGACCGATGCCTGGGGCATCAAGGTCGCCAATGTGGAGATCAAACATGTCGACATCAACGAATCGATGATCCGCGCAATTGCCCGTCAGGCGGAAGCCGAGCGCGAGCGGCGCGCCAAGATCATCAATGCCGAAGGCGAGCAGCAGGCTGCAGCCAAACTGCTTGAAGCAGCCGAAATCCTCGCCAGGCAACCCGAGGCCATGCAACTTCGTTATTTGAGTACATTGAACGTCATCGCCGGCGAAAAGACCTCGACGATCATATTTCCTTTTCCGATGGAGTTCGGCAATTTGATGCCGCCCAAACCGGACCGATGAACGACGCCTTGAATGCGTGGTTTTTGCCGATGGAGCGATGGTCCTGCGGTTGAAAGCATGAGGACGTGGATGACGCGCGCCTTTCTGTTACGGCCGGGGCTGCATTTCTTACGGATTGGTATGATCCCGGCAAAGTGCGCGTGAGAATGCCGCGCTACCAGCTCTCATGCGGCACGCAGTGGACGCCTCCCTTCCCGCGATCGAAACGACAACCACCGCGCCTTCGATGACGACAGCGCCCCACTGCGTGCCGCACCGGATGATCCTTGGCAACGGAGTCCTGGGGATCCGGCTAAGACGGCCCCAACCTCCGTCATTCCAGGCCTTGAGCCTGGAATCCATGCCCACGGCTGACGGAGGCGAGAGTGGATCCTCGGGTCAAGCCCGAGGAGGACGGAGCGGGGGGTGAGCTTTGGAGCAAGGACAGCGACGCATCCGGGCATGATCGACGGTTGAGAACTTCTCTGCCGACGCGATCGTTAAATTGATGGACAGCCGGATCGTCTGGATCGCGCTTCAAGGTCGGCATCACCGATCCCTGCCTGATAACTATCATCATCGATCGTGTTCCGCCCAGTTGTGTCGGCATCGTTTTTCAAGAAAAGTTGCGACATGCGACAATCCCCGCTCAGAGATCGCCGCCTGCCCCTCATCCGGCTGCCGCCACCTTCTCCTCGCTCGCGGGGAGATGGAGCGGTTTCGAATGCGCTGATCCAGCAGGCGCAGAGAGATATCATCGGTCATACGCTTTTGAAACATATCGGCGATCGAAGCACAATTAACGGCAGGCGTTGATCGGGGGATCAGCCGATTGAGGCGTACCTATCGGTGCGAGGACAACTATTCGCAATACTGCAACAGGGGATAGCGTCGGGATGGTCACGCCTCGCCGCCAAGGATGGCCCGTTGGCGAAGGTGCTGGAACTCTAACGACGAATCTTTGGCCTTGTCACCGCGGTTTGCAGGGGATCGATTGCGGGCGTCTTGACGATAGCCTAGAATCCGCAAATGCCTCTCGCTCGAAAAATCGTCCTTCACTCACCCCTTTCCGATGAAGCGCTTCTGACGGGTTTTGTGGAGCAATGCCTTGCCGAAGGCGTATCTTGCTCGCGATCGTCGGGGCGGGCGCCAACGATCTGTAAGAAAGGGTCGATTGGATCGTTGTCGGCGACGGCTCAGATCCGAAGCGATTTCTCTGCACCACGTCGCATCCCGACGAGCCGCTCGACGATGTCCTGAACCTGGCGAAGGCGTGGGAAGCCGACCCTGGTGATAATGTGGAGCAGGTGTTCCTCTAGTTCGCCTCAGCTTGGGCATTTCGTCCTGACGGATCAAACAAACACCCAGGCTTGAGTCACTTCGTCCCCAGGACCTGGGCCTGCGCAACGCCGTCAACCCCTCCACAGCCGTTGCTGTGGCTGCATCTGGCGCAGATGTTCGTAACCCATCACCGTGACGTTGCGCCGTGTAAGTCTGGCTCCCAGGGAGCGGGTCACAACCGCTTCGAACAGTCTTCGCAAAGGAGAAAATCTTGGCCGAGAATGATTATGATGCCTTCGCGGCGGCCTATGACGCCGATAACGAGGTCAATGCCTGGAATGCCTATTACGAGCGGCCGGCTATTCTTGCCCTGGTTGGCGACGTCGCCGGGCTTTCCGTGCTCGATGCGGGATGCGGCGGCGGGGCGCATGCGGCAGCGCTGCTTGAGCGCGGGGCTGTTGTGACCGGGATCGACGCCAGTGCGGGAATGCTCGACATCGCGAAACGTCGCCTGCAAGGGCGCGCGCGGCTGCTATCGGCGGATCTCAACGAAGCATTGCCGTTTACGGACAAAGCTTTCGATCTGGTCCTTGCCTCGCTGGTCATGCATTACCTGCCCGACTGGTCGAAGCCCCTTCAGGAATTCAACCGGCTGCTGCCCGAAGGCGGCCGTCTGGTTCTTTCCACCCACCATCCCTTCATGGATCACGCCTCGACCGGCCGCGACAATTATTTCGAGACCTACAGCTTCGATGAGACCTGGCAGCGCGGCGGAAAGGATATCGCCATGCGCTTCTGGCATCGGCCGCTGCATGCCATGTTCGCAGCACTCAAGTCGGCCGGATTTCAGATCGACACCGTCAGCGAGCCCCAGCCGGATCCGCAAGCCCGCACGCTTTTTCCGCAGGCCTATCAGAGCCTGACGACCAAGCCGCGGTTCCTGTTCTTCTCGGTGGTGAAAGCGTGACGACAGGTGCTGGCGTTGGGGTCTCTTGACTCTATCGGGCGTGGTGTTCCGAGGTGCCGGAGAATGAGACGGTCGCGGAGCTGTTCCTGCCGTTGAAATAGCACAGCCGGACGGCAGCTTGTCCCATCTGGTCGCCAGAAGCGGACAAGCCGTTGTCCACCCCGGTGAAGGTTTTTCGTCATCGAAGGATAAGGCTGCTTTGCGCCCCAGGAGGGTCACGGAGCGACCGGACAAGATCGGGCGGTAGACATCGTTTTTCGCCTCCTGCGCGGTCGTGCTTCATTGCGACCACACACCACGCCGCGTCCAAGTAACGAGCGAGTTCCGGTCGTTTGCCAAAATTGCGCCGGCCAGACCCATGAAAGAATGAAGAGCCGTCGGCGAAGACCTGGTGTATGCTAGGCGACGGGATCCGTCACACGTGAGGATCGTCATGGTCGGTTCACCAGCAACTGCCACCCTTATCCTCAACGGCAAGGTTGTCGTCGACCTGGAAGGCGAGACGCTCCGTCTTGAGAACGGCGATGCAATCGCCCTCAGGCCGCAGGCCTTTGCGGTCCTTCGCCACCTCGTCCAGAACGCGAACAGGCTGGTCAGCAAGGCCGAGCTGCTTGAAGCCGTCTGGGGAGGCGCCGCCGTTACCGACGACAGTCTCGTTCAATGCATCCACGAGATCCGGCGAGCGCTCGGCGACGAGCGGTATGCGGTCTTGGCCACCGTCTCGCGGCGGGGCTACCGCCTGTCGCTGGAGCGTAGCGACGAGAGTGCGCTCGGCGGCCCTTCGATCGCCGTGCTGCCGTTCGCCACCATGCGCGGCGACGAGCCCAATGACTACTTCGCCGATGGCCTGGTCGAGGACATCATCACCAACCTCTCGAAGATCCCCGGTCTGTTCGTCATCGCACGCAATTCCTCCTTCGGCTTCAGGGGCGAGAAAGCCGATCTGCGCACAATTGCCGCCGAACTACGCGTTCGCTACCTGCTGCAGGGCAGCTTGCGGCAGTCCGGGGGGAGGCTGAGGATCAATGCCCAGCTTGTCGATGGCGCATCGGCCACTCATGTCTGGGCCGACAGGTTCGAGGGCGCGGCAACGGACGTGTTCGATCTCCAGGATCGGTTGACTGAGCAGATCGTGGGCTCGATCGAACCGAGTGTCCGCCGTGCGGAGATCGAGCGTGCGCACCGCAAGCGGCCCGAAAGTCTGGACGCGTACGATCTCTACCTTCGGGCGCTGCCGCACGCCCACGCGAACACGCCCGTCGAGACGGACAAGGCCCTGCAATTGCTGGCGCGCTCGATCGAGCTTCAGCCCGACTATGTCGCTGCGCATGGCTATGCCGCATGGTGTTACGAGCAGCGCTACCTGCGCAACGGGTTGGATCCCGCAGACAAGGCGACCGCACTCAGCCACGCCGACATTGCGTTAGGCATCAACAGCGACGACCCGCAGGCGATGAGCATCGGCGCGTTCGTTCGCGCCAACCTCACCCGGGACTACGACGCCGCCGTCGAGGTGCTCGACCGGGCTCTCGCATTGAACAATAATTCGGCCCTGGCCTTTGGCTTCAGCGCTTTGGTCAGTGCCCACAGCGAGCGACACCAGCGGGCGGTGGAACATGCGCACAAGGCGCTGCGGCTGAGCCCGCTCGACGATCCGCTGAGCTACCATCCCTACTGCGCACTCGCCCTGACCCACCTCTTTGCCGGCGCCTTCGCCGACGCAGCCAGATACGCCGCTCTGGCGGTCCGGGCAAATCCCGGCTTCAGCATCCCGTACGCCTATCTGGCGGCCAGCCACGTCGGCCTTGGCAATGTCGAAGCCGCGCACTCTGCGGCACGACGACTGATCGAGGTGGCGCCGAATTTCTCGGTCGGCGGCTACGTGCGAACGAACCTGTTTCAGCCGTACTTGATGGACGCGCTGGCAGCGGCCTTGCGAACGGCAGGGCTTCCCGAATGAGGCCGGCCAGCGGCGACCAAACCGCGCGTCAGATGCGGCGCTGTCACAAGCCGCCGGTCCCCAGATCATATCCGTTGGACGGATAGACCAGTCGAGCCGCGATGCGAACAACATCTGCGTCATGAAGCGTCCATGACGTATCTCCTGCCTTGGTCGGCGTCGAGGAATTCGCGGACGACCATATCAGCAAATGCTTTTCTAATTCGAAACAGGGTCGGGCAAAGATGCCGATCGGGGAAATATCGTCATTTGATCGGAGTCCGTTCGTTACATGCGGCAGGACCTCGCTCACAATTACCGGCGGATTGGCGACCTGCCGCCCCCGGAACACTAAAGATGAATCGCGCTTTGTATTTCTCAACTATCCTATCGACGCTGTCTTGCTGGAATGGCGCTACCGCCCACGACACCGAGTCGGGATGGATCTATCCACCCGCTTGCTGCCGAGGGGACAAAGAACGAGGCGATTGCCACGAAATTCCGAGTACCAGCGTGAGCACCGGTCCTGACGGTTTCAGAGTGCTGCTCAATCCGGGCGACCATCACCTCGTCACAAAGCAACACTTCTTCCGAATTCCGTATGGTGACACCATTCCGTCCGGAGACAGTCATTTTCACATTTGCTTGCACCCAACCGAAGACCACGCGAACTGCTTCTTTGCCCCTCCTTACGGATTTTGATTTGCGAGGCATCGGAGGCGCCGCCTGCGGGCGGGATGCTGACAGTCAGCTTATTGTTGGAGGCACCACAAAGCAGCCAGTGGGTCGGACGACCTCACCGGTGAGCTCACCCATGCGCTCCGTCTTGACCCCCGAGCAGGGCGGTCCTACAAGACAGACCATGGCAACACACCTCTGATTGGCCGCGCCTTGCGGCCTTGAGCGAAGCGCAGTCCTGCACGACACCGCGGGGCCACTTCCACTTGCCAAGCCAAAATCAGAGATTTTCCAATGCCCACGCTCTACCTCACTTGCGGTCTTCCCGGCTCGGGTAAGACGTCGCTCGCCAAGATAATCGAACATGAAGCATCCGCCCTCCGTCTGACCGGAGACGACTGGATGCACAAGCTTTACCCCGACATCTCTACTCCGGAAGCCGAAACTGGTCCGTGCCGAGGCAGAGTCGAGAGCCTGCAATGGCAGATCGCCCTGCGTGCCATCAGGCTTCAGTGTAACGTTGTCGTGGATTGGGGAGTGTGGTCACGGGCAGAACGCGACACCTGCCGGGAGGAAGCTCGCGCAGCTGGTGCCCGCGTCGTCCTCTGCTTCCTCGACGTTCCCTTTGATGCGCTTTGGGACCGGGTTTCCCGGCGAAACACCGAGCTTCCAGTCGGCACGTTCGACATCTCGCGGGCGGACCTGCTTAGGTGGTCGAAGCTGTTCGAGCCGCCAACCGCCGAGGAGATGGCGCTTTACGATCGGCAAACCCATCCAGCCATCACCGCCCTTAGATGAAACGCCACAGCGCTGGGGGTATTCTCAGTCTGCGTAGCAGGCGGGCCCGGGCCAGCTCGCTGGTGAGGACACCTCGCCTTCTTCCCCGGGGGCCGGAGCACGGGACGGTGGCGGAGCTGTTCCTGCCGTTGAGTGGCTCATCTTCGAAAGTGGACGAAATGTTCCAATCCATTGTCACCCATTGACGTGAACAGGTTTCACCCCAATACGGTCAGGCCAGCCAGACGACAACAGGAGTGTAATCGTGAGCGAACCGACCGTAGCAGATGCAACAAACCGCATTTATGAGTCGCTCCAGGCGGACAACGCCGACATCGACGTGCATATCGCGGCCCTGAAGGCAGCGTTGACGCGGGCGGGTGTGAAAGAGGCCGTATTCGACCCGGCCAGGCTCGTGCAGAATAACCGTTCTGGCAGGAAGCGGATGGAGGCCTACTTTCGGCAGCGCGGTGTCACGGTGAAATTCTCAGCCTCGTGAAGCCTTCCAGACGGCTGTCATCACCCTCAGTGGGGCTGACACTACGCATTGGCGTCGGACGCGAATGAAGAGCTCGCGTCGAAGTAACCTGGCTCGTGTTGCCCTTAGTGGCCGAGAGGGGGTTGCTTGCCCTTTCCCGACGCTCGGCGAGCGGGTGGACCATGAGAGTTGACCGAATGTGGGCTCGGTGCCGGACGGATGGCCGATCCACGTTACCTGGGCTGCGATGGCGCTGTCGCTCATGGCATGGGGCCGGGAGCTAAGCGACAGGCATCCGTCACTCCTTTTCCTCCCAATATCTTTGCCAGAGGTCGAGCCTCGGCTTCAGCGGATCTGCTCCGAACGTCACGCCGTGATTGGTGAAGTCCATGACCCTGTCGGCGAACGGGTCGTGGTGAGGCCATTTTGGCCGTGAGCCGCTATTGGGGTCACCCCTCCTTGCAAATTCGAGCCAGTATTCGCTTGCCAATGTGGCCATGGCCCAGTCGGCCGGTGTCACCTTGTCTTTCACCAGTGCGTCTGGAATGCCCAGCGTATACGGAATTTCGAAGCCGTGCGGAGTGCCTTTCCACATCGGATCATTGCGTAAGGCCTCGGCGACATAGGAGAAACGATACCACCACGTCGGTTGACCAGCGCGGACCAATTCGTCAGCGAGGTGGCGAGACGGTTCAACGAGCGTCTTGTCGGCCAGAACCTGCTGCTTCAGCTCATCGAGTGTCTGTTGGCCGCTGGGATCGTAGAGGCTGCGGGCTTCGGCTGCATGATTGCCGAAGAGCGCGAAGAGATCGTCTTTCGTCGCGGCCTCACCGATACCGAGATCACGATTATTTGCCCCGACGATGACGGGAACCGGCGCTTGACGGCCTGCCGCAAAAGCCGCTTCCGGCGTTTCCAGCAAAAACCGTCCGTCAATAATCGCGCCTGAGACGCCGAGGACGGGCTTGCCTGTCGACATTCCCGCCAGCACGTCTTGTGCCGATGCACCTTCGGTCAGCTTTTCCGCAGGCAGCGCCCGAAGGGCGGTGAGAGCGCCGGCATCGCTGCCATTGATCCCCAGCGAAGCCGCATAGTCCAACGCGGTTTTCTCCGCTTCTTTCAAAGGTGACAAAGGCGTGCTCTCAGCACGCGCGGCAGGCAGACCGGGTGACTGTAGAATGGCGCCCCGGAAAAGCCCGCGTGACAGTGGCGATATCATGTGCGCCATCACCGAGCCGCCACCTGCCGACTCTCCGAATAGGGTCACTTTCTTCGGATCGCCGCCGAAGGCTTCGATATTTTGCCGGACCCATTTCAAGGCGGCAAGCTGGTCCATGTAACCATAGTTGCCGACGGGCTCGTCAGGGGATTCCTTCATCAGCGCCGGATGGGCAAAGTACCCCAATCGGCCGACACGGTAGTTCATGCTGACGAACACAACTTTCCGGGCGGCCAGCTGGCCACCGGGATATTGAGGGGTGTTTCCCTGGGCAAGAGCGCCGCCATAAATCCAAACCATCACCGGCAGGGGTGTTCTGGAACGCTTGGCGGGTGTCCAGACATTGAGGGTCAAACAATCCTCTGACTTCGGCAAGTCGTCGGTCTGCATGCAGGACGGACCGAAATCGCGGGCATCCCTGGTCCCGCTCCATGGCTTCAT
Organism: Rhizobium sp. WYCCWR 11152; assembly: GCF_013087615.1. Taxonomy (NCBI): domain Bacteria; kingdom Pseudomonadati; phylum Pseudomonadota; class Alphaproteobacteria; order Hyphomicrobiales; family Rhizobiaceae; genus Rhizobium; species Rhizobium sp. WYCCWR 11152. The sequence continues at coordinate 292,909 of NZ_JABFCP010000009.1, read as the reverse complement.
TGGCCTGGGATTGCGCCATCTCAGATCACCAACGGGTGGTGCCGCATAAGGTATGCCCTTGAAGCTGACGACCGTGCCCGACCTCTCACCCTTCAGCATTCCGCTGTCGATCGTAACGGTGTCGTCTGCCGCACCTAACCGTGGCGCCAACGTCAGCTGACACGATGCGACGGCCAAAAAGAGCAGCAACTTGCGACGGCCGTCCACAAACACTGCACTCTCCAGCGCCAAGTTGAGACAGTTTGAGAGCAAAATACTCCCATGGAGCGGCAACGAAAAGGGACCATCCGACGTCGCTAAAGTCGCTATGTCGGCATCGGCCTCTTGCTCGCGCTCATTTATCTGGGCGCCAGGACAAAGTTCTTTGAACGGCGGTGGGCCGAGTAGCTCGGGGGCGGTCAACCGGTCTTAGACCCGCTGCGTTTTGGACGCGAGCAGCGGATCCCATGTCATGCGGCAATCCCGCACATAGATCGCAGCCTGCCCCTCATCCGGCTGCCGCCACCTTCTCCCCGCGCGCGGGGCGAAGGGACATGCCGCACCGGCTTCCTCAATCTTGACGCTGCGTTGGGCACGTCCCCTCGCCCCGTTTTTACGGGGAGAGGGTTAGGGTGAGGGGCAGTTCCCGCCATGAACCGGATAGCGCGGGGGTCCGGGCTTTCGCGGCACTTGCTTGCTGCGATCATCGATGACGTCGGTTCGACGCTCCTCGCCTTTGCGGGTATCTTCTCCGTTGACCCGTCAGTTCGGCCGCGCATAAGCTAGGCTATGGACGAGCCAGAAATTCCTCTTATCGGCGGCAAGGATTCGAACGTCGTGCGCATAGGCGAAACGGTGCGGCGTGGCGGACGCGCGTGGTCTCCCGCGGTTCTCGACCTGCTGCGGCACGTCGAGCGCCAGGGATATGATGGGTCTCCGCGTGCGCTGGGCCTCGATGACCAGGGCCGGGAAGTCCTCACCTATATCGAAGGTGACGTCGGCAATGGCGAAGGCTTCCTTCCCGATAAAGGCGGTCGCTTCGACCTCCGTCTCCCGGATTATGTCTGGCGCGACAGCGTCCTCGAGCGCCTGGGACAATTGCTGCGTTCCTACCACGATGCTGCAGCCAGCTTCTTATGGAAGGATCGCGAATGGCGTCTTGACGCCCGCCACCCTGTCGAAACGGTCTGCCACAATGACTTGACGCCGTGGAATACGGTCTTCCAAGCAGGGCTCCCCGTGGCTTTCATCGATTGGGACGCGGCAGCGCCGGGACCGCGCGCCTGGGACCTCGGCTTTGTTGCCTGGCGCTGGGTGCCGTTCTGGCGTGACGAGAAATGCGAGGCGCATGGCTTGCAAACGGGCGTCCGCGAGAAAGCCCGGCGCTTTCAATTATTACTCGATGCCTACGGGATAGAGCCGGAGATCGGCATCATGCAGGCCGGAATCGAACGGGTTCGGCAAATGCAGCAACATATGCGCAACCTTGCTGCAGCAGGCTCCGCCTGGGAGATGGAATTGGCCAGCCGTGGTGTGCTTGACGAGGGGATGCTTGAGGTCGCCTGGATGGAAGACCATGCGATGGACCTTATTCAGCGCCCGCGCGGATGAGCGCCGGGCCGAGCAGCTCCGGCGTCAACCGGCCCTCGCCCGGCCGCAAGCCCCCTGCTCGCCCACGAGAACAGCGGCGGCGGCATCTGGTGCAGGCGCGCTTTCGCTCTCCGAAGCCACTGAGATCTGACCTAAGCGATTTTGCCGACGGTGATGAAGAGCCGTCGGCGAAGCGCCCCATTCCGGCCGTTCGGGCAGCGTTGGCGATATCCTAGAGCATGATGCCGAAAAGTGTGGTCGGTTTTCGGACGACATCATGCTCCAACTATTTAATTTAGAACAGGATTCAGATTTTAGGCCGACCGGGCCTAAAATCATCCTGTTCTAGGAGCTGCCGTTCTTCATCGCTTCCGCGGATGACCAGATCGGGTGGAATTCCGACTGGCGGCAAGCGGGGATCGGTGGTGTCTTACTTTACTGCCGAAAAGGCGGTCGGTGACAAGAGCTGGCTAGAGATATTGGAGAGGATTTGCCCGTCGCGCTCTGACTCGTCGCGGGCCTTAAGCCATGCAGGATCAGTGGTGAAAGCTTTCCATTTCACCTCGCGATCAGCTAGCGATTCCCAGGCGATCAGATAGGTGAGACGCTGGCTGCTTTCGCCCACGATTGTGGTGAAGAAACCCGCCTGCTTGATGCCGTGCTTGTCCCATATTGCCAGCGTATGTTCGGCAAAGCGGTTGAGCAGCGCGGGCAATCGGCCGGGCAGGCAGTCGTAAATTCTGAGCTCGTAGATCACAGTCTTGCTTCCTTATGTCCCTTGAGAACGACATGTGTTTGGCACTTGCTCCCCTGCGCCCACAATGTCCTCAAAACTTGCAGCAACGTCAATTTCACGGTGGATCCGTCAATATCCCTGTTAGAACAGGCCCTGCAGGTATGTGCGAACCGCTAATCTTCTGTCAATCCGATCGCCTGTGTTTAGGCGTGGCAATTTTGACCCCCGGCTTGAGCCACTCCATCACCCAGCCCTCGCCCCCCGCAACGCCGTCAATCCCCTCCGCAGCCACAGCAACTGCTGCGGCGGCATCTGCCGCAAGTGTTCATAGTCCATCACCGTGACGTTATAGACCGTGCTCCTGACCTGCGGTCCGTCCGGGCAGCGCAGCAGGATGCCTTGCAGTGCCATCATGCGGTTGCTGGCTTTGCGGGCGCGGTCGGCGAAGGTTTCGGTGACTTCGCCTTCGTGGCCTTTGACGGTAAAGAGCGATTGCGCTCTCGGGCTCGGGGCGGGGATGCCTGTGGTCTTGTGGTAGCGGGCGATTGCCTCGGCATAGTCGTCGCCGGCCTGGCGCTGCTCGGCGGTGATCAGGCCGTCGAGGAACATGCGGCCGAGGGTGTAGCCGGCAAAGGGGCTCTTGACCGTCTCGTCATCAACCGTCCGACCGAAGCCGTGGATGCGCCGGCGGGCCGATATCGCCACGCTGATATTCTCCTTCTCGGTTTCGAAGGGCTTGATCTTGCCGCAGGGAAAACGCTCGACATTCTCCTTGCGCGGACGGCCGGCGCCCTTGTTTGTCCGTCCTGTCTTCACCTTGGTGGCTTTGCCGCCCATGCTGATGGTCCTTCTATCGAATGATGCCGTTTCTGAGTGCCGCGGCGACCAGCGCCGTTTCCTTGAAGACGCCGAGCTTCATCTTGGCGTTGGCAATGTGGGTGTTCACGGTGATCGGCGAGATGCCGAGAATGGTGCCGATCTCGGCGGCGGTCTTGCCCTCCGCCATCCAGCGGATCACTTCGGTTTCGCGTGGGGTGACGTTGCTCATGGCTCTGCAGGCCCATCGATGCACGGCACGCGCGGCATCGTCACATGGGCGCCCGACAGGGTCACACGCGTCACGCGGTCGGGGTGGCGGATCGGATCGACGGGCGGGCTCGCCTTCGGCTGCGGATGCCAGGTGTCCTGCCTGGAGGGGAACCTGTCGCGGTTGCGGTGCGCCATGTTGATGACGGTGTTCTTTTTCGAGCCGAACAGGTTGGCGATCTCTCTCGCCGACAGCCCTTCCTTCCAGAGCTTTTCCGCCTTGACGATCTTGTCTTCCGTCCAAAAGGTGATGGTCAATTGGTGGCCTCCTGTGCGTCCCGCGCGGCGCGGGCGATGATCGGGTTGTCGGGAAACATCCGGGCGAGCTCCCGCTTGGCGTTGCGGCTGCCGTTGGCCGCTGCCTTCAGCAGCTGCATCTTGTAGGCCGGCACTTTCGGCTGCAGCACCTCGGGCTCCGCCTCCAGGCGCGGCCGGCGCTCGGCCTCGATCGCCGCCTGCTGCTGCCGGCATTCCTCGGCAAAGCTCGCCGAGCTCGGGGCAAAGGCGCGGTTGTGGTCACTGACCTTTCCGGAGATGAAGCGTTTGGCGGCCCGCCAGACCGCCTCTGCCGGCAGACCCTCGACGGCGACGAGATAGGCGCGGATCTGCATGTCGGGATCAGTGCCTGCGGATGCCGGGAAGCCAGAAAGCATCCCCGAAATGATCTTCACCAGAGGGGAAATCTCGTGCGGCATCCACTGCTGTCCTTCTCGTGATGCTGTTGATCGACCCGGCCTCCCTCGCCTTCTCCTTGAGGTACCAGTCGCATTTGATCGCCTGCCAGCCGCGGAAGATCTGCATCTCGGCGGCGCCGACCGGATCGCCGGTCATGAGATATTCCCTGGCCTGCATCCTGGCGGCATAAGCCGTCAGCGGCTTTTTCAGCGTGCGCTTGCGATGCTCGATGATCGCTGCCGCCAGTTCCTCGCCCAGCACCGGGCGGAGGATCTCCATGATCTCCTCATTCACCGTGTCCTTACCCATGCGATGTCCCTTTCCCGCTCGCGGCCGCCACGGCCGCATGAATGGTTGGCCTCAAACCCGCAGCCTCCGTTGCCCGCCGGGCAAAATTGACCGGGGCGCCGGGCCTCGCGGTGCGGCGGGGAAACCGCCTGATCTCGCCGGCATGGTCCTGCTGGGCGGTGTCGCCCTTTTCCACACTTCGAAGCCGGTGGATCTCTTTTTCCACAGACGGCACCGACGTCCCGAGGAGCGTGGCGATTTCGATGTAGTCCCGGCCGGTGCGGAAGAGTTCGAGCGCGTTCATGTGAGTGCTTTGCTGCGCTGGCGCGGCCTCGGCCTGGATGCTCATCGCATGATCCTTCTTTCCGATTTCGAACGCGGCTCGCCGTTCCCGCCGAAGCGGGTGGCTCGTCCCGTGCTTGATTCAAATTCATCGATGACGACCGGAGCCGGCTCTTGCGCGAGCAAAGGCTCCGGTCGTCTGCCAGGCCGCCGCCTGGGTCGGACACGACAACGTCGCGCCGGTGGGCACGGCATTGCCGCGCCCGGGGATGCTGGCGTCGCCGAGGGAGGGCGACGACGCCAGCCACCGATAGCCGTCAGGGAGGGGCTGGGCTATCGGGGTGGGTGATCGGCAGAGCGCCGGGCAAGATCATGGTCTCGCTGATCTCTTCCGGGCGCATCGGCCGATCGCAATTTTCGCAGTGGCGCTCGATCACCTCGGCGATCGACAGCGCCTTGCCGCAGTTCGGGCAGCCGGTGTAGCGGGCGACTGTTGCGGTGGAGATGGTCATAGCGATTCCACCTCCCGGTTTGCGTTCAGCACCTGCTGCAGGGCCTTGGCGAGAAACGGGATATCCTCGTTGCGCACTGATATCACGGACATCCGCCCTCCCCTTGGGCCTTGCGGCCGGTGAATGACGACGCCGGTCGGCATGACGTCCATGGCGAGCCGCTCTTCGCTTGAGATGGTGAACCTCATGCCATGGTCTCCCCAGTCGGCAACGCTGGTCCGTTGTTGATGATGTCGGTGCGTGTCATGGCGATTAGGGTACAATTAATACCCCAGATGTCAAGCACATTAGGGCATGACATATACCTTAATTTAGGGTATTTTTTATATCATGTTGAAAGATCAGGAACAATTTGAGCGCGAAGAACGCGCAAAGCGCCTCGTCATGGCCCGAAAGAATGCTGGCTTTGCCGGACCGAAGGCGATCGTCGATCGGTTCGGCTGGAATGCCAATGTCTACAAGGCACATGAATCCGGCCGCAACGGCTTCGGCATTGCTGACGCGAAGAAGTATGCCCGCGCTTTCAAGGTCAATCTCAACTGGCTGCAGTTCGGCACCGGCAACGCGCTCGATCCGGATGATCTGCCTGCCTCCGTCGCCGACGTGCCGAAGATCTCCTGGGTCAGCGCCGGGCAGCTGAGCGAGCAGGCGCCGATCACCGATTTTTCGGAATTCCCGACGGTCGCCGCCCTCGATCTGCCCGATGGCGAATGGATCGCGCTCGAGGTCGAAGGCAATTCGATGAACAAGATCTCGCCGCCCGGCTCGATCATTTTCGTCAATCTGCGCGACAAGCGCCTGGCGCCGAACGCGCTCTATGTCGTCGCCGACGAGACGGGTGCCGCAACCTACAAGCGCTATCGCCCGAATGACGACCCGCCCTTCCAGCCGGCGTCCTATGAGGACGTGCCGCCACCGGAATTCCAGGGCGCCGTCACCATCGTCGGCCGCGTCCGCCGATCGATCATCGAGATGTGAGGATCCATGCCGGGCGCGCTCGACGATCTCACCGTTTTTGGGTGTACTACCGGCACCCGTGTGCGCACATCACCAAGCTGCCGGGCAGATCAGCAGAAGATAACATTGGAGGGGAAATGCTTGCTTTTATGGGAACATGGCCGGCGCCGGTTGTTTACGGCCTGGTTGGGGGGATATTCGGGGCGATTGGCGCGGCTGTCGGCCATCTGGCGGCCAAGCGATTTCCGAACGCGAGAACGATCATTGTTGTTCTGTTTCTTGCCAGTTCAAGCCAAGTCACCAAGCTGATCGTCATTCCCAGAATTCAGAATGACGAGGCGAACGCTAACCTGCCGCAGAAGATAGACGCCATTACCACTCTTGAGCGCATCTCTGTCGAGGGAAAGACGGTCCGATATTTTTACCGTCTGAGCGATTCCCTCCCTTTAACGGATGGGGCCGTTATGAAGTCAGGCATTGCCTCGTCCGTGTGCACTTTCTGGAAGCCGAAGCTTGATTCGGGCGAGGCCGAACTCGCCGTCTACAACTACGCCTTCAAGGATGGGCAGTCGAGTTTCGATCTGAGGGCAAGCGATTGCCGATAACGTCGCGACGTCAGGTCGTCCGTTAAAGAATATCTCAATGATTCAAACGTCTTACAATGGGTAAAAGATGCTGAAACCGACATCGCGCGCAGGCAGAATCTGGTTCTATATCGTGACCTTTGCGGTGTTTCTCCTGGCGTTCAGCGCCGCGCGGGAGATCTATGGTCTTTAGGATTTCGCTCTGAATCTTGCCGGATGGCATCCAGACCCGCCTCGATCACCTCGTCGGTGATTTCGATTTCGTTGCGCATGGCCGGCCCTCCTTTTTTCTCGTAGCATCATGCTCCAACTTCAGTTCTCATTCCTCTCTCTTCAGCTTAGGAAGAGAAGGTTCCTGAAGGCTGGTGAGGGAGGGTTCCGGCCAAAGCTTCCCCCTACCCCATGAGCAAAGCCCATGAAGCCGGGAGAGCATTGGCCAAGTCCTGAAGGCCGGAGCCGGGATGGGACACGTGCCAGAGGGGCCATTCGCTTCGCCCTCGTCCTGATTTTCTGACAGCGCACTTAAGGACTTTCGCTTCCCGCGCCGCTGGGCTTCGTCAGCTCGGGAGTTGCACCCGGTCGCCCAATCACTGGCCCCAGACATAGACCTACGATTCGTACCTCGTCAATCGATGAGGTATTTTTTATACCTTTAACTGTTGACGCATTGGGGTATTATATATACCCTTTCTCTCAAGCCGATCAAATGGGCGAGAGGACATCGCGATGCAGCACATTCGCAAGATCGAGACCGAGGAAAGCAGGCGGGATGCCCGCTGGAATGGCGCGCAGACGATCGGCGACTGCCGCGCCTATATGGCGATCGAGGCCCAGCGCATGGGCGCGCTCGGCTTCACCTTCCTGCGCCGTCCCGAACATTCGATCCGCGGCCCATCCTGGCTGCGCGGGGCGGCGGCTTCCGTCGAGGAGCATTACCGTTATGCCCGCGAGATCATGGGCATCGCCAATAACGATCAATTCTACGCTTGAGGGGAACGGAGATGCCTGCCGCCAACCTTACACCTGTTTCGACCGAGAGCCCTTCCCTTCCAGCCGCCCGACGGGCCGGGGCAGCCGAAAAGACCCGCGCCAAAGCCCGCTTCACCGCCGGAGCACCCGATCTCCTGCAGGCGCTGGTGGAGGCCGAACGCTTCTTCGACGGCAGCAAAGATCACGGCTGCCCGCTTCACCGGAAAATCCTCGCCGCCATTGACACGGTGAAAGGCGGTGCAGCATGAGCGATTGCCTGATCAAGGCCTTCTCCGGCTGCGCCTGCCCGCCCAGCGAATGCGCGCAAAAGCCCATCACCCCGGCGCCGATCACCTTCGTCTCGTGGCGGACCCAGGCCATCGCCTGCCTCACCTTCGGCTTCCTCGCGGCCATCGTCTCGGCCGCCTGGATGGAGACACAGCTCAAAACCCGGGATCTGCGAAACCAGGAGCAGGTATCATGGAAGTGAGCCAGGGTTGTTGCCAACACCGCCGGTCAGGAGCTGAACTTGATGTCGCTGGCCTTGGCCGCGGTGATGAATGCCCGCCGCACCTGCTCGGGCCCGGCCGCATCATTGAACACATCAAGCACAAGCCGTTCGGCCACCTTGGCCGCCGGCGTCTGCTCGGGCCAGTCATTCAGCAAGGTGTTGCCCGCCTGAACGACATTATAGACCGTCCTCACCTTGCCATTGATGGTGATCTTCACCGGCTTGAACCTTCGTCGCCTGCTCATGATGCATCCCCCTCACGATGGAAATACGCGACTCAACGAATCACCGCGGGACTCGTTCCGGTTGAAGTGATTCTTTGTTCGCCAGCCGGGCGCCGAGCCCGATGTCCTCCGCCCGCATGACAGAGCAGGGCTCGGATGCGTGCGAGAATGCGGCAGATGAAGCCCGAACCGGGAGGCAATACAATGGACCTTCAGAGTCTCGTCGCCGCGCATATGCCAAACCGCCGCCGCCCCACGCAGATGGGCGCCGCGGCCGAGGACCGATACTACCGAAATCAGATCACCCTGCCGCGCTTGAGGTTTCGGCTCCTCGGGCTGACTGCCGCGACCGCCGGCCTGACGCTGTTTCTGGCCGACGTCATCCACACATGAGGTGCCGCCATGCTCCGACAGAGCGATCATGCTATGCTGCGATCCGTTGTCACGGGGGACCGCGCGATGGACGACAGCGAGGCTGACCGGGCGGCGATCATGGCCGTGATCCGCGCCGAAACCGAGGCCTGGCTGCAGCGCGACTTCGAGGCGCTGGCGAGCCACTGGGTGCAGTCACCGCAGACCCGGCGGATGGAATACTTCGCCTCGCTCGGCGTCCGGGTGGACGAAGGCTGGGACCCGATCGCCGCGCGGATCAAGAAGATCGTCGAGCGTTTCCCCGAGAAACACGCCTTTTCGGAGCGCGTCCGCTGGGAAAAGGTCAACATCGTCGTCGACGGCAACATGGCCTGGATGACCTTCGATCAGATCGGCAGCGACACCGGCGAAGATCGCAAGCGCCAGCTGCGGATCCTCCAGCGGATCGACGGCGCCTGGAAGATCGGCTGCATGGTGATGATGGAGAGCAGCGTCGAGGAGGCGAACTGCCCGCTGATCGAGGTCGACGCGGATGCACGGATCCTCTGGACGAACCGGCTGGCGCGGGAGCGGATGCCTGGCCATCCCGGGCTCGTCGCCGCTGCCGGCCGCCTTCGTGCCCGGCAGCGCGAACGCGACGCAGCACTGCGCGAGGCGGTGCGCCTGGCCTTCCGCGAGCTGCAGAGCCAGAGGCCGCTGAACATCGCGCCGAAGCAGGCCTGGGCGGTGGCGCTCGGCGAAGACGCAGCGGGGATTCCGCTCCACTGCTGGGTTCTGCTCGAGGACGGCAAGGCGCTGGTCTCCTTCGACGACGCCGAGACGCTGGTGCGCCGGATCGCGAGTGCGCGGGAGGTTTTCGGCCTCTCGCCGGCGCAGACCCGGCTTGCGCGCCTGATCGTCGATGGCCATGACCTCGCCGCCGCCGCCGATCTGCTCGGGGTCAGTGTCAACACGTTGCGCACCCAGTTACAGCGCATCTTCGACAAAACCGGCGTACGCAGCCAGGCGGCGTTGGTCCGGGCGCTGTTGAGCGCTGGGGCTCCGAGCCAGTAGGCTCGACCGCCGGCGTCTGGTTGGGCCAATCGTTCAGACTCGAACTTGATCCATGCGGAGCCGATGTACCGTTCCTGTTCAGCCATGCCTCGGCTATAACTTTCCTGCAGAAAAATTATAACCGAGGAAGGACGAGCTTTTATTCGGTTGAACGTGGTGTTATAATCTTTTTGCAGAAAAGTTATAACCGGAGAAAATCCGTGCCCATCCGTGAGATCGATTTGATGTACCAGACCATGCTGGCCGAGCTCGGCCAGCGTTCGCTGGATGGACGTTTTGTCGCCGAGTTCCCGCTGGAGGGTCGGTTCGTCTCCGTTCCCGTGAAGGGCAAGGAATATTGGTATTTCGATCATCCGGGCCAAGACGGCGTCAAACGGTCTTATGTCGGGCCAAAGAATGACGAGGAGCTTACGAAAAGAGTGACCGACTTCGGCGCGATCAAGGATGATCTCCGAAACCGCCGGCGAATGGTGGCCACTCTGACGAGAGAAGGCGGCATGAACGCACCGCCCAGGTTTACCGGCGACGTCATCGAGGCGCTTGCCAATGCCGGGCTCTTCCGTCTGCGCGCGGTTCTCGTCGGAACCGTGGCATTCCAGACCTATTCCGGCGTTCTCGGCGTTCGACTGCCGGCGTCGCTTATGCAGACGAGCGATGCCGACTTCGCCCAGTTCCATTCGATCTCGACGGCGGTCAACGACAGCATCCCTCCCATTGGCGAGGTTCTCGAAAAACTGGACCCGACGTTCCGGGAGGTCCCGCATCTCAACCATCCCACGCGCTCGACTCAGTTCGTGAACGCGAAGAACTACAAGGTCGAATTCCTGACGCCGAATACCGGCAGCGACGACAATCAGCAGAAACCCGCCGATATGCCGGCCCTTGGAGGAATTTCGGCAGAACCGCTCAGATTCCTCGATTACCTCATCTACAACCCGATCAGGACCGTGATCCTTCACAAGAGCGGCATTACGGTCAATGTTCCCGCTCCGGAGCGCTACGCAGTTCACAAGCTGATCGTCGCCTCGCGGCGTGAGAACGACGACAATGGCGTGCTCAAGCGCGAAAAGGACGTGCAGCAGGCCTCCCATCTTTTCGAAGCGATGGGCGCGACGCGCCGCCATTCCGATCTTGCGCTGGCCTATTGCGAGGCGTGGGAACGCGGTCAGTCGTGGCGTGACGCAATTGCACGCGGACTGTCGTTCCTGCGACCGGACCGCCGTATACAGCTCATGTCCGTTCTCGCCGAAGGCATGATGGAAGTTGGCGAAGACCCCGTCCGTTACGGAGTCGGGGAAGTTTCAACACCTGCGCCTAAGTCCCGCCGTTAGCAATGATAAGTGGCGCGGAGACGGCGCCGTCCCGCCGCGCTCAGTTAGCCGGAGCGCTCGTCAACCCGGTGATGCGTGCGTCGACCGTCGTTTAATACCAGCGTCCCCTGCCGTACCAGCCGCCGCCGCCCAGCAAAAGAAGTATCACAACGATGATGAGAAGGGTTGTGAGATCCATGTGCGTTCTCCTGGGAGGACCATCACCATCTCGTTTGCGCCCGACGGGCGTTGCTCATGGTTGGACTCCCCCGTGTACAACGGCGCTGGCCGGGGTTGGTTCCATTCGATGGCCCCACCCGGCCCCTTTCGTTGGTGGACCTCCCATATATTCAGACCTTTGCGGCTGATCATGTCCGCAAAAAGCCCGGACTTATGTCGCAAATGCCACAAGACTCCAAGTCAACTAGGGCGTGAACTCATAAAAACGCAGCCATAATCGGAGGCGACGGGGGTCCGCTCGCCAATGGTTGCATCTCCTGATAAGATCAGCGTCACAAGCCCCGATCTGGAGGCCTCGCATGCCCTGCAGCAGCGCGCTCGCTCCGTTCGTCATCGCCGCTCTCGTGGCCCTCGGTCCGCTGCCGGCTGGAGCGCAGAACAATGCTGCGCCACCGCCGGCGGCAATCTCCCAGAAGGCCAAGCTTTGCCAGATGTGTCACGGTAGGAAAGGTCTGCCGACTGTTAAGAACACGCCGATCATCGCCGGCCAGCACGAGTCCTCTTTGCTGATAGCTTTGCAGGAATATCGCAATGGAGCGCGCACCGACGACCTCATGGGCCGGATCGCGAAGAATCTTTCCGACGACGACATGAAGGCGCTTGCGGCCTACTTCTCCGCACTGCCCTGGCCCGCCTACCGCGAGCCGGCCGGCGCAGCGAGCATTACCCGCTTCCAAGCGCTCGACGTCGGGAAGAAGTGCACCTCATGCCACCGGGAGGGTTTCGTCGGATACGCCAACACGCCGCGCGTCGCAAATCAGAAGCTGGACTACCTGATCAAAACCCTCTCCGACTTTCACGATAACAAGCGCCCGAACATGCCCCGCATGACGGCCTTGGTGCGCAATTTGTCGGCCGACGACATCGCTGCCATGGCTCACTATCTTGCCGGCCTCTGACGATCAGTTCGGGGTCGGCGATCCACCGAATAGGGCCGCCGAAATAGCGATCACTGCGTTACGGCGATCGGCACCTCTTTGCCCACGAACTAAGCATCGTATGTCCGCGATATGGTGGAGCGACAGCCCAGGAGTCAATTCATCGACCTTGTCGTGAAATTGAAGGTCATGATCAATCGTTGCCGGGCAAAAATCGGCATAGCAGCGCCAGAAACGAAAAACCCCGCCGGAGCGGGGTTTCTAGCTGGTCGGAGTGGAGTGATTCGAACACTCGACCCCCACGTCCCGAACGTGGTGCGCTACCAGACTGCGCTACACTCCGTGACCAGCGGCGCTTCTATAGAACAGCCTATCTGGTTGCACAAGCACCAAATTCCAAAAAGCCGGCGGAAATTTTGACGGGGTTGTGACAGGCTCGGACGGTGGCGGCTGCAGCAAAAAGCCACACCTGCCGCAAATCGAACGGAAGTCTCTTGAGAGCAATTTTCTTTTGCCGGGTTCCGCGCTAAAGGGCAGACAGGACAGGCGAAACCGCTCACGAGGGCGGCTTCGCAACCATGCGCTTGAGATCAGGGACGACACGATGAATTTCCGCACCATGACCGCGGCCGGGCTTGCAATTGCGCTTGCCGGATGCACGACCATACCTTCCGCCGGCAACCCGATCGAGGCCCGCTGGGTCGGCAAATCGGCAGGCATCTTCTTTGCCGCCTACGGGCCGCCGATCAGCGACAGCGAGCAAGGCTCGACCACCGTCTATACCTGGCGCGGCGGCTACAAGACCGTGCGCATTCCGGCGAAATATGCCGAAGGCGCCGATGGCAAGCGCGGCAAGCAGATTTCGTCGGCCCGCACCGCCTATCTGCGCTGCCAGGCCGAAATCACCACCAGCTCCGATTACACGATCCGCGACATCCGCACCGTCGCCGACATCCCCGGCGTCAATGGTCCGTCCTATTGCGCAGAGTTTTTGGCGCCCGAACAGAAGTAACGGACGGTTTGGTTGAGACGCGTACAGGCGGCCGGGTGCCGCCTGTTAAAATGCTGACGACGTCTCGGCGCGAGGCCGCTGCTTTCTGGTTTGCACCGAGGGTGGCCCCTCATCCGGCTGCCGCCACCTTTGCCGGGGACGAGCCACTGGTCTCGACCCGTCCTTCGGACCCCCGTAAACGGGGCGAAGGGACCATACCGCGACCTCTCGATTCCACGCTTGCCTCTCGCTGCCGGAATAGCCAGGGCGTTACGTGGATACCCCCCTCTGCCCTGCCGGGCATCTCCCCCACAGGTGGGGAGATCACAAGTGGCTTAAACTTCCTACCCATCTACCGTTTCGCCGTGCTGTGACACCAGTTGTTTGGGGAAGCCAGTGCGCCCAGCCAATCTCCCCCCTTGTGGGGGAGATGCCCGGCAGGGCAGAGGGGGGTGCCACACGCACCCCGAACCCTACGTCCTCACGCCGCCACTTCCCCCTGCACCGCAGCTTCCGCCAACTTCCGCGCCGCGACGAAATCCACCTTGCCGGAACCCAGCACCGGCACCTTGCCGATATTGACCTCGGCTGGGACCATCATGTCCATGGCGCCCTTGGATTTGGCGAAGGCGAGGAATTCGGCGCGGGTGGCGGTGGGGGCGTCGGTCAGGAGCACCAGGCGCTCGCCCTTCTTGGCGTCGGGCAGCGAGGAGACGACCGAGAGAGCGCCGGGCCAGAGTTCGGCGGCCAGCGTCTCGACGGCGGCGAGAGAGATCATTTCGCCGCCGATCTTGGCGAAGCGTTTGGCGCGGCCGCGGATCTTGACGAAACCGTCCTCGTCGATGGTGACGATGTCGCCGGTATCGTGCCAGCCGTCGATCAGCGGCTCGAGCACGCCGGGCTTTTCGGCGCGGAGATAACCGGCCATGACATTGGCGCCGCGCACATGCAGCCGGCCGCCCTCATCGATGCCGGGCACCGGTTCGAGCTTCCATTCCATGCCCGGCAGGATTTTGCCGACCGTGCCCGACTTGTTGTACATCGGCGTGTTGATCGAAATCACCGGCGCCGTCTCGGTGACGCCGTAGCCTTCCAGGATGCGCAGGCCGAATTTTTCCATATAGGTCTGGCGGGTTGCGGCCTTCACCGGCTCGGCACCGGAGAAGATGTAGCGGATCGAGCGGAAGTCGTAAGGATGCGCCGTCCTCGAATAGCCGTTGAGGAAGGTATCGGTGCCGAAGATGATCGTGGCGTTGGAGGCATAGATCAGCTCCGGCACGATGCGGTAATGCAGCGGCGACGGATAGAAATAGACCGGCACGCCCGAGATCAGCGGTAGCACGGTGCCGGCCGTCAGCCCGAAGGAATGGAACACCGGCAGGATGTTGAACACCTTGTCGCCGCTGTGGAAATCGATGCGGGCGGCGGCCTGGGCGGCGTTCGACAGGATGTTGCGGTGGGTCAGCACCACACCCTTCGGCGTGCCCTCGGAACCCGAGGTGAAAAGGATCACCGCCGGATCATCCGGCTGGCGCTTGACGAGCGGCCGCGCCTTGCGCAAATACCCGACGATCTTGTCCTTGAGTGAGATTTCGGCCCTGAGATCATCGAGCCAGACGATCGTCACCTGCTTTTCCATCTCGGCGATGACAGGCCCGAGCTTCGCCTGGGTGACGAAGGCACGCGAGGTCAGCACATGCCTGACTTCGGCGGCCTTGCAGGCGGAGAGGATATTGGCGGCACCAGCGGTGAAGTTCAGCATCGCCGGCACCTTGCCCGCGGTCATGACGCCGAGAAGCGTGGCGGCGGCGCCATTGGCATTCGGCAGCATGACGCCGAGGTTCTGTTCCGGGAAGCGGGCGCGAAATTTGGCGCCGAGCACGGCAGCCCCGGTCAGGAGCTTGCCATAGGTCAGCCGTCCGGTGACCGGATCCTCGACGGCAAGCTTTTTCATGCCGAATTCATGGCCGGCGCGGATGACGCGGTCGAGTACGGTGGACGAGGTATCGGCAGTCTGGAACAGCAGGTTCGACATCACCTGATAAAGTGCTGCACCCGCCGCCGTGCGGCGCTTGCGGCCTTTCAGCTCAGGCGGCACTTCCAGCTTCACCGGCTCGAGAATGGTGACCTTGACCTTGGGGAACAGCCGGCGACGGATCTTGCCGTTGTCGAGATAGGAGAGATAGCTCTTCTCCAGCCCGTCGATCTTCACCGGCACGACCATCGAGCCGGTCTTGTCGGCGACCATGGCGGCGCCATCATAGACCTTCATCAGCGTGCCGGTCACCGTCAGGCGGCCTTCGGGGAAGATGCCGATCGGGTTGCCGTCCTGCACCACCTTGATCAGCGAACGCGTCGCCATCGGCTTTGTCGGGTCAAGCGGCAGGAATTTGCACATCTTCAGGAAGGGGCGCACCCACCAGGCCTGGGCGATCTTGTAATCGACGGCAAAGGTGGGCTCTTCCTCGGTGATGGCAAGCGCCAAGGCGCCATCGAGCAGGCTGACATGGTTGAGCGCAATGATCGGCGCGCGGCCGGCCTTCTTGATATTCTCCAGACCCTCGACCTCGAGGCGCATAAAGGCGCGGAACAGGATCGAGATGAAATCGCGGAAGGGATTGGTCGGCAGCGTCTTCAGCATCAGCCAGGCAACGGCGAAATTGATGATGCCGAGGCCGATCAGGATCTCCGGAATGGAAGCGCCGAGCGCCTGGACGGCGGCAACCAAGCCGAGGCCGACGGTGATGAACAGCGCAGACAGCACGTTGGCCGCACCGATGACGCGGGCGCGGCGATCCTCATGCGCCCAGGTCTGCAGGGCGGCGAAAGTCGGCACGGCGATGAAGGCGCCTGCTATCGCCATGCCGGCGAGATCGATGGCCACACGGATGGTATTCTGACCGGCGAAGAAGGTGGCGATCGTCGTGGCGTGGCTTGCCGAAGCCAAGCCCCAGAGGTTCCAGGCGAGATCGAGGCTGAAGAGGCCAAGCAGCGCCGTGCCGACAGGGGCCGGCAGCAGCACGATGCGGCCGGACGACATCCATGCGGCGATGGCAGAACCGACGGCGACGGCGATGGCAAAGACGGTGAGATAGGCCGGCACGACAAGCTCGGAGCCGCCGAGCAGCTCGGTCACCATGGTCGGCAGGATGGAGAGAACGAAGGCGCCGACCAGCCAGAACCAGCAATTCATCAGCGCCGAACGCCACAGCCGTTTGGCCTGACGGATTTCCATGACGAGGGTGTAGCTGGAGCGGATGACATTGCGGTCGATTTCCAGATCCGGCGCCTTGGAGCCGGTGGGCGGGATCATCCGGCTGGCCAGCCAGCAGAGCACCGAAAGCCCCATCATCATCGTGCCGAAGATCAGCACATTGTCGCCGCCGGAGAAGGCGAAGGCGGCGATGATCGTGCCGGCGAGAATGGCGATGAAGGTGCCGCCCTCGATCCAGGCATTGGCCTTCGGCAGATCGCGGCGCTCGAGATGATCGGGCAGGATGCCGTATTTGATCGGCCCGAACAGCGCCGAGACGACGCCGAAGCCAAACAGCGCCGCCATCAGCACGAAGATGGACGAAAAGGCGAGACCGACCACCGCAAGGGCGGCGACCGCGATCTCGCAGCGTTTCAGCAGCTCGGCAATCTTCGCCTTGTCGTGCTTGTCGGCGAGTTCGCCACCGAGTGCGGAGAGCAGCAGGAAGGGCACGATGAGGATGACGCCGGCAAGCGTCACCAGGGCGGCGCCTTCACTGGCCGACATCTTGAAGAGAATGAGGAACACCAGGGTGTTCTTGAGGAAATTGTCGTTGAAGGCCGTCAGGAACTGGGTCCAGAACAGCGGCGCGAATTTCCTGGAGGTCATCAGATTGTGTTGCACGGGCTCGTCCCTCTTTCGACTGGCAGAGAAGGCCACAGAGTTGTTACGCAAAAGTTGAATGCGATAACAACTCTGCGCTGTGGTTAACCAAGATCAATCTTCATCGTTACGATTGAACTTGACCAGGAGTTTCTCGGTGCGGGCATCCTCGACCTTGCGGATCAGCTTCTCGGATTCGGCATTGTCGCGCAGCGTCTTGGTGATATTCACCGTGGTCTGCACCAGCATCAGAATGCCCATGGCGAGATAGCCTTTGCCCCAGAGATCGAGCGGCATCATGTAGAGGCCGAGCGCCAGCATGAAGGCGGCCGAGCCGAAGGAGATGTAGGAGAAGCTGACCCAGCTTGCGGAATGTTTCTGGAAACTGTCGTTCATTGTCGTAATCCTTGATGTTCGATGGATGAATGGTTGGATGGATGCAATTTCAGGCAGCGGGCGTGATGCGGCTCTTCAGCCGCGCCAGCACATCATCGGCGGATGAGCGCAGCGGCGCGCCGAAGCCGGCATTGGCAAGCTTTTCGATGATGCCGGCCGGGCGGATGGCGCCTTCCATGTCCTTCAGCGCTGCGGCCGTCAGTTCATTCTGGCTCTGGCGCAGGCGAAGGCGCGCCAGGGTCTCTTCGGCATCGTCGAGCGCGGCAAAGCCTGGGCCGGCGACCGCGACATCGAGCTTCTGCGCCTCTTGCGTGGCACGCGCCAGCCGCTCGCCGCGCTGCAGCTCCTGCAGCCGCGCCTCGGAGGCACGGACGATGCCCTTCAGCTTGTCGATCGCTCCGGTGAACTGGGCTTGCGCCTTTTCCGATGCATCGCGCTCGGCTTCGAGATAGGCGATCGCCTCGGCCGCCTCGCGGGCCAGGCCGTCATTGCCCTTCGCCAAGGCGGCGGAGGCGCGGATTTCGAGATCGGCGATGCGGGCAACGATCGTCCCGTGCTGCACCTTCTCCTGCTCGTTCTGGGCGATCGCGACCGCCACGCTGCGGCGGGCCGACTGGATCGATTGGGCGGCATCGCGGATCTGCTGGGAAAGCAGCGGCACGGCGTGGCAGTCGGCGAAAGCCTGTTCGGCATCATGCGCCCTGCCCCGCAACAAAATGGAAATCAGTTTGAACATTTCCTTCCTCCGGTTTATGAACGTTGTTCACGAGAGGTGTTATGCCAGAATCATGAACGTCGTTCAAGATAAATTTTGAACGACGTTCAAAAAATCGAAGTGGAATGGTTAATGGCCGGTAGGCGAGAAGAAAAACGCGAAGACCTGAAGGCCCGGCTGATCGAGGCGGCGCGCGAGCGGATCGCCAAAGACGGGCTGGCGAACCTCAGAGCCCGCGACATCACCCAGGATGCCGGCTGCGCGCTTGGCGGCCTCTACACGGTCTTTTCAGACCTCGCCGAGCTCGTCATCCACGTCAACTCCGCGACGCTGAAGGCGCTGGAGGCCAGGCTGACCCTGCCCGAGACCAAGGACA
Source organism: Rhizobium sp. WYCCWR 11152 (assembly GCF_013087615.1). Lineage (NCBI taxonomy): Bacteria > Pseudomonadati > Pseudomonadota > Alphaproteobacteria > Hyphomicrobiales > Rhizobiaceae > Rhizobium > Rhizobium sp. WYCCWR 11152. Next base: position 274,329 of record NZ_JABFCP010000009.1, on the reverse strand, counting down.
GGCCGCCGACCGACCGGCTGCGCAACCTGGCGCAGGGCTACTTGAACTTCGCCGTCGAGCACCGGAACCTCTGGAAGGCGCTGTTCGAACACTCCCCGCCGGAAACCAGCCCGACGCCGCAATGGCATCTTAACGAGCACCTCTTCCTGATGGATGTGATCGCCGAACCGCTGGCCGAACTGCAGCCCGACATGCCCCCCGAAGACCGCGCCATCCGCGCCCGCACCCTGTTCGGCGCCGTGCATGGCGTCGTCAGCATCAGCCTCGAAGGCCGCTTCGTCGGCCTGCCGCTGGAGCGGCTGGCGCGGGAGGTGGATGAGCTGGTGCAGACGATTGCGGCGGGGGCGGAGCGGCGGAGGGGGTGATGGGGCGGCGAGACCAGCCCCTCATCCGGCTGCCGCCACCTTCTCCCCGCCTGCGGGGCGAAGGGACATGCCGCAACCTCTCCGTTCCTCGCCAACCTCTCGCAGGGCACGTCCCCTCTCCCCGTCAGAACGGGGAGAGGGTTAGGGTGAGGGGCACGCATCCGCACAAACGAGACAGCCGTGGATCAAGGTCCTGAGATAACGGAACGCGGGAACCCATGCCGCAACTCCTCCGTTGAGCAAACCAACGAAAGCTGCTTGACTGCCCTACCCCACCGCCGCGAATGGAGACAGCATGAGCCGCATCTTCATCACCGGTTCCACCGATGGCCTCGGGCTCGCCGCCGCACGCACCCTGATGAAGGAGGGCCATAACGTAGTGCTGCATGCCCGCTCCAGGGAGCGTGCCGCCGCCATATCAGAGATTTCGGCTGCGGCACTCGGCATCGTCATCGGCGATCTCGCCAGCGCCACGGAAACGCGATCGATCGCCGAGCAGGTCAACGCCATCGGCCGCATGGACGCCGTCATCCACAATGCCGGCATCTACCTCGAGCGGAGCCGCGGCGAAACGCCGGAAGGCCACGCCAAGACGCTGGCGGTGAATGTGCTTGCCCCCTATCTGCTCACCGCCTGGATCACCCGCCCCGATCGCCTGGTCTATCTCAGCAGCGGCATGCATCGCAGCGGCAGCAGCGCCCTTGACGATATCGACTGGAAGAAGCGGCCGTGGAACGCCAGCCAGGCCTATTCGGAAAGCAAGCTCTACATCGCCACCCTCGCCGCCGCCATCGCCCGCCATTGGCCGGATGTTCTCAGCAACGCGGTGGACCCCGGCTGGGTGCCGACAAAGATGGGCGGCGCCGGCGCGCCCGATGACCTGGAGATGGGGCATCTTACGCAGACATGGCTTGCGGTAAGCGATGAAGGGGCTGCGAAGGTCAGCGGTGGTTATTGGTATCATCGGCAGCGGCGGGATGCGGCGGCGGAGGTTGGCGATCTTGGGTTTCAGGAAGCGCTGGTGGAGAAGCTTACGGAGTTGACGGGTGTGCGGCTGTTCTCAGAGCGCGGGTAAGAGTCAACTTGCCTTGCCACGGGGGCGGCGACGAGGCAGTGAGGCCCGGTCTGGATCAAAGGAAGACTTCATGACAGCTCATATGCACTCACTTACGCTGCCGGGGCCAATGCTGCGGCGGGGTTTCTGGCTCTACGTTTGGGTTGTAGAGACGCCTCACGGAGATTTGCTCTATGTGGGTAGGACAGGCGACAACTCTAGCCCGCACGCGACAGCTCCTTACACAAGGATGGGACAACACCTTGGCTTTGCGAAGAACCAGAACGCTTTGAGGAGGCACCTGAGCGACCGAGGCCTCAAAGCGGAGGACTGCGCTTCCTTTGACCTCGTCGCATTCGGCCCGCTGTACGACGAGGTGGAAAAACGGGAGGGTCTTTCCCGAGCTGATCTCATGAAGCTCCACATGCCAACTAGGGATATCGTCGGGGCACTAGAAAAGGCCTTAGCAGAGGAACTGAAGGCAGCGGGATATGATGTCCTCAACACGGTCAAGTCAAAACATCAGCCCGATCTCGAAGGTTGGAGCGCCGCTCGACAGGCATTTTCGCAGCGGTTTCCAAAGCTCCGCGAGCGGTATGATTGAGGTGACTCCATCGAGCCCCTTTGCTGTAGCCACTACTCGGCCAAAGCCATCAAGGCGCCCCTGCAACCTCCCGCAACAGCACCTCTGCCTGCGCCAGCACGGTCTGAACCGCCTCCTGCTCAAGATCAGGTGGATAGCCAAACTTCTTCAAAATTCGCTTCACCAGGACCCGCATCTTGGCGCGAGCGCTCGCCTTGTGCTGCCAATCAACGGTCACGGACTTGCGCATCTGTTCGACGAGTTCATGAGCAATGACTCGAAGATGTTCGCTGCCCATCGCCTCCACTGCGCTGTCGTTACTAGCCAGTGCGTCGTAAAAGGCCTCTTCTTCGGGAGATAGTCCCAAAGCTGCGCCGCGAGCTAAGGCAGCTTTCATATCTTTGGCCATTGCGACCAATTCTTGGATCATCTCGACGGTGGAGATTGTGTTGGCATGGTAGCGGGCCACCGCATCCTCCAGCCGCTTGGAGAATGCCTTAGATTGAACGACGTTGGATTTCGAGCGGCTCTTGATCTCACCATTAAGCAGCTTCTTCAGCGCTTCCAATGCGAGGTTCTTTTTCTCCATGCGCTGCACGTCGGCGAGAAACTCATCCGACAGGACGGAGATGTCAGGCGACTGCAATCCAGCAGCTTTGAGAATGTCGACGATCTCGGCATTGGCGACCGCCTGATTAAGGAGTTGCTCGACAGCCAGCGACTTCGCCTTGTCCGACATCTTACCGGTGGCTGTCGTCTTCACGAGCGCAGCGCGTACCGCCTGGAAGAAGCCGACCTCATCGCGGATTTCCGCCGCGGCATCGCTTGCAGAAGACAAGGCGTAGGCCTTGCTCAGTTCCAGCACTACGTCCTGGTAGCGGCGATGCGCCTTCTTCTTCGCCTCGATGCCCTCGACTTTCGCGGCCTCGTTCTCCAGCCACTTCAGTATCCAATCTATGCCATCTGCCAGGGCCTTCAGGCGCTGCTGCGGGGCACCCACGATACCAAGACTGTAGTCGCGACCGTTGAACATAGCGCGAACGATCTCATACTTCTCCAGAAGAACCGCAACAGCTTCCTCCTCGTCAATGCCGGTTTTGTCTCGGTCGGACTGAGAGTATTGCGCCAGTGCATTCTTCAGGTTCTGGGCAATGCCGATATAGTCGACGATCAGCCCGCCCGGTTTGTCCTTGAAAACGCGGTTGACGCGGGCGATCGCCTGCATGAGGCCGTGGCCACGCATCGGCTTGTCGATGTACATCGTATGCATGCAGGGTGCATCGAAACCGGTCAACCACATGTCACGCACGATCACGAGCTTTAGCGGATCATCGAGTTTGCGAGCGCGCTTGGCGAGATCGTCCCGCCGCTTTTTGTTGCCGATATGCGGCTGCCATTCGAGAGGGTCGGAGGCAGAGCCGGTCATCACGATCTTGACCACACCCTTATCGTCATCGTCCGAATGCCAATCAGGCCTGAGCGCAATAATCTCGTGGTAGAGATCGACGCAGATGCGGCGGCTCATGCAGACTGCCATCGCCTTGCCATCCATGCCCTCGATGCGGTGCTCAAGGTGAGCGACGAGATCGGCTGCGATCTGCGTCAGGCGCTTCTTCGAACCTACCAGCCGCTCGACCGTTGTCCACTTGGCCTTCTGCTTCTCCTGCTCGCTCAACGTCTCGTCTTCGAGTATGGCCTCGATCTCGGCATCGATCTTCGGCTTCTCGTCCTCGTTCAATTCGATGCGGGCCAGCCGGCTCTCGTAGTAGATCGGAACCGTCGCCTTGTCCTCGACCGCTCGGCTTATGTCGTAGATGTCGATATATTCGCCGAAGATCGCTGGCGTGTTGACATCCTCCGCCTCGATCGGCGTTCCGGTGAACCCGATGAAGGAAGCGTTCGGCAGCGCTTCCCGTATGTAATGGGCGTAGCCATAGCGCCGCTTGCCAGTCTGCTTGTCCAGCTTGGCGTCAAAACCGTATTGGCTGCGGTGCGCTTCATCTGCCATGACGATCACGTTGCGGCGATCCGTCAGCATAGGAAACCGTTCCTCGCCGGCGTCGGGCGTGAACTTCTGTACGGTCGTGAAGATCACACCACCCGATGCCCGGTTCAGCAGCAGCCTCAGATCGTCCCGACTCTCGGCCTGCTCAGGCGTCTGGCGGATTAGATCGCGACAGAGGCTGAACGTCCCGAAGAGCTGATCGTCCAGATCATTGCGGTCGGTCAGCACTATCAGCGTCGGGTTCTCAAGTTCCCGCGAACGGACGATCAAGCCGCCGAGAAATGCCATCAGAAAGCTCTTGCCGGAACCCTGGGTATGCCAGATCACTCCGATCTTGCGATTGCCCTCCGGCTTGGCCGCCTCGATGGCGCTGACAATTGCTTTCCGGGCGCCGTGAAACTGGTGATAGCCGGCGATGATCTTGAAGGCACCCGTGCCCTGATCGCCGAAGACGATGAAGTCGCGGATGAGGGCCAGGAATCGTTCCTTGTCGAAGACGCCTCGCAATAGCGTGTCCATTTCATAGGGACCATGCGGCGTGAAATCCCCATCCGCACCAGTGATTGAGCGCCAGGGCATGAAACGCTCCTCGTCTGCCGTCAGCGAACCAATGCGGGCCAACATGCCATCGGAGGCCACCATGACGGCATTGGTGCGGAAGAGCGACGGGATTTGCTCCCTGTAAGTCTGAAGCTGCTGGTAGGCCTGGCCGACGGTGGCGCTCTCGCTCGCCACATTCTTCAACTCGATGATGCCGAGCGGCAACCCGTTCACGAAAACCATCACGTCGGGCCGTCTTGTGTATTTGCCTTCAGCGACTGTGAACTGGTTGGTCACGAGGAAGTCGTTTTTCTCTGGATGCTCGAAATCGATCAACCAAAGTTTGTCACTCTTAACCTCGCCATCACCGATGCCAAATTCGACATCGACGCCCTCCGTGATCAGCCGATGGATGCGACGATTCTCCTCAATTAGTGAGGGGGTATCCGAAATCGAGAGCTGACGGATCGCCTGCTCGCGAGCATCGGATGGAATGGTCGGATTCAGCCGCTCAACTGCAGCGTCAAGAACATCAGAGAGCAGCACGTCTCGGTATGCAAGACGGGCCGGAGCCGTTCCATCGGGGGAGATAACTGCCGATGGCTGATAACCGTATCCGAGTTCCCGAAAGGTGGCGATGACGACTTCTTCGACCAGGCCCTCGGAGAAGCCGGAAGGAGACGCTGACGTTTGCTTGTAGAGGACGTCTTCCATGGGGCCTCTCCCGCCGTTCGTCTCAGACGAATCGTTCCCTGATATAGGTGATGGCTTGGTCTCCGCTCATCTCTCGTGATGAGTTGCCGTTCCGGACATAGAATCGGTCCTGAGCAGCGCCGCCTTTGTCTGCTAGTCTGATGTATATCGGCTTGTTCGCCGGCAGGATTTCAACACGGCAGATTTCCTTCTCGTCGAGGTCGGGAAAGGAAAGCTTCACCTTCGTTGCCGCGAAAGCTTCACCAAACGTGTTGATGATCAACGTCTTCAGGTGAAGCTCGAACTTGTCACGGTTGCCGCCGTTGAGGGACTTGTAGTCACTGTCCAGACCCGCAATGTCCCCATTGTCGGCAACACCGACCAGCAGAGTACCGCCCTGCGCATTGGCGAAGGCGGCGATCGTCTTCATGACGACGCCTTCCAATTCCTTATTCACGGTGCCCTGCTTGATGTCCCAGCGCAGGGTCTGCTTGAACTCCACTTCTTCGTTCTCGCCCTCGGCAATCATGTCCTCAAGAGAGATACCCTCGGCGACAGCATGAGTCTCGGCCAGCCCCTCAAGCCAGGCGTTCAGGCTATCGGCGAGCATTTTGCGGCGCGTTCTGAGGAACAACTCGTAGTTCTCAATTTGCCAAAGCTCCCGGTCTTCCGGGATAAGCTGTAGGCCAAGCGCGTTCGGCTGGTTTCGCGCGACGCCGAAGAGGTAGGCTTCCGTCTCCTTGGCACCCTTGGATCGATTGGCTATTTGGGTCAGGATAGCCCGGTTGGTGAGCTCCTGCGCCAATTGATAGCGAAGCCTGTTTTCCTGGCCGTATCCCGCCGCCTTCAGGTTGGCGAAGGCAAAGATATGATCGTATTCCAACTTGTATCTCTCGCCCATCGGCTGATGAATGGAAACACTCGTGGTCAGGCACTTCGCGCCGCGGCTTTTCAGGTGCCAGCGCAGCAGCCCGAACAGCGGATGCTGGACGGCGCTGCCCACAAATTCGTCTGGCGAAATGGCAATGGCCCCGCCACGATCTTCCCGGATGACCTCTAGAAGGCGATCAAACGGCGTGTCGGAGGTGGCGACAATCTTCAGGTCGTGGTCCAGCTTTTGCGGAAGCTGGCTCACGTAGCGCCGACGAACCTGAGAATAATAGAACCACTTGACCACCTTCTGGATATCGTTGTGGCTGAGGTTGCAGTTCATTCGATGGCAGTAGGCTACGATCGGGATGACTGCGTAGATCGAGTTGATCTCATCGGTATGATCGACGAAAGCATGGCCGCGCAGTAGATTCGCGACATAGTCCAAAACCTTGTCGTCCAGCGCTTTCCAGACCTCACGAATGGCATCGTTGTTGTCGACCGAATGCAGCTTACGCATATCAGAGCCACCCTGATGCAGGATGGCAAGCAGTGCATAGACGATGAAATCGAGCTTGAAAATGAAGCCGTTACTCTTCAGCACGTCGAGCTTCATCTTAAAGGCTTCACGAGCTTGCGGCCAATAGCCAGAAATTTGCGCTAGTGCGAGTTCGGCGTCCGTCAATGCAACACCACCCGCATTGACGATGTAGAAGATATCGATGGCAGCGCGGAGATTGGCCGTGGCCGGAATATTCTGCTCGGGGAAATCACGATCAAGGATTCCCTGAACCGCAGAAAATGTGTCATCGATCTTGTCTTCGTCATCCCGCGAAACCTCGCGCCCGGCCTCTTCGAGCCCTCGAACGACGTCACGTGCTCTCATGCTCCGTTTGAAGATATCCGTGATCTTCAACCAACGTGGATCGTTCTCCATCCGCTTCTGATAGTATTCGATCTCCCGCGTTTCGACATTGACGTGCAGCCCGCGCGTATCCTCGGTAATCTCTTCCAGCGTGTAATAGGGCGGCAGTTCGCCGCGGATCAGCATGTACAGTGTCGTCACGCGCTGCTGGCCATCGAGCAGGATCTTGATCGCGCCCTGGCGAGCATCATAGACGTGGTCACCCTTCAGTTCCGGCGGATGGTTTGTGTCCCAGGTAAGAATGGTCCCCGTCGGATACCCCTTGATCATCGAGTCGATCAGAAGCTTGGCATCCTTCTTCTTCCAGACATATTCGCGCTGGAAGGCCGGCACGAAGAGCTGCCGTTCGTCTATCTTTTCCAGAATGCTGCTGATTTTCATGATGCAAGTTGATCCTTCACCGAAATTCGGTCGTGAAAATCCGATTTCATCGACCGCGACAATCTATTGTCACCAACCCTATCGGACCGTGTTCGCCATCTGGCTCTCGAATGGGGTGTGAGAAATATCCATCGGTCGGAACGATATAGGGGGGAAGCGTGCCGTCACGCATCAGCGTTTGACCATTCAGTTTCGCCACGCTTGGAAAGAAGAGACTTCTTCCTTGCTGGGAGCAAACCAGGAAATGCCAAGGCACACATCGCGCCTCCAACGAAGCAAGATCTTGATAGCCGTGTTTCTTGATTTTGCGAGCAGGGCCAATCAAGCATCCCGCCTCGTAAGGGCGCGGCATGGATGACTTCTGCCAACGCGATCTTGCGCTTTCTTCTGAGTAAAAGCACAGGATCGGCAGCAATCGATCGCGCTTAGCTTCGGCGATCAGCATATCGGCCTGCGGGTGCGGTGCCGACTTCGCCTTGTAGGTAAACAACCCTGGGAACTGCAGTGTATTCTTAGGCAGGCGCTTTGCTTGCACCCGCATCTTCAGCGTGTATTTTCGGCCTATCAGGTGCCACTCCCAGTCAGCGCCGTTGCGTGCTTCTTGTCGTTTTGTAAACGTTCGGATCTTCACTATCTTGGAGTGGCGACGCCAGATCTCCAACAAAGTGCTCTCTGTAATAGTTTCCTCGCCGTAGGAAATGGCAGACCCATATGCCAGATGCAGATTTCTCGAGACGGCATCCCCAAGCTCCAGGAAGGTTCTGCAAAGAGATTTCGCTGAGGGCTTCACTGCGCAGCCTCCATTAGATCCTCCGCCTCGGACAGGCGGATTTCCCCGGACATGAGCTTGGGGAGGAGTAGGTCGCGGGTTGCTGCGAGGGTGCTGTTTTGCTGGCCGTTCGCAACAAGCTTGGCAATTAGCGGGTCTGCAATGTGACTGAATTTCTCCAAAACCCTGTTTCCGCCAAAGGGGAGCGTGAAGCCGTCGATCTCTTTCTTACCCAGATGAATTACCGTGGTGCCGATCGCTGTGGTCTCATGTGTCGCTAGCAAGGGCTTTATGCCGAGGTATAGGAATGCCCGGTTGTCAGACTCCACCGGTGAGAAGCAGCAGATGCGCTGGTTCATCAATGTTTGGTCTCCTTGCCAAAGATAGGCGCGAAACTCCCCATCCATGCCAACGGCTATGTCTCCTGGAGCAATCAGATACTCTTTGGGATGAACTTCCTCCGTAAATACTCCCCCCTCATGCCGAGGAAGATCACGAATGCGAGCTAGCGGGCGACCACGACCTTCACTGTTAAATTGCTTGGAAGCGTATGGCGCTCCATAGATGACTTTGGCGACGCTGTAGATTGATTTGTAAAGCCACCCCTCTGGCAACCCATAGTCATCGAGCGTAGCGGGGAATAGATCCGCGAAAGATTGTGCTTGTTCGGCATCCTGCACAAGGCCGCCCATGATGGTGACCGGATCGGTTGCGCCCTCCAGCTTGCGGCGCGTAGGGCCGAAATCCACGAACCAGTCGCGGAAGATCGCTTGTGCCATCGCCTCTAGCGTCTCGTTCATCCGCCGGTTCAGTTCGATCTTGTTGTCGAAAGCAGCAAGAGCCGTCTCAATGGCGCGCTGCTCATCAAGTGGCGGCAAAGGAAGGGGCTGTACCGCGAACACATCTCTGCTCAGGCTAGGGTTCGATGTACCATCTTTGAGGTGATTGAGGCCGACGAAATTCACGAAATAGTAGAAATATCTCGGGCTTACGTGGGGCTTGAAGGTTGCATAGTACGCTGTATCGATAACCCAGAACGGTCCTTCGCACCATTCGACCCCAAGGTTTCCCTGTCCCTTGCGTCCGAGGATTACCGTTGGTCCTATAGACAACGGGGTATCGTGCCATCCGGTCCTTCCGTTCGAGCCATAAACCGGAACGTGGCCATTTCTCCGGTCGCCTGCGGTAAGCGCGCGACCATAGTTCAAGGTGCACACGTCTTGCATCTTTACTAGCGGCCACTGAAAGACCGTACTATTTCGGAAGCCGATCACCTGAGGCCGCATAACAGCGTTCAACGTAAGCCTCCAAGCGTATGATCTATTTGCTGCTCCAATGCTCGACTACGCTCGAATTGTGCCAACAGCGTTTCCCTCAACCCTCCAAACTTCTCTGCAAAAGACACCCCGTCATCCTCGGCATCTGCTGCGCCCACATAGCGCCCCGGTGTGAGCACATGGCCATGGCCGCGCACCTCATCCAAGCTGGCCGATTTGCAAAAACCCGGCTCGTCCGCATAGTCCACCCATCCATTCTTCGCCCGTGTTTCCGGCTTCGAGCGCCAGCGGTGATAGGCGCCAGTGATCCTGTCGATATCATCCGCCGTGAACTCGCGGCGAACCCGGTCCACCATGAAGCCCAGCTTGCGGGCGTCGATGAACAGGATTTCACCGCGCCGATCGCGATGGCCATTGGCGCTCTTGTCGCGGGCCAAGATCCATAGACATGCGGGGATCTGGGTGGAATAGAAGAGCTGGCCCGGCAACGCCACCATGCAATCCACCTGATCCGCCTCGATCATTGCCTTGCGGATGTCGCCTTCGCCGGATTGCTGAGAGGACATAGAGCCATTGGCCAGCACCACGCCCGCCGTGCCACGCGGGGCAAGGTGATGGGTGATGTGCTGCAGCCAGCCAAAATTGGCATTGCCCTTGGGCGGAACGCCGAACTTCCATCGGGCATCTTCCGCCAGCCGCTCGCTGCCCCAATCGGAAATATTGAACGGCGGGTTGGCGAGGATGAAATCGGCCTTCAGCTCCGGCAGCTCGTCGCGGTGGAAACTGCCCTCGTTGTTCCAGCGGATATCGGCGTCGATGCCCTGGACGGCGAGGTTCATCTTGGCCAGACGCCAGGTTGTGTGGTTGATCTCCTGGCCATAGACAGCGATGTCATTGCGCCGCCCGCCATGCTCCTCGATGAACTTTTCCGACTGTACGAACATGCCGCCCGAGCCGCAGCAGGGGTCATAGACCCGGCCCTTATAGGGCTCCAGCATCTCGACGAGGGTGCGCACCACGGAACGTGGTGTGAAGAATTCGCCACCGCGTTTGCCTTCCGAACCGGCGAAACCGGAAAGGAAATACTCGTAGACACGACCCAGCAGGTCTTTCGCCGTGTCCTTGCTGTCATGCAGGCCGATGTTGGAGAAGAGGTCAATCAGCTCGCCGAGCATGGTCTTGTTGAGCGCAGGCCGGGCATAGTTCTTCGGTAGAACACCCTTCAGGCCTTCGTTCGACGGAAAGCGCTCGATGGCTTCCATCGCCTCGTCAATCAGCTTGCCGATCTCCGGCCGCTTGGCATTGGCCTGCAGATACGGCCATCTGGCTTCCGCCGGCACCCAGAACACGTTTTCCGCGAGATATTCCTCCGGGTCTTCCGCATCGGCATACTCGTCTGCCGTCAGCTTGGCGTAAAGTCCCTCAAAGGCATCGGAAATGTATTTCAAGAAGATGAGGCCCAGCGCCACATGTTTGTATTCCGAGGGCTCCAGATTGCCCCTAAGCTTATCCGCAGCCTTAAAAAGCTCGGCCGTGAAGCCGAGGTCGCCATTATTCTCTTTTGCCACACGAGCGCTCCCAATAGTCGCGCCGACGATAGCAGTGAAGCAGGCTGAGTAAAGGACGAAAAGCAAGCCTCAGTTGTCCATCGCCGATGTGCCGGCTAGGTGTACCGCCGCGGCAACATATCGCCAAGTATCTGGTTTATCGACATAACAAATCGTGGCTGGGGCGCCTGGATTCGAACCAGGGGTGACGGTACCAAAAACCGTTGCCTTACCGCTTGGCGACGCCCCACCAGAGCTTGAGCGGAAACCGCTTGCTCAAATCGACGCCTGATTAGCAAAGCTCTTCGCCTGTCACAATGACTAAGTTTAACCCGGCGCAGATTTTATGCGCTGCGCGGTGCAGGCAGTCGTGCTAGAAACTGGCGACGTCATTGGCCCGAGATCATTCCTTCATGGACAGTCCCGCATTCGACCTCGCTTTCGAGCCGGCCTATGGGCAGGCCGTGCCGGTTGTTTCAGGGGTCGAGCGGGTTACAGTGAACAATCCCGGCCCTTTCACCTTTTTCGGTACCAACAGCTATATCGTCGGCTCTTCCTCCGTCGCGGTCATCGATCCCGGCCCGGAGGACGATGCGCATTATCAGGCGCTGATGGCAGCCCTTGGCGGGCGCGCGGTGACGCATATCTTCGTCAGCCACACGCATCGCGACCACTCGCCGCTTTCCAGGCGCCTGCAGGCGGCAACGGGGGCGGTGACGGTCGGGCAAGGGCCGCACCGGCCGGCGCGGCCGCTGCGCGAGGGCGAGATCAATCCCTTCTCCGAAAGCTCGGATCTATCATTCGTGCCCGATATTGCGCTCAGTGACGGCGAGAGCCTGTCGGGTGATGGCTGGGCGCTCAGAGCAGTGCTGACGCCGGGGCACACGGCCAATCACGCCGCCTTCGCGCTTGTGGGCCGCGACATCCTCTTCTCAGGCGATCACGTCATGGCCTGGTCGACCTCGATCGTCGCCCCGCCGGATGGTTCGATGGCGGATTACATGGCCTCGCTCGAGCGGCTGATTGAACGCGAGGACCGGCTGTTGCTGCCCGGCCATGGCGGGCCGGTGACGGAGCCGGCCAAATTCCTCCGGGCGCTGAAGGCGCATCGCCTCAAGCGCGAGCAGGCGGTGCTGGCGCGTGTGCAGGCGGGCGACCAGCAGATTGCCGAGATGGTGAAGGTGATCTATCGCGATACCGATCCGAAGCTGCATGGGGCGGCCGCCCTTTCCGTGCTCGCCCATATCGAGGATCTTCTGGAGCGCGGCGAGATCGCGGCGGATGGGCCGCCTTCGCTGGCCGCCCTCTACCGGCCGGCGGCATGAACATGAGGGTGGGGTCATGAGGATGGGGACATGACGATGAAGCCGCAAGCCGATTACAGCTATCGTGGCGATGCCGATGTGCCCGCCTTTGCCGATGACCGGCCGTTGATCGTCTTCGATGGCGAATGCGTGTTCTGCTCCGGCTGGGTGAAATTCGCGCTGAAACATGACAAGCAGCAGCGATACCGCTTCCTCGCCGCACAGACGCCGCTCGGCGCCGCGCTCTACCGGCATTACGGGCTCCACGCGCGCGACTATGAGACCAATATCCTGATCGAAAACGGCCGCGCCTTCTTCAAATCCGATGGCTCGATCCGCATGGTGGCGGGCCTCGGCTTTCCCTATTCGCTGGTCAAGATCTTCCGGCTGCTGCCGCGGCGGGCGGCCGATGCGCTCTATGAATTCATCGCCCGCAACAGGCTGAAGATCGCCGGCCGGCAAAGCTGCATGGTGCCGACGCCGGAGCAGCGAAGCCGCTTCATCACATGAGCGAGGACCGGTTTTCGCTGCTCATCATCGGCGGTTACGGCACCTTCGGCGGGCGGCTTGCCCGGCTGCTTGGCGATGAACCGCGGCTCAGGCTGCTGGTTGCGGGGCGTTCGCTTGAAAAGGCTGACGATTTCGTTGCAGATCTCCGGACGCCGAAAGATGGAGCCGAGGGCCTGGGAAGCAACAATCTCGGCGCGATGGTGCAGGCAGTCAGCTTCGACCGAGACGGCGATCTCATCGAACAGCTGACGCGGCTGAGGCCTCATCTCGTCGTCGATGCCTCGGGGCCGTTTCAGACCTTCGGGAAGGATGCCTATAAGGTGGTCGAGGCCTGCATCGGCCTCGGCATCGATTATGCCGATATCGCCGACAGTACCGGCTTCGTCGCCGGCATCAGTGGGCTCGATGCCGCGGCCAGGGCCAAGGGCATCTTCGCGCTCTCCGGGCTCAGCAGCCTGCCCGCCCTCTCCTTCGCAGCACTCGATGCGATGGCGCCGCATTTCTCCCGGATCGAATGTGTCGCGGCGGGCATTGCCCCCTCGCCGCATGTGCGGATCGGGCTCAATGTCGTGAGAGCAATCGCGACTTATGCCGGCAAGCCGGTGGCGGTGCTACGGCATGGGCAGCCAGCCGCCGGGCGCGGGCTGATCGATGCGATGCGGGTGACGGTGGCGCCGCCGGGTGTGGCGCCGCTGCGCAGCCGGAAATTCCTGCTGGTGGATGCGCCGGATCTCAAGCTGCTGCCGCATCACCTTGCCGATCTCAAATCCAGCTTCACCGGTGTTGGCACAGAGCCGCAGCCGCTGCAGCACTTGCTCAGCCTTGCGGCAAGGCTCGTCCGCTGCCGGCTCCTGCCGTCGCTGCTGCCGTTTTCTCGGGCGCTACAGCGCGCCAGCCACGCTTTCGCGATCGGCGAACATCGCGGCGGCATGTTCGTCCGCGTCGGCGGCGTCGATCACGCGGGAAAGAGCCTGTCCTGCGGCTGGCATCTGATTGCCGAAGGTGATGACGGGCCGTTCATTCCCATCATCGGTGTGGACGCGCTGGTGCGCCGCCTGCTGACCGGCGTGCGGCCGGAGAATGGCGCCCGGCCGGCGGCGGGGGAGTTGCGGCTTGAAGATTTCGAAGCGGCCTTCCGGCGTTTTCAGATCACATCCGGCATCAGGATGGAATGCGAGGAGGCCTGCCTGCCGCTCTACCGTAGGATCCTCGGCAGCGCCTGGGAGCGGCTGCCGCCCGCCATTTCAGCCCTGCATGCCGGCGGCGCCCGCGTCGCCTCCGGCCGGGCGCGGATCGAGCGCGGCGGCGGGCTGCTGGCCAGGATCGTCGCTGGGGTGATCGGCTTTCCCAAGGCGGGTGAGGATGTGCCGGTCACGGTGCGTTTCGTGACGGATGGCGACAAGGAGATCTGGACACGGGATTTCGGCGGCACGGTCTTCCGCAGCTGGCAGGCCGAGGGAAAGGGCCGCGACCGGCATCTGCTCACCGAGGTGTTCGGGCCGTTCCGGGTGCTGATGGCGCTGGTGCCGGATGGGAAGAGATTGCGGCTCGTGGTGCGCGGCTGGCGGTTTTTCGGGATTCCGCTGCCGATGTTTCTGGCGCCTAGCGGGGATACGTATGAGGAGGAGCGGGATGGGCGGTTCCACTTCCATGTGGAGATCGGTGGGCGGCTGACGGGGTTGGTGGTGCGGTATACGGGGTGGTTGGTGGTGGAGGGGTGAGTGGGTCTCTGCCTTCGCGCGGATGGCTGCCCCTCACCCTAACCCTCTCCCCGCTCGCGGGGCGAGGGGACGTGCCCTGCGACAGGTAGCGAGGGACGGAGAGGTTGCGGCATATCCCCTTCGCCCCGCAAGCGGGGAGAAGGTGCCGGCAGGCGGATGAGGGGCTGGTCCGCGGGCCGTAATACCCCCTCTGCCCTGCCGGGCATCTCCCCCACAGGTGGGGAGATCACAAGTGGCTTGAACTTCGCGCCCCTCTACCGTTTCTCCGTGCTGGACGCTCATTGTTTGGGGAAGTCGGTGCGCCCAGCCGATCTCCCCACCTGTGGGGGTCCGAAGGACGGGTCGAGACCAGTGGCTCGACCCCAGGCCCGGCAGGGCAGAGGGGGGTGCCACACGGCATGCCCTTCGCCGTCATTCCTTCCTCAGGCTTGAAGAAGGGGCAGCCGCCTTCGGCGGCAGCATAGGGGCGTTGAATCTGCCGCACCGTATCCCGGCCCTTCGCTTGGGCTCAGGGCGTTCGCCGCTGCAATCGATTCACTGGATCGATTGCTCGGGCTGCGCCCGACCGCGGCTCACCCACCCGCAATCCCCAGCAGTTCGGCATCCAGCGCCTTCAGATAATCGCCGGCGATTTCGGCGCTGAAGCCGAGGTCGTGTTGGCCGTAGCGGGAGGCGACGCGGATGTCGACGAAGGTGGTTTCGGCCTCTTCGCGGAGCCGGATGATGATATCGAAGCGCAGGCCGAGGATCAGCGTGCGGGTGGTGCCCTGCAGCGTCACGCCGTTGGCGCCTCGGATCAGCTTGGCGACGTCGTCGTCATAGGGGCGCGGCGTCGGCACGGGGATGGTATCGGGCGCATCGGCCACGGCATCGTCGCCCGGCTGCGGCGGCTTGACCGGTCTGTCCTCGGGGTCGCGGCCGGGCTCGGTGTCGCCACTGCTCCTGGTGATGGTAATACCGCTCATCTTGGCGACCTTGCGCACCGCTTCCAGCACGCGGTCGAGCGCGCCCTCATAACGCCGGCCTGTCAGTTCGGGATAGGCGGTGAGCTGCTTTTCACGATCCTCCGGCGTCACCTGCACGTTGCGTTTCAGCCAGATCTGGTCGGAATAGGGCGGCGAAAGCCAGTCGGGTGCGGAGACCGGATCGGTGGAGACGTCGTAGATATCAGGCAGCGTCATGTAACGCTCGGTGGCATAGGCGCCGAGGCCGAGCGGAAAGGCGGCATAGATCAGTGCGGCCAGCGCCGCCAGCCCGCCTTCGGCCCCCGTCATCCAGAGGCTGCGCAGCCCGACTGCGGCGAGCATGGCGGAAAGCAGCGCGCCGCCGGCGGCAGCAATCAACAACAGCACCAGATAGGGTGTGGCGAGGCCGCCGAAGCGGTGGGCGATCATCACCGCCAGCGCCAGCACCAGGGAAAACGCCCCGAGCAGCCGCGAAAAGCGGGCGGCGTTGGAAACGGGGCGGTCGAAGCGGATGGCCATCAAACTTACCGGTTGCTCGTCAGCGCCCGCGCGTTCGACCACGCAAATCGCCTCAACCCTGTTTAGAGCATGATGCCGAAAAGTGTGAAGCGGTTTTCGGACGACATCATGCTCTATTCTTTGATTTAGATCCGGATTCAGATTTAGAGCCTTTCCGGGTTAGATTGCAGCATTCTGTTGGCTCAAACGGAGTCGGATGGTCGACCGGCCGGCGCGTGTCGTAGCCCGGCTCTACGGCCAAGCCGGCCGGTCGATCAGCCGGCCCGTTTCAGCCAACCCGAAGGGCCGGGCATCTTTCCGCCAGGATCAAAGGCGATCGGCTCGGACGTACCTTGGGGTATACCCTTCGCCCATCGCCTTTGCCCTGACGAAAATCTGCTCCGGCAGAATGCTGCAATCTAACCCGGAAAGGCTCTAGGCCGGCCCGGCCTAAAATCATCCGGATCTGGGGCAAGATTCGGCTAAATTGAAACTATTGTCTGAGGCATTGCGGTTGGAATCCACGGCGAAGGCCATGACGAAACGGCGGTTGCTTCATAAGCCCTTGCTGATATGTCAAAAAAAGGCCATTCTGCCGCGGTTTCATCTCCAGATGTAGAGGAGAGACGGGATGATTTCACCCGAGATTGCAGCAAGGCCGCAGGCGTCTGCGCTTGGCGGGATCGACCATCAGTCCGAGCCGATGCTGCCGATGGAGCTGCTTGAGCTCGAACTTTCGCTCGAAGGTTATGCCGGCGGCGATGCCGGCTTCTGCGAGGCGGTGCGCCAGGCGGCGGCACGCTCCGGCGGCGAGCTGCTGTTCGACCTGCCGGCCGGCGGTCTCATCGACGATTGCCGGCGCATCGCCGTGCTGCGCATTCCGGGTGACGGCCAGGAGATGCGCGTCGTGCTGGCGCTGCTCGACGGTAACGGCACCGAGATCCGCATGCAGGCGCCGGATGAAGAGACAGCGCCGCTGGTGCGTTTCGCCGATGCCTTCATCGAATTGCTGGAGCGGATCTAGTTCTAGATCATGATGTCAGCGGCGCTCGGCCGCAGCTTCCGCAACGCTGCGGAACGGGAACTTGCGTCCGCATTCGCACTTGATGACGAAGTTCTCCTGGTGGTTGGAAGGTCGCTGCACGCCAAAGCCGCGCGGCAGCTGATCGACCTTGAAATCCGGGTGCTTGCGCTTGGGATCATCAACTTCCGAGGCTTCGGCAAAGCCCTCATTGCCGCATTGCGGACAGTTCAGTTTTTTCGAAAATCGATCGCGAAGGGCCATGCTCGTTCCAGTTTTGCAAGCTTTCCTCATACATAGGAATGGCCCTCATGCATAGAAAGGTTGGCAAGCGAAAGTGGAACCAAGTGATGAGGCTGCCGTTCCTTTTTCGAAAAGGAGGCGATCATGCCCAACAGAGACCCGATCCCGACACCCAATGCCGATACCCCGCGCGGCCCGACCCCGACCCCCGGCATTCCCGACCCGATCCAGCAAAAACCGCCGCTGACACCGGCGCAGGATCCAGCCGACACGAAGAATCCACAGGATCCGCCGCTCAATCCGGCACTGCTGCCGATTGGGGATCCGGCTGGGGCGGCTTAGGGCGTTATGGCAGCTTTGTCGTTTGTGCCGACGGCTGCTACTCAGCCAATCTCCCCCCTTGTGGGGGAGATGTCCGGCAGGACAGAGGGTGCTCCTCGCCGCCGCACAAAAAACGGCGCGCGGCTGTCGCCGTCGTCTAGGTCTGCTCAGAGCGGGTAACAGCTCGGTGCGCTCCGAGGGCTTGGCCCCCCCCCTCTGCCCTGCCGGGCATCTCCCCCACAAGGAGGGAGATCGGCAGGCGGCCAACGCTTCCCAAACCAAAGGGGCGCTTCCCCCGCGGCAGCTGCCGGATAACCGGAAGTTGCGAGAGCAATAGCTTGACGCCCTCGCCCGAATGGCCTTTCCTCTGAGAAAAGCATTCCAAGGAATAAACCAATGCGCATTCGTCTTCTCATCACCGCCCTAGCCACCATCGTCGCCGGGCTTTCGGCCTGCCAGACGATGACGCCGGAGGAGCGGCGGGCGGCGGATGAGCAGCGGTGCATGAGCTATGGCTTTCGGCGCGGCACGGATGGCTTTGCCACCTGCCTGCAGCGCATCGATCTCGACCGGCGCGCCGAATCACGGGCGCAGAGTGCCGAGATGATGAACCGCATGGCCTGGGATCTGAACGGACCGTATATCTACCGCGATCGCTGGCGGTATCGTCACTGACTGCCACGGGCGCCCTGCCCCAAACTCAAGCGAATATCCTACACGGTTGCCCGCAGGTCTTTCGGACCGCGCCTGGCCTCTTCCAGATTGCCTGCAATCACCGCCTGCGCCGCCGCAAGCCTGGCGATCGGCACGCGGAACGGCGAGCAGGAGACATAGTCGAGGCCGATCGTCTCGCAGAAGCGGATCGAGGCCGGGTCGCCGCCATGTTCGCCGCAGATGCCGAGCTTCATGTCGTTGCGGGTGCGCCGGCCGCGTTCGGCAGCGATGCTGATCAATTCGCCGACACCGTCGAAATCGAGCGAGATGAAGGGATCGTGCTCGATGATGCCCTTGCGCTGATAGGTGGGGATGAAGGCCGAGGCATCGTCGCGCGAGATGCCGAAGGTCGTCTGTGTCAGGTCGTTGGTGCCGAAGGAGAAGAATTCGGCGGCTTCGGCAATCACATGGGCGCGAAGGGCCGCACGCGGCAGCTCGATCATCGTGCCGACGAGATAATCGATCTTCATGCCGGCTTCGTTCATCACGTCGACTGCGACGGCATCGATGTGCGCCTTGACGTAATCGAGCTCGGTGCGGAGGCCAACGAGCGGCACCATGATCTCCGGTACGACGGCTGCCCCGGTCTCCTTAGCGGCGGCGACCGCCGCCTCGAAGATGGCGCGGGCCTGCATCTCGACGATTTCGGGGTAGGAGATCGCCAGCCGGCAGCCGCGATGGCCGAGCATCGGGTTGAACTCGTGCAGCGCATCGACGCGCTGGCGAAGCACGGATGCTTCCATGCCCATGGCGAAGGCGACTTCGGCCACCTCGTCATCGGTCTTCGGCAGGAATTCGTGCAGCGGCGGATCGAGCAGGCGGATCGTCACCGGCAGGCCGTGCATGACGGTGAAGAGGCCGGTGAAATCCAGCCGCTGCATCGGCAGCAGCTTATCGAGCGCCAGCCGCCTGCCCTTCTCATCGACGGCAAGGATCATCTCGCGCATCACATGGATGCGCTCGCCCTCGAAGAACATGTGCTCGGTGCGGCAAAGGCCGATGCCTTCGGCGCCGAAGGAGCGGGCAGCCAGCGCATCGGCCGGCGTATCGGCATTGGTGCGCACCGTCATGCGCCGGGCGCGGTCGGCCCAGCCCATGATGCGGCCGAAATCGCCCGACAACGCCGGCTGGATCATCGGCACCTCGCCCTTCAGCACCTGGCCGGCCGAGCCGTCGATGGTGATGATATCGCCCTTCTTCAGCGTCACGCCGACGCCAAGCAGCCGCTCGTTGCGCACGTCGATGCGCATGGTGCCGGCGCCGACGACGCAAGGGATGCCCATGCCGCGGGCAACGACCGCCGCATGGCTGGTCATGCCGCCGCGAGTGGTGAGAATGCCTTCGGCGGCATGCATGCCGTGAATATCCTCGGGGCTGGTCTCGACTCTGAGCAGGATGACCTTGCGGCCTTCGGCTTCCGCCTCGACCGCCTCTTCCGCGGTGAAGACGATGGCGCCGGTCGCAGCCCCCGGCGAAGCCGGAAGCCCAGCGCCGATTACCTGGCGGGTGACGCGCGGATCGATCGTCGGATGCAGCAGCTGGTCGAGGCTGGAGGGCTCGATGCGCAGCACCGCCTCGTCCTCGGTGATCACCCCCTCATCGACCATGTCGACGGCGATTTTCATGGCCGCCCGCGTCGAGCGCTTGCCCGACCGGGTCTGCAGCATCCACAGCTTGCCGCGCTCGATGGTGAATTCGATATCCTGCATGTCGCGGTAGTGGATCTCGAGCTCGGTGCAGATGCGGCAGAGCTCGCGAAACGCCTCCGGCATCAGCTTTTCCATCGAGGGTTTTTCGGAGCCGGAGGAAATCCGCCCCTCCTCGGTGATGCTTTGCGGCGTGCGGATGCCGGCCACGACATCCTCGCCCTGGGCATTGACCAGGAATTCGCCGTAAAGCGCGCTTTCGCCGGTCGAAGGGTTGCGGGTGAAGGCAACGCCGGTGGCCGACGCATTGCCGAGATTGCCGAAGACCATCGCCTGGATGTTGATCGCCGTGCCCCAGCCTTCCGGAATATTGTGGAGCTGGCGGTAGGTGACGGCGCGGGCACTCATCCAGCTGGAAAAGACAGCGCCCACCGCGCCCCAGAGCTGGACTTCGGGATCCTGCGGGAATTCCTGCTCCAGCTCCTCCTCGATCAGCTTCTTATAGAGGGAGACGATATGCTGCCATTCCGAGGCGTTGAGTTCGGTATCGAATTCATGGCCGAGCTTGGCCTTCTCGTCTTCCAGGATCTCCTCGAAGGCGTCGTTGCCGAGACCCATGACGACATCGGCATACATCTGGATGAAGCGGCGGTAGCTGTCCCAGGCAAAACGCGCATCGCCGGCATCATGGCCGAGCGCCTGCACCGTCTCGTCGTTGAGCCCGAGATTGAGCACGGTGTCCATCATGCCCGGCATGGAGACGCGGGCGCCGGAGCGCACCGAGAGCAGCAGCGGCTGGCTGACGGAACCGAAGCGGCGGCCGGTGATTGCCTCGATCGCCGATATGCCGGCGCGCACTTCCGCCTTCACCGCATTCTCGATGTGGCGGCCGTTCTTGTAATAGGTATTGCAGGCGTCGCTGACGATCGTCAGCCCCGGCGGCACCGGCAGTCCGAGCGCGCACATTTCCGCGAGATTGGCGCCCTTGCCGCCCAGAATCTCGTGATCGCGCGCCCGGCCCTCAGCCTGCCCGTCGCCGAACCTATAGACCCACTTGGTCATCTTCCCCCCAACACCAAATCAGGATTAGCTTAATCCGTTGGTGTTGAAATGAAAATCGACAAATGCGGCAGAATGTTGCGCTGCACAATAAATCTTCGGCGCAGCCGAGGTCGAAACGATTGAAACAGGGCCGAGATGAAAAAAGGCACAAAAAAAGCTTTGCGGGACTGCAACAATGTCCCGCAAAGCCTTGTTTCCGTCCAGCCAGGAAAACCGGACGGGGGGTCCCTCAACCCAGGAACGATTCAGCTTTTTCTCAAAACAGAACCGTTCTGACCTTCGTTCTACGCAATTCCTGGAAAATAGA
This sequence comes from Rhizobium sp. WYCCWR 11152, assembly GCF_013087615.1. Taxonomy (NCBI): domain Bacteria; kingdom Pseudomonadati; phylum Pseudomonadota; class Alphaproteobacteria; order Hyphomicrobiales; family Rhizobiaceae; genus Rhizobium; species Rhizobium sp. WYCCWR 11152. The sequence continues at coordinate 253,008 of NZ_JABFCP010000009.1, read as the reverse complement.
TCGCTACTTCCCTGGATTTGCTCCAACGGTTTCCGGTTCTTGCCCTCGCCCGGAAAACCGCACGCAAATTCGACAATACGCAGCGTTTGCTCACCCGCTTTTTCAGCAGAGTAATTAGGTTGCGTTGAAACAACTTCTAATGCAAGTCAGCGAAAAGAGCATCACCCAAATGGGGTACAAGCGACAAGTGAGCCGACCTTTTTTGGTGTTTATTGCTCGGCCCTTGATTTTACGCAATTTCTGGACGCAAAACCGCGCCGCACCTTTGCTGAAATTGCGTCTGCGCTCGGCGGCTCCATGGATGCTCGGGTCAAGCCCACTGCAGTCCGGTTGGCGTTAACGACTGCCCCTCACCCTAACCCTCTCCCCGTTCTGACGGGGAGAGGGGACGTGCCATGCGAGACATCGGCGGGGAACGGAGAGGCTGCGGCATATCCCCTTCGCCCCGTTTACGGGGAGAAGGTGGCGGCAGCCGGATGAGGGGCTGCTCTCGCCAATCTCCCCGACGCAGAAAACGCGTTCGTCGAAAACCTCAGGCAATCTCGCGCAGGCGCTCGGCCATTTGCAGGTCGACGGAGACGAGCTGGGAGACGCCCTGCTCGGCCATGGTGACGCCGAAGAGGCGGTTCATGCGGGCCATGGTGATCGGATTGTGGGTGATGATAACGAAGCGGGTTTCGGTGGAGGCCGCCATTTCATCCATCAGGTTGCAGTAGCGCTCGACATTGTGGTCGTCGAGCGGCGCGTCCACTTCGTCGAGCACGCAGATCGGCGCCGGATTGGTGAGGAAGACGGCGAAGATCAGCGCCATCGCCGTCAGCGCCTGCTCGCCGCCCGATAGCAGCGTCATGGTCTGCGGCTTCTTGCCGGGCGGACGGGCGAGGATTTCGAGGCCGGCTTCGAGCGGATCGTCGGATTCGATCAGCTGCAGTTCGGCGGTGCCGCCGCCGAAAAGATGGGTGAACAGCCGCTGGAACTGGGCGTTGACGATGTCGAAGGCGGCGATCAGCCGTTCACGGCCCTCGCGATTGAGGCTCTGGATGGCGCCGCGCAGCTTGCGGATCGCATCGATGACGTCGTCGCGTTCCTTGATCAGCGCTTCGAGCTTCTCGCTCAGTTCCTTCTGTTCCTCGTCGGCGCGCAGGTTGACGGCGCCCAGCCGCTCGCGCTCGATCCTCAGGCGTTCCAGCTCGCGCTCGACTTCGCGCGGATCGGGAAGCGCCTGCATGGTCGGGCGGCCGGTCAGCTGCAGCGCCTCGTGCGGCGCGACGTTCAGGACCTCGCGGATGCGGCCTTCGCTTTCCTGCCGCTTCTCGCGGGCGGAGACGAGACGCTCCTCGGCGCGGCCGCGGCGTTCACGGCATTCGGCAAGTTCCGACAGTGCCGTCGTCGCCTTCTGGTCGGCTTCGCGCTGGATGCGTTCGGCCTCGGCCAGCAGATCGCTGGCTTGGCGGCGCGCCTCCTCGGCCTTTTGCAATTCGCTGAGCAGGGCGCGGCGCTTGTCGTCGAATTCATCCGGCGCCAGTTCGAGCTCGGCTGCCTCGTCCCGCGCCTCTTCCTCACGCTCGCGCAGCGTCGCAACGTGATCCTCGGCGCTTGCCGCCCGCTGGCGCCAGGTCTCGCGCTCCTGGCCGATCGCCATGATGCGGCGCTGGCGGGCTTCGTTTTCCCTCGCCAGGCTTTCATGGCGGGCGCGGCTTTCGGCCAGCGCGCCGCGATCGGTCGCAACTTCTGCCTGCTGGAACCGCAGCCGCTCGTCGATCGCAGTCAGGTCGGGCGCGTCTTCCAGCTCGATGCGGGCGTTTTCTTCCTGGACGGCGATTTCCTCCAGCTGCGCGCGCAGCTGGCTGGCAGCCTCGCTGACGACATCGCGGCGGCGGATGAGATCGCCGGAGGCACGCTCGGCGGCAACAAGCGCATCGCGCGCTTCGGCCAAATGACGCGCCGACAGGCGGCTCATGTCGCGCGCCTCGGCAAGCCGGCGCTCCTCGGCGCGGATCGCTTCGGCAGCGGCAGCCTGCCGCGCGTCGGCTTCGGCAAGCACGTCGCGGGCAAGTGTGGCTTCGCTTTCGAGTTCGGCCAGCCGGTTCTTCTGGGCAAGGCGCAAGGCCGCTGCACTCGGGGCGTCGGCACCGGTGACATGGCCGTCCCAGCGATAGACCGCACCCTCTTTGGTCACCAGCCGCTGGCCGGGCTTCAGCGCCGCCATCAGCCGCTCCGCATCGCCTTCCGCCACCAGGCCGATCTGGCGCAGGCGGCGGGTGAGTGCTGCCGGCGCGCGCACATGTGTCAGCAGCGGCGCAACACCGGATGGAAGGGCGGGATCGCCGGCGCCATCGCCATTGTCCGACCAATGGGCCGGCGCCTCGGCATCGAGCGGCGATTCCAGATCGTCGCCGAGGGCGGCACCGAGTGCGGTTTCGAAGCCGCGATCGACCTTCAGCTCGTCGGCAACCGGCGGAAATTTGCCGGCCGCAGCACCGGCGGCGAGCATGCGGGAAATGGTGCGGGCCTCGGTCTCCAGCGCATTCAGGCTCGAACGGGCCTGATCGACCGGCGCGCGCGACAGCGCTTCGGTCTGGCGGGCGCTAGCCAGCGCCTGGTCGACCACCTGAACCGCCGCTTCCGCGTCGGCGACGGCGATCTCGCCGGCCTCGACGATGGCGCGTTTTTCGTCGGGATCCGGCAGGCCGGCGATCTTTTCGCCGACGGCTGACAATTCCTGGTTTGCCTCGTCCATCTGGCGTTCGAGGCGCATCCGCCGGTCCGTGAGATCGCGGATGGCGCGTTCCAGCTGGTTGCGGCCGGCAGCGGCTTCGGCGCGCTCGGCCGTCAGCTGGGTGAAGATGCGTTCGCTGTCGGCCAGTTTTGCCGCCGCGCCCTCGAAGGCCTCGCGGGTCTCCTCGGCATAACGGCCGGAATCGGCGAGAATTTCTGAAATCTCCGCCTCTTCGGCATCGAGCCTTGCCAGGATGACGGCATTGTCGGCCACCAGCCGCTGCTCGCGGCTTATATCCTCGGCAAGCTGGGCGAGGCGACGGGTCAGCTCGTCGCGGCGGCGCAGGATGCGGCCGGCATCTTCCTCCAGCTGGCTTCTGGCGATCTGCAGGCGCTGCAGGGCGGCGGCGGCACGCGCCTCGCCCTCGCGCAGCTCCGGCAGCTTCAGGCTGGCGATGCCCTGGTTCTTCGCCGCCTCCATCTGCATCTGCGCCTTTTCGGCGACGACGGAGGTCGCCTGGTTCAGCGCACTGTCGGCCTCGGCCTCTGCTTCCTTGGCCTGCACCCAGCGGATATGCAGCAGCATCGCTTCGCGGGCGCGGATATCGGCAGACAGGGTCTTGAAGCGGTTTGCCTGGCGGGCCTGGCGCTTCAGGCTCTCGATCTGGCTTTCGAGCTGCGAGGTCACGTCATCGAGGCGCTCGAGATTGCCTTCGGCGGCGCGCAGCCGCAGCTCGGCCTCGTGGCGGCGGGAATGCAGGCCTGAAATGCCGGCCGCCTCTTCGAGCAGCTGGCGGCGGGCCTGCGGCTTGGCCTGGATCAGCTCGCCGATACGGCCCTGCCCGACCATCGAGGGCGAACGCGCGCCGGTGGAGGCGTCGGCAAACAGCAGCTGTACGTCCTTGGCGCGGCTTTCCTTGCCATTGATGCGATAGAGCGAGCCCTGCTCACGCTCGATGCGGCGGGTGACCTGGATCTCGTCGCTGTCGTTGAAGGCGGCAGGCGCGGTGCGCTCGCCATTGTCGAGATAGAGCGCCACTTCGGCAGTGTTGCGCGCCGGGCGGTTGCCGGAACCCGAAAAGATCACGTCGTCCATGCCGGAGGCGCGCATGTTCTTGTAGGAATTCTCGCCCATCACCCAGCGCAGCGCCTCGACGAGGTTCGACTTGCCGCAGCCGTTCGGGCCGACGACGCCGGTCAGCCCGCGTTCGATGATGAATTCCGTCGGCTCGACGAAGGATTTGAAGCCGACCAGGCGCAGCTTGTTGAACTTCATGCAGAAGCTCCGCAGCGCGGGACGGACTTGTCACGCAGCCACAAAAAAACGGGCGCACGGCTTTCGCCGTCGCCCGTTCTATCGAAACGATCCGGTTCAGAGCAGGCTGTCGATGAGCTTCGACAAAGTGTCAACCGGCATGTCTCCAGAGTAGCGCTTGCCATTGATCAGGAAAGTCGGGGTGGCGTTGACGCCGAAATCCTTGGAACCTCTTTCCCGCGTGGCATTCACTTCATCCAGAAGCTTCTGGTTCGTCAAGCATTTCGTGAAGCTATCCTCAGTAAATCCGGCAAGCTTCGACATCTGCAGCAGTGCGGCGCGGCCATCATCGGCGGCGGCCCAGACCTGCTGCTGCTTGAAGAGCATGGAAACCATCGGGAAATACTGTTCTGGCGTGCTCAACTGCTCCGGATTGGAAGAATTGCAGCGGGCGAGCATGAAGGCTGCGGCGGCGCGCGGGTCGAAGGGGAATTCGCGGATGATGAACTGCACCTTGCCGCTGTCGACATATTTCTGCTTGATCGTGTCGAAGACGGTGTTGTGGAAATGGGCGCAATGCGGGCAGGTCATCGACATATATTCGACGATCTTGACCGGAGCGTCGGCCTTGCCGAGCGCCATTTCCGGCAGCACGCCGGGCTTCAGCACCTCAGCCATGTCGACATCGCCGTCGGACTCCGGCATTTCGGTCGCCGATGTGGCGGCCGTCTGCATGGTATCGACATTGGTGCCATCAGCCATGGTCTTGCCGGAGGACGAAGCATCGGCAGCGTCCTTGCTGTCGTTGCAGGCGACAAGCGCTACGGCAGCGGCGGCGATGGCGATACCGCTGAGCAGGCGGCGTTTCGTCAGTTGCATTTCGGACATCTGCATGGATTCCCCATAACTAATGAGATTGACGGCGTGACTGTGCGATATAACGGCTGGCGGCCACTCACAAGGCACGGTTCGCCAACTTCCTTCAAAGAATTGTGACCGCGGGAAGACGACTAGACCAAAAATTGCGAGAATTCCTACCGCTCCGTCCCTTCATCCGAACAACGGCGGTTCGCAGTTCGAAACCACTGCCGTCCGGTTCGTGCCGATGGCTGCCCCTCACCCTAGCCCTCTCCCCGTAAACGGGGCGAGGGGACGTGCCCTGCGAGAGGTTGGTGAGGAACGGAGAGGTCGCAGCATGTCCCTTCGCCCCGTTTACGGGGAGAAGGTGCCGGCAGGCGGATGAGGGGCAAGCCTCGGCAATCTCCCTGGACCGAGGCCGACAGGGCTAAGCGCCACCGCCCTCAGCCTTCATTCGCTCGGCATGCAGACGTTCGAGCCGCTCGAAGGCCATATCGGCGATCGATATCCGAACCCGGATCATCGATCGCCTCGCGGGTCTTTCGACGCATGATTTCGTCGGTCGCACCTTCTTTCCGGGCGAACTGCGCGCGGATCGCCTGGCGACGTTCTTCGGCCGGCTGATCCGTGGTCTCGGCGAGGAGCTTGCGCATGCGCGAGCTAAGTACCAGGCCGTCAACCGCACTGATCTTTTCGGCGCTGGCTTGAGTCAGGCCGCCGGTCTTGGTGTTGCCGGTCAAGTTGGGCGTTTTGCTCATCAGCGTTGATTTCCCCGCTTCCCCATCACCGCGGTCCCTAAGCGCTGGATTGCCTGCCGCAGCTTGTCGTTCTCGATGCCCTCCATCATGCCTTCGAGCTTGCGCGCGGCTTCGCCTTTCAGTGGCGGCGGGGTGCGGGAGCGGCGGATGGCTTGTGAGACCGGCTTCTGGACGATGCGGATCTGGTGGACGGCGGCAAAGCCGAAGAAGCTGTTGATGCGTTGGATGAGTTCGCCCTGGGCATGGGTGAGGAAGAGCGCGCGTGCGCCTTCGCAGGCAATTGTCAGCACACCGGGGCGGAAGCCGCCGGTCTCATTGCCGCCGCGGGCCCAGGCGATCTTTTCCGGCCGGGTGCAATCGGCGAAATCCTCGCCGGCAATTTCACTCCACGAGCCGAGCAGAGCCGTGTTGATGCCGGCGCGCCTCGCAAGCACGGGATCGATCAGCCCGTTCGCCAGCTCGGAAATCTGCTTTGCACCTTTGCGTGGATAACTCATCGAAACCCTTCAGCGACGCCGCCAATTCGCATGCCAATTCGCACAGGCGACTTGATCGCGCGGCATTGCTTCGCCAAGTATAGGCACTTCCCCCCATCGCGGCAAATCATGACGATCACCACACTCGACACGCCCTTAGCCAAGCCCTTGCTCGACTGGTACGATCGCCACCACCGCGACCTGCCCTGGCGTGTGGCGCCCGGCATGGCGGCCCGCGGCGTCAAGGCCGATCCCTATCGCGTCTGGCTGTCCGAGGTGATGCTGCAGCAGACGACGGTGCAGGCGGTCAAACCCTATTTCGAGCGGTTTCTGCAGCGCTGGCCCGAGGTGACCGATCTTGCCGCAGCCGAGACCGACGCGGTGATGGCCGCCTGGGCGGGGCTTGGCTATTACGCACGGGCCCGCAACCTGAAGAAATGCGCCGAAGCGGTGGCGAACGAGCATGGCGGCGTCTTTCCCGATACCGAAGAAGGTCTCAGATCCCTGCCGGGCATCGGCGACTATACGGCAGCCGCCGTCGCAGCCATCGCCTTTGACCGCCAGGCGGCTGTCATGGACGGCAATGTCGAGCGGGTGATCTCCAGGCTCTATGCGATCGCTACGCCGCTTCCAGCCGCCAAGCCCGCGATGAAGCAGAAGGTGGCGCTGTTAACGCCTGCCGATCGGCCCGGCGATTTCGCCCAGGCGATGATGGATCTCGGCGCCACGATCTGCACGCCGAAGCGGCCGGCCTGTTCACTCTGTCCGTTCCGGGGTGCCTGCGAGGCACTCAAACTTTCCGATCCCGAGCTCTTTCCGGTCAAGGCGGCGAAGAAGGAGAAGCCGGTCAGATACGGCGCGGCCTTCATCGCGGTAACAGGTGATGGCGAGATCCTATTGCGGCGGCGCATCGACAGCGGCCTGCTCGGCGGCATGACCGAGGTGCCGACGACCGCCTGGACGGCGCGCATCGACGGCGAGACCTCGGCTGCCGCCGCGCCCTTCGACGCAGCATGGCAGGCCTCTGGCACCGTCATCCATGTCTTCACCCATTTCGAGCTCAGGCTTTCGATCTGGCGTGCGGCCATCGCTGCCAAGGTCGCCATGGATGACGGCCCGAATGACGGATGGTGGGAGCCGGTTACAAATCTTGAAGCCCAGGCCTTACCAACCATCATGAAAAAAGCGATCGCAGCGGCTATTCCTCTCGCGTTTAAAACATCCAAGGGATGACCATGACCACCGACATAAGACATATCGTTTTCGATATCGGCAAAGTCCTTATTCATTACGATCCGCATCTTCCCTTCAGCCGCCTCATTCCTGACGAGACCGAGCGCAACTGGTTCTTCGCCAATATCTGCACCCATGACTGGAACATCGAGCAGGACCGCGGCCGCAGCTGGGCGGAGGCCGAAGCGCTGCTGATAAAACAGCACCCCGCCCGCGAAGAGCATATCCGCGCCTTCCGCAAATATTGGCACGAGATGGTGCCGCACGCTTATGATGACAGCGTCGCGATCATGGAAGGGCTGATTGCCGAGGGGCGCGACGTGACGATGCTGACCAACTTTGCCTCCGACACCTTCCGCGAGGCACAGGCGCGCTTCCCCTTCTTGACCAAACCGCGCGGCGTCACCGTTTCCGGCGATGTCGGCCTGATCAAGCCCGATATCGCCATCTACGAGACGCATACGAAAAGTTTCGGTCTCGATCCGGCAGCGACGATCTTCATCGACGACGCGCCGGTCAATGTCGAAGGCGCCAAGGCCTTCGGCTGGAATGCGGTGCTGTTCTCAGGCGCCGACAAATTGCGCAGCGATCTCGCCGGCTATGGGGTGAAGGTCTGAGACCCATGGCTTTCGACCCGGCAAAGCAAATCGAACTCTTCCACGCTGCGATCAACGCCCTCGATTTTCCGGCGATCGAGGCCTATTTCGCCGAGGATGCGACCTATGTCTCGAACGGCGTCGGCGATCTCACCGGCCGGGCTGAGATCATGGCTGCCTTCCGGCGTTATTTCGACGACTATCCCGATCAGACGGCAGAAAATTCGCTGGTGGAAACGTTGACGCCGCTCTCCGGCCGATCGGTCTGGTCGGTGCGCGCCACCCACAGCAAGACGGGCAAGCCGCTGATCCGCGAGGTGAGGAGACGATCACCTTCAACGCAGAAGGCCGCGTCACAAGGGTCGAGGTCACCGATTACCAGGAATTCTGATCAGGATTTCTTGTTTTACGCATTCCGGACGCAAAACCGCTGCACACTTTTGCTGGAATTGCTCTGAATAGAGGACGCCCGGGTTTGACCCCGGGCGCCTTGGTCTTCTTCCGCAACTGGAGGGAAATCGGAAGAAGGTGGTTTCGATCCGTCAGAGGCGTTGCTCACTACGCCTTTGCCAGATCACTGCGGATGACGGACCTGAGATCGTCGATCGGGCGCAGGGACTGCCCGTCTTCGAAATGCCAGAAGGTCCATCCGTTGCATGCATCGAGACCCTGCACCTTGGCGCCGAGACGATGAATGGAGCCGGCCTCGCCGCCGGAAGCTACCGTGCCGTCGGCGCGGACAATCGCGCTGTAGCGGCGCTTGGCGTCGGTCAGCACCTGGCCGGGCTTGATCAGGCCGCTTTCAACAAGCACGTTGAAGGCGACGCGGACTTCGGCCTTCTTGCCGGTCATGACGGTCAGTTCCGCCTTGCCGAGCGGCTCGACGGCGGCAATGCGAGCCGAGGCCGCATCGATATAATCCTGTTCGCGCTCGATACCGACGAAGTGGCGGCCGAGACGCTTGGCGACGGCGCCCGTCGTTCCCGAGCCGAAGAAGGGATCGAGCACGATATCGCCGGGCTTGGTCGAGGCCATGATGACGCGGGCGAGCAGCGCTTCCGGCTTCTGCGTCGGATGCGCCTTCTTGCCGTCCTCGCCCTTCAGCCGTTCGCTGCCGTTGCAGATCGGGAACAGCCAGTCGGAGCGCATCTGCACGTCGTCATTGGCGGCCTTCAGCGCATCGTAATTGAAGGTATAGCCCTTGGCCTTGGCGCTGGGGCTTGCCCAGATCATCGTCTCATGGGCGTTCTGGAAACGGCGGCCCTTGAAATTCGGCATCGGGTTGGTCTTGCGCCAGATGATGTCGTTGAGGATCCAGAAATTCAGATCCTGCAGCGTGGCGCCGACGCGGAAGATATTGTGGTAGGAGCCGATCACCCAGATCGAGCCTGTCGGCTTCAGCACGCGGCGGCAGGCCAGCAGCCAGGCACGGGTGAAGGCATCATAGGCCTCGAAGGAGGCGAACTGATCCCATTCGTCGTCGACCGCATCGACCAGCGACTGGTCGGGACGATGCAGCGTTCCGCCGAGCTGGAGATTATATGGCGGATCGGCAAAGATGATATCGACGGAGTGGCTGGGCAAAGCTTCAAGGGCGCTGACGCAATCGCCCTTGATGATCGTGTCAACCCAAGAAGCCGGCCAGGAATCCGACCGGGATCCCGGCCGGGAATCCGACTTGACGGAAGCCTTGAGGTCGGCAAGCGGAAAAACTGATGCCATTCTGATACTCACTCATACGCTCTACGCTTAACTGTCCGTTATGGTTACGCAACTTAGTTACCAAAGCCTGAAGCGGTGGCCGATTTCGGGAATTTATTCGGCTGGCCGATGAGTGAGCGGCAGACTTTGTCGACGTCGGCCGGCTGCCGAGCGGCGGCAAGAATGCCGCCGCCGGCGATCAGGCGGCGTCGTGAACCCTACGGCTGTCATCAGGCGCCTCGTCGCGTTCGAACATGCCGTAATCGCGAACGACACTGGCGATCCGCAGGCGATAATCGGCGAAGATGCCGCCGCGTCCGGCCTGCTGGGCTGCCCGGTGAGACTCGAGATTGCGCCATTCCTTCACCGCCGCCTCGTCGCGGAAGAAGGAGAGCGACAGCAGCTTGCCGCGTGTCGTCAGGCTCTCGAAACGCTCGATCGAAATGAAGCCGTCGATCTTTTCGAGTTCGCCGCGCAACTCGCCGGCGAGATCCAGATATTTATGGCGTTCGCCCATATAAGGCACGACTTCGAAGATGACGGCGATCATGGCAGCACCAGCTTGGCGTGAGGGGCGGAGACATTTTTGAGGAAGATGCGATCTTCCTTCAGGATGAAGCCTTCGCGTCGGGCAAATTCGTAATTCTCGCGGCCGAGCGGGTCGGAAGCCAGCCTGGCGCGATAGGCTTCGTAGGCGGCGAGGCTCTCGATATTGTAGACGCCGTAAGCCGTCGTTGCCGATCCCTCATGCGGGCTATAATAGCCGATCAGGTCGGCACCGTTTCGCGGAATCGCCTGGCCCCAGTTGCGGGCATATTCGGCAAACGCCTCCTTCTTGAAGGGGTCGATCTCATAACGGATAAAGCAGGTGATCATCGGTTTCTCCTTTGGCTCTTCACTCGTTTTCGCACATTGCCTGACGGCGATGCTTCGGTTACGATCGAAGTATGAAGGAAGGTCCTGATATTGCGCAGATCGGCGCGCTGATCGGCGATCCCGCCCGCGCCAACATGCTGGCGGCACTAACCGGCGGCCGGGCGCTGACGGCGACCGAGCTTGCCGGCGTCGGCGGCATCACCGTGCAGACGGCGAGCACCCATCTTGCCAAGCTCGAGGCCGGCGGGCTGCTAACCCAGCGCAAGCAGGGGCGCCACCGCTATTTCACGCTGGCCGACGAGGCCGTCGCCCGGTTGATCGAAAGCATGATGGGCTTTGCCGCCGGGCGCGGGCATCTCCGCCACCAGCCGGGACCGAAGGAGCCGGCGCTGCGCAAGGCGCGCATCTGCTATGATCACCTTGCCGGCGATTACGGCGTGCGCATGCTCGACAGCCTGATCGCCGCCGGCTCGATCGACGCCGTCGGCGATGGCCTGGCGCTGACGGAAAAGGGCGAAAGCGATCTCAAATGCATCGGCATCGATGTCGGCGACCTCAGATCCTCGCGCCGCCCGCTCTGCCGCTCCTGCCTCGACTGGAGCGAAAGACGCGCCCACCTCGCCGGCAGCCTCGGCAAGGCCCTGCTTTCAAGCTTCCTCGACAAGGGCTGGGTGCGGCGAACGGCCGAAAGCCGCTCGATCCTGTTCTCTCCGGAAGGCGATCGGCAGTTCCTGAAGCTCTTCCCGGTCGATCCGTAGGTTATTGCGGATTTGCAAGAGGTTCCGAGGCAGCATTCAGCCCCTCACCCACCTGCCCTCTTTTCATCTTCCTGCCGCACATGCGCCCGCAGCGCCGCCAGCGTCAGCGCCAGCGCCGCGTGATTGCTCTCGGCTTCACCGACGACACTTTCGTCCTCCCGGATCTCGCGCAGCTGCGCACCGTAAAGCGACTCGTCTGCTGTCTTGCGACCGCGGGCAAGGTGCCAAACCGCATCCGGCCGGACTTCCCGGCACAGGTCGATGGCGTGATTGACGTCGTGTGTGAAGGGCCGCGCCATCAGGAAGCCGTGCTCTGACTTGATACTGCTCGGCATGTAGTCGTGAGGACCGTCGAAATCGTTGGGCTCGGCCGGCCGGAGTTGCTTCAACAGAAAGGCACAGGTGATGAAGGCGTCGATCCGGCTGTCGGGCATGTCAGTCTTTTCCAGGGTTTCGATGATGTCCTCGATCGTCATGCAGTCTTCCTCTTCATCCATTCTTGGCATGCCGCCTGTTCTCCTCCCAAGAGCGGCGGTGACGTCCTCCTCGATCGCCATCTAGTGCATGAGAATGCCAAAGGTAGTCCCCGGGCTGCGGTTAGTCTGGCACGATGCGGATTTGATGGATGTGGCGCTGCCCTGGACGACGACGCACACCCCATCGCGCAATCATCTTCCGGTACTCGAAGGTGCGGCTGCGAGCATCCGCTTGACGCACAAACAGCTCAACCTTTTGTCGAAAGTGAAATATCAGCTGCAACCTATTGTTTTTGCGCTGCTAAGCGACATGGTGCTGAGAAAATAATTAAGCATATTCGGCTACTCTCACCTTCTGAATTAACGAGAGAGCCCTGTCATGGCGTCGATCCAGCATAAGATCATCATTGCAAGCATCGCGATTTTCGCTTTGGCGGGTGGCGCTACGAGCGTCGGTATCTGGTCCGCCTCGACCCTCTCCGAAAACAACGCCGAGGTTGCCCGGTCGGCCCAAATTCTGCGCAACCACATGCAGGCCGACATGATGCATGACGCGCTGCGCTCGGATGCGCTCGCATCATTGCTGGCGTCCAATCCGGCAGCAGCCATAGACGCTGCCGCGGTGAAGGCCGATCTGGCGGAGCATGAGGCGTCGTTCCGCGAGATGCTTGACGCCAACAAGGCTCTTGCCGCAGACGACAAGACGAAAACGATCCTTGCCGGCGTCGAACGTCCCCTGCTTGCCTATATCGCAAGTGCTACTCAGATCGTCGAACTTGCCGGTAAGGACCCCACGGCAGCTTTGAAGGCATTGCCGGAGTTCATGACGCAGTTCTCGACGCTGGAAGCGGCGATGGAACAGGCCGGCGATCAGATCAGTGCTGCATCCGAGGAAATTTCCAATCGCAGCTCTGATATAAAGGCGTCGGTCGATATTGTTCTGGAAGCCCTTTTGGCTTCGGCCGTGCTCTTCGCCTTTGGTCTCTATTTCCTCACCCGCAAGACCATCACCAAGCCGATCCTTTCGCTTTCCGGCGATATGCAAAGGCTCGCCGGCGGTGACACGGCGATTGCCTGCACCGGGATCGGCCGCACCGATGAAATCGGAACGATGGCATCGGCCGTCGAAGTCTTCCGCCAGGCGGCGATTGCCAACAAGCAACTCGAAAAAGATGCAGAGGCGGCTCGATTGCAGGGTGAAACAGAGCGGGTCACGGCCCGAAAGCAGGCTGACGAAGATGCCGCCGAACGGCTGCGGGCGGCGACATCCGGCCTCGCCGCAGGCCTGAAGAGGCTTGCATCCGGCGATCTTGCCTTCCAGATCGACGAGCCCTTCGCCCCGGACTTTGAAAACCTCCGGCATGATTTCAACATGTCGATCCGGCAGCTTGATCAGACGCTCAGTGCGATCGCGGCCGCCATTGCCGCCATCGACGAAGGCACGCGGGAAATCGCATCCGGGGCCGACGATCTGTCGAAACGAACCGAACAGCAGGCGGCCTCGCTCGAAGAAACCGCCGCAGCGCTCGATCAGATCACCGCCAATGTCTCGAACTCGAGCAAGCGGACCGACGAGGCGCGCACTGAAGCGACCGATGCAAACCGCAATGCTGCCAAGTCTTCCGAGGTCGTTTCGCATGCCGAAGAAGCCATGCGCCGTATCGAGGCCTCGTCGCAGCAGATCTCCAGCATCATCGGCGTGATCGACGAGATCGCCTTCCAGACCAATCTGCTGGCGCTGAACGCCGGTGTCGAAGCGGCGCGCGCCGGCGACGCGGGCAAGGGCTTTGCCGTCGTCGCCCAGGAAGTCCGCGAACTCGCCCAGAGATCGGCTCAGGCGGCAAAGGAAATCAAAGGCCACATCCAGAAATCGTCGGTGGAAGTGGAAAGCGGCGTCAAACTGGTTCTCGACACCAGCCAGGTTCTGAAGGCGATCAGCGAACAGATCGCCCGCATCAACCAGCACATGGATGCAATCGCCGTATCGGCCAGAGAGCAGTCGACCGGCCTTGCCGAAGTCAACACCGCCGTCAATTCCATGGACCAGGTGACCCAGCAGAACGCGGCGATGGTGGAGCAATCCACCGCGGCATCCGGCCAGCTTGCCGAGGAAGCTGCCAAGCTGCGCGAGCTCGTTTCCCGGTTCAGGCTTAGGGCGACAGCTTCGCAATCTGCAACTGGACGCCGGGGTGGGCAGCTGGCGGCCTGACGGCTTCTATCTGCTCGCCATTGTTATTCCCAAGTCAACCCGACACGACCGATCCGGCAGTGATGCCGGAGCCGGTCGCTTGCCGCATCGCAGCCAATGCTTGAGATCTGGTTGAGCTTTGGCCGGGCATCGTGTAAAGCCGCAGCATTCCCGGACAAGACCCAGACTTTCAGCAAGGCGTGAACATATGGACGGCTTCGACCTCATCATCTTCGACTGCGACGGCGTTCTCGTCGATTCGGAAATCATCGCGGCGGAAGTCGAATCCGCGCTTCTGACAGAGGCCGGATATCCGATCGACGCCGAGGAAATGGGCGAGCGCTTCGCCGGCATGACGTGGCGCAACATCCTGCTGCAGATCGAGCGCGAGGCAAGCATCCCGTTTTCGGCCTCCCTGCTCGACAAGTCGGAGCATATGCTCGACCTCAGGCTGGCGCAGGACGTCCAGGCCATCCCAGGCGTTGAATTCGCCGTCTCCAGGCTGCCGATCAAGCGCTGCATCTGCTCGAATTCGAGCACCAAGCGGCTCGACATGATGCTGACCAAGGTGGGGCTGAAGCCGCTGTTTGCGCCGAACATCTTTTCCGCTAAGGATCTTGGCCCCGACCGCGTCAAGCCGAAGCCCGATATCTTCCTGCACGGCGCAAGCCAGATGGGCGTTTCGCCTGACAAGGTTGTTGTGGTCGAAGATTCCGTCCACGGCGTGCATGCGGCACGCGCCGCCGGCATGCGCGTCATCGGCTTTACCGGCGCCTCGCACAGCTATCCCGCCCATGCCGACAAATTGACGGATGCCGGCGCCGAAACGGCAATCTCCCGCATGAACGACCTGCCAGGCGTCGTCGCCGCACTGGCGGCATGGGACAACGTTCTCTGAGACGCTTCAGGTTCTGAGGCCGCGATCGTGGGCTAGGTGGAGAGCGTTTCCTAAACCAGAAAGTGTCACTCAAGGTCAGTCAGATCATATCGATTGAAGGCAACCAGATCTCACGGTGCGCAAATCAATAGCGGAGAGGCTTATGGATATTGCTGACATCCGCAACCGCGCGCAGGGAGTAAAGCCGGGAGGAGTAACTACCGGTGAGATCGAATACGCGAGAGAAATCCTTTCTTCTGCGAAGGGAAATATCCGCGCCGCACTATATGTCGTCGGGCTATGCGGTGAGCCGGCTGATGCGCGATTAGTCGAACCATATCTCTTTGGCGAGGAACGTGATGTCTTCGGAGAATTGGCGCTTAAAGTATTATGCCGATATATGGGCCTTATCGATGCCTACAAAGATCTGTATCGCGCCCTGATCATGTCCGACGAGGATATTGGATGGCAAAATAGCCGAATGACGGCGATACAACTTGCCGATGTGTTTCTCGAAAAATTCCCGGATAATGCGATCGGCTGCAAACTGCTGGAAATCATGATGACCGAGAACGATCAGGACCGTTTACCTGCTCGATTTAGCCTGATCAATATTTTAGGCCTGAGGCAAATCCTGACAGACCCATACGCTGTTGAATTTGACGATTTCTCTAAAGATTCGCAGATTATTATCGCTGCCGCACAAGCGCGATTTCAGTGTTCGGCCGAAGCGCCAATCATTCATTAAGCGGCCGCGCGCGTTGCGCTCGGCATCATCCCAACAACAAGTTTGACCGCCTTCCGCCGCCTCAATCAACTGACGCCAAATGAGCTTCGGGCCAGTATCCGCGTCAGCTGCTCTTCTTCGTCTTCGCCGGCTGGGTGTCGAAGCCGATATTGACGCGCACCAGAGCGCCCGAGCCGACCGGCATCGTTATGCCGTCCTTGCGGAAGATGACCTGTGTGCCCGGCGCGCCCGGCGGGATTTCGGTCGGGAATTTGGTGACCTCGGAATAGAGCACGGTCTCGCCGTCGACGACGGAGATGCGGATCGGCAGCGTCACAGGGCCTGGCGTGCCGGCCGGGCCGGTGATCAGGCGCAGTTGGGCAACCACCGTCATCGTCAGGTTCGTGTCGTTCAGCGTGCACTGGCGGGTGTAATCGCCGAAGGAAGCCTGGAAGACGATCTGCTGCGGATCGTCCTTCTTGCCCTTGGCATAGGTGCGGAAGATCGCATCCTGGTCACGCATGAAGATCTGCGGGCAGGCGCCCTGTACGACGGGAGCGACCGTGCCCTGCGCCGTCGTGGCGGTGCCGATCGAAGGATTGTTCGAGGACGGGTTGGCCGGCGCCAGCGGCATGATCTGGGCGGTTCCGTTCGGCTGGGTCGCCGGCGCCGCCGGCTTGCTGTCGCCACCTATGCCGAGCGAGTTGCAACCAGCGAGCAGGGCAAGAAAAGATGCGGAGACGATGAGACGCGAGACCTTGCCGAGCACCATATTCCATCCCTTGTATAAGCGCTTCTTGGAGGCCCCATGTCTTTTCCGCGGGGCCTTTCACGACGGTTTGCGATGGTCTATATCAGCGGCGCAAACAAAAATCGATTGGGTAAGCGCCGTTTTGATGCACTTTTCGACGCCGGATGCGGGCAACTTCAACAAGATACCTGAAATGGCACGCCGGCAGGACGGCCCCTTCACGCTTTCCGGCGAATCTCGCCACCACCGCGCCCAGCCAGACTTCCTCCAGCAATAAGATCAAAGGATGACGAACGTGGATTATATCTCGACCCGCGGCGAGGCCCCTTCCCTCGGCTTTTGCGACGCCCTTTTGACCGGGCTGGCGCGCGACGGCGGGCTCTATGTTCCGCGCAAATGGCCGAGCTTTTCCAAGAAGGAGATCCGGGCGCTCAGGGGCAAGACCTATCAGGAGGTCGCCTTCACCATCCTGTCGCCCTTTACCAATGGCGAGATCCCCGACGACACGTTCCGGGCGATGATCGACGAGGCCTACGGCACCTTCCGCCATCCGGCGATCGCGCCGCTCGTCCAGACCGGGCCGAACAGCTTCGTCATGGAGCTCTTCCACGGCACCACGCTCGCCTTCAAGGACGTGGCGATGCAACTGCTCGCCCGGCTGATGGACTATGCGCTGGAAAAGCGCGGCGAGCGGGCGACGATCGTCGGCGCCACCTCGGGCGACACCGGCGGGGCGGCGATCGACGCTTTTGCCGGCCGCGAGCGTACCGACATCTTCATCCTCTTCCCGCATGGCAAGGTCTCGCCGGTGCAGCAGCGGCAGATGACGACCTCGTCGTCAGCCAATGTGCATGCGCTTGCCGTCGAGGGCAATTTCGACGATTGCCAGAACCTCGTGAAGGCGATGTTCAACGACGTGGCTTTCCGCGACAAGGTCCGACTTTCCGGCGTCAACTCGATCAACTGGGCCCGCATCATGGCCCAGATCGTCTATTATTTCACGGCGGCGGTGGCGCTCGGCGGACCGGACCGGAAGATCTCGTTCACGGTGCCGACCGGCAATTTCGGCGATATCTTCGCCGGCTACTGCGCCAAGCGCATGGGCCTGCCGATCGACCGGCTGGTGATCGCCACCAACGAGAACGACATCCTGGCGCGGACGCTGAAGACTGGCCGCTACGACATGAAGGCGGTCAAGGCGACGAGTTCGCCGTCGATGGACATCCAGATCTCGTCGAACTTCGAACGGCTGCTGTTCGAAGCCTATGACCGCGACGCCTCGAAGGTGCGCGCGGCGATGGAAAGCCTCAAGCAATCCAACGGATTCGAGATTGGCGAACAAGCGCTGAAGGCGATCCGCCGCGACTTCCGCGCCGGGCGCGCCAACGAGAAGCAGGTCGCCGAGACGATCCGCAAGACCCATGCCGAGACCGGCTATCTGCTGGATCCGCATTCGGCGATCGGCGTCTTCGTCGCTGCCAAGAAAGAAAAGCCGAATACGCCGATGGTGACGCTTTCGACCGCGCATCCGGCGAAATTCCCCGTCGCCGTAAAATCCGCCTGCGGTATTGACCCGGCGCTTCCGACGTGGCTTGCTGATCTGATGCAAAGGGAGGAGCGTTTCCAGATCATCAAACCGGAGCTGAAAGCCGTTGAAACCTTTATCGGCAAGCACGCCCGCGGCGAGACGACAGCAGGCGCAGAAAGATAGCCAATGACAGTTGAGTGCACCCGGCTGAAATCCGGGCTGACAGTAGTCACAGAGACCATGCCGCATCTTGAAAGCGTTGCGCTCGGAGTCTGGATCAAATCGGGATCGCGTAACGAGACGGACAACGAGCACGGCATCGCTCACCTGCTCGAACACATGGCCTTCAAGGGCACGGCGCGCCGCACGGCTCGCCAGATTGCCGAGGAAATCGAGGATGTCGGCGGCGAAGTCAATGCCGCCACCTCGACCGAGACGACCTCCTATTATGCCCGCGTGCTCAAGGACTACGTGCCGCTCGCCGTCGACATCCTCGCCGACATCCTGACGGAATCGGCCTTCGAAGAGGAGGAGCTGGAGCGCGAGAAGCAGGTGATCCTGCAGGAGATCAACGCCGCCAACGACACGCCCGACGACGTGGTGTTCGACCGGTTCTCCGAGGTCGCCTATCGCGACCAGACGCTCGGCCGGGCGATACTCGGCACGCCGGAGACCGTCGTCTCCTTCACGCCGCAGCAGATCCGTAGCTATCTCGGCCGCAACTACACGACCGACCGCATGTTCGTGGTCGCCACCGGCGCCGTCGAGCATGAAGAATTCCTGCGCATGGTCGAGGATCGTTTCGCCAGCCTGCCGACGGCTCCTTCCGCGCCGCCCGTCATGGAACCGGCGCGTTATATCGGCGGCAGCGTGCGCGAACCGCGCGACCTGATGGACGCGCAGATCCTGCTCGGCTTCGAAGGCAAGCCCTACCACGCCCGCGATTTCTACTGCTCGCAGATCCTTGCCAATATCCTTGGCGGCGGCATGTCCTCCAGGCTCTTCCAGGAGGTGCGCGAGTTCCGCGGCCTCTGTTATTCGGTCTATGCCTTCCACTGGGGCTTTTCCGACACCGGCATCTTCGGCATTCATGCCGCAACCGGCGGTGAAAACCTGCCGGAGCTGGTGCCGGTCATCATCGACGAGCTGCACAAGTCGGCCGATGCGATCCACCAGAAGGAAATCGAGCGCGCCCGCGCCCAGATCCGCGCCCAGCTGTTGATGGGTGCCGAAAGCCCGGCTGCCCGCGCCGGTCAGATCGCCAGGCAGATGATGCTTTACGGCCGGCCGATCTCCAATCCGGAGATGATGGAGCGGCTGGAAGGCATCACCATCGAGCGGCTGACCGACCTCGCCGGCCGGCTGTTCTATGACACTGTGCCGACGCTTTCGGCGATCGGTCCGTTGGAACAGCTCGCGCCGATGGAAGACATCACCGCCTCGCTTTCGGTCCCGGCGTCGAAGACGCTGCAGGCAAGCCGCTGAGCCGACGTCCGTCCTGCCGGGAGTGATCGATGCCAAAATCGGTTTTTCGGTTCCTGCACCGGCAGCCGGAAGCGGTGGAGCTGGAGAGCGACAGATATTTCCTGCGCCTACCGCGCTACCAGGATTTCAACCAGTGGCACCGGCTGCGCGCCGAAAGCCGCAAGTTCCTGGAACCCTGGGAGCCGACCTGGCGGCGCGACGAGCTGACGGAGGGCGCCTACCGCGCCCGCGTCGTCCGCGGCAAGCAGGAATATGCCTCGGGCCAGGCGGTGCCGCTGTTCATTTTCCTGAAAGGCGACATGACGCTCGTCGGCGGCGTCACCATCGGCTACATCAGAAGAGGTGCGGCACAAAGCTGCATGATCGGCTACTGGATGGGCGAACGCCATGCCGGCCAGGGGCATATGTTCGCCGCTCTTCAATTGGTTATTCCTTACATCTTCGCCGGGCTTGAGTTGCACCGTATCGAAGCAGCCTGTATTCCAGATAACGCGCGCAGCATCCGTCTGCTTGAAAAAGCCGGGTTTCAGCAGGAAGGCTATCTGCGCGGATATTTAAAGATCAACGGTCAGTGGCATGACCATGTGATGTTTTCACGTCTCGCCACCGATACGGATAAAGGCAGGAAAACCGACAGCCGATGACAAGAGACCGCATGCTGCCCAAGTCACCGTCCGGACGAGTGATCGCGGTGATCGCAGCCCTTTTCCTGGCGGCCTTCGCCTTCGCGGCGGGTGCTGCCCGGGCGGCCGAACCGGTAAAAATTTCCCGTGACGATACCGCGCTCGATCTGACGGCAACGACCGAGATCTACGCCAACCAGGGCGAGGCCTTCCAGGTTTCGACGGCGGCGGGCGCCGACGGCATCCGCCGCCGCATCGAGGTCCGGGCAAGCTCGGAGAACCATCAGGGCGACTGGGCGGTGTTTGCGCTGGCCAACGTCTCCGAAGAACAGCTCGAGCGCGTCATCGTCGCGCCGCATTTCCGTCTGGTCAATTCCAAGCTGTTCTGGCCGGATCTCGGCTCGCAGCGCATCAGCGCGATTACGCCGAGCGAAGGCTTCGCGCTCGATCGGCAGCCGAGCGACGAGGCTGACGTCTTCCGCATCACGCTGAACCCCGGCGCCGTCATCACCTTCGTCGCCGAACTGTCGACGCCGGAGCTGCCGCAGATCTATCTCTGGGAACCGAACGCCTACAAGGATACGATCAACGCCTTCACGCTCTATCGCGGCATCGTGCTTGGCATTGCCGGCCTGCTCGCCGTGTTCCTGACCATACTCTTCGTCGTCAAGGGCACCTCGATGCTGCCGGCGACGGCGGCACTCGCCTGGGCGGTGCTCGGCTATATCTGCGTCGATTTCGGTTTCCTCGGCAAGCTGATCAGCGTCGCCTCGGCCGACCAGCGAATATGGCGCGCCTGCGCTGAGGTGGCGCTGGCGTCGAGTTTCGTCATCTTTCTCTTCACCTATCTCAACCTCAACCGCTGGCATGCGCATCTCGGCTACGCGACACTTGCCTGGGTGCTCGGCCTTGCCCTGCTCTTTGGCGTCGCGATCTACGATCCGTCTATCGCCGCCGGCATCGCCAGGCTTTCCTTCGCGCTGACTGCGACGATGGGGCTGCTGCTGATCATCTATCTCGGTTTCAACCGCTATGACCGCGCCATCCTTTTGGTACCGGCCTGGGCGCTGATCCTCGTCTGGCTGTTCGGCGCGTGGCTGACGGTCACCGGACGGCTCGACAACGATATCATCCAGCCCGCGCTCGGCGGCGGCCTGGTGCTCATCGTGCTGTTGATCGGCTTCACCGTCATGCAGCACGCTTTCGCCGGCGGCGCCTACCAGCAAGGGCTGTTTTCCGATCTTGAGCGGCAATCGCTGGCGCTGACCGGCTCCGGCGACATGGTGTGGGATTGGGACGTGGCGCGCGACCGCGTCGTCACCATTCCCGACGTCTCGATCAAGCTCGGCCTGTCGCCGGGCGCCATGCATGGCGCGGCGCGCAACTGGTTGCCGCGGCTGCATCCCGACGACCGCGACCGCTTCCGCGCCACGCTCGACGTGCTGCTCGAACACCGGCGCGGGCGGCTGAACCACGAATTCCGCATCCGCGCCGAGGACGGGCATTTCCACTGGCTGCTGATCCGCGCCCGGCCGGTGCTCGGCTCGAACGGCGAAATCATCCGCTGCGTCGGCACGATCGTCGACGTGACCGAACAGAAGAATTCCGTCGAACGGCTGCTGCACGATGCGCTGCACGACAATCTGACCGGCCTGCCGAACCGCCAGGTCTTCCTCGACCGGCTGCAGTCGGTGCTGGCACTGGCGCCGGGCGGCGATACGCTGCGCCCGACGGTGATGGTGATCGACATCGACCGCTACAAGCTGGTCAATGATTCGCTGGGCGTTGCCGCCGGCGACAACATCCTCATCGCGCTGACGCGGCGGCTGCGCCGGCTCTTGAAACCGCAGGACACGCTGGCGCGGCTTGCCGGCGACCAGTTCGGCCTCATCCTGGTTTCAGAGCATAATCCGGCCAAGGTCGCCGATTTTGCCGATGCGATCAGCAAGGCGATCATGGTGCCGATCAACTTCGCCAATCGTGAGATCATCCTGACGGCCTCGGTCGGCCTCGCCTCCTGGGTCGACCGGCAGGAGAGCGCCACCGGCCTGCTCAGCGACGCCGAGCTTGCGATGTACCGGGCAAAACGGGCCGGCGGTAACCGCGTCGAGCCGTTCCAGCCGGCCTTCCGCGACTTCGGCACCGACCGGCTGCAGCTCGAAACGGATCTGCGCCGCGCTATCGAGCGCAAGGAATTGTCGATGGTCTACCAGCCGATCGCGAGGCT
Organism: Rhizobium sp. WYCCWR 11152; assembly: GCF_013087615.1. Lineage (NCBI taxonomy): Bacteria > Pseudomonadati > Pseudomonadota > Alphaproteobacteria > Hyphomicrobiales > Rhizobiaceae > Rhizobium > Rhizobium sp. WYCCWR 11152. The sequence continues at coordinate 230,897 of NZ_JABFCP010000009.1, read as the reverse complement.
GGAGGATGTCGAGGTCGCCGGTTTCGAGGCGCTGATGCGCTGGGAACATCCCAAACGCGGCAATATCCCGCCATCCGAATTCATTCCGATCGCCGAGGCCTCCGATCTCATCGGGCCGCTCGGCATGTTCGCGCTGGAACAGGCGACCAACGATCTGATGAGCTGGCAGCACCAGACCGGCGAATTGCCGATCTTCGTCTCGATCAATCTGTCGAGCGTGCAGTTGCTCAACAACGAGCTCTATGACGACGTGCGTTCGGTTCTCGCCAAGACGCATTGCCAACCCTCGCGCCTCAAGCTCGAACTGACGGAATCCATGGTGATGGAAAATCCGGAACAGGCCCGGCTGGTGCTGCAGAAGCTGAAGGAAGCCGGCATCGGGCTGGCGCTCGACGATTTCGGCACCGGATATTCGTCGCTCGCCTATCTCACCCGCTTCCCCTTCGACACGATCAAGCTCGACAAGGCCCTGGTGCGTGACAGCAGCGACAAGAAGGCGACCGTGCTCCGGTCGGTGATCGCGATGGCGCGCGAGCTCGACATGAAGGTGGTGGCAGAGGGGATCGAATCCAACGAGGATGCGATCGAGCTCGCCAAGATGGGCTGCAATTACGGCCAGAGCTACCTTTTCGGTCCGCCGATCCCTTCGGAATCGGTGCTGCGGCTGCTGCGGGACCGCTTTCCGCTGACGAAACGGGCCTGAGCGGAGCGGCCATTCCCGCAAGTTCTATGTGCGTTACGCCCGACTCGCCCGAACGCTCAGCCACTGATCATGGGGTTTTCCGACGCACCGACGTACCTCGCTGACGATCCAGCCGGCGTCTGTGAGTGCTGACCGCAGGGCAAACTCGCGCCAGTACGTCTCGACGTAGCGCCGGGGCGCTGCAGCACTGCCGTGTGTGGACACATCCTCACCTTCGCCCTCTCTTACCGAGGCGTGCAATCGGCCACCGGTGCGGGTCGCCTCGGCAAGCCGTCCAAGCACCGTGCCGAAATCCTTGCGCGCGACATGAATCAGGCAGGCACAGGCCCAGATCCCGTCGTACGGCGTGCCGGGACGCTGCGGGTCGGCCAAGTCATCGGTCAGCGGGTCCAACAGGTCGGCTTCGAAGCCACTTTCGCGAAACAGTTCGACGAAACCCCTTGAAATGTCGGTGCGCCGGACGCTCATTCCCCGCTTCTCAAGCTCAAGTGCATCTCGCCCGCCACCGCTTCCGATCTCCAGCACCCTGCCCGAGCCGCCCAGTTCGGTCACGAACGCATCGATCTCTGTCGCGACCCATTCGGGCATCGCCGCGGCCTCCGCAGCGTACTCCGCCGCGACCGTATCATAGGACCGCACGGTATCCAGGTCGGTGCTCATCCTAGCGCTCCTCCTTCAAGACAAGAGGCCTGATGAGCGAGAGGCCCATCAGCCCATTGCGCCCTTCACACTTCGGCAGTTGGTGACATCGCGGGCGATTTGCTTCCGAGCTTTAGCAGAAATGCGATCAGAGACACCACCGGCCGAGCCAATGCTGCCGGGCGGCTACGCGCCTTCCATCCGGCCATAGCTTGCTTTCTCGCCATCTCCTAGAAGCGGACTTCTGGTGGATCGGCGAGGCGGCAACTTTGCACATCATTTCGGCATTTCCGGCTGACGCGGCCAGCGCCCAAAGCTGACCCAGCAGGCTTCGTTATAAGCAAAACTCATGAAGTACTTTGGCCGCTTGAGGTTTCGCCTAACGCGATGTCCACTTCCCACATGTGAGATGAGCTTCACCCCTGGAATAATAATGGCACTTGTTATGATTCAAACAACCGCTTTTGGTTTCACGAAGAAAATTTGGGTTGGCAATAAGATCTCGGCAAAAGCCGGGATGCATATTAGAAGGCAGGCGGTGCAAACCGTCCATCTGGACGCGGCCTGAGAAGATGAACTTTCGATTCGGATGCCTGGCGGCGACTTCGCGGCTCTCGGAAATTCTTGCTTTAAGCAACTCCGGCCTCGTCGGATAGATCAACCGCTTGTCCACATTGTAGAAACCGGAAGACAAATCTACGAAATTGAAGGGAAGAGTCGCTATCTCATCTTGAAAATCGACTGTTCCACTATTGTCGAATTCACTGTGGCCGGTCTTCAAGGATATCCGGATGGAAGTCTCAACTCCTTCCATACTCAAGCACTCCGCAAGCAATTTTAGCTCATTAAGAACATGATCGGCGAGAGGATTTATGCGACGGTCAATCAGAAGATTAAGGAGATATCCATGAGCAGCATGAAACTGGATGTGACGAAATCCATGTTTAACTGCCACAGCAGCACCCGCACGGAAAGACCTAATAACTTCTCCGATTCCTTGCGAGCCCATGCTTGCAGCTAGCTCACGCCCTTGTGCGATTACGGTGTTTGGCGCGAACGTCACGAACTTCCTAGAGCCAGCATATCCTGCCCAAGCTGTCGCAAGTTGAATACCGGGACTTGCTCCGCCGTCGTTGATCCTCTTTGCAAGGTCAGCCCAAATCGAATCTTTAGTAATCGTTGGCGTCGATGCGTTACTCCCATGTCCGTTAGGTACGACAACGTTGCCAACTATCGAGCAATACAGCTCAGGAGAGCTTCGGCTTTCGTAAAATTCCAAAAATCGGTGATCAGGGAGCCCGTCGGTTACGAAACCGGTATTCACTGCAGCGAAAAAAATCAGCCTATCGTTCAAGATATTGGTACCGCTCTCTATTAATCTTCATCTTCCGAACAATCTCGTTTTCTAGATCTCCATCAAGGATTGCGATCAGACGGAAGACGTAGATCGACACGTCCGCAAGCTCAGAGCGAAGCTGCGGCGTCGCATCGCTAAGGCTTGGCCCCTGATAGCCAGGAGTTGAAACTGCAAGACCGACCTTCTTCAGGCTGTCAGCGAATTCACCGACCTCACTAACTAGGCCCACCAAGTCCCGCATGAGTTGATCGTGCCGTTCTATGTCGCTAGCGAATTTGACAGAAAATCCGCGACGTTCGTCAGCGTCGATCTGAGATTTGATTAGCTCGGAAAGTTGCATCACTTGTTCCTTCTGAAGATGCTAATGAGGATCGCTACGAACCCGGTGATGCCGCTCGATAGCAGGTTTCCTACTATGCCCCAAAACTGGTCAAGTACCTTTCCCTCGACAAGGAAAAGGAAGACAGCGTTCATTGTGATCGCGAGGAAAACTGCTGCTAAAGTTAAGGTTATGGTCCACTCTAGCCGTTCGATCGCGGTACGTGTCGCTGACGGAAGAAGAGCCAGGGCCTCGTGTTTCTCAGAGTTCACGCGTTTGTCGCTGCTAACTTCAGAGTAATCTTTTTGAAGGTGAGCTTTTATGGGCCATATACCAGCTTGGAATCCGTGCTGGCCTTGATAAGGGCGACCGGCATCTCCGGAGAGCTGCGTAAAATCTGCTTTCGCTATGGGCTCCCCTTGCGGAAGGACAATGTATTTGTCGCTGATGTTCTGAGTCACAATGCCTAGGTTGCCCTCAAAGCCAGGGTCTGCGTAGGTCGAAACGGGACTCAGACCAATGCTGAACAACGCGCCCTTGCTGACAATACGTACGAGTAGATTTGGAGGAACTTTAAGCTCCTCTGCCGTGATCAGGACAACACGATGGCCAGGCTTGATTAGCGCTTGCTCGCCTTCCGCCAGCGCAAAGCGTCTCCCGCCTTCGTTAAGGTCGTAATAGACGCTACCCATGCGCAATTCGTAGCAGGCCCCGGCAATGCCCTTAACGTCGAAATTGGAGATAAGTCGGCTATCCCTAATTGCCGTCGCGATGTCTCGGTCGTTCAGTGTCATCTCACCAACCTGTGGCCCAAATTTTCCATGCGGTTGCATATCACCGTTTGTAACTGGGAAGTAGTATAGAAAGCAGTTGGAGAAGATCGTCCACAACGAGAGCTAACGCCGGAGATGTGGTGGCGAGTCGTCGGCTCGCTCCCTCGGAAGAGTGCAAGTCGTTGGAGATGACGACGGCCGGGCTACGGCGCTTTGCGCCCCCTTTCCGGTCCTTCAACCGCCCTATTGAGTTTTTAAAAGCGGCCTTTCGTCCGACCCGGCGTTTAACGTTTCCGCCAATCGCGCAGCGCAGCATGCGCCCAATGACGGATCAGGCGCGGTCCGCATTTGGCGACCATTGCTGAACCGCAAGTTACGCAAACGCCTGAGGCGCCCGGAATGGCTTCGCGGCGTTCGTTGTCGACTATGGCGTACCGTGCGACAAAAACCCATTTCCAATCTCGGATGCTTTAGCGATTGCCCGAGCGCCTGCGCGCTAACCGCTGCCGACCTATGCCGGCAGGCCAAGCAACACTTCATCCTCATGGAAAAGACCTGACTGGATTACATGGGCATTTATCGCGCCCGGATCGGTCGAATATGCCACAAGAGCTAAGCTAGATTTGGCACGGCTGCAGGTGACGTAAAACAGTCGTCGAGTGCGATCGACTGAGGAATCCTTGCCCTCTTGCGCGTTCTTCAAATCGCTGGCGCTCAATTCCTTGGCTCCCAGCAGTTTGTCGTAACCAAAAAGGAAGCCGCGGGCGTCGCCATCGTCCATGAGAACCATAACGCGATCGAATTCGAGGCCCTTGACCCCTTGATGTGTGTCGAAGGAGGCCTCGCGCGCGACGTACGATGCGTACGGTGCAATCATCGAGAACGGGCAATCCAGAAGAGCCAATAGCGCGGCGACATTCTCACCAACCGGATCAGCCTCTTCGTCTGCGGAAACTGTTGGCTTGGCGCTCACCGCTGCCAGGGCGGCTTTGAGGCTGTCAGGCACTGTGAAGAGATTGGTGCTCACGACATTTTCCAGAACGGCGCCGCAGGTCGGGTCAGCGTTCGCCCAGAGCGACATCAGACTGTCGATCGCCGCTTGCGCCGCGCGCAATTGATCCAACGGCTTTTCGGAGCCTCTCAGCATGTCCTTGCTCAACAGAGGTGACGCTTCGCGGATAAGCTTGGTCGCTAAAAACTTATCGCCCCGCTGGGTAGCGGCGACCAGCGGAAGGACACTGTGAGTGAAAAATCGAGTAGGCGCGAAACTGCCGTCGAGAAACGCCGTCCGGAATGACTCGATAGGCGCAATCGCCTCGAATAGCTGCTCAAACCCCATTCGCTTCGCAGCCATGTGGTGCTCAAGCGTGAGAATCTTACATTCGTCTCGATCACTCCAGCCGGTGTCGGCGGTGAGTTCGGCCATATATGCTCGAACGCGGTCCTCCATCGCGGACTTATCGGGCGTGTCGATGGGGAACAAGAACAGCCGCGCCCATCCTTCACTCGCATCTTCGCGAGGCACCTGAATTTGCTCGTCCGCACCTGAGCGAATCTTATTGATGAGACGTACGATACGCCCTGGGCTCCGGTGGTTCAGTGCTTTTCGGGGCGTTTTCCAACCCGGCGGCAAAGCATCTTCGATATGCTCTTTGCCGTCCAGGTAAATGCGCTGCATCGTGTCCCCGATGAGTCCCAAAGCGAAGCGATTGGCGTGCGCCTGTTGAACTGCAAGAAGGGCGTCGATCAGAACCTTGTTCGTGTCCTGACTTTCGTCGATCAGGAGGAACGGATATTTTTCGACGAACATTCGCTGCATCAGCGACTTCTCAAGCAGGAAGGTCGCAAAAATCTTGATGACTTCACTGTGATTGAGAGCGTTACGCTCGCGGTTATCGCTGTTGGGATTGTACGTGAAAGCTTTGATCTCATCGAGACGCCCGAGGCGGCGCTGCTTTGATTCAATCGACGCCAGCCGCGCTGCGGACGCTTTCGTGCCGGCGCGGCCTTTGGCCTCCTCCGCCGTCAAATCTGCGATTTCTGTATTGAGGTTGGCGCGCAGCCATTCCCTTATGTCGGCGTTGAACCCCCGAATTTGTGACCATGCAAAGCTATGGATGGTTTTGACAACGAACAGCGGATCATATTCCAGGCGACGTGTGATCTCGTCGCAGGCAGCGTTGGTATAGGTGATGACCGCGACATGCCTCGCCCGAAGGCGAAGCGTGCCCCGGTATTTTGTAGCAATGTGTTTGAGCGCATTGACGAGCGACCGGGTTTTCCCGGAGCCAGCCCCGGCAAACAGGAAAAAGCTCGTAGGCTTTTCCAAGTCGAGGTACGAAGCGATCTCGGCCTCGACCCCATCGTCGAGCGTTACATTGGATTCGATTGGATCTGTGTCGACGTTCACGCGGCAGCCTCAACGGTAGCGTCAGCCTCAACCTCTACCTGCCCGAGCGAGACCAACCCTAGCTCTGTCTGTTTGTGGTCAAGTTGCTCTGCCAGCCACAGCAAGCCCTCGCGAATATAGTTGGGCGGTTTCAAATCGCTGGGATTGTCGATCTCGAGAAGGTCGAGGGCAAACTCGGCTTTGCCACCGCCCTTCAATGCCTCTTTCATGGCCATACTCAGTTCCGCGAAATTTGCGCTCTCGGCGATAGCGGCTCGGAATTTCGCGATGAGGCCTGTGCCGGGAAGCGCAGCGAACAGCTCTATATTGGCGACGACAACCGCGTCTTCCAGCGTATATGCCAAAGCCTCAGTTGTGGCGCCCTTGAATTCGATCTCGATCGGACATTGATAGGCGACGCGAAGCGTGAATTCCTCTGCATCATAGTCCTTGGCTTTTTCAGCCTCGGGCTTGTCCAGCAACGCGTCCAATTCCTCGATTTCGGGCCACCAAGTCTTGAGCGTGTGATTACGCGTCGTGTAATTTGCCCCACGTACTGGCACCGCACTGGAGCCGGCCGCGTCCTGAGAGTCGATGTCGGTGACGATCAACGTTGTCAGTCCGATCTTTTCGATTAGGCTGCGCAGCTTGTGGGCGTGGCTTCCTCCGATTTCGAGCCAGGTGATGTAGCTCTCAGCGAGCTTATTAAATTCCACATGCGAGTTCACAAAATGCGGGACGAGTATGCGCTCAGCCGGTCCTTCAATCAGTACCGCGGCGTCGGCGAAAAACAGATCGCAGTGTGTCACCTTCAGATAGCGGGTGACGAAGCGTTTAGTTTCCTGCTCGTCACCAAAGGCCTCACCAACATTCACGACGCACGATGTTGGAATAGCATTCTCAATGGCAGGCAGGCGTCGGAAGTAGCGAAGGGAGTCAAAGTGACACTCGTGAGCGATGTGACTGGAATGGGTGCTCACGACCATCTGCGTAACGAAGTTGGAGCCGGCCCCTAACTGATCGTGATTGCGTAAGATTTTATAGGCCTGCCGAATAAAAACCTGCTGCACTTGCGTGTGCAGATGTACTTCCGGCTCTTCAATCAGGACAAGATGCAGCGGCGGGATTATCGCCTCATCAGAGGCTTTACTTTGCGCCTTTCCAACCCTCATCCAGCTGTCACGAAACGCCATCAGACGGAACACCATGGATATGAGGTTCTGGTACCCAAGCCCGTTGGAATCTTCCGGCAGATACAGATTTATGGAAGCCCCACCCGCCTGCATCGGGACGATGAACCGCACTGCGGTGTCGTGGTTAAGGCCTTCAATGGGCCGCAGGCGCGTTGAGATGTTGAGTTTGGGATCTGTGACGCCAGGATAGCCAAGGGTGTGCATTTCCCTGAGTGGGCTTTCAAAGCCGTCGCTGAGGCGAAGATTAAATGCTTCCTGGGCTTCTTCAATCGCCTTGAGTGCAAGCAGGTCTTTCGCATCCGGGCTCTCATACGGATCGAGATGGCTTTTGTAATACTGCCGAAGTTGGGCCGAGAGTTTGCGGGATGTCGATCCCGATCCGAGTGCTTCGCCTTCTTCCATCTTACTTTCGCCGGCATGGCCAAACCCACGCTGCGCGCTGATCTCGTCAATCCGGATCAGACCCTTGAACGGATCGCCCTCGATAGGATCACTTCCATTCAACGCCTGGGGTAGAGCCCGTCCGTGCTCCGGATCGACGCACGCGGTTGGGTCCAACACGTAAGTCTGGAGCGTAAAGTAGCGCGTGACGCGGCGTTGCAGAAACTCGACCAGCGTTTGCGGCCAGATTGCGACTTGAAATAGTGTCGCGTCCTGACCCCTTGCTTCAGCGAGCGCGGCGCCCGCCGTCTGCAGATCGCGCGCGTTGGCGCGAGCGGTCAGATAGTCCTTCTGAAGTTGTTCTCGATCCTTTGGTTCATACCTGACGCGAACCCCGAGGCGACCTCCCGCCCAATCCAGCGTTGGCAAGATTCCCTGAACGTAATGCACCTCGTTCTCTTCGACGTGCATCCAAACGTCTAAGAATGGAAGAAACGCATCCCATTCCGGTTCTGGCAACGGCTGCTGGGCGACGTGTGCGATCTGCCAGGCAGCACCCATCGTGTCGATGCCGGGCCAATGGGATAGCGTAAAATCGTTGAAGCAAAAGCTTGTGCGTTCCCGATCGACGAGGAAATACCTCAAGGCGGTAATCGCTGAAGTCTTTCCGCTATTATTTGCACCAACGAAAACGGTCTTGTCAGTAGACAGGCCAATTCTCGTCGAGATCAGCTTTCTAAAATTCGCAATTTCAACAAATTCAATGCGCATGGCCCCTCCGGGACCCGACTATATCGCAATCAATGCGGTCTGCAATCTAAGGTAATATATTTAGAGTGCAGGTTTTAACGTCCCTGCACGCGATGGAAAAAGACCTTTTGGATGAGCTGTTCTGAAGATCATTGAACCATCCCCACAGGTTTGAACCGTCTTCCTGTCCTCATTGAGGGCGCGAGGTCCGGTTCTGTAATCACCAGGCAAAAACAGTCAGTCTGGAAACGGCCCCGTAGCGGTCGTCTCCCCAAGCCGAGCCGATGTCCGTTGTTGGTGCAATCCGGTCGAAGACGCGCGGCGCTGTAGAGATGCCGCCTTTGCACTGATCTACTTCGCGCCCGCGGAAGCCTGCCCATTATCCGCCACTTGTTGAGGTCTTGAAGTCAGCTATCTCAAGCCGGAAAATATCTGGAATGTTGAGGAGCACGCATGACGAAGCATCGCATCTATTCCATCAGCGTCGCGAGCGTCTATCCCCACTATGTCGCCAAGGCAGAGAAGAAGGGACGCACGAAGGCAGAGGTCGATGAAATCATCTGTTGGCTGACGGGACATAGCCAGCAGAGCCTGGACGATCAATTGGCTGCGAAAACCAACTTCGAGGATTTCTTTGCGCAAGCGCCTCGGATGAATCCCTCGCGATCGTCGATTACGGGCGTGATCTGCGGCGTCCGCGTGGAAGACATCCAGGAAACGACGATGCGGGAAATCCGCTATCTCGACAAATTGATCGACGAACTCGCGAAGGGGAAAGCGATGGAGAAAATCCTGCGGAAATAGCCGGGGAACCGTGTCGCGGCAGTACCGCGATCACCCACGGCAGGCGCGCAGAATCCGGCACCGTCTCGTCCAGGAATGACGAATGTTCACTGGCGCGGAGCAAGACCATCGAGCAGGAAGTCGAGGCCCTTCCTGAAAGCGCCGTCCCAATCATTATCCAGTAGCAGGCGAGAGCGTTCGATCGTCGGGTAGTGTTGGCTGAGACCTGTCAGGCGCTGCTGCGCGGCCGCTCTGTCGTCGTCCGAGAGGTCGAAGTTCGCCCGGGTGATGGTCGCGCCGATCACATAGTTCCAGAGCGACCATATCGCGACGTTCAAATCCGCATCGGTGACACCGGCTCCGGACAAGGTCTTGCTCAGCAGTTCCAGGCGAATGAGGATGTTCGGGCCGAGCGCCCGGCGCGGCAGCAGCGAGGCCGACCAGGGATGGCGCAGCATGCTGGCGCGCCAGTCTTCGAGCAGATGAACGATTTCCCCGCGCCAGTCTCGATACTCGACGATCTCAGGCGGGCCGCGATATTCGAGCACCGAATCCAGCGCCAGATCGAAGACCTTTTCCTTGTTGTCGACGTGCCAATAAAGGCTCATCGCGCCCGAGCCGAGGCGATCGGCCAGCCGGCGCATCTTCAGTCCGTCGACGCCCTCTGCGTCCAGCAGATCCACGGCGGTCGCCACGATTCGTTCCAGCGAGAGAGTCGGCTCGCTGCGCGGCCCCTGCCCGGACTGGGGCGGCGTATTTCTCCGCCCAGACCCTTTGCTCTCAGCGCCGCTGCGTTTGGCTGCCATCCGTCTTCCTTTACTCATCAGACGCCGATCTAAGCCGACAATGCTGGGAATGTCGATCCTGACCGATTGACTCGTACGGCGTACGATGCAATTTAATCGTACGCCGTACGAGTCGTATCATGTGGCGATAAGATTCCATCCTACAGGCCGCGAGGATCCGTCGCTCGCAGCCCTGGGGAAGCCAGGAGAAGTCATGCCACACACAATCAAGCATCTCATTATCGGAGGACTCATCATCATGACCATCAGCGTTCCCACCGCGACGACAGCTAATGAAGACGATCTCAGGCTGACGATCGTCAATCCGAAAAACCTCTACGACCCCTCGCCGAACGGCTACAGCACGGCGGTGATCGTGCCGCGCCAAGGCCGGTTGGCCTACATCTCCGGACAGGGCGGCCAGGACAGCATGGGGGCCTTGTCGCCCGACTTCGCGGTCCAGGTGAAGCAGGCCTATGCGAATTTGCGCATCGCCCTCGATGCGCTCGGCGCAAGGCCGGATCAGGTCGCCAAGCTGACGGTCTTTGTGGTCGATCACGATATGTCCAAGCTCGAGGTGCTGACCAGGAACGTCAGGGACATGTTCGGCGCGTCGCTGCCGGCGCAGACGCTGATTCCCGTTCCCAAGCTTGCCATCGACCCCATGCTCTTCGAGGTGGAAGCCGTGGTCATTCTGGAATAGCGGCGGCGACGGATCTGCACAATTTCGGATTTTCCCGGTGGCGCGCCAACATCTGCTTGGCGCGCCACCCTTCCCTTTTGTGAGTGGCCATTGACCAACGGCCTGGGATGTGCGTCTCTCATTCCTTGCACAAGGAAAATCCCATGCTCAAGTTTCTGCTCGCCCTCTCGATGGGTGTTTTTTGCGTATCGCCGCTTCAGGCCGCTGAGATCACTCCGGTCACCAAAAGCTGCCAGCCGGGGGCAAAACAGGCGCAATGCGAGCGATGGGTCACGGATATCAAGAAAGCCGTCACGCTGGCCTATAAAGGCGACCACGGGGCGCAGAGGACCATTGCCTTCTGCCTGTCCACCGGTTGCCATGGTGCTGTCGCAATCGACAAGGTCGCCTCCTGCAGCTGGCATCTCGTCATCGCCAATTCCGGTTCTACGACAGTGCTCGACAGTTCAAACACCAGGAACACCTGCCGGCCGATGACGGCGGCTGAGAAAGACGAATCCCGCGCGCTGGCGAGCGATCTCGTCCAGAGGATCTACAAGCGGCCCATGGTTAAGACCGACCAGATGTAATCTGGCCGGCTTACGGCGCAACGCCTGCGTGAAAATAAATCTCATTGCTCTCCCGGCTTTCGCCGCTATTCTCCAGCCAAAGAAAATCGGGAGGACCACTGATGATCCTGCACTGCGTATTCCTGCGGCTGAAGACCGCGGTGACGGCGGACGACAAGCAGTCGCTGTTTGCGGCGATCGTCGCCCTGAAACAGCTCATTCCCGGCATATTGGATATCAAATACGGGCCGAATGTTTCGCCCGAGGGTTTGCATGGCGGCTTCGTCGACGGTTTTGCCGTGACCTTTGAAAGCGCCGAGGCGCGCGACGCCTATCTCATCCATCCCGAGCATGTGACCGTGGGCGAGCGCATCGTCTCGTCGACGGATGGAGGCCTTGCCGGCATCCTGGTCTTCGACCTTAATTTGTGAGGGCCGCAGGATAACCTGCAGCCCTCGATTCCTCAGCTCGATTTCGCCATGGCGGCGGCGAGCTGGTCGACATTATACTTGAACATCTTCTCGTAGGTCGGCGCCGGCCCCTTGGCGTCGGACAGCGATTCGACATAGAGCTCGCCGCCGGGCTCGGCACCGGTTGCCTTGGCGACCTGCTTGACCAGGCGCGGATCGTTCGAATTTTCGAAGAAATAGGCCTTCACGTGCTCGCCCTTGATCTGTTCGATCAGCTTGGCGACGTCGGCGGCCGAGGCCTCGCTTTCGGTGGACAGACCGAGCGGCGCCAGGAAGCTGACATTATATTCGCGGCCGAAATAACCGAAGGCATCATGGCTGGTCAGCACCTTGCGGCGATCGTCGGCCACCTTGTCGAATTTCGCATGGGCGTAGGCGTTCAGCTCGTCCAACGTCCTGGTGTACTTCTCGGCATTGGCCTTGAAGGCGGCGGCGTCCGTGGGATCGGCCGATGACAGCGCCTTTTCGATATTGGCGACCCAGATCTTGACGTTGACGGGGCTGTTCCAGACATGCGGATCGGTGATCTTTTCGCCGTCCTCTTCCATGGTGCGGGTGTTGATGCCTTCGGAAACGGTGACCGGCTTGCCCTTATAGCCCGAGGCGGTGATCAGACGGTCCATCCAGCCTTCCAACCCCTCGCCGCTGACGAAGGTAACCTGCGCCGCATTCAAATTCTTCGCATCGGCCGGCGATGGCTCGAATTCATGGGGGTCGCCGTTCGGCCCGACGAGGCTCGTCACCTTGACGTGTTCGCCGCCGACCTGTTTGACGACATCGGCAAGCACGGTGAAGGACGCCACAACCTTCAGCGTCTCGGCCGACGCGGGTATGGCAGACAGCGCCATCAAAGCGGGGATTGCTGCGGAGAGAAGCAGTCTGTGCGGTGTCATCGAAGTCTCCTTGGGATCAGCCCTTCAAATGCGGGCGGGGAAAGAAGCGCCTGGCCAGGCCGGAAGGCGCGAAAAAGATGGAGAAGGCGTAGAGCAACGCCGCCGTCATGATGATCGTCGGGCCGGAGGCGAGTTCGAGATGGTAGGAGGCGATCAGGCCGAGATAACCGGAGGCGGCGGCACTGGCGGCTGCCACTGCCATCATCACAGGCAGACTGCGCGACCAGAGCTGGGCAACGGCTGCCGGCAGCATCATCAGGCCGACCGCCATCAGCGTGCCGAGCGCCTGGAAGCTGGCGACGAGGTTCAGCACCACGAGCAGCAGGAAGAGCACGTGATAGACCGGCCCGCGCCCGCCGACGGCGCGCAGAAAACCCGGATCGAAACATTCGGCCACCAGCGCCCGGTAGATGAAGGCGAGGACGACGAGGGTCAGCGAGGTGATCGCGCCGATCAGATAAAGAGCGGGAGCATCGATCGCCAGGATGGTGCCGAAGAGCACATGCAGGAGATCGATATTCGAGCCGCGCAGCGAGACGATCAGCACGCCGAGCGCCAGCGATGCGAGATAGAAGCTGGCAAAGCTCGCATCCTCCTGCAGCACGGTCATCCGGCTGACGGCGCCTGATAGTAGCGCCACCGACAGGCCGGCAATGAGGCCGCCGAGCCCCATCGCCGTCAGCGACAGGGAACCGGCGACGAGGTAACCGATCGCCGCCCCCGGCAGCACGGCATGGCTCATGGCGTCGCCCATCAGGCTCATGCGCCGCAGCATCAGGAAGACGCCGATCGGGCCGGAGCCGAGCCCAAGGCAGAGACAGGCGATGAGCGCCCGGCGCATGAAACCGTAATCGGCAAAGGGTGCGAGGAAGAGATCGTAGGCCGTCATGCCGCCGGCGCCTCTTCGGGTGCGCAGGCATTTGCATCCTCATCCCAGCGCTCGGCCATGGCGCGGGCCTTCAGGAGATTGACGGAGGACATGACGTCTGCGGTCGCACCCCAGCCGACAAGCTCGCGGGCGAGCAGCAGGGTTTGCGGGAAATGGGCGCGAACCAGCTCGAAATCGTGCAGCACGGCGATCACCGTGCGGCCTTCGCCATGCCAGCGGGTGACGATATCGACGAGGTCCCTGGTCGTGCGGGCATCGATTGCCGTAAACGGCTCGTCGAGCAGGATGATGCCGGCATCCTGCAGCAGCAGGCGGGCAAAGAGCACGCGCTGGAACTGGCCGGCCGAGAGCGAGCCGACATGGCGCCGGCCGAAGCCTTCGAGGCCGACGGCGGAGAGCGCCTCGCCTGCCCTCTTCACCTCACTGGGCGCGATGCGGCCGAAGGCGCCCATCTTCTTCCAGGCGCCGAGCATGACGGTGTCGATGACCGAGATCGGAAAGCGCCGGTCGATCTCGGCCGCCTGCGGGAGATAACCGAATTCCGCCCGTCCCAGCCGGTGCTCGACCCTGCCTTCGGCGGGACGAAGCTCCCCCATGATCGCCTTCAGCAGCGTCGATTTGCCCGCCCCGTTCGGCCCGGCGATCGCCGTCAGGCTGCCTGAGGCGAAGGCGCCGGAGACATGATGGACGGCGGGGTGCCTGTTATAGGCGACGGTCAAATTCTCGAGACGGATCAGCGGCGTCATGGCAGGAGAACCGCCCAGTGGATCGCCAGCCACAGGAGCGCAATGACCAGCGCCATGCCGATCACCCTTGAAAAAGCCGACTGTCCCAGCAGGCTGACGAAGGGGCGGTCGGGGCTCGGGGGCATGGTGCATCCTACAATGTAATAACATTACGGTTATGTTATAACGAATGCGGCGAGATTGAGGCGAGGCCCGGCAGTTGCTCACACAATTGAAAAGCGCGACAAACGGCCGCTCTTTATCTGTCAGGATGCTCGCAGATGCAGCGCTCCGCTGTCCTTGCTCCAGAAGCCACCCCACCCTCCGTCTTCCTCGGGCTTGACCCGAGGATCCACTCTCGTTTCCATCGGGACCGGGCATGGATCCCAGGCTCAAGGCCTGGGATGACGGAGGCTGGGGGCACGTTTCCGCCAAACTCCCCCGCCGGCGCAGCGGATGCTCACGTCGCGCCCAAGCGGAAGTCGTCGCTGGACGACAAATGGCATGATGTGTCAAAAGAAGCCCGCCGCATGTCAGCGTGGAGACAATCTTGGGACTTCGGGAAGATAAGAAGGATCGCACGCGAGCGCAGCTGCTCGAGGCGGCGTTGGACCTGATCCACAAGCGCGGATTCGAAGAAACGACCGTCGCCGATATCGCTGCCGCCGTCAGCGTTTCGCCCCGCACCCTGCTTCGCTATTTCCCGACAAAGGAGGATGTGATCGTCAGCTGGGTGCAGGATGGCATGACGATCATCCGTGCTGAACTGACGGAGCGGCTCGCCTCGGAGCCGCCGGTTGTCGCACTTCTTGCTGCCGCGCGGGCGATGCTTACGGCTTTCGATGAAAGGTCACGTTTCTTTCTCGCCATCGAGACGGCAATCCGCTCCAACAGGAGCATTTCCGCGCGAAAAGAACAGATGATCGCCGAACTGGTCGACGAAATCGCCCATATTCTCGCCTCACCGGACAGGCGGCCTCCACTCCCTGATGTTGTCGCCTATACGGTCGCGGGGACGGTTTTCGCGCTCATCCGGGCATCGATAAACAGTTGGGTGGACGGCGGAGCGGCAATGTCACTTGTCGATCTCTTCGATCGCGCCGCCGGTATCGTCCATTTCGAACAAAATGTCACTTAGCGTCATTTGTCGTTGACAGACATAATTTCCCATGCAATTTCACAATGCGTTGCTGAGTAACGTCATTGCAAACAGCCTCGCCCTGCGAGCGCGCCTGCTTGGGAGATAGAATGTCCACACATCAAAAGATCGCGCTCGTCACCGGCGCCACCCGCGGCCTTGGCTTTGAAACGGCTCGCCAGCTCGGCCGGGAGGGCGTCTTCGTCCTTCTCGGCGCACGCGATCTTGCAACCGGGCAGGCAAAGGCCGAAGCATTGCGTGCGGAGGGGTTGGCGGTCGAGGCGATCGAGATCGATCTCAATCGCCCTGATACGATCGACGCTGCCGCATCGTCGATCGGCGAGCGGTTCGGCAGGCTCGACATCCTGATCAACAATGCGGGAATCCTGCTGCTCGACACCGACGATTTCCCCAGCGTGGCCTCCGTCGAAACCCTGCGCGAATCCTATGAGGTCAATTTCATCGGAATGGTGATCGTGACCCAGAAACTGTTGCCGCTGATCCGCAAGGCGGTCAGCGGGCGCATCGTCAACCTTTCCAGCAGCGTGGGTTCGCTTTGGTGGACGGGCGATGCGAACAATCCCTCCCCCGATGTCAAATGGCTTGGCTATGCCGCCTCCAAGGCGGCGGTCAACATGCTGACCGTGCAGCTTGCCCTTGAGTTGAAAGATACGCCGATTAAGGTCAACGCTGTCTGCCCCGGCTATGTCATGACCGAATTGAACAGAGGCGGCGGCTACATCACCATCGAAGACGGCGTTCGCGCCCCGGTCAAATATGCTTTGCTTGACGATGCCGGACCGACCGGCCAGTTTGTCGAGGTGAGAAGCTCCACGAGCCTCCACCCGGCGGGTTTGCGGACATAGACTTCGGTGAAAGCCAGACGATATTGTCCTCGGTGTCCCCCCATGGTCACCGTGAAAACGGCCTTGCCTCGGAGCGTGGCTCGATCGCCCTCGACCGCAACCGAAGCGCCCCGCGGCTCGATGCGGTTGTAGACAAATCGGCCCGATCGCAGCTCTTCGATCCACTCTCGCTTCGAAGACACATGCCCGGTGATGTGGACGAAGTGCAGATCGTCGTCGAAAAGCGCCTCGACCAGATCGATACGGCCGGATGTCTTCCAACGGAATTTGTCCAGCGAGAGGGCGATGATCTCTTCCTCGGCGCTTCGTGCTGCGTGGTTCATCGAGAACAGCCTTTCTGGTCGAGATGTGCCTGGGCACTGCCTGCCCCATCATCTAGCCCATGGGCGAAAAGACGATTAGGCTGCAAAATCCGCATTCGGTATTGAGCAGAATTCAAAAATGTCCCGAGACAGCATCAACGACCTCACTGTCTTTTTGGCAGTTGCGCGAGAACAGAGCTTCACGAGAGCGGCGGCAAAGCTTGGCGTCTCGCCTTCGGCGCTCAGTCATTCGATGCGGTTGCTCGAGGAGCGGCTCGGCGTTCGGTTGCTGACGAGAACGACCCGGCGCGTCTCCGTGACCGATGCCGGGGAGCGGTTGCTGCACTCGATCGAGCCGCACTTCGACGGCATCGATACCGCGCTGGCGGCTCTGACAGAACTGCGCGACAAACCCGCGGGGACGATTCGGATCACCGCCGGCGAGCATCCCACGACATCGATCCTCTGGCCGGCGATAGAGCGACTTCTTCCGGAATATCCAGATATCAAGTTTGAAATCACGGTGGACGGGGCGCTCACGGATATCGTCGCGGAGCGCTACGATGCGGGAATTCGGCTCGGCGAGCAGCTGAACGGCGATATGATCGCCGTGCGGATCGGACCTGAGATGAGAATGGTGGTCGTTGGTTCGCCAGACTATTTCGCGCGCCACCCAAAACCATCAACACCGCAAGATCTGACTGCCCATGCCTGCATCAACATCAGACTGCCGACCTATGGAGGCTATCTGGTTTGGGAGTTCGAAAAGGACGGGCGGGAGGTTCGGGTCCGTGTCGATGGCCCGTTGGCTTTCAACACCACGCAGATGGTAATGAGAGCGGCGCTCGGGGGCGTCGGACTTGCCTACCTGTTTGAGGATCATGCACGGGATGAAATCGCGAGCGGGCGGCTTGTCACCGTTCTCGACGACTGGAACCCGCTGTTCGATGGTTACTTCCTCTACTATCCGAGCCGCCGCCAGATGTCTCCGGCCTTCAGCGTGCTGGTCGACGCGCTGCGATACCGACCATCACGTTCCGATCATTGATGAGAATTCCTCAAAAGCGCATGCAGGAATAGCAATCTAATCGGCAGAATAGGCGGGTGCTATCTCTCGGGACATCGGCGGCAATCGCCGCAATGACGGTTCCGGAGAGCGCCATGAGATCACCCCCACAGGCCAGCCGGCCCTCCAGCCGAGCGGAAAAACCTTTATCGCACGCGGTCAACAAGACAGCGATCCTGACCATCATCCTCACCAGCTACGTGATGCTCGTGCTCGACACGTCGATCGTGCTGACGGGGCTTCCGAGCATCCATCGTGAACTTGGCTTTTCCGACCCTGAGCTCGCCTGGGTGCAAAGCGCCTATACCCTCACCTTCGGAGGGTTCCTGCTTCTAGGTGCAAGAGCGGGCGACATTCTCGGCCGCAAGCGCATGCTCACCATTGGCCTCACTCTCTTCACCGCGTCTTCGCTCGCTATCGGTCTTGCCGAAACGCCGGCCTGGATGATCGGCGCGCGTGCCGTTCAGGGGATTGGCGGCGCTATTCTTGCGCCGGCCACACTGGCCTTGCTGCAGACGACCTTCGCCGAAGGGACCGAGCGCACACGCGCGGTTTCCTATTACAGCGCCGTCGCCGGCATTGCGGCCAGCGTCGGCCTCGTGCTCGGCGGCATATTGGCCGAGTGGCTGTCGTGGCGTGTGGGCTTCTTCATCAATCTGCCGATTGGCCTCGGCATGATCCTCGCCGCGATCCGCTTCGTTCCCGAGACGGGACGGCAGTCGGGGCGGCTCGATATTGCCGGAGGCCTGACTTCGACGATCGGCATGGTGGCGCTTGTCTATGGCCTGATCCGTTCGGCGACGCATGGCTGGCATGATAGCCTGACCATCGGGCTTATCGCGGCCTCCCTATTGCTGCTGGTGGCCTTTGTTGCCATCGAACGGAATGCTCGGCAACCGATCATGCCGTTGCGTCTCTTCGCCAGTCGCGAACGCGTCGGGGCCTATTCTACGCGAATGCTCTTCCTCGGCGGAATGATCGGCTTCTTTTTCTTCACGACGCAGTTCTTGCAGAGTGTTCTTGGATATAGCGCTGCCGCCACCGGATTGGCTTTCCTGCCCGCGACACTGGTGAACTTTGCATCGGCAATGGCCGTGCCGCAGCTGACGAAGCGGTTCGGCAACGCCCGCCTGCTAGCCACGGGTTTTGTCCTGACCCTTATCGGAATGACCTGGCTTAGCCGTGTCTCTGCCGATGCGGACTATCTGAGTGATATCGCCTTGCCGATGGTCCTGATCGGCTGGGGCCAGGGTTTCGTCCTCAGCCCTCTGACAGCCTCGGGCATATCAGGCGTCTCCGGGGCCGATGCCGGCGCCGCCTCAGGTGTGGTCAACGTCGCCCACCAGCTCGGCAATTCCCTTGGTCTTGCGATCCTGGTCGCCGTCACGGCTTTCGGCACGAGCGGCCTGGAAGGCATCCCACTTCTTGCCCATCGCGTGACGATGGCGTTGACGGGCTCAGCCGCGATGATGGCGCTCGCGCTTGTTCTCGTCCTCGCCCTGATCGTCCGGCAGCGCCACCCCGCCTCAGCCATCGTCCCGGTCGCCGAAGAGTCGGTCGACGTCGCCTGAAACGCAATCCGCCAATCCGTTCCAACTCAAGGAGATTTCCATGCAAGACAATACTCTGGAACAACGCATCCAGACCCTCGAAGACAAGGTCGCCCTCAAAGCACTCGTCGACACTTTCGCCAATCTCGCGGATCAGAAAGATTTGGCCACTCAATCGCTGCTGTTTGCCGAAGACGCGGTTGTCGACACCTACTTCGAAGGACAGCTTTTTGCGTCGCTCAAGGGTCGCAAGGAGATTCAGGAGACCTTTACGGGCTTCATGGCCAATTTCGAGACGGCCTACCATATCAATGGGCAGCATACCGCCGAAATTGACGGAGACCGCGCAACGGCAGTGCACTATTGCTTGGTTGTCCTCGTCAACACAGTGGATGGCAAAAAGATGAGGAATACCAACGGCGTTTATTACAATGACGAGTATGTGCGCCAGGATGGTCGGTGGCTGATCTCGAAGCGCACTTCGCATTTCACATGGCGTGACACTATGGAGATGGTGGCCGGCTGACCGAGACCGCGGGTGCCGACGCGCGACCTGCGACCGCTTGAGCTCTAGCAAGCGTAATGACCGTCGGCGCGTGCCCCTCATCCGGCTGCCGCCACCTTCTCCCCGCCTGCGGGGCGAAGGGGATATGCCGCGACCTCTCCGTCTCCCACCAAGCTCTCGCAGGGCACGTCCCCTCGCCCCGTTTTTTACGGGGAGAGGGTTAGGGTGAGGGGCAGATCTTGTTCGAAGCTCAGAGCTGTTCCAGCATCGCGGCGGCACCTGATACGGTTGCCTGGCCGGGGCTTTCCTCGACGTTGAGGGCCTTGACGACGCCGTCTTCCACCAGCATCGAATAACGCTTGGAGCGGAGGCCGAGGCCGCCGGCGGAGAGGTCGGCGTCGAGGCCGACGGCCTTGGTGAAGCCGGCATCCCAATCGGCGAGGAAGTGGATCTTGCCCATGCCGCCTGACGATTGCGCCCAGGCGCCCATCACGTGCCAGTCGTTGACGGCGACGACGGCGATGTCGTCGACGCCCTTGCCAAGGATGGTGTCGCGGTTTTCGAGATAACCCGGCAGGTGGTTCAGCGAGCAGGTGGGCGTAAACGCGCCCGGCACGGCAAAGAGCACGACGCGCTTGCCGGCGAAGAGCTGATCGGTGGTGATTTCGACCGGGCCGTCAGCAGTCTTTTCCTTGAAGGTGGCGGCAGGAAGCTTGTCGCCGATCGCGATGGTCATGGTCTTCTCCTTGAGTTCTGGACTGGGGGTTCTGGCTTTGGGGATTCCGGCTTGGCGGTGGCGGGCGCCGTAGGGGATCTGCGGCGACTATAGGAGCCCATCATTGAAAGGCAAGGCCGGTCATTGAAAGGCAAGACCGGTCATTCGAAGGCAAGCGTCGTCTCCATCGCCCGTTCACCGTCGATGACGAGCACGCTCCATTGCTTGCCTACTATGTCGTAATCCTTCGGCAGCTTGCCGATTGATATATCGACCTTGAAGGTGGCGCCGTCGCGTTTGCCGCCGATCTGCTTGGTGAAGGCATAACCGCTCGGGCCGGTGACGATGATATCCGGCGCGCCCTTCCCCTCACCCGGCCCCCCGGCCGGCAGAGCGAGCGTCAGCGACAGCGTCTTCCTGTCGGGCGACATCGCATGCGCCGTCACGCCGAAATCCACCGATGGCGGCTTCGGCAGGCTCGCATCGGCGGCCTGAAGGATCGCCTCCTCCTGCGGGTGCGACTGGATGGCGGGGCCAAGCTTCAGCTGCAAATTCGCCTGGAAGGGAATGCAGATATCCTTGCAGATGCCGATGAAGGCGGCAGCATCGATCGTAACCGGGCCTTTGCCGGCCGCCGTCAGCGACAGCGGCAGCGTCACCGGCGCGTCATAGGCAATATCCTCGACCGCGCCGTTGAAAAAATGCTTCGGAACGGGATAGGCGATGGCATCGAGCGTGACGCCGCTTGCCGCCGCGATGGTGATTTGCGGCGGAATGCCGCTGTTGCCGGGCTCTTTCCAATAGGTGATCCAGCCGGGCTTCGGCTCGATCTGAAGGGCAGCGCGGATTTTGCCGCGGGCATCGGGCGCGAGCGCCACGAGGCGCATGCGGCCGCCTTCGTTGTCCGCCCAGGCGCTCATTTCCGCATGGGCGGAATAAAACGGCACAAGGGCTGCGACCACCGACACAACCGCGATTAAAAGCCTGCGCGGGCCTGAGGAAATAATCATCATGGAACAAAGGTTTACCGAATGTGCTGTTTGGCCGCCAGAAGTCGCGGCGATTTAAATCTTCATTTTCAGTTGATTGATGTGTGACATTGGCCCATGTTTCTTTTGTCGAGGCCTTGGTGCGGTCTAGCAGCAGGAGGAACGATGTCCTTATTGACGCTGAAGAACAGACGGGAACGTGGCTTCTTCGATGGCCAATTCCTCATCGCCATGCCGGGCATGGAAGACCGCAATTTTGCGCGCACAGTGATCTACATTTGCGCGCATTCGGATGCCGGCGCCATGGGCTTCGTCATCAACCGTCCGCAGAGCCTCACCTTCACCGATGTGCTGCTGCATCTCGACATGATCAAGCAGGAAGATTCGATCGTGCTGCCGAAGCGGGCGCGCGAATTCCCGATCCAGACCGGCGGGCCGGTGGAAAGCGGCCGCGGCTTCGTGCTGCATTCGGACGATTATTCCAGCGACTCCAGCATTCCCGTCAGCGACGATATCTGCCTGACGGCGACGCTCGATATCGTGCGCGCCATCTCCAAGGGCGATGGGCCGACGCGGGCGACGATGCTGCTCGGCTATTCCTCCTGGTCGGCCGGCCAGCTCGAAAGCGAGGTCGTCAACAATGGCTGGCTCACCTGCCCGGCCAATGAGGAATTGATCTTCGACCGCAGCCTCGACGACAAATACGAGCGGGCGCTCGCCGGCATGGGCGTGACCGCTGCCATGCTTTCGGCCGAAGCCGGCCATGCCTGAGGGGCTGGCCTGACAGCAGCTGACCTGACGGCAGCGGGAACGAATAGCTGCGAGTGACGTTTCATTTCGGCAAGCATGGACAAAAGGCCCATGCTGACCAAGGAGACATCACATAATGGGTAGCACCAGCGACAAGATTTCCGGTAAGGCAAACGAAATTGCCGGCAAGACCAAGCAGGCCGTCGGTAAGGCGACGGACGATCGCGAAATGCATGCCAAGGGCGCCGTCCAGGAAGCCAAGGGCAAGGGACAGGTCGCAACCGGCAAGGTCAAGGACAAGCTCAAGGGGGCCGTCGACCGGCTCTGAGCAATAGTGCATCCTTCAAGAACCATGCCTGCTGCGCCCCTCGCGCGGCAGGCATTTTTAATCCCCCACCCTCATGCTTTGCAGAGATAGACAAGATGAAGCTTTTTGCCTGCGACAATTGCGATCAGGTCGTCCACTTCGACAACCGACGATGCGTGCGCTGCAACCACCGCCTCGGCTTCCTGCCAGGCGACCTCGCCATGCATGCGCTGGAGCCGCGCGACGAGACGCTCTGGCAACTCGTTTCCAATCCCGATCGCGACGTCCGCTTCTGCGCCAATGCCAGCCTCGACATCTGCAACTGGCTGGTGGATGATGATGGCGAGAGTGAATTCTGCGTTGCCTGCCGCCATAACCGGCTGGTTCCGAACACCGACACCCAGGACGGCATCGATCGCTGGCGGCGCATCAGCCAGGCGCAGCGGCATCTGTTTTATTCGCTGCTGCGCTGGAAGCTGCCGCATCCGGATCGGGCGCAGGACCCGCAAGGCGGCCTGGTCTTCGATTTCCTAGAGGATTCGATAGAGAGCAATGGTTACATCGTGCCGGCCATGACCGGCCACGAGGAAGGCCTGATCACCATCCGCGCCGCGGAGGCCGACGATGCGACGCGCGAACAGGCGCGCAGCTCGATGAACGAACCCTATCGCACGCTGCTTGGCCATTTCCGCCACGAGGCCGGCCATTTCATCTGGAACAAGCTGGTGCGCGATCGGGGCGGCCTTGCCGATTTCCGCACGGTCTTCGGCGACGAACGGCAGGATTATACGACAGCCCTCCAGACCCATTATGCCGGCGGCGCGCCCTTGGGATGGCAGGACAATTTCATCAGCGCCTATGCGGCATCACACCCCTGGGAGGATTTCGCCGAGTGCTTCGCGCATTACCTCCATATCGTCGATACGCTCGAAACCGCGCGCGCCTTCGGGATCGCCATCGATCCGCGCGGCCATGAGGAAATCGCCGGCGAGGTGGATTTCATCCCTTACAGGGCAAGAAGCGCCGAGCAGCTGGTCAGCGCCTGGGTGCCGCTCAGCATCGCGATCAACGCCATCCAGCGCAGCATGGGCCAGCCCGACTCCTACCCCTTCGTGCTGTCCTCGCCGGTGGTGGCAAAACTCGAATATCTGCACCGGCTGATCCAGGGCGCGGCGACGGCACCGCAGCAGCGGGCGGCTTAAGGTACTGAGGCCCGCCACGTCGTTGCCGCTATCCCACTGCGCCGGCGAGTTTGGCTGGAATGACCGCATCGTGATCTGATCAGCGAAGAGCTTGTGTCTTTATTCAACCCAGCCAGCTCCTCACCTGTTCCATCGTCCGGCGTTCCTGGTCCGCTTCCAAGGAGAACGGCGGCTCGATCGTAGCACGCGGCGCCAGGGACCTGATCACTTCAAGGCTGCTTCCAAGGCCGTAACCGCCATGAGTGATGAAGGGCCGGATGATCTTGCCCGAAAGATCATGAGACCGCAGAAATGAGCGGATAACAGGCGGTGCCGTTGTTCCCCAAATCGGGAAGCCCAGGAATATCTCCCGATACTGCTCGAGGTTGGCAACCAATTGAGCCAGGGGCGGGAGGAAGCCTTGTTCGGTTTCCCGGCGAGCCTGGGCAACAGTTTCCTCATAGTCTTCCGGATAAGGCTCGGCCGGCTGGAGTTCAATCAGCGCGGCCTGCCGTGCCCGGCGGACCTGCAGGGCAATGACCCGTGTATTGCCTGTCCGGGTAAAATACGCGACCAGCGTGTTCGCGGACGGAGTTTGCTGAGCCTCAGTGCCGGCGGAGGTCATAGCCAGCCCGATCGCCGCCAGCGGCAGCGACGTGAGAAAGTGCCGGCGTGCGCTCGATTTCTGCATACGCTTTTTCCTCGCAGCTTGTCGGTCAATTTATTCGGCTTCGCGACCCTGGCGATAGTCCTCAGTCGCGACTTTCTCCATCCAGGTCACGCTGTTGCCGTCGAGTGCTTCCGATACCGCAAAATGCACCATCGCTTGATCAGCCGACGCGCCGTGCCAGTGTTTTACCATCGGGGGGATCCAGACGACGTCACCCGGTTCCATGACCTGGACCGTGCCGCCTTCCTTCTGGACCCAGCCACGGCCGGAAACGACAAACAGCGTCTGGCCAAGCGGGTGCGAATGCCAGGCCGTATGGGCGCCGGGTTCGAAGGCAACCGTGGCACCGCCAATGCGAGCAGCGCCATCCCCCTTGTAAGCGGCCGATACCTGGACCTCGCCGGTGAAACGCTCGGCCGGACCGCTTACCGCTTGGCTGCCGCGTTTGACCACCTTGATATCTGCTTCTGCCGGGTTGCTCACGACGGACGCTTCACGGCTTGCGAAGACCGTTTTGAGAACCGGCACTGCTGATATGGCGCGAGGCCAACCGGCATAGAACCCGGCATGGGTAATAGCTTCAGCTGCCTCTTCGCGGCTGAGACCGTTATCCATGGCGCGGTTGAGATGAAAGGCCAGTTGGTCAGACTGCCCCATCGCCACGAGAGCGGCCACCGTAACGAGGCTGCGATCGCGTGCCGACAGATCCGGGCGCTGCCACAGATCGCCGAACAATGCCCGGTTGGTCAGATCGGCAAGGGCCGGCGCGGTAGGCGCCACCTCGGCGCCCACGGAAGCGCTGCGGGCCGCTTCCGTTGCGGCATCGAACTGAATGCGTGGGTCATCGCTGTCCGCCAAGGGCGCGATCTTCAGCTCGTCAAAGGCCTTCTTGGTCTCCGTGACGGCCGATATCGCATTGGGCCAGCCGGAATAAAATGCGAGATGCGTGACGACCTCGCCGACTGCCCGGGGCTCGACACCATTTTCGAGTGCGCGCTTTACATGGTTGGCAAGGACGTGCCCCTTGCCGGTTGAGATCAGTACCGAAATGGTGACCAGGCTGCGGTCGCGCGGGGTCAGATCCCCGCGCTTCCAAAACTCGCCGAACAGAACGTCATCCGTGAAGTGGCCAAGGCCTGGGGCGACGTCATAGACGGCCGGCGGAGCCACGCGGGGGTTCTGTTGCGCTTCGGCGCCTGCGGCTGCGAATGCCGAGATGGCAAGGCTTGCGGCGATGGTTTTCACGGTGATCTCCTTATTGACTGTCTGGTCCGACATAGGATCGGAGGACGGGCCCGATTAGGCATCGGATTCCGAAAGGGGCTATATCCGCCATTCATGAAAGGGGCGGCCTCTAGGACGCCGCTCCGCTGGGCAGTTGGTCAGCGGGCCTTTGTCCCTGGCGGATCTATAGACCGCCGGCTATCGAGGAGAATTTACTCCTGGCCGATTACTCCGACTAGATGCTAGGATCCAAATAGACTTATATTGAGGGTTCATGAATGAGGCGCGATGAACTGGGTGACCTGGCAGCCTTCCTGACGGTCGCTGAAGAACGAAGCTTCACACGCGCGGCAGCACTGCTGGGGACATCGCAATCCTCCCTCAGCCATACAGTGCGCCGGCTGGAAGATCGCATGGGTCTCCGGCTCCTGACGCGGACGACCCGCACCGTTGTTCCAACCGAGGCCGGAGAGCAGCTGGCCGAAACGCTGCGACCTGCGTTCAATGATATCCGCAGCCGGCTGGATGCACTTGGCGCCATGCGTCATGCGCCGGGAGGCACGATACGCATCACTTCGACCCGGCATGCCGCAGAAACGATCCTCATGCCTGCCGTAAAGGGATTGATGCGGTCTTACCCGGATATCAACATCGAGATCTCTGTCGACAATCGGCTGATCGATCTTGTGAACGAGCGCTTTGACGCCGGGGTCCGGCTTGGGGAGCATATCGAAAAAGATATGATCGCGCTCAAGATCGGACCGGAAATGCGCATGCTGGTCGTTGCCTCTCCGGATTATTTCGCACGGCATCCGAAACCGGCCACGCCGCATGAGCTGACGCAGCACCGCTGCATCAATCTCAGGCTTGCAACTGTTGGCGGCTTGTACGCCTGGGAGTTCGAAAAAGACGGCAAGCCGCTGAATGTTCGTGTTGAAGGTCAGTTCATCTGCAATGACGTCCCGATGATCGTCGATGCGGCGCTGGGTGGTTTTGGTCTGGCATGCCTGCCAAACGAATACCTGCTGCCGCTGATCCGTGAAGGAAAACTGCTGCCCGTGCTGGAGGACTGGTCACCGCCATTTCCCGGATATCACCTTTACTATCCGAGCAGACGGCTTGCTTCCCCCGCATTCTCGCTTCTGGTGAATGCATTGCGTTATCGCAGTTGATTTCGCGCGGGACGCAAAGGCAAATGTGCGGACCTTAAAACGAAACCACCTTGCCCTTCTTGAAAGGCTCCATGCCCCGGCGGGCGAGTTCGTCGGCGCGTTCGTTTTCCGGGTGGCCGGCATGGCCCTTGACCCAGTGCAGCGTCACCTTGTGGCGGTCACGGGCCGCCTCCAGCGCCTGCCAGAGTTCGGCATTCTTCACCGGCTTCTTGTCGGCGGTTTTCCAGCCGTTTTTTTTCCAGCCGAAAATCCACTTGGAAATGCCGTCCTTGACATAGGCGCTGTCGGTATAGAGATCGACCTCGCAAGGGCTCTTCAAGGCCGATAGCGCCGAGATCGCCGCCAGCAGCTCCATGCGATTGTTGGTCGTATCCGCCTCGCCGCCGCAAAGCTCCTTTTCGACATCGCCATAACGCAGCACCGCGCCCCAGCCGCCGGGGCCGGGATTGCCGGAGCATGCGCCGTCGGTAAAAATATCGACGTGTTTCATAGGCTCAATCCATATTCGGCGGGCGATTTGATCTGGCGGTGGAACCGCAGCTTGCGGAGATATTCGAGCGGGTCCTTCTTGGTGACCATGGCACCTTCCGGCGTCGTCAGCCAGTCATAGAGCCGGGTCAGGAAGAACCGCAGCGCAGACCCGCGCGACAGTATCGGCAAGGCAGCGATTTCGGCGTCGCTCAACGGCCGGACGCTCTGGTAACCCTCGAGCATCGCCGTGCCCTTGGTGATGTTATAGGCGCCATCCTTCTCGAAGCACCAGGCATTCAGGCAGATCGAGACGTCATAGGCGAGCAGGTCGTTGCAGGCGAAATAGAAATCGATCAGGCCGGAGAGCTGGTCGCCAAGGAAGAAGACGTTGTCGGGGAAGAGGTCGGCGTGGATGACGCCGGCCGGCAGGCCACTCGGCCAGGCAGTGGAGAGGAAGTCGAGTTCGCTGCGGATTTCGGTCTGCAGGCCAGGCTCGACCTCGCCGGCGCGCGCTTCGGACTTTTCCCACAGCCCCCGCCAGCCGTCGATCGACAGCGCATTCGGCCGCTTCATCTCAAAACCATCGCCCGCCACATGCATCTCGGCCAACGCCCTGCCGACCTCGCGGCAATGTTTCGCCTCCGGCTTTCTCAGCCACATGCCTTCGAGGAAGGAGATCAGCGCCGCCGGACGGCCGGACAGCGAGCCGAGCAGCGCGCCGTCGCGGCGCGGCAGCGGCAGCGGGCAGGACAGGCCGCGGGCGGAAAGATGCTGCATCAGGCCGAGGAAGAAAGGCAGGTCGCTCTTTTCCACCCGCTTCTCATAGAGCGTCAGGATCAGCGGATCCTTGGAGGTGTGTAGCAGGAAGTTGGAATTTTCGACGCCTTCGGCAATGCCCTTGTAGGAGAGCAGCGTGCCTGCGTCATATTCCGTCAGGAACCATTTCAGATCGTCTTCGGCGATATCGGTATAGACTGCCAAGTGAGGTCTCGCCCTTCATGCCTTGTTGATATTGGATTTGCCGGAGTGGACGCCAGGCCGAAAGGCCGATCTAGCCGTTGACGAAGGCCATGTCGGCCGCCGTCAGCTCGATATTGCGCAGTTCGCGGTTGACGAGGAAGTTTTCGGTTTCCTGCACCGTTTCGGCCAGCTCGACGCGAGCGTCGAAGCGGGCGCGGAAGGCCTCGATGATCTCGTTGACGATGACCTCGGGGGCCGAGGCGCCGGCGGAAAGGCCGAGCGTCGAAATCGCGCCGATCTCGTCCCAGTCGAGCTCGGCGGCGCGCTGCACGAGGATCGATTTCTTCGCCCCTGCCCTCAGCGCCACTTCGACGAGACGCTTGGAATTGGACGAATTCGGCGCGCCGACGATGATGAAGAGATCGCAGCCGGGGGCTGCCTGCTTCACCACTTCCTGGCGGTTGGTCGTCGCATAACAGATCGAGTCCGCCGCCGGCGCCGTCAGGTTCGGGAAGCGCTCGTGCAGGCGGGTGATGACGCCGGCCGTATCGTCGACCGACAGCGTCGTCTGGGTGACATAGCCGAGATTGTCGGGATCGACGGGGACATAAGCGTCGGCATCCTCGATCGTCTCGATCAGCGAGACCGAACCCTCCGGCAGCTGACCCATCGTGCCGATCACCTCAGGATGGCCGGCATGGCCGATAAGGACGACATGGCGGCCGAGGCGATTGTGGCGCATCGCCTGCTTGTGGACCTTTGAGACCAGCGGGCAGGTGGCGTCGAGATAGAAGAGGTTGCGGCTTGCCGCATCCTCCGGCACGGATTTCGGCACGCCGTGAGCGGAAAAAACCACCGGCTGGGCGCGATGTTCGGCCGGGATCTCGTCCAGTTCCTCGACGAAGACGGCGCCCTTGGCTTCCAGCCCTTCGACGACATAGCGATTATGGACAATCTCGTGGCGCACATAGACCGGCGCGCCATAGGATTTCAACGCCAGCACGACGATCTGGATGGCGCGGTCGACGCCGGCACAGAAGCCGCGCGGGCCGCAGAGCCTGATCGTCAAAGGAGGTTTCGCCGCAATATTCATGTCTGTTCCACAAATTCCTCATTCCTGTGCTCGTCACAGGAATCCAGCCACGGCGCGTCGGCGCCGTGAATGACTGTCAACATCCTCGTTCCTCTTCCGCGCCCAAGGACTTGGCGCACTGGATTCCTGTGACAAGCACAGGAATGAGGGAGAACTTGGCAACGTCCAGCTTCAACAGCAACGTCCCGCGTAGGGCTTAGGGACCTCTAGCCCAATATGGTCGAGAATTGAAGTGATACTATTGCTGAGGTGGCTTGGCACCCTTGCGGAACCAGGAGATCGCCACCACGACGAGAAGCACGGCGGCCAGCCCGTACCAGGTGAAAGCATATTGCAGATGGTCGTTCGGCAGATCCACCTGGGTGACGCCGCCGATCGGCAGGCCGGCCGGATTGGGTGTGGAATCGGCATCGACGAAAAAGGGAATGACGTTCGCTTTCTCCAGCCCGACGCTCTCGGCCATGACGTCGAGATCCTTCCAGTAGAAGATGTTCTTGGCGACGTCGTTATCGGGCACTACCCAGGAAGGCTTGCCGGGAAGCTTTTCGCGCGCCAGGCCGGTGACGGTCTGCTGATCCGTCAGCTGGCCCTGCATGCGCGTTTCCGGCTCCTTGTTGTCAAAGGGAACGAAGCCGCGATTGACGAAGAGAATGCGCCCGTCGGCAAGCTCCAGCGGGGTATAGATGTAATAGCCGGTCTGGCCGCGCCAGGTGGCAAAGAAGTGCCGCTCCTTGTTGTTGATGTAGCGGCCGGCGGCGGTGACCTTGCGGTATTCGATATCGCCGCCTGCAGCCGCCATCGCCTCGATGTCGGCCAACGGCACGGGGCTTGCTGCCTGCCGCGCGGCGATATCGGCGATCAGGCCCTCCTTCCAGTGCAGGCGCTCCACCTGCCAGGTGCCGAGCGAGATCAGGATGGCAAGGGCGATCAGCACCAGGATACCGGTGAAAACCGGCAGCCGGCGGCGCGGCGCGGCATGATCGATATCAGTCACTCAGGCGTCCTTCGCGGGCATTATGGCGGTATTGCATGGCGATCAGGATGCCCTTGAACCAGCGCAGCGTCAGCAGCGACAGGATAATCGTCAACGGAGCGAAGAGCAGGATATGCACCCAGATCGGCGGCCCGTAATTCACCTGCAGCCACAGCACCATGCCGATGACGATGAAGCCGACGATGAGGATGACGAAGACGGCGGGGCCGTCACCGGAATCGGCGAAGGAATAATCGAGGCCGCAGGCGGCGCAACGCGGCTTTACGCCGAGCAGGCCGTCGAACAGTTTGCCTTGGCCGCAGCGTGGGCAGCAGCCCTTGATGCCGGTTTTCACCGGATTGACGGGCGGAAAATGGGCGCTGTCCTCGTTCATTCCACTCCTTCTGGCCACTCCTTCTGGCCATTCCTTCCGGCAGCCTTGGTGGTCGCGGCGCGATGCCGCCTTAACTCTCCCATAAAGTATTCGCAGGACGAAGGGAAATGCCTGCGTGATTTCGTCCCGCTGATAGTTCCTCACATCGGAATCGATGTGAGGAACTATCAGCAATTCAAAGTGTTACAGCGTCCTTGCCGCGTCCGAAAAGTCGCGCGGCGCTGTAATGATTCGCGCCAAACAGAAGAAGAAGACTGATGACCAATGATAGCCATTCCGTGCAGATCCTTATCCTGAACGGCGCGCCGCGGAGCGGCAAATCAAGCATCGCGCGCGCGGTACAGGAACACTTCGAGGGGCCGTGGATCAACCTCGGCGTCGACAGCTACAATGCCATGACACCGAAACGCTACCTTCCGGGCATCGGATTGCGGCCGGGCGGCGAACGGCCGGACCTGGAGGAACTGGTGCCGTTCTTTTATGCGGCGCTCTACGAATCGATCGCCATCCATGCCAGCCTGGGGCTTAATGTCATCGCCGATCTCGGCCACCATGACAGTTATTCGCAGCCGCTCGGCATCCTCGCCGATTGCGCCCGGCGACTGGAAGACTTTCCCGTGCTGTTCGTCGGCGTGCGCTGTCCGATCGAGACGATCATGCAGCGGCGCGACATTGTCCAAGAAGGGCGCGAGACGCTTTATCTCAGCGCCACGGAGGACGTGCCCATTCCAGAACCGGTGCAGCGCTGGCAGGACGAGGTGCATCGTCCCGGCATCTACGACATGGAGGTCGATACGTCAGTGCTGACACCACTCGAATGCGCCGAGGCGATCCGCCATCAGTTGGATCTCGGCATTCCCGAACCTTCGGCCTTCGAACGGATCGCCGGGGCGCGCTGAGGCGATGAAAAGCGGGTATGAGGCCACCTCGGCCCCGGAGATTGCCGCACCTGCCCCCCATCCGGCTGCCGCCACCAACCGGGGTCGAGCCACGGGTCTCGACCCGTCCTTCGGACCCCCGAAAACGGGACGAAGGGACATGCCGCGACCTCTCCGTCCCTCTCTCGCGTCTCGTATGGCACGTCCCCTCTCCCCGTTTTTACGGGGAGAGGGTTAGGGTGAGGGGCGGCTGTCTGCGCAAACCGGACATCAGTGGCACGAGGCCAAGCAAAACGAGATTTACCAACAAAAAAGGCGGGCACGAGGCCCGCCTTTTCTCAAATTTTGTTCCGATCAGCCGGCTGCGACGGGTGCGCCCCAGCCGCCCCAGACGTAGATGCAGAAGAACAGGAACAGCCAGACGACGTCGACGAAGTGCCAGTACCAGGCGGCCGCCTCGAAACCGAAATGCTGCTTCGGGGTGAAGTCGCCGCGCAGCGCACGGATCAGGCAGACAGCCAGGAAGATCGTGCCGACGAGGACGTGGAAGCCGTGGAAGCCGGTCGCCATGAAGAAGGTCGCGCCGTAAATCGAGCTCTTGAAGGCGAACGGGGCGTGAGCATATTCGTAGGCCTGAACGGCAGAGAAGAACATGCCGAGCAGCACGGTCAGCGTCAGGCCTTGGATCAGGCCCTTGCGGTCGTTATGCAGCAGCGCATGGTGCGCCCAGGTGACCGTGGTGCCGGACAGGAGCAGGATGACGGTGTTGTAGATCGGCAGGTGCCAGGGGTCGAGAACCTCGATACCCTTCGGCGGCCAGGTGCCGCCGGTATAGAGCACGCGCGAGGCCTGAATCGCTTC
Organism: Rhizobium sp. WYCCWR 11152; assembly: GCF_013087615.1. Taxonomy (NCBI): domain Bacteria; kingdom Pseudomonadati; phylum Pseudomonadota; class Alphaproteobacteria; order Hyphomicrobiales; family Rhizobiaceae; genus Rhizobium; species Rhizobium sp. WYCCWR 11152. Next base: position 198,532 of record NZ_JABFCP010000009.1, on the reverse strand, counting down.
GTTCGGATAGAGGCTAACGTCGAAATAGGCCCAGAACCAGGCGACGAAGAACATCACTTCCGAAGCAATGAACATGATCATGCCGTAGCGCAGGTGCAGCGAGACGACACGGGTGTGGGCGCCCTCATGGGCTTCCTTCACCGTATCGGCCCACCAGCCATACATGACGTAGAGCACCAGCGCGAAGCCGATATAGAAAACCCAGGGATTGGCAAGCTCGAAGCCGGCGACCTTGAAGGAGCCGCCATTGATATAACGCATGTAGCAGACGCCGCCGAGCGCCATGATGAAGGCGCCGAGCGAGGCTAGAATCGGCCAGGGGCTCGGATCGATGATGTGATAGTCGTGATTCTTCTGGTGAGCATCGGCCATGTCGTTATCCCCGGATGTCTTCCTTCACTCCGCTCCCGGCATAGCCGGAAACGAGCCTTGATCAAAGTTTCTTTTCAATCTTCTCCGCTCCACCCTCATTCGAAGCCACCGGCTTCGGACCCTCTTTCGGGTAGAACGTATATGACAGCGTGATCGTATGGATATTCTTCGATTCCACCGCCTTGACGATTTCAGGATCGATGTAGAACACGACAGGCATGTCGAGCTTCTCGCCCGGCTTCAGGTCCGTTTCCGTAAAGCAGAAACATTGCACCTTGTTGAAATAGACGCCGGCTTCGCCCGGCGTGACGTTGAAAACCGCCTGGCCGCGCTGGGTCTCGTTCGAACGATTCTCGGCGGTGAAATTGACCTGGATGGTCTCGCCGATCTTCGGGTTGACCTCGCGCTCGACCGGCTTGAAGTCCCACTGCAGGCCGGGGGCGACATTGGCGTCGAAGGTGACGCGCATCGTGCGGTCGAGCACGACGCTCGACACCTGGTCGACGCGCTGCGTCGTGCCGTTATAGCCGGTCACCTGGCAGAAGATGCGGTAGAGCGGCACGGCGGCATAGCTCATCGCGCCCATGCCGAAGACGAAGCTCAGGCACATCATGACGACGGCGCCGTTGTTGCGGCCGGGCTTTTTCGGTGCGGCGGGGTTATCGCTCATCCGGCCGTTCCCCCGCCGATCTTCACGATTGCCATCACGTAGAAGAGAACGACGAGGCCGGCAAGCACCAGCCCCAGCGCGATGTTGCGGTTGCGGCGCGACTTGAGCTGCTTTTCCGTGAGCTTGACCAATTCCATCAGAACCAACCTCCCGCATGCGAGACCAGCACCGACGCCAGCCGGTCGATCATCAAGGCGGAGAACACGGCGAAGAGATAAAAGATCGAGAAGCCGAAAAGCTTCTTCGCCGGGATCATCTTCAAATCGCCGTCGGGCATGCGCCAGACGGCGATGGAACAGTATATGAAGATCGCGCCGAGGGCGGCAGCGACGAGGCCATAGCCGAGGCTTGCGAAACCGAGGAAGGACGGCAATACCGCGCAGACGGCGGTCAGCACCGCATAGGCGACGATCTGATGCTTGGTCACCCGTTCGCCGGCAACGTTCGGCAGCATCGGCACCCCGACGGCCTCGTAGTCGCGCATCTTGAAGAGGGCAAGCGCCCAGAAATGCGCCGGCGTCCACAGGAAGATGATGAGGAAGAGAACGGTGCTCTCGATCGTCACGCTGTTGGTCACGCAGGCCCAGCCGATCATCGGCGGGAAGGCGCCGGCAGCACCGCCGATGACGATGTTCTGCGGCGTCGAGCGCTTCAGCCACATGGTGTAGACGACGGCATAGAAGAAAATGGTGAAGGCGAGGATGCCGGCCGACAGCCAATTGACGGCCAGGCCGAGAATCACCACCGAAAAGCCCGACAGTACCAGGCCGAAGGCGAGAGCCTCCGACGGCGCGATGCGGCCGGCCGGGATCGGACGGTTGGCGGTGCGGGTCATGATGGCGTCGATATCGGCGTCATACCACATGTTCAGCGCGCCGGAGGCGCCGGCGCCGACGGCGATGCAGAGGATGGCGATCATGCCGAGGACCGGATGGATATGGCCCGGCGCCAGCACGAGACCGGCAAAGGCAGTGAAGACCACGAGCGACATGACCCGTGGCTTCAGCAATTCGAAATAATCGCGCGCACTCGCTTCCGACAATTCGCCGTCCTTTGCAAGCACCTCGTGATTGTCGATAACCGTCATCATTCCGTCCTGAATGTCTTACCATCAGGACGCCGTATCGAGTGCGGCGTCCTGATGCCCGCGCAATTTACTTGATGCGCGGAAGCTGTTCCCACTGGTGATAGGGCGGCGGCGAAGGCAGCTGCCATTCGAGCGTCGTTGCACCCTCACCCCACGGATTGTCGCCGGCGACACGCTTCCTGGCGAAGGCTTCGAAGACGCCGTAGAGGAAGATCAGCACACCGAAGGCCGAGATGTAGGAGCCGATCGAGGAAACATAGTTCCAGCCGGCAAAGGCATCCGGATAATCGATGTAGCGGCGCGGCATGCCGGCGAGGCCGAGGAAGTGCTGCGGGAAGAACACCAGGTTGACGCCGATGAACATGATCCAGAAATGCAGCTTGCCGACCAACTCGTTGTACATGTAGCCGGTCATTTTCGGGAACCAGTAGTACCAGCCGGCGAAGATCGCAAAGACGGCGCCGAGCGACAGAACGTAGTGGAAGTGGGCCACGACGTAATAGGTGTCATGCAGCGAGCGGTCGAGACCGGCATTGGCGAGCTGGACGCCGGTGACGCCGCCGACCGTGAACAGGAAGATGAAGCCGATCGCCCAGAGCATCGGCGTGCGGAACGAGATCGAGCCGCCCCACATCGTCGCGATCCAGGAGAAGATCTTCACGCCCGTCGGAACGGCGATGACCATCGTCGCGAAGACGAAGTAGCGCTGCGCGTCGAGCGACAGGCCGACCGTGTACATGTGGTGGGCCCAGACGACGAAGCCGACGGCGCCGATCGCGACCATGGCGTAGGCCATGCCGAGGTAACCGAAGATCGGCTTCTTCGAGAAGGTCGAGATGATGTGGCTGACCATGCCGAAGCCCGGCAGGATGAGGATGTAGACCTCGGGGTGACCGAAGAACCAGAACAGGTGCTGGTAGAGGATCGGATCGCCGCCGCCTTCCGGAGAGAAGAACGCAGTGCCGAAGTTGCGGTCGGTGAGCAGCATGGTGATGCCGCCTGCCAGAACCGGCAGCGACAGCAGCAGCAGGAAGGCGGTGATCAGCACGGACCATGCAAATAGCGGCATCTTGTGCAGCGTCATGCCGGGAGCGCGCATGTTGAGGATCGTCGTGATGAAGTTGATCGCACCGAGGATCGACGAGGCGCCGGCAATGTGGAGCGCGAAGATCGCAAGGTCGACCGCCGGTCCCGGCGTGCCGCTTGTCGCCAGCGGCGGATACATCGTCCAGCCGCCACCCGTGCCATAGGCGCCTGCCGGGCCTTCGACGAACATCGACAGCAGCAGCAGCGCGAAGGCCGGAACGATCAGCCAGAAGGAGATGTTGTTGAGGCGCGGGAAGGCCATGTCCGGCGCGCCGATCATGATCGGCACCATCCAGTTGGCGAAACCGCCGATCATCGCCGGCATGACCATGAAGAAGATCATGATCAGCGCGTGCGCTGTCGTGAACATGTTGAACATCTGCTTGGCGCCGTCGATCGCGGCATCGCCCTCATAGCCGTAGACCATCGAGGCCAGGCCGTGGAAGATCTGGATCCCAGGCTCCTGCAACTCCATGCGCATGGCAACCGACAGCGCGCCGCCGATGATGCCGGCAATGATCGCGAAGATCAGGTAGAGCGTGCCGATGTCCTTGTGGTTGGTAGAGAACAGCCAGCGATTGGCAAAGCTCGGCTTGTGCCCGTGATCGTGATCGTCATGCGCGTGGTCATGATGGGCGGCGTGATCATGAGAATGATCGTCGTGAGCGGAAGGTCCAGCCATTGTCCCGATCCCCTTTATTACTGTGCTTCGGCGACGTTGACGGTCTTTGCGGGACCATCGGTTGCGGCCATGAGTGACTTGTAGGCGCCGGGCAGGTCGCTGGCGGCTGCGGTCAGCCACTGCTTATACTTGTCCTCGGAGACGACGCGGATGGCGATCGGCATGAACGCATGGTCCTTGCCGCAGAGCTCGGAACACTGGCCGTAGAACAGGCCTTCGCGCTCGGCCTTGAACCAGGTCTCGTTCAGGCGACCCGGCACGGCATCGATCTTAACGCCGAAGGACGGCATGGCGAAAGCGTGGATGACGTCGGTCGGCGCGGAGGTCACGAGAACGCGGACCGTCTTGTTGACCGGCAGGACCAGTTCGTTATCGACGGCGAGAAGACGCGGATAGATCGACTTGTCTTCCTTGCCGGCGGCCGCGCGGTCCTGATCTTTCAGCAGGAAGGAATCGAAAGCGAGCGGGCTTTCGCCCGAACCTTCATATTCGTAGTTCCACTGCCACTGGGTGGCGGTCGCCTTGATCGTGACGTCGGGGTTTTCGGGCAGCGTCAGCTGCGCCGTCAGCAGGTTGAACGAAGGAATGGCGAGAAGAAGAAGCACCAGGACCGGCCCCACGGTCCAGGCAATCTCGATCAGCGTGTTATGGCTCGTCTTCGAGGGAACCGGGTTCGCGCTGGCGCGGAACTTGAAACAGACGACGATGAGCAGGACCAGCACGAAGAGCGTGATCGGAACGATAAACCACAGGGTATATTGTTCGAACCAGTGGATTTCCCGCATGATCGGCGTTGCCGCCGGCTGCAGCGTCGCCTGCCACGGCGTGGGCTGGTCGGCATATGTGCCGGAAGCAAAAAGCAGACAGACCAGCGTGGTCAGGGCTGCATAAGCCTTCTTCATCACCTTATTATCTCCCTCGAGCGCTTGACCTGCAAAATACAACGCAGAATCCTTGCCATCTTCAGCGCTTCAAACCACAGTTTGGCATTCGCCGCAACAGGTCAGAGCAATTGTCTATGCGGCATTTTTGCTCAAAGCATAGGCAGGTCAGAACGGCAAAACATCCCAAGTTTTTCATCAGCATATGAAAAATCGGCTTTCCGGCCAATCCGCGCGCGACACATTATTTCGCAAAGGTCCAATTTCCGCCGCAGTCCCCCGGTTTTCACGGGGTGGGGCTTTTCATTTTTGGTGGGCAGCTTCAACAATAGCCGCAATGATTCGATATCCAGAGGTTTCCATGGGTTTCCGTTCCCTCGCGCAGTCGCTTCTCCTGACTGCCAGCATCGCGGCCGCAGCGACGACGCCCGTTTTCGCACAGCAGCAACCCGCCCCCTCGCAGGCCAAGCCTCCGGCTGCCGCACCGGCACCTGCTCCCGCCCCGGCGCAGCAACAGCCGAGTGCCGCCAAACCGAATGTCGAACCGGTGACACCTGGCCAGACGCAGCCGCCGGCGCCGGGCACGGTAAAGTCCAATCATGGCGCATGGTCCGTCGTCTGCGACAAGCCGGCCGGTGCTTCGACCGAACAATGCGCGCTGATGCAGAATGTCATCGCCGAGGATCGGCCGGAAGTCGGGCTTTCCGTGGTCGTGTTGAAAACGGCCGACCGCAAGTCGAAGATCCTGCGCGTGCTGGCACCACTTGGCGTGCTGCTGCCGAACGGCCTAGGCCTCAATGTCGACGGCAAGGATATCGGCCGCGCCTATTTCGTCCGCTGCTTCGCCGACGGCTGTTACGCAGAAGTCGTGCTCGAGGATGAACTGCTCAAGACCTTCCGCAGCGGCGCCCAGGCAACTTTCATCGTCTTCCAAACGCCGGAAGAAGGCATCGGCATCCCCGTCGACCTCAAGGGCTTCGCCGAAGGTTTTGACGCGCTGCCGTGAGGGCAGCTGCCGTCTACCGTGGGTCCGCCCCTCAGAGCGGCACGTAGGTAGATCGCCACGTCTCGACTCCCTCTTCTCCCCAGCGGGGAGAAGGTGCCCGTAGGGCGGATGAGGGGGCCCGCGATGCCGGTCTTGCCTTACAACGCTCATGCGGACTTCAACCGGAATAGAGTTTACGCGAAGGATGTGCCGTGCGGCCCCCTCACCCGCCTGCCGGCACCTCTCCCCGCTGGGGAGAAGAGATTGTGCCGCGCCCTTTCTGTCCCTCGCTCGCTCTCGCAGGGCATGTCCCCCATCGGCGCGAACCGGACAGTAAGGACCTGGGGTCTGGATGACTCTCGCCACATTATGCTCCCCAACAAAGAATAATTCGAAGACAGGGCTTCACTCTCTATAAGGTAGAGCCCTATCTAGATGAGTAAGTGCACTCCTGAACGCATGCCCATTGGAGCCATATCATGACCACCGATCTCCTGACGCTTTTCGATGCCGACGAAGCGACGATGCGTAAGCACGTGGCCGAGGCCTTGTCCGGCGCCGATGACGGTGAACTGTTCATCGAGCATGCGCAGGCGGAAGCGCTGACCTTCGACAATGGCCGGCTGAAGGGCGGCAGCTTCAACACCGAACAGGGTTTCGGCCTGCGCGCCGTTGCCGGCGAAGCGGTCGGTTACGCCCATGCCGGCGATCTCTCGGTGGCGGCGTTGAAGCGGGCGGCCGATGCCGTCGGCGCGGTGACGCGCGGCTATTCCGGCTCCTATGCGGCCGCACCCCAGGGCACCAACAAGAAATTCTACAGCGACGAGAACCCGATCGGCCAGCCGAGCTTCGAGGAGAAGGTCAAGGTCCTGCAGGACATCGACGCCTATCTCAGAGGCAAGGATGACAAGGTGCGCCAGGTGACGGCCTCGGTCGCCGCAAGCTGGCAGGTCGTCGATATCCTGCGCGCCGACGGACACCGTGTGCGCGACATCAGGCCGATGACGCGCATCAACATTTCGGTGATGGTCGGCGAAGGCGATCGGCAGGAGAGCGGCTCCTATGGCCACGGCGGGCGCATCGGCTTCGGCGATTTCATCGCCGAGGGCAGCTGGCAATACGGCGCCGACGAGGCGCTGCGCCAGGCGCTCGTCAATCTCGAGGCGATCGATGCGCCGGCGGGCACGATGGACGTGGTGCTCGGCTCCGGCTGGCCGGGCGTGATGCTGCACGAGGCTGTTGGTCACGGGCTGGAAGGCGATTTCAACCGCAAGAAAACCTCGGCCTTTTCAGGCCTTCTCGGCCAGATGGTCGCCGCTCCCGGCGTCACCGTCGTCGACGACGGCACGATCGACAATCGCCGCGGCTCGATCACCATCGATGACGAGGGCACGCCGTCCGCCTACAACGTGCTGATCGAAAACGGCAAGCTCGTCGGCTATATGCAGGATCGGCAGAATGCCCGGCTGATGGGCATGGCGCCGACCGGCAACGGCCGCCGCCAGGGCTATTCCCATGTGCCGATGCCGCGCATGACCAACACCTACATGCTCGGCGGCGACAAGACGCCCGAGGAGATTATCGCCTCGGTGAAGAAGGGCATCTATGCCGTCTCCTTCGGCGGCGGCCAGGTGGACATCACCTCCGGCAAGTTCGTCTTCGGCTGCACCGAGGCCTATCTGATCGAGAACGGCAAGGTCGGCGCGCCGATCAAGGGCGCGATGCTGATCGGCAACGGCCCGGATGCGATGAAGCGGGTGTCGATGATCGGCAACGACATGAAGCTCGATACCGGCATCGGCAATTGCGGCAAGGCCGGCCAATGGGTTCCGGTCGGCGTCGGCCAACCGCATCTGCGCATGGATCAAGTGACGGTCGGCGGCACGCAGACCTGAGGCGAAAGGACCCGTCATGGCGGACGTCGAAATCAGAACCTTCACCGCCGATGACGCCGATGCCGTGCTTTCGGTGATCCTGCCGATCCAGCGCGAGGAATTCGGCATCGATATCACCGTGGATGCGCAACCGGATCTCCGGGTCATCCCGGATTTCTATCAGTCCGGCAAGGGGCAGTTCTGGGTCGCCGTCAAGGACGGCGCCATCGTCGGCACGGTCGGGCTCAAGGATATCGGCAACAACCAGGCGGCGCTGCGCAAGATGTTCGTTGCCGCTGCGGTTCGCGGCTCCGAGCATGGCGTGGCAGCGCTGCTTCTCGATCGGCTGTTTGCCCATGCCAGGGATGCCGGCCTCACCGATATCTTCCTCGGCACAACCGACAAGTTCGTCGCCGCGCATCGCTTCTACGAGAAGAATGGCTTTACCGAGATTGCCAAGAGCGCGCTGCCCCGCCCCTTCCCGCTGATGGCTGTGGACAGCAAATTCTACCGTTATAAGGTTGACTGACTTAATCGGCCGACATGCATCAGCTCTTCGGCACCTCCGCCGGCCGAAACAGCCACTTCCGTTCGATCGCGGCAGCAAGATCGAGATCGTTGTGACGGGCAAACAGCAGAAGATGACCGAGAACGTCGGCGGTCTCGTCGGCGAGATCGCGCTGCATGTCTTCAGGCGAGCGGCCCTTCGCACGGCCGCGGCCGGTCAGCCGGTTCCATGCCTGGGTCAGTTCACCCATTTCCTCCTGCAGCTTCAGCAGGAACCAGTCGGCATCACGCTCGATGTTGTTGGCAGCGACGTGAACAGAGGATGAGATTTCGAACTGGTCGGCAAGACGACGCAACATGGGCGTTCTCCTTTTGTTTATGGAGGAGACGCTGATTCCCGATGCTTGTCCAGAGTGAATTGCCGCAGTGCCGGGGCGGCGATCAGCCGTGGTCCGGCAGCAACATGCAGTCATAGGAGCGCTGCTTCAGCGCATCGCAGGCCGAGACAGCGTCATCCCTGCTGGCGAAACCGATGAAGCGGGCGCGATAGATCTTGTTGGCCCCCTGCCCGACCGCCTCGGTATAGGGCGAGGCGGACACCAGCGGTGCGCCGCCTTCCGACTTCGCCTGGGCGAGAAGTGCACGCGCCGCATCGGCACTCGGTGCGGCCGAGATCTGGATCTGCCAGTCGCCATTGGTCTTCTCTGCCGATGTCTTCGGCGTCTTGCCGGCGTTGAGGATCTCGTCCATCGCGACGGGACGCTCCAGCGGCACGACGGCGTCATCGGCATAGGCAAGGCTCTTTGCTGCGAGATCGTCGACTTGCCGCCGTGCGTTGAGCGGCACCGGAACATCGGAAGCCTCGGCGGCGGACGCGACTTCGACGGGTTCCCTCGCGCCGACGCTCGCCACCAGCTTTGCGCCGCCGGAAGACGAGGCGCGGCCGAGATAACGGTCGAGCAAACCAGCCATCTTGGCGTCGCGGCTGCGGGCAGTGCGGCCGCCAAGCACGACGCCGACCACGCGGCGGTTGCCGTCTCTGACGGCGCTGACGAGGTTGAAGCCGGAAGCGTTGGTATAGCCGGTCTTGATGCCGTCCATGCCCTGGTAGCGATACATGAGATTGTTGTGGCCGCGCACGGTGCGGCCGCGGAAATTGAAACTTGCCGCCGAAAACAGCCGGTATTCGTTCGGATAATTCTTCATCAATGCGATGGCGAGCGTCGACATGTCACGCGCCGTCGTGACCTGACGGCCGTCCGGCAGGCCGGAGGCGTTGACGAAGACGGTGCGGCTCATGCCGAGCTGGCGGGCTTTGGCCGTCATCACCCGGGCAAAGCCGCTTTCCGAGCCGGCGAGCTTCTCGCCCATGGCGGAGGCGGCATCATTGGCGGATTTGACGATCATGCCATAGACCGCCTCGCGCACGGTGATCGTGCCGCCCGCCTTGACGCCAAGCTTGGTCGGCGGCCGTGCAGCGGCGTATTTCGACATCCGGATCGGGGTGTCCCAGGTGATCTTGCCGCGCTTCAACGCCTCGAAGGTGAGATAGAGCGTCATCATCTTCGTCAGCGAGGCCGGATGGTTCAGCGTATCGGCGTTTTCGGAGGCGAGAACCTTGCCGGTCCGGGCATCGAGGATCAGCGAAGCGTTGCCGGCAAGGGCCGCAAGCGGCGCCGAAACGGCAAGCGTTACGGTCAAAACAGCCGCCAAAAGCTTTCTCATGCACTTTCCCCTCATATGCTGGCCCCTCATACGCTGGCCCCTGATGCGCAGCCCTTGATGCGGGCTCTCGGTCAGACCGGCATTTGTACCGTATTGTGACAGAAGCCGTAAGTTTGGCGCGACTTTGAGGCAACGCCTATCATTTTTCTAGTCTTTTCATCGTCTTGGTAAACAGGAAATGAAAGACCCGTGCCGGATCGGGATTCAGCAAGGCTTAAGTCACACTTGCTAGTTTCCGGAAAAGGCAAGGGAAAAGCGCCGCATGACGGGACAATTCAAGCGATTGGGCAAGCGACTGGCGATCGGCGCCGGGCTCGAATTTTCCTGGCTGCTCGCCTCGGTCGGACTGATGCGCGAAGCACGCGGGCGCGGCGTCGTCTTCACACTGCATCATGTCCGCCCGCACGTGGCCCAGGCTTTCGAGCCGAATGCGCATCTCGAAATCACCCCCCGCTTTCTCGATGCGGCGCTGCGGCGGCTGCGGCGAGAGGGCTACCGCTTCGTGCCGCTCGATCAGGTGCCGGCGCTGCTGGCCGAGCCGGAAGGCGCAAAGCCCTTCGCGGCCTTCACGCTCGACGACGGATACAGCAACAATCTGGAACATGCGCTGCCGGTGTTCGAGCGGCATCAGGCGCCGTTCACGGTGTTCGTCGCCAAGGGTTTTGCCGAAGGCTCTCACAGCATCTGGTGGGAAACGCTCGCCGTCCTCCTGCGCCGGCCAAGCGAAATCCGCTTCGATTTCGGCCGCGGCATGGAGCGCCTTGTGCTCGACAGCCCGCAGCAGCAATGGCATGCCTTCGACCGTTTTGCCGCCTATATCCACCGCTCCGACGAGGCGCGCGCCGTCGCCGCCATCGATCTGCTGGCGCGGGAAAACGGCATCGAGCCGACGGATATCGTCCGCGAGCTGGTGATGGGGCCTGGCGAATTGCAATGGCTGGCGGCACATCCGCTCGCAGCGCTCGGCGCCCATACGATCAGCCACCGGGCGCTCGCCCGGCTGCCGGAAGCCGAAGCCCGAATCGAGATGCAGGCTTCGGCGGATTACGTCGAAGCAGTGACCGGTATCCGTCCCGAGACGATCGCCTATCCCTATGGCACGCCGGCGGCTGCGACCGCCCGCGAGGCGCGCATCGCTCGCAATCTCGGCTTTACCCTCGCGGTCACAACGCAGCCCGGGCTGCCGGCAGCGCGGCTGACCGGCTATCTCCCACGCATTTCGCTCAACGGCTTCTATCAGAAGCGACGCTACGTCTCGGCGCTTGCCTCCGGGATACCGCTGAAGTTGATGGGCAGGTAAAGCCCGTTACGGATACATCCGCACCTTGTCCCATTCGCCTTCCGGTGACGGGCGGCGGAATTCGACGCGGTCATGCAGGCGGAATTTCTGGTCCTTCCAGAATTCGATCGAGGTCGGCCGGATGCGGAAGCCCGACCAGTGGGCGGGGCGCGGAATCTCGCCGATGGCATAGCGCGCGGTATATTCGGCCACCGCCTTTTCCAGCGCGAAACGGCTTTCGAGCGGACGGGATTGTCTGGAGGCCCAGGCGCCGATGCGGCTGCCGCGCGCACGTGTCTTGAAATAGGCGTCCGCTTCGGCATCGGTGACGATCTCGACGGGGCCGCGCAGCCTTACCTGACGACGCAGGCTTTTCCAGTGAAAGCACATGGCCGCCTTTTTCTGGCCCAGAATTTCGCGGCCTTTCTGGCTCTCGAAATTGGTGTAAAAGACGAAACCGTCGTCGTCGAATCCCTTCAGGAGAACCATGCGGACATTGGGAAGACCATCCTCATCGACCGTTGCCAACGCCACCGCATTGGGGTCATTGGGCTCGGAAACCTCTGCTTCTTTCAGCCATTCGGCAAAGAGCTTGAAGGGCTCGCCACTTTCGGTAAAGTCACCGCTTGTTAACTCGTTTGCCGACATATTGGTTCAAATGCCCCGGATTATTCAAAACTCGCCCAGCTTTTGATAACTGGACAGGATGCAGGGTGGAAGTCATAGCAAAGTCATCTCGCCATACAAAGGGCCTGCGGCGACGCAGCCGCGTGTTCTTCGTCATCGGCGTCGCGATGTTGTCGCTGTCCGGCTGCGTCGGCGGCGGCATGGATTTCCTGAGTGAAGCCAAGGTCGACCGGTCGGTGGCAACCGGCACCGTGCCGCAGACGCCGCCGAGCACCGACACGCTTTCCGACGAAATGACCGTGCGCAACGCCGTGACCTCGGCCGACGTGCAAAGGCTCGAGGGCCAGCCGCTTCCCTGGGCGAACGCATCGACCGGCAGTGCCGGCGTCATCGACACGATCGTCGAGAATAATGAGTCCGGCCAGGTCTGCCGCCAGTTCCGCACGACCCGGCATTCCTATGTCGGCATTGCCAAATTCTACGGCAAGACCTGCCTCGTCGGCGGCGGCAACTGGCAGCTTCTGAGCTTCCAGCCGGAAAGCTGATCCAGCGGGAAAGCTGAGCCTCGAGCTGAACTCAAAGTATACAGCGTCCCTTTGCGCGTTCGAAAAGACGCGGGGCCGTCGCCAACAGGTTAATGTGCGACGGCTTTCTGCCCAATGATTAGCGAAGAGCTAACCATTCGCCGCGAAACACCCCACATCTCTCCACAGAAATAACAAGTGATTAGCAACTCCGCCGCAGGATCGGCGTTGAGAGTGGTTCTTCCTGCCTTCGTGGCGGGTAGCGCACACACGTTTTATTAGACGGGGATGCCGGGCAAGGACGAGGCTTGCCGCATCGCAACACCGGCGGTTTTGACATGCGCGATCCTTATAAAATTCTGGGCGTCAAGCGCGACGCGGCAGTAGACGAGATCAAGGCGGCTTGGCGCAACATGGCCAAATCAGCCCATCCCGACCACAATCAGGACGATCCGACAGCGACGGCTCGGTTCGCCGAGATCGGCCGCGCCTATGAAACGCTGAAGGATCCGCGCAAACGCAGCCTGTTCGACAATGCCCTGCGGATGGCCGAAGCCAAGAAGCACGAACAGACGATCATGCAGCAGCGCCAGGCCGCCCGCGAGGCAGCCGTGCGCGCCAAGGCGGCGCAGGCCAATGCCGAGCGCGTGATGGAAGAGCTGGCGCGCGCCGCCCAGAAGGCTGCCGCCGACGGCTCCAGGCAACAGACAGGCTCCGCCGAGGCAGCCGACGAGATGGTGGATCGCATTTTTGGCGCCCAGGCGCGCGCGGCCGGCGGCGGCCAGGCGCAGGGTCGCGCCCAGCAGGCGCAATATCAGCAGGCACAAAACGCACAGGGCGACGCCGGCAGGCGCATGGATGGCGATGCCGCCGAGCCCGACACCAAGGGCGACGAAGAAGCGGGCGAAGCTGGGCAAAATGCCGCCAACCTGTCGCTGCCGCTCAGCATCCTGACAAACCTGGTGCGCCGCTTCACCGGCGCCAAGGATACCGGCCTCGATAAAGCACCGGACGAGGTGACGACGGCGACGGTGACGATCGACGACGTGTTGAAGAGCGGCTGGATCACCGCGTCGTTGCCGGAGGGCCGCGAAATCGGCTTCGCCTTGCCCGCAGGCACGACCGACGGTCACGAGATCAGGCTCAAGGGACAGGGCTTCAAGCTGCCTGGCATGCAGCGCGGCGACGCCGTCATCAACATTCGCATCGCGCCCGATCCGCGCTTCACCGTCGACGGTTTCGATCTGCATGCCGTGCTGCCGCTCAGCATCGAAAATGCCGTGCTCGGCACCGAGGCGCGTATCGAAGGGCCGAGCGGGCCGCTGAACGTGACGATCCCCGCATGGTCCGGCTCGGACAAGACAATTAGAATTCCCGGCCAGGGATTGCCCCGCGAAGAGGGCGGCAAAGGCGATCTCGTCGTCGAATTGCGCATTATCCTGTGGGAAAAACCCGACGACAAAATCACCGATCTCATGCGGAGCATGCGCGAAGGCCTGTTCCTGTGAAATTTTTATGACATTCGCACCCTTTATTACGATCCCTAACAGTTGATGATCCAGGCCAAGCTTGAACCGATTAACGGCCTATGCCATAGGCAGGATCGATTAGAATCCTAGGGAGCGAAATATGGCTCAAGCATCCGGCCTCATGGCAGGCAAACGCGGCGTCATCATGGGTGTCGCCAACAATCGTTCGATTGCGTGGGGTATTGCCAAGGCCATTCATGCGCAGGGCGGAGAAGTTGCGTTCACCTATCAGGGCGATGCGCTGAAGAAGCGCGTCGAGCCGCTCGCCGCCGAAATCGGCGCGACGCTCGTCGGCCACTGTGACGTCGCCGACGAAGCCACCATCGATGAGGTTTTCGGGAACGTCGAAAAGCTGTGGGGCAAGATCGATTTCCTCGTGCATGCGATCGGCTTTTCCGACAAGGACGAGCTGACCGGCCGCTACGTCGATACCTCGGCCGACAATTTCACCAAGACGATGCAGATCTCCGTCTATTCCTTCACCTCGGTCGCACGCCGCGCCGAGAAGCTGATGACGGATGGCGGCGCCATGCTGACGCTGACCTATTACGGCGCCGAAAAAGTGATGCCGAACTATAACGTCATGGGCGTCGCCAAGGCCGCGCTCGAAGCGAGCGTCAAATATCTCGCCGTCGACCTCGGGCCGCAGAACATCCGCGTCAACGCGGTTTCGGCCGGACCGATCAAGACGCTTGCCGCCTCCGGCATCGGCGATTTCCGCTACATTCTGAAGTGGAACGAATATAACGCGCCGCTGCGCCGCACCGTCACCATCGAAGAGGTCGGCGATGTCGGCCTCTATCTCCTGTCGGATCTGTCGCGCTCCGTCACCGGCGAAGTGCACCATGCCGACAGCGGCTATCATGTCATCGGCATGAAGGCGGTCGACGCGCCCGACATTTCCGTCGTCAAGGACTGATTTCTCCATAGGGATGCGAGACCGTGCTTATCTACGTGATCAGACACGGCCAGACTGACTGGAATGCGGAGCGCCGTCTGCAGGGTCAGAAGGATATCCCGATGAATGCCACGGGCCTGGAACAGGCCCGGCAGAATGGCGTCGCGCTGGCGGAGATTCTCGGCGACACGGTCGACGAATTCGATTTCGTCGCAAGCCCGCTCCAGCGCACGCGCGCGACGATGGAAATCATGCGCACCGCCATGGGCCTGCCGCCGCTTGCCTATCGCACCGATCCGAGGCTGGTGGAAATTTCCTTCGGCGACTGGGAGGGCTCGACGATCAAGGAGCTGAAGGCGACGCAGCGCGAGCGGGTGGCGGAACGCAATGCCTCGAAATGGGATTTCATCCCGCCCGGCGATGACGCGGAAAGCTACGAAATCCTCTCCTGGCGCACCGGCTCTTGGCTGAACTCCGTCGATCGTCCAACGGTCTGCGTCACCCATGGCGGCGTCATCCGCACATTGTTCCAGACGATCGCCGACCTGCCGAAAAGCAGCGCTGCGGAAGGCGCGATCCCGCAGGACCGGATTATCCGGATCGAAACCACTGAGCGGACGATCGCCTGGCTGTAGGGATTGCCAAGCCCGCCCCTCATCCGCCTGCCGGCACCTTTGCCTGGGTCGAGACGAGTGGCTCGACCCCGGTAAGGTGAGAGGCAGCCATCTGCTGCCTATTTGACGATATCGAGATCGTTGATGACGCGCTTGCCGTCGACCTCGGTATAGAAGACGATCACCTTCACGCCGGCTTCGAGGCCGTCGAAATTGAATTCCTCGGGTGCCTGATAGGTCTTGCCGTCGTCGAGCGTCAGGACAAGGTTGGCCGTGTCGACCTTCTTGATCGTCGCTTCGACATCGGCGCTCTCGGCAAAACCGCTCATCGGTGACAGGAAGCTTGCTGTTGCCAAAAGCGTGGCGACGACGAAACGCATGGCGACAATCCTTTTAAGACGCTGCACGAGAACATGACTGGCCACAGATAAGCTCCTGAATATGGCGAAAATTGCCCGTAAGAATGGCTTTTCCCGCCCAATTGATGAATAGGATTTTAAATATAATCAAGATGGTGCGTTTATCCGCGGTTTTTCCCTTCCCGCGATCTTTCGGCATCGCCGGCGGGCAATCGTAAATTAACCCGCGCGCCCTACAGTTGCTCGTCAACATGGGGGTTTCATTTTGTTATCCAGGCTCAGCGACAGCAAGCAGTTGCGGCGCGTGTTGAAGAATAGCCGCGTCTCGTTTCTGGTTTCGTCGCTTGTCGCCCTCGTCGTCATCATGGTCGGCTTCGGGCTCGACCAGGCCAATACTGCGTCTCATGTGCGCGAACTTCATATCCGCACCGAAAACGAGACCAACCTCATCCGTGCCCGCGTCATGGCCGAGATCAATATGGACCTCAGCGTCGTGCGCGACCTGACGAACCTGATCTCCGTCAGCGCGGCAAACGGAAAGGAGATGGAGCGCCAGATCAACTGGCTGCTGATCCAGAACCCGTCTTTCATTCATATCGCCGTCGCGCCTGATTTCATCATCCGTGACATCCACCCGGCGCAATCCGGCAATGAGCGGATCGGCCGCGACGTGCGCGAGGCTCTCTTCTTTCGCCAGGCGATGACCGGCGCAACCGGCAATCAGTCGGCGCGCTTCTACGGCCCGATCAGCACCGAAGGCCGGGACGCCTTTGCCATCTTCTTCCCGGTTTACGTCAAGGAGAATGGCCAGCGGCGGATCTGGGGGGCGGTCGAAGTCGCCATCGACCAGACGATGTTCTACCAGGCGACCGGGCTGATGCCGGCGCGCGACCGCGAAAACCAGGAGCGCTATCCGCATCTCGGCCATCTTTCGATCGCCATTCGCGATATCGGCTCGCCGGCCGCCGCCAAAGCTCCTCCCCCGGCGCCGTTCTTCGGGTCCTCCGATATCGACGGCAAGGATCCGATGCGCCAGAAGATCGGTTTTGCCGGCGGCAAGTGGGAGCTTTCCGCCGTGCCGAACAGCGGCTGGAACGCGATACCCGAAAACCGCACCGAGCTGCGCCTGATCATCGTTGCCGCCGGCTTCATCATCATCGTGCCGATCTTCTTCGCGACCCTGCTGCTCGGCGAGCGCAATCGCAACATCACCGCGCTGGAGACGCGCGAGGCAAAACTGCTGGAACTGTCGCAGCGGCTGAACCTGGCGCTAGAATCTTCGAATATCGGCATCTGGGAGCTGCAGGATGATTCGAGCAGCCTGCTCTGGGACGCACGCGCCGCGGCCCTGCACGGCAAGCCGGCGCAGGAAGGCAGCCGGGCGCTCGACGAATGGCTGGCGGCGGTCCTGCCCGAGGATCGTGAAACCGCCGAAGTGCATTTCTTCAGCTGCAGCATTGCGGGTGCCGCCTGCACGGCGCAGTACCGGATCCTGCTTGGCGACGGCCGCATCCGTCACCTGCGCTCGGTCGGCGCCTTCTATACGGATGCCGGCGGCGTCAGCAAGACGATCGGCATTGTCTGGGACGTGACCGCCGATGCGGAGACCACCGACACGCTGCGCAAGGCCAAGGATACGAGCGAGGTCAAGAATGCCGAGCTGGAGCTGGCGCTTGAAGAGCTGTCGAGCCGCGAGGGGCAGCTCGCCGAACTTTCCAGCCGGCTCGACCTGGCGCTCAATTCCTATCAGTGCGGCATATGGGAGGCGCGGCCGGGCCGAGGCGGCTCGATCTGGAACGAGCGGATGCACGAGCTCTATGGCCTTGCGCCGCGCAACGGCTTCATGACCGAAGAGACCTGGCTTGGCTGCATCCACCCCGAGGATCGGGCCTTAGCGCTCGAAAGCGCGCGCCACTTCAAGCGCAATGGCGACACGCACACCCTCGTCTGCCGGGTGATCGTCGACGACGGCTCGGTGCGCTATGTGCGCTCGGTCGGCAAGGTCCACCAGACGGGGACCGGCGAGATGAAGATCATGGGCATCGCCTTCGACGCCACCGAAGACGTGCTGATGACGATCCGGCTGAAGGCGGCCAAGGACGAGGCAGTCGCCAAGAATATCGAGCTCGAGCTTGTCAAGAACAGGATCGAGCACAATTCGCTGCATGACCCGCTGACCGCACTCGCCAACCGCCGCAAGCTCGACATCGCGCTTGAAAAGCTCACCCAGGACGGCCGTCAGCAGCGGCAGAAATTCTCGATCCTGCATATCGATCTCGACCGCTTCAAGGACATCAACGACACGCTCGGCCATGCCGCCGGCGATGCGATGCTGGTGCACGCCTCGAAGGTGCTCGCCAAGAACGTCCGCGGCAGCGACATCGTCGCCCGCATCGGCGGCGACGAATTCGTCATCCTCGCCCTCGACGTCGGCGACAAGGAGATGGCGCAGCTTTCGACGCGGATCATCGAGGAGATGCGCCAGCCGATCGATTTCCAGGGCTTCTCCTGCCGCTGCGGCGTGTCGATCGGTATCGCGCTCGCCAATGGCATCCATGTCGATGCGCGCAAGGTGCTGATCAATGCCGACATCGCGCTCTACCGCGCCAAGAGCACCGGCCGCAACCGCTTCGAATTCTTCAATCACAATCTCCAGGCCGATATTATCAACACCAAGCGCACCGCCGACGAGATCCTCGCCGGCATCGACAATGGCGAATTCACCGCCTGGTATCAGCCGCAATTCTGCGCCCGGACGATGGAGCTGACCGGTGTCGAGGCGCTGGTCCGCTGGCAGCACCCGTCCAAGGGGCTGCTCACCCCCGACAAGTTCCTGCGCATCGCCGACGAGATCAATGTCGTGCAGATGCTCGATCGGATCGTGCTTGAAACGGCGCTGCGCGACAAGATGCGCTGGACGGCGCGCGGCATTGCCGTGCCCAAGGTCTCGGTCAATGTATCGGCGCGGCGGCTGCATGACGGCAGCCTGTTGGAATCGCTCGCCGACCTGCATATCCGTCCGGGTGAGATTTCCTTCGAACTGGTGGAATCGATCTTCCTCGACGAGAGTGAGGACGTTGTCTCGCAGAATCTCGAACGCATCAAGGCGCTCGGCATCGACATCGAGATCGACGATTTCGGCACCGGCCATACCTCGATCGTCAGCCTGCTGAAGCTGAAGCCGAAGCGGCTGAAGATCGACCGCCAGCTGGTGCAGCCGATCGTCAATGCCTCGCAGGAGCGGGCGCTCGTCAGCTCGATCATCGAGATCGCCCGCTCGCTCGGCGTCGAGACGGTGGCCGAAGGGGTGGAGACGGCGGCGCATGCCGCACTGCTGCGTGATCTCGGCTGCGACATCCTGCAGGGCTACGCCTTCTCGCGGCCGCTCTCCTTCGACGATTTCACCAACGAGGCGACCGGGACGGGGTGGCGGCTGGCGTCCTGATCGCCGCCCGCCGATCGGCCTCGCCCTCACCCCTCCCCGCCTGCGCAGAGAGAATGGCGGCAAGATGTGCGTCCATCCCTGGCAACGAACGGAAACAGCATTTCCTGAGCTGCCGGTTTGGCGCAAAGAAAGGCTTTTGCCTCGGCGGTTTTTTGGCCTATGAGTGTCGCGCCTTTTCAAGCAATGGCGCGGCCGGCAGCGATCGGCTTTGGCGCGCCACCGGTCGGAACACATGTCGCACAATACATTCGGTCACCTTTTCCGCGTAACCACCTGGGGCGAAAGCCATGGTCCGGCGCTCGGCTGCGTCGTCGACGGCTGCCCTCCGGGGCTCAGCTTCAAGCTCGAGGACCTGCAGGTCTGGCTCGACAAGCGCAAACCCGGGCAATCCCGCTTCGTGACGCAGCGGCGCGAGGACGATCTGGTGAAGGTACTGTCAGGCGTCATGCTGGACGCCGATGGCGAGACGATGACGACCACCGGCACGCCGATCTCCATGCTGATCGAAAACACCGACCAGCGCTCCAAGGATTATGGCGAGATCGCCAAGCAATACCGCCCCGGCCATGCCGATTACACCTATGACCTCAAATACGGCATTCGCGACTATCGCGGTGGCGGCCGCTCCTCGGCGCGCGAAACCGCCGCCCGGGTTGCCGCCGGCGGCATCGCCCGCCTTGTCGTGCCTGGCGTCACCGTGCGCGGCGCGCTGGTGCAGATCGGCAAACACAAGATCGACCGCCGCAACTGGGACTGGGACCAGGTCGGGCAGAACCCGTTCTTCTCGCCCGATGCCGCAATCGTGCCGGTCTGGGAGGAGTATCTCGACGGCATCCGCAAGAACGGCTCCTCGATCGGCGCGGTCATCGAAGTGATCGCCGAAGGTGTGCCGGCCGGCCTCGGCGCGCCGATCTATGCCAAGCTCGACCAGGACATCGCCTCGCTGCTGATGTCGATCAACGCCGTCAAGGGCGTCGAGATCGGCAATGGTTTTGCCGCCGCCGAAACGTCAGGCGAAGACAATGCCGACGAGATGCGCATGGGCAATGACGGCACGCCGATCTTCCTTTCCAACAATGCCGGCGGTATTCTCGGCGGCATCTCCACCGGGCAGCCGGTGGTGGCGCGTTTCGCCGTCAAGCCGACCTCGTCGATCCTGACCGAGCGCCAGTCGATCGATGCGGAGGGCAAGAATGTCGATATCCGCACCAAGGGCCGGCACGACCCCTGCGTCGGCATCCGCGCTGTGCCGATCGGCGAGGCGATGGTCGCCTGCGCCGTCGCCGACCATTATCTTCGCGACCGCGGCCAGACCGGCCGTCTGAAATAGGAGCGCTCGCCCATGTCTTATGACCAGAAGCGCGTCGTCGACGCCATCCGGGCCTTCGAGGCCGGCGAGATCGTCGTCGTCATGGACGATAATGACCGTGAGAACGAAGGCGACCTCATCGTCGCCGCCGTGCATTGCACACCGGAGAAGATGGCCTTCATCGTGCGCCATACCTCCGGCATCGTCTGCGCACCGATGCCGAAGGAAGAGGCCAAGCGCCTCAACCTCAACGCCATGGTGGCAGAAAACGATTCGGCTCATACGACGGCCTTCACGGTCTCGGTCGATTTCAAGCACGGCACGTCGACCGGCATCTCCGCAGACGACCGGACGCTGACAGTGCGCAACCTCGCCAATCCGAATGTCGGCGCTTCCGATTTCGTCCGTCCCGGCCACATCTTCCCGCTGGTTTCCCGCGAAGGCGGGGTGCTGATGCGCTCGGGCCATACGGAAGCCGCCGTCGACCTCTGCAAGCTTGCCGGCCTGCCGCTGATCGGCGTCATCTCCGAGCTGGTCAACGATGACGGTACCGTCACGCGCGGACCGCAGGTGGTCGACTTTGCCGAACAGCACGGGCTGAAGCTCGTCTCCGTCGCAGATCTCATCGCCTACCGCCAGCGCAAGGAAACGCTGATCGAACTCGGCGCCAGCTTCGACATCGACACGCCGTTCGGCAAGGCCAAGGCTCATACCTATTCCCTGCCCTGGGACCCGATGCAGCATCTCGCCGTCGTCTTCGGCGACATCCGCGACGGCGTCGACATCCCGGTGCGCCTGCATCCGGAGAATGTCGCCGAGGATCTCTTCGGCAAGAACAGCCCGGTCGATTTCTACATGCAGAAGATTGCCGAGCAAGGCCGCGGCGTCATCGTCTATCTGCGCGAAGGCTCCGTCGGCGTCGGACATCACGACAACGGCCGCAAGGCCCGCAACCAGGGCCGCGAAGCCCATGCCGAAGCCCAGACCCGCGACAGCGAATGGCTGGAAATCGGCCTCGGCGCACAGATCCTCAAGGATCTCGGCGTCAGCTCGATCAAGCTGCTGACCAGCCGCGAGCGCCACTATGTCGGCCTCGAAGGTTTCGGCATCAAGATCAGCACGACGGAGATCTGCTGAGGGCTCCTCCTCTTCTCCCCAGCGGGGAGAAGGTGGCCCGAAGGGTCGGATGAGGGGGCCACACGGCACATCCTTCATGCTGCCCTTCGCTTGCGCTCAGCGCATTCGCGGCTTTGCCGCTCACCCCCTCATCTGCCTGCCGGCATCTTCTCCCCGCTGGGGAGAAGGGATACGTGGCAACGTCTCGGTCCCTTTCTCTTCGGTAGGAGCAGGATATATCGGACGAAGTTCGACTACCCTCTCCACCCCTCCAGAAACACGACCTTCTCCACGCCGGCAAACCGAGCGACCCGGTCCAGCTCGGCTTCCAGCCTCTCCAGCCGCCCGGCCGAAGGTTTCACACCCGGCTCCAGCCACAGCCGCTTGACGTCGAGCGTCGACTTTTTCCGATCCGCCTTCATGTCGATGCGGCCGATCAGCCGGTCGCCTTCGAGCAGCGGGAAGACATAGTAGCCATATTCACGCTTCGGCTCGGGCACGAAGATCTCGATGCGGTAGAAGAAGCCGAACAGGCGTTCGGTACGGTTGCGGTCGCGGATCATCGGGTCGAAGGGGCTGAGCACGCGGATGCGTGGCGGAGCACCGGGGTAAGTGCCGAGCGTCGAGAGGAAATCGGCAAAGGCCCAGGATGGGCGCGCCTTGCCGCCGAGCGCCGGTTCGATCAGCACTTCGATCAGTTCGTCGCGATGGGCTGATACCCAGGCCTTGGCCTCATCGGGCGAGACCAGGTTCCAGAAGGCTGATATCTCGCCGTGGGTGGCGAAGCCGAGCCGGGTGAGCGCGCTGCGGCAGGCCCAGTCGACGAAGTCCTCGCGGCTCACCTCAGGCTCGCGGAACTCGCTCGGGATGACGCGCTCCGCCAGATCATAGATCTTCTGAAAGTTCGAGCGGCCGGCGATGGCGAACTTGCCGGTGTGCCAGAAATATTCGAGCGCCGTCTTGTTCGGATGCCAGTTCCACCAGCCGCCGGAAACGTGTCCATCGGCCTTGATATCGCGCGAGAGGATTGCGCCGTCGCGCTCAACGCGCTCATAGGTCTCCGCGAACGCCGCCTCGAAGCCCTCGCCGCGCCATTTGCGCCAGCGTTCGATGAGCACCTTCTCCTGATGAAGGAACTTGTGCTTCCAATAGACGAAGAAGGCGCTCGGCAGGATGGAAGCATCATGCGTCCAGTGCTCGAACAGCGCGCCGTCCTTTTCGAGCAGCGCCGTCAGATGTTCGCGCCTGTAGGTCTGGTTGCGGGAAAACAGGATCTGATGATGGGCCCGCTCCACCGTCTGGATGCTGTCCACCTGGACGAAACCCAGTTCATGAATGAGCTGCAGCAGGCCGGCCTTGGTCAAGGCGCGGTTCGGCGGAGCGCTGAGGCCCTGCTTGGCAAGGAAGACACGGCGGGCGTCGGAATTGGAAAGCAGATTCGTCATGACCACATCATAATCCGGAAAATCTTCCTAGCCACCCGATATCGACAGCGCAATTTGCTCTTTCATCACCCTCGATTACCCGTATAGAAGCGGGATCGCATGGATGCGAGGGATTGGTTTGGATATTCGTTTCGAAGGCGCCGGGGTTAGTTTCGGGGCACGGGTGGCGCTGCAGCCGCTGACGCTTGGCATCAGCGGAAAACGCATCGGCGTCATCGGGCTGAACGGTTCGGGCAAGACGACTTTCGCGCGGTTGATCAATGGATTGGCCAAACCGTCGGTCGGCCGCGTTACCGTCAACGGCCGCGACACGAGCGACGAAAAGACTGCGGTGGCCGATGTCGGTTTCATCTTCCAGTCGCCGCAGAACCAGATCATCCTGCCGATCGTCAAGGACGACATCGCCTTCGGGCTGAAGCGGCGCGGCTTCACCAAGGCGGAGATCGAGGCGAAGGTCGAGGGCGTGCTGGCCCGCTTCGGCGCCGAGGCACTGGCCGATCGCCGCGCGCACGAGCTTTCCGGCGGCGAATTGCAGGTGGCCGCCCTCTGCTCGGTGCTGGCGACGGGGCCTGGCATTCTCATTCTCGACGAACCGACCAACCAGCTCGACCTCAAGAACCGGGCGCTGGTCGAAGGGATTATCGCCGGACTGCCGGAAAGCGCCATCATCATCACGCATGATCTGGAGCTGATCGCCGATTTCGAGCGGGTGCTGCTGTTTCATGAAGGGCGGCTTGCCGCCGATGCGCCGGCTGCCGAAGCGATCGCCCGCTACAAGGAGATCGCCGCCTGATGCAGTCGCTCTATGTCGAAGGCAACAGCGTGATGCACCGGCTTTCGCCGCGGCTAAAACTGTTGTCGCTGACGATCTTCGGCGTGGTGCTGTTCATCAGCGGGAACCTGATCCTGCTGTCGATCGCCGTGCTGCTGACGGCGGTTCTCTACCGGATGGTCGGCTTGCCGCTTGCCGATGGGCTCAGGCGGCTGCGGCCGATCTTCCTGACGATCGCGGTCGTCGCACTCTTCAACCTCATCTTCAATCCCTGGCAGGAGGCGCTCGTGCCCCTGCTGCGGCTGACGGCGCTGATGCTGCTTGCCGCCACCGTGACGGCGACGACGTCGATCACCGAGTTCATCGACGAGGTGACGGCGCTTGCCCGCCCGCTCGAACGCACCGGCTGGGTGCAGGCCGACGATATCGGCCTGGCGCTCGGGCTGGTGCTGCGTTTCGTGCCGGAGATCGTCGGGCGTTATCAGGCGATCCGCGAGGCGCATAAGGCACGCGGGCTGAAGGTGCGGCCGACGACGCTACTTGCGCCGCTGATCATCCTGACCCTTAAGGATGCGGATAATATCGCCGCGGCGATTGACGCGCGCGGCATTCGGCGGCATGTGAGTTAACGATTGATAAACACGGAATTCAAGATGAGCACTCGCGACCTCGTTCTTACCGCCCTCTTTGCCGCGATCATCGTGGCGCTTGGCCTGCTGCCGCCGATCTCGCTCGGCTTCATTCCGGTGCCGATCACCGCCCAATCCCTCGGCGTCATGATGGCCGGCGTCGTGCTCGGCGCGCGGCGCGGCGCGATTGCCGTGCTGATCGTGCTGGTGCTGGTCGCGATCGGCCTGCCGGTGCTTTCCGGCGGCCGCGGCGGGCTTGCCATCTTCGCGTCGCCGACGGCCGGCTTCCTGATCGGCTGGATCTTTGCCGCCTTCGTCACCGGCTATCTCAGCGAGCGGCTGGTCAACCATCAGCAATCCGGCCTGGTGCAGACGGTGAGCTTCTTCCTCACCGCCATGGCCGGCGGCATCGTCGTGCTCTACGCCTTCGGCATCACCTATCTCGCCACCGTCGCCGGCCTCGGCTTCACGAAAGCCTTCGTCGGCTCGATGGCCTTCATTCCCGGCGATGTGATCAAGGCTTTCGTCGCAGCCCTGCTTGGCCGCGCCGTCATGGTCGGCTATCCCCTGCTGCCGTCGCGCGCCTGACGCATAGGCCTGTCTTGTCTGGCGAATACCCCAACGGCCCCTTCGGGGGCCGTTGCGCTTCCGACCGGTCCGCATGAACGGGAACTTTCCAAACCTTCTTTTCATTTTTCCGCAATGAACGTCCTTGAAGGAGAAACCATGCAAGGCGACCAGCAGGAGGAGATGGCTGCCTGGTTCCGCTCGCTGGAGCCCGTCCAGCCGAAGGACATGGTCGGCCTTTGGAGCGGCGTCGGTATTCCGTCGGGCCATCCACTGGACGGCGTGCTCGAGAATCTCAACTGGTTTGGCAAGCGCTTCCATTCCGACATGCGGGCGGACGCCCTGCTCTTCAACTGGAGACCGGGCCGGCTCGTGGCGATCGAGCCAAATTTCTTACCCATTGGGCTGGCGATCAAGATGGCGCCCCTTGGCCGGACGTTCGTCGCCCGCCACGGGTTCTCGTACCTGCAGAAGGTGCTTCGAGCGAGAGGCACGACCGCTTCGTTGCGGCTTCAGGCGCTCGACGGCATCGAAACGGCTGCGATGATCTACGACAAACAGCCGATCGTGGACTACTTCCGGAGGATTGACGATGACGGGATTGCCGGGATGATGTGCGTGCGCGACGATCCTCGGCGATTCTTCTTCGAGCTCCGGAAAGTGATGGACTAGGCATGCCGCAAATGGCCGGGCGGCCGCCTCGGGAACATCGCGGCATAGAGCCATCGAACCGTTGCCGGGCTGATCTTTCCCCGATCCAAAACAGGCGGAACATGTTATGAAAGCAGGGAAGAGGGCGAGATGACCGTCATCGATCGAAATCATGTTCAAGTCCGGGGCGATGGCCAGCGTGCGATGATCTTTTCGCATGGATTTGGCTGCGACCAGAATATGTGGCGTTTCGTGGCGCCGGCTTTTGAAGGCGACTTCAAGACGGTGCTGTTCGATCACGTCGGCGCGGGGCGATCCGATCTCACGGCCTATGATGCCCGGAAATATGCATCATTAGCGGGCTATGCGGATGACCTCGTGGAAATTTGCCGCGCGCTCGGCTTGACGCAAACGGTGTTCGTTGGGCACTCCGTCAGCGCAATGATCGGCGTCATCGCCTCGCTGCAGGCACCGGAACTGTTTGACAGCCTGATCCTTGTCGGGCCGTCGCCGCGCTATATCAATGACGATGACTATATCGGCGGGTTCAGCGCGGCAGACATAGACGAACTGCTGACGTCGTTGGACGACAACCACATGGGGTGGTCTGCCGCTATGGCGCCCGTCATCATGGGCAATCCCGATCGACCAGAACTTAGCGAAGAGCTGACCAATAGCTTCTGCCGCACCGATCCTGAGATCGCCAAGGCGTTTGCACGGGTGACATTCACCTCAGACAATCGCAGCGACCTTCCGAACGTCACCGCCAGAACGCTGATCCTTCAATGCCGCGATGATATCATCGCCTCTGAAGAGGTCGGCGAATTCGTCCATCAGCAGGTCCCGAATAGTCAATTGGTCGTGCTGAACGCGAGTGGCCACTGCCCTAACCTCAGCGCTCCCGACGAGGTCATATCTGCAATCCGGCGGTTCGTCCGATGACCGGTAGCGACACGCAGATCTTCATGCCGGCGGAAGACCTTGAGGACTTGTACGAAAACGCGCCATGCGGCTATCTTTCGCTGCGGCCGGACGGGCGCATCGTCAAGGTCAACAGAACGCTGTCGACCTGGATCGGCATCCCTGTCGAGCAGCTCCTCGGCAAACGACTTCACGACCTGCTCAACACGTCGGGCCGTATATTCTACGAAACCCATTTTGCGCCTCTGCTGCGCATGCAAGGGTTTTTCAATGAGGTTGCCCTCGATCTCGTGACGGCGGACGGCAGAAGGCTGCCTGTGCTCGCCAATGCCATGGAAAGACGTGCAGACGACGGTGCCCTGCTTTTCACCCGCGTGACGATGTTTCAGGCTGCCGAGCGTCGCCGTTATGAACGGGAGCTGGTCGACGCGCGCACAGCCGCCGATGCTGCCGGCGCCACGATCAAATCCAAACTCGCCTTCGAACAGCAAACCGCCGAGTTGCGGGAAGAGTTCATTGCTGTTCTCGGCCACGACCTGCGCAACCCGCTTGCCTCGATTGCAGCCGCGGCGCGCATGCTCCGAAAAGAGAAGCAGACCGATCGCGCGATTAAAGTTCTCGATTTGATGCAGGGCAGCGTCGTTCGCATGTCTGCCCTGATCGACAACGTCCTCGACTTCGCGCGCGGACGATTGGGTGGCGGCATTACGCTCGAGAGGCGGGCGGAGCATCTCGAGCCGCTCTTGCGGCAGGTCATCGAAGAACTCCGCTTCAGTCATCTCGACCGCGCAATTGAGGTGACGATCGAATTCGATGGGCCGATAAACTGCGACAGCGGCCGGATCGGCCAGCTGGTGTCCAATCTTCTGGCGAATGCCCTGACCCATGGGACACCGGACGAACCGGTGCGGCTATCGGCGGCAACTGTCGACGGAAAA
This sequence comes from Rhizobium sp. WYCCWR 11152, assembly GCF_013087615.1. Taxonomy (NCBI): domain Bacteria; kingdom Pseudomonadati; phylum Pseudomonadota; class Alphaproteobacteria; order Hyphomicrobiales; family Rhizobiaceae; genus Rhizobium; species Rhizobium sp. WYCCWR 11152. Next base: position 171,040 of record NZ_JABFCP010000009.1, on the reverse strand, counting down.
CTGGAGCTTTGGATCGCCAACGGCGGCGCTCCGATTTCCAGCGACGCGATGACACGGCTTTTTCAGCCTTTCTTCACAGGCGAAGCCGGCACAAGTCAAAGAGGATTGGGGCTGGGTCTGCACATCGCCTCGGAAATCGCCCGCGCCCATGGCGGGACGATCACGGTCAGTTCCGATGACAAGGAGACGCGCTTCACCTTTGTGATGCCTTTGGATTGATCGGGAACGCAGCCGCGCCGGTATGGGCCGACTGTCCGGTTGATTGCCGCCTCGGCAGCCGGGCAGCCAGGAATCCGGGCAACAAAAAACCGCCTTGAGGCGGTCGGGCATTCTATCGATTTCAGTTTGATTTAGTCTCCTCCTCCACCATCTCCGCCACCGCCGTCACAGTCGCCTGAGGCGTCGAACCAGCCTCCACCTCCATCGCCGGAGCTTCCTGAACTGCCCGACCTGCGCTTGGTGTTTGCGGTGGTCCGGGCGGTGCGCCCTCCTGCTGCCCCGGTGATCAGGGCAAACAGGCCAAAGCCTGCGATGAGCATGGTAGTTATAAGAAATATACTCAATCAGTCTCCTTCGTTTGTTTCAGGAAATCCTGTTTCCTGATTAAAATAGTAGATTATTTTCCCGCTCCCGAAAATAGCCTGAATATGAAACTTTCATGACATTCCGGATCACGTCAAAACTCTGCGCTGCCTAAGGTGCAGCGCAGAGGATCTCGGGCTGGTTCCCCTTCAAGCTGCCGTGCGTTGCGGAAAGAGGACGGCTTGCGGGGCGGTTTTGACTCCGCCCACGATCAAGGGGTCCCGATAGAGGCGAGGAGACGGTATTCCCAGCCTCGAATGGAGCTTTGCGGCCGAACTTGGCAGGAACGGCAGGAGGCAGCGGGCAATGATCGCAAGGCCGTAGACCTGCTCGGCCAGGCAAGCGCCAAGGCGAGCAGTGGTCGCCTGCCGATCCTCCGGCGTGAGATCGGCAAGCAGGGCTTTCGCATCCGCCCACGGCGCGCATTTTGTAAACCGCCTGTTCGCCTCGCCGATAAACACAAAAATATCGGCGAGGCCGAGATGGAGCTCGTAGGCATCAAAGGCTTCAGCCACCTTCCCCGGAAGGCGGGCAGCCTGGTCCACGAACGCGCTGTCCGGCACGGGCGGAACGATGCCGCCGAATGACGTGGACAGAAGCGCAAGTACCCGGTTGGCGAGATTTCCGAGCTGCCCGGCGAGCTCGCCCGACCACGCGGCTTCGAGACGTTCGCCGGAGAAGTCGCCATCGTCTCCCGAGCGTATATGCCGGAGCAGGTAATATCGCAGTGCGTCCGGCGTTGCGTAGGATTGGATGATGCGTTCCGGATCGATGCCGTTGCCGGCCGACTTGCCGATCTTCCGGCCGTCTACCGTGACGTAGCCGTGCACGAGGATCGACGATGGCGGCGGCAGACCTGCGGACAAGAGGATGGCCGGCCAGTAGATGGCGTGGAACTTGGAGATGCCCTTGCCGACGACATGGATGCGTTGGCCGCCGTTCCAATAGTGCTGCAGCAGGGTCGGATCGGACCCGTGGCCGAGACCAGTGAGATAGTTCGCCAGGGCATCGAACCAGACATAGACGACCTCATCCCCATCGGGCACGGGAACGCCCCAGCCTCGCGCCCGCTCCGCACTGCGCGACACGCTGATGTCGGTCAGGCCACGCCGAAGCAGGGCAAGGATTTCATTTCGCCGATGAGCCGGGACGATCCGAAGCTCGCCGGTCTCGACGAGCTCAAGCAGCCGGTCGCCATATCGCGAGAGACGGAAGAACCAGTTCTCCTCGCGGATGGTCTCAAGGGCAAGCCCATGTTCCGGGCAGCGCCCATCATCGAGTTCCGACGGCTCGTAGAATTGCTCGCAACCGACGCAATAGAGACCCTCATATGCCTTGCGATAGAGTTCGCCATTGCCGGCGCATGCCCTCCACAAGGCATGGACGCAGGCGATATGCCTTGGATCGCGGGAGGTGCGGACGAATTCCTCGTTGGAGATATCGAGCAGGCCGCCGAGGCGCTCGAACCTGTCGGCGTTCGCGTTCACGAAGTCCTTGACCTGCACTCCCGCGGCTTCCGCCGACCGGACATTCTTCAGGCTGTTGTCGTCGGTTCCGCACTGGAACCTGATGTCGTGGCCGAGAAGGCGGAAATGGCGAGCATAGGCATCGGCCTGGACCAGTTCGAGGGCAAAGCCCACATGCGGCGCGGCATTCACATAGGGGATCGAGGTGGTGATGTAGATCTTGTTCATCGGTATTTCCTTTCGAAGGCTGTTATTGCCCGCGAGACGGATCGACCCATGAAAAGACCGCCTCGAGGGCGGTCTCTGGTGCATTATGGACGCACGAAACCCGCCACGCTATGAGCGCGGCATCATCATCACGACAGTGCTGATCACGGTGTTGTCCATACAAATTTCTTACCATCAAGGGCGGCTTCGAACAAGCGCGCTCGTTGCCAGCCCGTCACACCAGCCCGGGCACGACGAACACCAACCAGGCGACGATCGGGCCGATGATCGCGATCAGGGCGCTGTAGATCAGCAACTGTCGCAGCACCTGCTCCCGCCTGTCGTCCGGTGCATTGGCGACGACAAGCGCGCCGTTGGTGGAAAATGGGCTGGTATCGACGATCGTCGTCGAGATCGCGATCGCCGAGACCACACCGATGGCGCTGACATGTCCTTGCAGGAGGAATGGGACGGCGAGCGGGATGATCGCGCCGAGCAGCGCGGTCGAGGATGCAAAGGCCGAGACGATAGCGCCGGTAAAGCAAAGCAGGAGTGCTACCAGGAGCGGCATGCCGAGACTGGATATACCGTTCGCCACGTAGTCGACCGTCCCGGCCTTCTCCATGACGCCGACATAGGTGATGATGCCTGATATCAGCAGCACGGTCGACCAGCTGACCTTGTCGATTGCCGCCTTCTGAGTTTTCGGTGACAGCAGCGCCAGGGCGACAGCCACGGTCATGGCGACGAGGCCAACGTTGAACTTGAAGACCAGGGCGCCGATACCGAGCGCCGTCAGGCCGATCAAGGTGGTAATTCTCTCATTGTTCAGGCGCAACGTCGTCGCGGTATCGGCCGCCGTGCCATAGGCATGCTCCCTGATCGGTTTTGCCGGCGTGCCGCCGTGACCTCTGATCGACTCCGATACGCCCTCGGGATGGAGTTCGGGCAAGGGGCCAAATGATGTGGGTTCCTGCTTCATCACCCTGGCGCCGCCGAAAACGAAGAAGACCAGCACCGCGATCGCCAGGTTGAAGAAGAAGCTGGAGAGAAACAGCGAGGTCGGCGCGAAAGGCAGGCCGGCCTTCGCAACGATCTGGTTGGTGATACCGCCATAGATGCTGATCGGCGAAAAGCCGCCCGCCTGCGCGCCGTGGATCACCATCAGGCCCATCATGACCGGGTGAATGCGGTACTGCACGGCAAAGCTCAAGGCGACAGGTGCGAGAATGGCGACGGCAGCAGGCCCAAGTGCACCGAAACCGGTAATGATGGCGGCGACCAGGAACATCACCCAGGGAATCAAGCCGATCCGCCCGCGCACCAGGCGGACGGCACATTCGACGAGCCAGTCGATCGTGCCGTTGATCTGCGCTATGGCGAAGAGGTAGGTGACGGCGACGAGCGTCAGGAACAGGTCACTCGGAAAGCCGGCGAAAATGTCGGTGGTTTTCATCCCGATGACCATCGAGCCGAGCACGAAGGCGCCGGCAAAGGCGAGCGCACCCATGTTGATCGGCTGGATCGTCGCAATGATGAACATCGCGACAAGCAGGCCTATGGCCAGTAATTCAATACCCATGATTCCCCTCCCTCCGACGCCTCCAGCGCCGTAGTTGTTGTGTTCAAGATTGATGCGGGATGTCGACGCACCCTCCTCCCAGAGGGCGCAGCCGTCTTACTTCCTGGTATAAAGATCGGCGTATTGCTGCCGCAGAATGTTTTTCTGAACCTTGCCCATCGTGTTGCGTGGCAGGTCGTCGGCGAAGATGACCCGTTTGGGCTGTTTGTAGCGCGCGAGACGTTGCTGGAGGGCGCTGACGATGGTCTTTTCATCGAGGACGGCGCCGGGTTTGCGCACGACGACAGCCGTTACGCCTTCTCCGAAATCGGGATGCGGCACGCCGATCACAGCACTCTCAACCACACCCTCGATCTGGTCGATCTCGCCTTCGACCTCTTTCGGATAGATGTTGTATCCGCCCGAAATCACCAGGTCCTTGCCGCGTCCGACGATGTGGATGTAGCCGTCCCGGTCGATCTTGCCGAGATCGCCGCTGATGAAGAATCCATCTGCCGTGAACTCCGCCGCCGTCTTTTCCGGCATGCGCCAATAGCCCTTGAAGACGTTCGGCCCCTTGATCTCGATCATCCCCGTTTCTTCAGGCGGCAGCACGAGCCCGGTGGCGGGGTCGGTGACGCGCACCGTCACATCAGGCAGCGGGAAGCCGACGGTTCCGGCAATGCGTTTGCCCTCATAGGGGTTGGACGTGTTCATATTGGTTTCCGTCATGCCGTAGCGCTCGAGAATGGCGTGACCGGTACGCGCGTGGAACTCGGTATGGGTTTCGGCAAGCAGCGGAGCCGAACCGGAAATGAACAGGCGGATGCTGGCTACCGCTTGCTCGTCGAGGCGCGGACTTTGCAGCAGGCGCACGTAGAAGGTCGGCACGCCCATCAGCATCGTTGCCTGCGGCATCAGCGAAACGACCTCGTCGGCGTCGAATTTCGACAGCAGAAACATCGAGGCGCCGGCGAGCAGCGTGACATTCGTGGCGACGAACAGCCCATGCGTGTGGAAGATCGGCAAGGCATGGATCAGCCGGTCGCCTGATGTGACGCGCCAATAATCCCGCAAGGTCAGGGCGTTCGAGAGCAGGTTCCCATGTGTGAGCATCGCCCCCTTGGAACGTCCCGTCGTTCCCGACGTGTAGAGGATCGCAGCCAGATCATCGGCGGAACGCGAGGCGTCGACAAAGTCGGCCGGCTCATCGCGCGCGAGATCCAGCAACGAGCCGCTGCCGTCGGCATCGAGCGTTTCGACGATGGCGCCCTGGGGCTTGGCGATCGTCTCCACACCGCCTCGAGCGGCCGACGCAACCACCACCAAACGCGGCTCCGCATCGCCGATAAAGTAATCGAGCTCAGCCAGCGTATAGGCGGTGTTGAGCGGCAGGTAGACCGCGCCGGTTCGAAGACAGGCGAGATAGAGGATCAATGCCTCGGCGCTTTTCTCGACTTGCACCGCCACCCGGTCGCCGGGGCGAATGCCGAGCGCGTCCATCGCGCTGGCAATGCGGCCGGAAAGAGCGAAGGCATCGTCATAAGTCCATGTGCGGGTGTCATCGATCCGGATGAACGGTGCGTCACCGGGCGCAGCCGCCCGCATGGCGTCGAAAAGATGGTTACTCACTTTCGCCCTCCTCCAAGCGTTGAGTTCACTATTTGTTGGAATGGCCGGGAGCCTTGCTGGCCATTGCCGCCGCGGCGGCTTTCGTCGTTCTGGCTGAGCAGGCTTTTGACGGCAGGCGAGGCAATCACTTCGCCGCGCTGCGCTAAGGCCTCGTGGTTGGCCACGATATCGTCGAGCTTGTAGAGGTAGTTGACCATCAGGCCATGGGCCTGCTGCATCGCCTTGGCCGAGCGGTCACCGAGAAAATTCAGTCTTTCCAGTCGAGCGCCGTTGCCGAGATGGAAGCGGGCGACAGGATCGACGGGGCGGCTCTCCGGTGTCCGTTCGGTCAGGAAATAGCGCGCCGCAAGCGGTAGCAACACACGCTCCACTTCCGTCGCCGTCTTCTCGTCGTCGGGCCAGTTCGGATCGTCCAGCGCCGTCAGCGTTTCGCGGGCCGCTTCCGGCAGCAACCGGTCGGTGGCCGAGGCACGCGCCTTGGCAAGCCAACGGGCAAAACCTGGAACGGGCGACAGCGTAACGAAATTCTTGAGGCCAGGCAGGTCTCTGCGCAGGTCTTCCACGACCTGCTTGATCAGGAAGTTGCCGAACGAAATTCCGCGCAAGCCATCCTGGCAGTTGGAGATCGAATAGAAGACGGCCGTCGTCGCCTCGTCGGCATTGATCTGCTCCCTGCCCTCGACGAGCACATCGCCGATCGCACTGGGCACGGATCGTGTCAGCGCCACCTCGACGAACACCAGCGGCTCGTCAGCCAGTCGGGGGTGGAAGAAGGCAAAGCATCGGCGGTCGGCCGGTGCCAAACGACGGCGCAACTCCTCCCAGCCGGCGATCTCGTGCACGGCCTCGTATTTGATAATCTTTTCAAGGATGTAGGCCGGCGTCGACCAATCGATGGGCCGCAGCGTCAGAAAGCCGCGATTGAACCAGGAGCCGAACAGATGCGTGAAGTCGGCGTCAAGCGCGTGATAACCTTCGGATTGGTCTTTGGAAGCCAGCAGCTGCTCACGCATCCGGACGAGCTTGGCGGTGCCGTTCGGCGCGTGATTCAATCGGCGCAGAAGCTCCTGTCGCCGCGGCTCGGCTGCCTGGTGGAGGGCAATGACCGCGGCAGAGCTTTTATCGGTGCGGTAGTTTTCGATTGCCTGGTCGAGCCTCACCGTGTCGGGCCCGAACTTTTCATGCAGCATATCGAGGAATGCCTGCGCGCCCTCGCTGTCGAGCGCGCCCCAGCGATCGAGGATCTCGGCGGCAAGCGCCATGCCCGAGGCTTCGCCCCGGCTCGATAGCAGCATTTCACAGAGTGTCTGGAGATCGGCCTTGGCTGCGACCTGCGTGGCGCGCGCGCCGGAAAACAGAAGCTGGCGTCCGCGATCCGTGATGCTCTGCAGCATGTCGGTGAAGAAGGAAGCCTCAGACATGCCATTCTCCTCTCTTTCGCTGGTCTCTTCTGTTGGGCCGGCTGGTTTCGCGGGCTGCTTTGACGGCTGCTTCCCATTGTCGGGTTTCACCGGTAGTATGTAGAATGCCATTCTTCGTACACGAGGTCAATGATCGTGTATACAAGAATTGCGTTTATGTATGAGGGAAGTGAGACGAATGTCCGAGAATGTCGGTCGATGGCTTCGTGATGAGATTGAAAACTCAATTCTTTCCAACGAGTTCTCCCCCGGTGAGCGGCTCGACGAAACGGTGCTTGCGACGCGTTTCGGGGTCTCCCGCACACCGGTGCGCGAGGCGCTGATGCAGCTCGATGCGATCGGCCTCATCGAAATCCGACCGCGCAGAGGCGCCATCGTCATCGATCCAGGGCCACACCGTGTCTATGAAATGTTCGAGGTGATGGCCGAATTGGAGGGCTTGGCCGGGTCGCTCGCCGCCCGACGGCTGGACGAGGCCTCCCGGGAAGCGATCACGGCCACCCACGGCCGCTGTGAGAAATCTGCCGCGGCCGGTGACAGCGACGCCTATTATTACGACAATGAGGAATTCCATAAGGCCATCTACGCAGCCGGCCGAAGCGAATTCCTGGAGGAGCAATGTCTGCAATTGCACCGCCGCCTGCGGCCCTATCGCCGCCTCCAGCTGCGCGTGCGCAACCGCCTGTCGACCTCCTTCTCAGAACATTGCGCCATCGTCGACGCGATCTTTGCCGGAGACGGCGACGAAGCCCGCCGCCTGCTGCGGACGCATGTCGGCATTCAGGGAGAGAGGTTCAGCGATCTGGTCGCCAGCATGGCGGCTAGGTGATTGGATTGCGGGAGTAACCTCAGGAGAAAGGTCGCTGCGCTATTCTTGGGGTTGATCGCCACGATGCGGAGAGATCGGAGGCTTTTGCTTGTCGGGCCACGCCGAACGAAGTGTTTTCCAGAAATCCCGGAGCGCCAGAAGAAGCGCGCCGTTGTATTTTCCGTACATGAACGTCACCGCGTCATCGGTCTCCCACTGCCCTTTCTCTCGCTCGTTTTTCACTAAAAACTCCACGGTATCGGCAGGAAAGGGATCTCTGCCCGTCTATTGTAAAGGTCGCATCCAACCGCGTCACGCGGGAGTAACAGATTCACCTGTCCTCGATAAGATGAAGGCGGCGCGTTCTCTCACGGAAGGATTGGGATCAGCTCTCAGCCTCAACGCGAGCTCCTCAGCTTCGCGGCTTCCACGCCACTGCTGAATAACTGCCGTCAGTGCGGCGCGTCGGACGATTGCAGATGTATCTGACGCGGCAGCTCTGATGACAGCCGCTTTATCGAAGGAGATTTGGACGTCACGGAAGTCGAACTTAGGCTCTCGCGCCCGTTTTCCCATAGATTTGTCTATCCACTTCCACTCCCAGCCAACTTGCCAGCCAGCACGCTCGTCCGCAATGGCTTTGACCGCCATGGCTCGAATCCATGGTTGTTTCGCGCTTGCCGCCAGTCGAGACAAATGAGGATCTATCGAACTATTCTTCAGCACGAGACGAAAAGTCCGTGAAGTAGGCCCGGTTTGCGCTTCACAGAGGATTCCGCTGAGCTGTTCAGCCACATCAGGCCTTGCAAGCGTCGTCTCCATAGCCTCGCGTTCGACGCCCCATCTTCCCCAACTTTCTTGGTGCAGAAGCAGGGAGGTCACGGCATTGGCGATTACCTCAGCCGAGGTGAGCGGGAAGCACCGCTTCGCACAATCAAACGCAGCAGCGCGGACTGGCTCCGCCCAGTCATTCAGACGTATGGCGATTGCCGCGAACAGAAAAGAACTTTGCAGCCCGCCGGTTATCCTCTTGAGGGCAACTTCCCTCATCCGTCCATTGCAATGAAACAGGAAGAGATAACGAAGGTCGGGAAATTTCAATAACTGCTGCTTATCAGAGAGATGAGGCCGGAACAGTCTGCCAGGCCACGCGGGCTCCGGACGCCAGCGATATAGCTTTGCTGCTGTTGCAATCGCCGGGGCAGATTGGCTGATCGTTGTAGCCGGGAGAGCGGATATGCCAGCTACAGCGGAAGGCAGCTGCGCTTCGACACTTTGGCCGCTATTCAGGCGCTCCCCAATGGCAACCAGCAGTTCCTGTAGATCGGGGGGTAAAACATCGGATTTTGTCATTGAGCGATTTTGGATTGCTGACATCTGCAGATCAATGGGGCGGCAGGAAAACAAAAGCGCATCCCGCCGTCCGCACGGCATCCTAATCCAAAAACCGATAAAGCCAGTCGCGCGTTTCCTCCGGCAGCGAGGCCGGCGACTGGTCCTCGCGGGTGCGGGCCTGCCAGATGATCTCGACCTCGGCGGCACGCTCCTCCCCGGTGTCGATCGAAATGAGGAAGCCGATGGAATGCATGCCGATCTTGTCGATGGTGGCGGTGAAGGTTGCCGGCTCGTCATAGTGCAGCGGACGGTGGAGCATGCAGGAAACCTTGCTGGGGCTATAGACGGGTTCGTCATCGACATCGGGCCGTGACGACCAGAAGCCTGCCAGGACGGACTCGGCATAGGAAATATAGGAGGCCAGAAACATCTGGCCGTTCATATCGACATCGCGAAACGGCACGCGTATTTCCGCCACATCCGGGCGTTTCGACTGACTCATCAACAGATCTGCCCTACTCAGTTCCCCATGGTAACACTACTGCATAATTGCTTATACCGGAACCGGCTTAAGGAATTACGCAATAGTTACAGTGTTCTTTGCGCGCCTGAAAAGATGCGGCGCTGCTGCGATGGACCGGCTCGACGGAAACGGCGCAAAGGGGACAGTGTGAAGGCGAACGGTCGGACGGCGCGGCAAGAGCGCTTGTTGAAATCGTCGGGCGATGCCCCATCTGCTGTGGCACATGACATAAGCGACCGATAGAGTGTATTCATGAGCACCCGTCTTTATGAACACCCGATCTTCCTGGAACATGTCACGCCCGCCGGCCATCCGGAGCGATCGGACAGGATCCGCGCCATCAATGTCGCGCTGGAACATCCGAATTTCGAGCGGCTGGAACGCCGACAGGCGCCGCAGGCGAATGAGGATGCGGTGCTACTGGCCCATCCGGAGGAACATCTGACCGCCGTCATGCGGGAGATCCCCGAGGAAGAGGGCGAGATCAACCAGATCGAAGCCGACACCTATGCCAGCAGCAAGAGCCTGCAGGCGGCGCTGACCGGCATCGGCGGGGCGATGGCGGCGGTCGACGACGTCTTTACCGGCCGGGCCGACAATGTCTTCGTCGCCGCCCGCCCGCCGGGGCACCATGCCGAGAAGATGACGGCGATGGGCTTCTGCTTCTTCAACAATGCGGCGATCGCCGCCCGGCATGCGCAAAAGACGCATGGCGCCGAGCGCATCGCCATCGTCGACTGGGACGTGCACCACGGCAACGGCACGCAGGATATCTTCTGGGACGATCCTTCGGTGCTGTTCTGCTCGACCCATCAGATGCCGCTCTATCCCGGCACCGGCGCCAAGGACGAGAAGGGCAAGCACAACACCATCGTCAATGCGCCGCTGTCGCCGAATGTCGGCAGCGACCATTTCCGCGAGGCATTCAAATCGCGCGTGCTGCCCGCTCTTGACGATTTCCGGCCGGATCTCATCATCATCTCCGCCGGCTTCGACGCGCATCACCGCGATCCGCTGGCGCAGATCAATCTGACCGGCGAGGATTTCGACTGGGCGACCGGGCGCGTGCTGGAACTCGCGGACCGGCACTCGAAGAACCGGGTCGTCAGCCTGCTCGAAGGCGGTTATGATCTCGAGGGACTCGCCGAATCGGCGGGCATGCATATTCTGAGAATGATGAAGGGTTGAGAATGACTGACAGCGTCAAGCCGGAGGTGTCCGGCCTTTCCTTCGAAAAGGCGGTCGCCGAACTCGAAAGCATCGTCGCCCGGCTGGAACGCGGCGATGTGGCGCTGGATGAATCGATCGAGATCTACGAGCGCGGCGAAGCGCTGAAGAAACATTGCGAGATGCTGCTTTCGGCCGCCGAAAACCGCATCGAGAAGATCCGGCTCGACCGCGCCGGCAAGCCGCAGGGCGTCGAGCCGCTGGACGGCGCCTGAGACAGCAAACTCCCTTTCGAAGACGCTTGGCTATCGGCTTCCGGCCGATCTATGATCCCCTTGCAAAACGATGAGGGGACGGAAAAATGACGGACAGATTGAAGGGCAAGGTCGCCATTATCTCGGGCGGCGCGACCGGCATGGGCGGTGCCGCCTCGAAGCTTTTTGCAGCGGAAGGCGCGCGTGTTGCGATCATCGACCGCAATGGCCAGGCGGCGGCCGAGACAGTCCAAGCGATCCGTGATGCCGGCGGCGAGGCCGACTGCTGGACGGCCGATGTCTCGGACGAATCCGCCGTCAATGCCGCCGTCGCAGGCGTCGAGGCACGTTACGGCGCAGTGACCGTGCTCTTCAATCACGCCGGCACGATCGTCATCAAACCTTTTCTGGAAACGACCGTCGAGGAATGGGACTGGCTGCATGCCGTCAACGTGCGCTCGATGTTCCTGATGACCAAGGCGGTGCTGCCGAAGATGATTGCCAGCGGCGGCGGGTCGATCGTCTGCACCTCGTCGATCTCGGCGGTCGCCGCCACGCCGATGGAAGTGCTATACGACACGACCAAGGGGGCGGTGCATATGTTTGCCCGCGCCATCGCGGTGGAATTCCGCGATCGCAACATCCGCTGCAACGCCGTCTGCCCCGGCTTCATCCGCACGCCGCATGGCCTGCGCGAGGTGGCCGACCTGCAGGCGCTCGGCGTCGACGTTTCGGATGCCGCCATTGCCGCCCAGCAGGGGCGGATCGGCGAACCGGAAGACGTGGCACGGGCCGCGCTTTACCTCGCTAGCGACGAATCGAGCTTCGTCAATGGCGCCCATCTCTTCGTCGACAATGGTTTTACCGCGATCTGAGCCCCGACGCGTGTCCGATTGGACGCGCGGCGCACTTTCAGGGCTGAGCGTCCTTTCCGCGTCCGATTGGACGCGCGGAGCTCCAGGCGCTATCTGTGGGCGATGACGCTCGGCACTGTAGCGATCGGAGATCCGACATGTCCTTCTTTCCCGGTAAAGACCCCCTGCCCGGCGATGCCTTCGCCTGCGATGCGATCGAGAACCTGATCATCCCGCGCACCAGCGATATCGGCGGTTTTCAGGTGCGCCGCGCGCTGCCCAGCCGGCAGCGGCGGCTGGTCGGGCCGTTCATCTTCTTCGACCGCATGGGGCCGGCGATCCTGAAGCCGGACGAGGCGCTCGACGTCAAGCCGCATCCGCATATCGGACTGTCGACAGTCACCTATCTGTTCGACGGCGAGATCCGCCATCGCGACAGCCTCGGCACCGAAAAGGTCATCCGTCCCGGCGATATCAACCTGATGACGGCCGGCCGCGGCATCGTCCATTCCGAGCGCACGCCCGAAAATCTGCGTGGCCATCCGCTGCTGATGTCGGGGCTGCAGACCTGGCTGGCGCTGCCCGATGACAAGGAGGAGATCGATCCCGCCTTCGCCCACACGGAAAAATCCGCCATGCCGCTGATCGAGACGAGCGGCGTGCGCGGGCGGGTGGTCATCGGTTCGTTCGAAGGCATGACATCGCCGGTCGGCGTTTTCTCTGACACGCTCTATATCGATCTCGACCTGCAGGCGGGCGCCAAATTTCCCTTCGGCGCGGCGCATGAAGAGCGCGCCGTCTATGTGCTGTCGGGCGAGGTCGTCATATCAGGCGACCGCTTCGCCGCCGACCAGTTGCTGGTCTTCCGGCCAGGCGATGCGATCACGCTGGAAGCCGGCCGCGATGGCTGCCACCTGATGCTCTTCGGAGGGGCGGCGCTGAATTCGAAACGTTATATCTGGTGGAATTTCGTCTCCTCCTCAAAGGAGCGGATCGAACAGGCCAAGGAGGAATGGCGCACCGGCCGCTTCGATATCGTTCCCGGTGACGAAGAGGAATTCGTGCCTTTGCCGGAAGGCTGAACCCCTGATCCGAATGCTCCGGATCGAAGAAATAGAGGGTGATATCCGCCGAAAACCGCTCACACTTTTCGGCATCATGCTTTAATAGTGGGAGCATGATGTTGCCCGAAAACCGCTCACACTTTTCGGCATCATGCTCTAAGGTGAAAACCTTCGGTTCCTGAAATGCACTTGTTTTGCCGCAATCTAATCGAATAAAGCGGAACAAGGAAAAGCAAGAAAGAGCGCCCGCCCGTGACACAACTGCCGAAGACCCCCCTGCTCGACCAGGTCATCTATCCCGCCGACCTGCGCAAGCTCGAGGATCGCGACCTGCCGCAGCTTGCCCGCGAAGTCCGGGACGAAATGATCGATGCGGTGTCGCGCACCGGCGGCCATCTCGGCGCCGGTCTCGGCGTCGTCGAGTTGACGATCGCCATCCACAGCGTCTTCGACACACCTGATGATCGGCTGATCTTCGACGTCGGCCATCAATGTTATCCGCACAAGATTCTCACCGGCCGGCGCGACCGCATCCGGACGCTGCGCCAGGAAGACGGGCTGTCCGGCTTCACCCGCCGGGCGGAGAGCGAATACGATCCCTTTGGTGCAGCGCATTCCTCGACCTCGATCTCGGCCGGCCTCGGCATGGCGATTGCCGCCGACCTCGACAAATCAGACCGCCGCGTCATCGCCGTCATCGGCGACGGGGCGATGTCGGCCGGCATGGCCTATGAGGCGCTGAACAATGCCGGCGCACTCGATGCGCGCCTCATCGTCATCCTCAACGACAACGATATGTCGATCGCGCCGCCGACGGGCGCCATGAGCGCCTATCTCGCGCGCCTTGCCTCGGGTCGCACCTATATGGGCTTCCGTGACTTCGGCAAGAAGCTGACGGCCTATCTCGGCAAGAACATCGACCGGGCGATCACTCGCGCCGTCGAGCATGCGCGCGGCTATGTCACCGGCGGCACGATGTTCGAGGAGATGGGCTTCTATCATATCGGGCCGATCGACGGGCACTCCTTCGACCACCTGCTGCCCGTGTTGCGCAACGTGCGCGACAATGGACGCGGGCCGGTGCTGATCCATGTCGTCACGCAGAAGGGCAAGGGCTATCCGCCGGCGGAAGCCGCAGCCGACAAATATCACGGCGTCAACAAGTTCGACGTCATCACCGGGGCCCAGGCAAGGGTCAAGCCGAATGCGCCGAGCTATACCAGCGTCTTTGCCGAAGCGCTGGTGCAGGAAGCCACACTCGACGACAAGATCGTCGGCATCACCGCCGCCATGCCGAATGGTACCGGCCTCGACAAGCTCGCCGAAGCCTTTCCGTCGCGCTGTTTCGACGTCGGTATTGCCGAACAGCATGCCGTGACCTTCGCCGCCGGCCTTGCCGCAGAAGGCTACAAGCCATTCGCCGCCCTCTATTCCACCTTCCTGCAGCGCGCCTACGACCAGGTCGTGCACGACGTGGCGATCCAGGGACTGCCGGTGCGTTTCCCGATCGACCGTGCCGGCTTCGTCGGCGCCGACGGGCCGACGCATGCCGGCTCCTTCGACACGGCCTTCCTCACCACCCTGCCCGGCTTCGTGGTGATGGCGGCGGCCGACGAGGCCGAACTCAAGCACATGGTGCGCACGGCTGTCGCCTATGATGGCGGGCCGATCTCGTTCCGCTATCCGCGCGGCGAAGGTGTCGGCGTCGACATGCCGGCGCGCGGCGAAATCCTGCAGATCGGCAAGGGCCGCATCGTCAAGGAAGGCACCAAGGTTGCCCTGCTCTCGTTCGGCACCCGGCTTGCCGATTGTCTGCTGGCCGCCGAGGATCTCGATGCCGCGGGGCTTTCGACGACAGTCGCCGATGCGCGTTTCGCCAAGCCGCTCGACCGCGACCTGATCCGCCAGCTTGCCCGCCACCATGAGATCGTGATCACCGTCGAGGAAGGCTCGATCGGCGGCTTCGGCAGCCATGTGACGCACTTCCTCGCCAGCGAAGGCCTGCTCGACAACGGTCTGAAGCTGCGCTCGCTGGTGATGCCCGACATCTGGATGGAGCAAGCCAAACCCGAAGCGATGAACGCCCATGCCGGGCTCGACCGCGCCGGCATCGTCTCGACGGTGTTCAGGGCGCTGGGACGTGGTGTTGCGGTTGGGGTTGCGGGATAAGTGATTTGGGTGAGGGCATGCCGTGTGGCCCCCTCATCCGCCCTACGGGCACCTTCTCCCCGAGGGGGAGAAGAGGGAATCGAAACGTCGCCGCAAATCTCTTCTCCCCCCGGGGAGAAGGTGCCGGCAGGCGGATGAGGGGGCTGCCCGGCAGGTCCTCTCAATAAAAAAGGCGGCGCATCACTGCACCGCCCTCTTCATTTAACGTCCCTTCCCTAGGAAAGGCGTACTCTCAGAACTCCGTCCAGTCTTCCTTCACCGCCGCAGCACTCGCCTGTCTTCCGCCGAAAGCCTTGGCGACGGTGCGGGTCAAAGCGTGGGCCGGGGAGGCGACCGGGCGGGCGTTGGTGCCGGCAACGCTTGCGCGCGGCGCCGGGGCCACCTGGCCGAGCTTGAACTGGCGCAGCAGTTCTTCGAGGGCGTTTGCCTCCTGGGCGAGTGCATGGCTGGCCGCGGTCTGCTCCTCGACCATGGCAGCGTTCTGCTGCGTGCCCTGGTCCATGTTGTTGACGGCGGTGTTGATCTCCTGCAGGCCGATCGACTGTTCGCGCGTGGCGGTGACGATGGCGCT
Source organism: Rhizobium sp. WYCCWR 11152 (assembly GCF_013087615.1). Classification (NCBI taxonomy): domain Bacteria; kingdom Pseudomonadati; phylum Pseudomonadota; class Alphaproteobacteria; order Hyphomicrobiales; family Rhizobiaceae; genus Rhizobium; species Rhizobium sp. WYCCWR 11152. Next base: position 155,426 of record NZ_JABFCP010000009.1, on the reverse strand, counting down.
GACGTGGTGGTTGATCTCCTGCACCTCGGAGACGATGACCTCCAGCGCCTTGCCGGTCTCGCCGACGAGGCCGACGCCGGCAACGACTTGTTCGCCCGAGGTGGTGATCAGCGCCTTGATCTCCTTGGCCGCCTTGGCCGAGCGTTGGGCGAGCTCGCGCACTTCCTGGGCGACGACCGCAAAGCCCTTGCCGGCATCGCCGGCGCGGGCGGCTTCGACGCCGGCGTTCAGAGCCAAGAGATTGGTCTGGAAGGCGATGTCGTCGATGACGCCGATGATGTTGGAGATTTCACCCGAGGACTTCTCGATCTGCTGCATGGCGGAGACGGCCTTGCGGACGACTTCGCCTGACTTTTCGGCGCCGAGGCGAGCTCGCTCGACGAGATTGCCGACATCCTCGGCGCGCTTGGCGCTGTCGCGGACGGTGGTCGTCACTTCTTCAAGCGCTGCTGCGGTCTGTTCGACGGCGGCAGCCTGCTGCTCGGTGCGGTGGGCAAGATCGTCGGCGGCCGAGCGGATTTCGCCAGCGCCGGCATTGATCGCCGAGGCGTTGCGGCCGACCGATTGCAGTGCCGCCTGCAGCTTTTCGACGGCATGGTTGAAGTCGTTGCGCAGGCTGTCATATTGCGAGGCGAACGGCGTCTGGATACGACCGGCCATATCGCCGTTGGCAAGCTCGGCAAGGCCGCCTGCCAAGGCGTCGATGGCATAGCGGATCTCGCCTTCCTCGCGCGCCTTCTGCTCGTCGCCTGCCCGGCGCTGGCGCTCGGCGTCGTCGCGCATGCGGTCTGTTTCGCCGGCAAGGCGCAGCTTCTCGATCGCCGCCTGCTTGAAGACCAGGACGGACTGAGCCATGCGGCCGATTTCGTCGCCGCGGTCGGTCGCCGGAACCTCGATATCGTTCTGACCGCCGGCGAGGCGATCCATGGCGCTCGTCATGCCGACGACCGGGCGGACGATCGTGCGCGACATAAGCCAAGCAAGCATGGCGGCGGCAAGCGAGGCGACGATGCCGCCGGCAAGCAGCGTCGTCTTCAGATGGCTGTTGGCATCGGCGCGGATCGCGGCCAGCGCTTCCGACTTTTCACGCGCGGTGGCCTTGATCTTGGCCGAGGCCTGGCGGAACCCGTCGAGCTGGCCCTTGGTGGCGTTGACGCCGATCTTGACGACCTCTTCGATCGGCATGTCGGTTTCCTTGCGCGCCTTGGTCTGCGGCTCGGCAAGTTCATGGAAATAGAGATCGGCAGCCTTCTGCATGCCGTCGATCATCTCGACCAGCTGCGGCTCGCCGGCCGCCGTCTGCTTGGCGGCGGCAATCGCCTTCAGCATGCGCTCGCGGTTGGCGAAGACATCGCCATAGGTGCTGTCGCTGCGGAAGAGGATGAAGCCGCGCAGGTTGACGGCCTGCTCGAGCATCGCCTGCAGCGCATCGTCGATCTGGTTGACGAGCAGCTCGGACTTTTCCTGCTCGGCAGACGCGGCCGCAGACGCCGTCGCCTTGGAATAGACGAAAGCGGAAACGGCGACGAAAATGAGAATGAGGGCTGCGAACGTGGCCGCAAGCTTACCGTTCAAGGATATGTTTTTGGCGGACATCGGTGATTTCTCCTGACGACAGTCGACGCGGCGAGGCAGGTCGCACGAGACGCAACCGCCGGGATGTTTGAAGCTGAGAACATGATCGGCGTGGAAACGCTTGCGCCGTCATGGCGCCGAGCGGCTTGGATGAACCGCTACAATCACGCCGAACCTATCCGGCCAGGCTTTAAATTTGTTTAAATTTGTGCGGCGCAACAGCGGCCAAGCCTGAGGATTATTGTGCCGTTTCTGGAGGATTGAGGATCAGGATGTCGAAATCCTTCGCAGGATCGAAATCCTCGGCCGTCATCCGGAAGGTCGTAGGACCGATCTTCTGAACATTGCTGCCGCAGAAGCTGATGAGGCTGCCGGGCTTGCCCTTGTCGATCGTCAGCTGGAAGCGCTTGATCGGTCCCGCCCAGTTGGCGCCGGTCGACAGCACATAGGAGATCCAGCTTTCGGTATAGTTGGCGCCTCCGGCCTCGGCTTCCCGCGCACGCTGCTGGGCAACCCTGACGAAATCTCCGTCGAGGCAGTATTTGCGGGAATATTCCTCGAAGCGCTCACCCTTCGGCTCACCACCTCCGAGAAAGCTGATGGCGACGGTGCCTCCGACGGCCGGCTTGTAACGATGCTCGACGCTGACCTTTTTCTTCGCCGGGAAGGTGGTGCGCCACCAATAGGTCGAGCGCAGCGTCCAGAGCGGCACGAGATCGACCTTGGCATCGCCGGCGCCCATGGGATAGACGAGGCCGCGGGCGATCCAGTCCTTGCGGACGGTTTCGGGAAGTTTGGCGAGCGCCTCAGTCGTCTTCTGGCTGTAGGGCAAGACGGGAATGCCCTGCTTGGCGAACTCGTCGGTCACGTCGATGCCGAGCGAGACGACGCGCTGCTGCAGCTTGGCGGTGATCGGCCTTCCATCCTGCACGGTGGAGAAATGCAGGAAATTATCGCTGTCATAATCGGAGATGGCGGAATTGTTGTCGACCTGGCCTGATATGTCAGGCATCGGAAAGGCGACCAGGCTTTCGACATCCTTGTCGGAGCTGTTCTCGAAGACGTAGTCGACACGCACTTCCGAAGCGGAGATGAAAAGATCCTCTTCCGCCATGCTGACATCGTCGGATTGGGCAAAGATCAGCCCGCCGGTCTTGACCTCGGCCATAGTGTCGTTCGCGAGCGCGGGCGACGCGATCACTGCCGCGACAATCAGAGTGAAGAGCTTCAGCATAGAACACCCCCGTGTCTGCGGCACGCCCCGCGATCGCCGCGGCAGGATTATCGCCGAAAGCTTTTGAGGGTCAATGACGGTCTTGGGAACAAAATGCTTGCAACCGGCGGCTTTGCCGGTCATGCACAGCCGATGTCAGATCAAAACACCCAACGCCTCGACCAGCTTCTCGTCTCCCTCGGCCTCTTTGCCAGCCGTTCACGCGCCCGCGACGCCGTGCAGCGCGGCACCGTCAGGATCGGCGGCCAGGTGGTCACGAAGGCCGGCGCGCTGTTTGGCGCAGACGCGGAAATCGAGATCGACGATCCGGCGCAAGACTATGTCTCGCGCGCCGCGCTGAAGCTTGCCGCAGCACTTGAGCATTTCCGGCTCGATCCCGCCGGCCATCACTGTCTTGATGTCGGCGCTTCCACCGGCGGCTTCACCGAGGTGCTGCTGCAGCGCGGTGCCGCGCATGTCACTGCGATCGATGTCGGCCATGGGCAGATGCATCCGCGCATATCAGGCGATCCGCGGGTGACCAACAGGGAGGGCCTCAACGCCCGTAACCTGACGGCAGACGATATCGACCATCCCGCCACCTTCATCGTTTCCGACGTCTCCTTCATCACGCTGAAGCTGGCGCTCGCGCCGGCCCTTGAGATCGCCGAACCCGGCGCTGTCGCCGTGCTGCTGGTCAAGCCGCAGTTCGAGGCCGGGCGCGATGCGATCGGCAAGGGCGGGATGCTGAAGGACCCCTCGTCTGCTCCCGCCGTTGCTGCAGAACTGGCGCGCTGGTTCGTCGAGGACATGGGCTGGAAAAGCCTTGGCCTCATCCCCTCCCCGATTTCCGGCGGCGACGGCAATCAGGAATTCCTTCTGGCAGGATTGAAGCCGTGAGCACCGAAACCGTCACGATCGAGAAGCTCGGCGCCCAGGGCGACGGCATCGCCAGCAGCGCCGGCGGGCCTGTCTATGTGCCCTTTTCCCTGCCCGGCGAAACCGTGGCGATTGCCCGCGTCAAGAGCCAGGGCACGATCATGTCGATCACGACACCCTCGCCCGACCGGCAGGAGCCGCCCTGCCGGCATTTCGGCCCGGATGGCGTCAACGGCACCTGCGGCGGCTGCACGCTGCAGCATATGGCAGATGCGCCCTACCGCGCCTTCAAGCGCCAGCTGGTCATCGACGCGCTGAAATCCAAGGGGCTGACGCCGGAGGTCGGCGAGATCGTTCCGGCCCGGCCGGGCGAACGCCGGCGTGTCGTCTTTGCGGCACGCAAGACCGAGAAGGACATGCTGATCGGTTTCAACCAGGCCGAAAGCCACCATATCGTCGCCATCGAGGAATGTCCGATCTCGTCGGCAGGGATCATTGCCCGGCTGCCGGCGATCAGGGCGATTGCTGCTTCGCTGGCGACCAGCGCCGAACCCTTCCGCGTCGCCGTCCTCGAAACGCTTTCCGGCCTCGACATCTCCGTCGACGACGTGAAGAAACTCTCCGACCCGCAGCGGCGCAAGGCAATCGAGACCGCGCTCAGCCTGCGCGGCATCGCCCGTGTTTCGCTGAACGGCGAAATCCTCGTCGAGCCGTCTAAGCCGATGGTCGAATTCGGCGGCGTCCAGGTTTCACCACCGCCGGGCGGCTTTACCCAGGCGACGAAGCCGGCGGAAGAGGCGATGGCGGAGCTGGTCACGGCTCATGCCGGCAAGTCGAAGCGGATCGCCGATCTCTTTGCCGGCTCCGGCACGTTTTCGCTGCGGCTGGCGCGGATCGGCCGCGTGCACGCCGTCGAAGCCGAAGCAAAGGCGCTCGCAGCTCTCGATCATGCCGCCCGCAACACACAGGGGCTGAAACCGGTCACCGTCGAAAAGCGCGATCTCTTCCGCCGCCCGCTGATGACGCAGGAGTTCAAGCCCTATGACGTCGTCGTCTTCGATCCGCCGCGCGCCGGTGCCGAGTTCCAGTGCCAGGAGCTTGCCCGCTCAGGTGTGAAGAAGATCGTGGCCGTTAGCTGCAATCCGCTGACGCTGGCGCGGGATCTCGCGATCCTCGTCGAGGGCGGCTACCGGATCACGCAAGTGACGCCGATCGACCAGTTCCTCTGGACCTCGCATGTCGAGGTGGTGGCGACGCTGGAGAAATAGGCGTGCCTGTCGGAAAGACGAAAAGACGCAACCCATACTATAACGGCCCAGTGTCCGATCACTTCGACGGCACACATTTCTTCAATCCCGAAGGTATTGAGCCCCTTGGCTTCCGCGATCTGCTGCGGTGGCAATTCGGCGGTGGCCGTGAGCGCTGGCCTCAGTCGGTCCCAAGTCCATACCCGGCGGCCAAGCCGGATCCATGCGTCGACGGCGAGGATCTGAGGGTGACCATGGTTGGTCATGCAACAATGCTCGTGCAGGTCGCTGGGCTCAATATCCTCACCGACCCGGTATGGTCAGAGCGCGCGAGTCCCCTCGCTTTTGCCGGACCCAGGCGCGTCGTCCCACCGGGTATCGCGTTCGATGATTTGCCCCCGATTGATCTCGTGCTGGTGTCGCACAATCATTATGATCATCTCGATATCGCAACGCTCAGGCGGTTGGGTGCGAAGCATCGGCCGCGTGTCGTGACGCCACTCGGCAATGACACGATCATTCGCCGTGCCGTGCCCGATATACAGACGACATCGATGGACTGGGGCCAGCACATTTCGCACGCCGGAATAAGCATTGATGCGGAGCCTGCACACCATTGGTCCGCCCGCGGAACCGCCGATCGCCGGATGGCGCTCTGGGCGTCGTTCGTTTTGTCGACTCCAGCCGGAAAAATTTATCACGTCGGAGATACGGGCTTTCACAACGGCATCAATTACAAAGCGGCACAGCAGAAGCATGGCGGCTTTCGCTTGGCCATTTTACCCTTCGGCGCCTATGAGCCGCGCTGGTTCATGAAAGGGCAGCACCAGAATCCACAGGAAGCGGTGATCGGGATGAAGTTGGCAAATGCGGCCTATGTGGCCGGGCATCACTTCGCCACGTTCCAACTGACAAATGAAGCGGTCGACGCGCCGGCAAGAGCGTTGCAAGACGCAATGAGCGAGCATGATATTCCCCCGGAACGGTTCCGGCCGCTCAGGGCCGGCGAGGTATTTAATGTGCCAGCTGTCTAATCGCTATCCGTTTGCTCCCGGTGTTGGTGTCGATCGCCGCGAAGCGATGCCAGGCGGCGCTCAGCGACGCATGAAGGCTTCGAAGGCCGCCCGCGCCTCGGCACTTTTCAGCCGCGCGGAGAAATAGCGGGCCTCCTCGTCGATGCGGGCGATGATCTCGCCACGATCGCCGCGAATGAGGTCGCGGGAGATACGCAACGCTTCCGGCGGCTTGGCCGCGAGCTTCGCGGCGAGGCCAAGCGTCAGTGAATCGACCTCGCCTGGCTCGACGACCTTCCAGACCAGACCGGCTTCCCTCGCTTCCTCGGCCGAGAATGCTTCGCCGGCCGCCAGCAGGGCGAAGGCGCGCTGATGCCCCATCAGGCGCGGCGCGACGAGGCTGGAGCCGGCCTCCGGGACCAGCGCCAGATCGACGAAGGGTGTGCGGAACTGGCTGCGGCTAGAGGCGATGGTCAGGTCGCAATGGAGATGGATCGTCGTGCCGATGCCGACCGCCAGACCGTCGACGCCGGAGACGACGGGTTTTTCGGCATTCACCAGCGCATAGAGGAAATCGAGGATCTCCTGCTCCAGGCCGCGGCCGCCCATTGCGGCAGCCAGAAAATCGTTCAGGTCGTTGCCGGCCGAGAAGCAGCCTTCGGTGCCGAGCAAAGCGGTGGCGCGGATGCCGGGATTTGTGTTGGCCGCATTCAGCGCATCGGCCATGGTGCGATACATGGCGCGGGTGATGGCGTTCTTCTTCTCCGGCCGATTGAAGCGGATAGACTGGACGCCGGGATGGGCGGAAGGCTGCTCGACGATGATGTGATCGGTCATAAGGTCTCCTCAGGCAAGCAGGATACGGGCGGCGGCAAGGCTTGCCGCACCATTGACGACCCGGTCGCGCAGGGCTGCGGTCTCGGCGAGCAGGTTCTCGGCGGCAAAGCGGCAGAGCGCGATGCGGTTTTCGGCCACACCATCGGCACTCTCGGCGAGACCGCCCTTGGCAAGATAACAGCCGGTGAGCACCAGCCCGAACAGGCGCTGATAGGGGGTGGCACCGGAGAGCGCTTCGGCGGTCTTGTCATCGGCAAGCGTCTTTATCAGCCAGGCGGTCGCCTGATCGAGATCGGCGATCGCCGCGTCGAGCCTCACAGCGGTCTCGCCGAAACCATTAAGATTGGAGCGGCGGACGTCGTCGGCGATCTGCTTAAGCTCGGCGATGAAGCCCTTCACCTGATCGCCGCCGGAGAGCGGCAGCTTGCGGGTGACGAGGTCGATTGCCTGGATGCCGTTGGTGCCCTCGTAGATCGGCGCGATGCGGGCATCGCGAAGATAGCGCGCCGCACCCGTCTCCTCGATGAAGCCCATGCCGCCATGCACCTGAATGCCGAGCGAGGCGACGTCGACGCCGGCATCGGTTGAAAAGGATTTGGCGATCGGCGTCAGCAAAGCGGCGCGCTCCTGCCAGTGGCGGCTGGAGCCAACTGCCCGGTGAGACATGTCGATCGCATGGGCGCAGGCATAGGAGATGGCGCGCGCCCCTTGCGTCAGCGCCTTCATGGTGAGGAGCATGCGGGCGACATCGGGATGTTCGACGATCGGGCTCATGCCGGCACTGCCTGAGCCCGGCGCCCTGCCCTGAGTGCGTTCCCTGGCATAGGCCAGCGCCTTCTGGGTGGCGGCTTCCGCGATCGCCACGCCCTGCATGCCGACGGCAAGGCGGGCATTGTTCATCATCGTGAACATGCAGGCCAGTCCCTTGTTCTCCTCGCCGACCAGCCATCCGACAGCGCCCTTTTCACCGCCGAATTTTCCGTCGCCGTAAATCATCGTGCAGGTCGGCGAACCATGGATGCCGAGCTTGTGCTCCAGCGAATGGCAGAACAGATCGTTGCGGGGCCCAAGCGAGCCATCGTCGTTCACCAGGAATTTCGGCACCAGGAAGAGCGAGATGCCGCGTGTGCCGGCCGGCGCATCCGGCAGACGGGCCAGCACCAGATGGATGATGTTGTCGGCGGCGTCATGTTCGCCCCAGGTGATGAAGATCTTCTGGCCGAACAGGCGGTAGCTGCCGTCATCGCGGCGCTCGGCGCGGGCTTTCAGCACACCGAGATCGGAGCCGGCATGCGGCTCCGTCAGGTTCATGGTGCCGGTCCATTCGCCGGAGACCATCTTTTCCAGATATGTGTCTTTCAGCGCAGCACTACCATGGGCGCTGACCGCCTCGATGGCGCCCATCGTCAGCGTCGGGGCGAGTGCAAAGGCCATGGAACCGGAATTCCACATTTCGAGTGCTGCGACATTCAGCATATGCGGCAAGGCCTGGCCGCCGAACGCTTCCGGCGCCGTCAGACCGTTCCAGCCGCCGGCAATCCAGTGGCGGTAGAGATCGCGCCAGCCATCCGGCAGCCTGACATCGCCATCGATCAAGCGGGCGCCCTGGCGGTCACCGATTTCGGCAAGCGGCGCCACTTCCTCTGTGGCAAAACGTCCCGCCTCAGCGAGGATCGCATCGACCAGATCTTCGCCGAGATCGCCGAGCAGCCCTTTGGAAATCGCCTCGCCCATGCCCGCTACATGCTTCAACGTGAACGCGATTTCTTCGACGGGCGCCTTGTACATGGTTTTTCCTCCGCAGACCGGCCTGCACTTGGGCAAGCCCCTCCGAGGCAAGGGCTAATTGATTTTTACGTAAACGTCAATTTCGATTTCCTTGGCCGGCATGCGATAAATCGCCGGACATGGCGCTTTGCTCTTGCACCTTTGGACAAATGGACGTCATGAACAATCTCTAAGGGAAGACATCGCCTTCGCAAAGGACCGGCGAACAATGGATACATTGCCCGTCAACATACCCGGTTTCGTCTGGGCCTATCGCTTCTCGCCGGGTGAAAAGACGGCGGTGCGACTGAACAATAGTGCGACGGTGGCGGAACTGACCGCCGACAACTGTTTCTACTGGCTGCACCTCAACCTTGTCGACGCCCGCGTGCCGGCCTTGCTCGATACGCTGGACGGGCTGACGGAGGACGCGAAATCGGCGCTGACGACGCGTGATACGCATGCGGCCATCACCGTCGACGAGCAGATGCTCTATGGCACGCTCGTCGATTGCCAGCGCGATTTTGCCCAGGATACCAACAATCTCGGCTGGCTGCATTTCGCCATGTCCGACCGCTTCCTCATCACCACGAGGCTGCAGCCGCTGCGCAGCGTCGAACGGGCGCGGGCGCTGATCGAGAAAAACCCGGGCAAATTCTCCCGGCCGGTCGATCTCTTCGAACTGCTGGTGATCGAGTTCCAGCGCACGCTGATCGCGATCGTCATCGAACTCACCGAAGAGCTGAACCAGATCGAGGATATCGTCTACGACAGTGCGCAGCGCGACGAGCGCCGGCGCCTGGCGCCGGTCCGGCGCACGGTGGTCAGGCTGCATCGGCACCTGCGCACCGTGTTGGCGCTGATGCGCCGGGCGGCGGCGGCCGACGACGACGAGATGCCCTTCGGCTTCGACGACGTGGCGCGGCGGCTGACGAGCCGGCTGGAAACGGTCGACCACGATATCTACGCGCTGCAGGACCGGGCACGCCTGCTGCATGAAGAAATCGATTCGAAACAATCCTCCGAAACCAACCGCCACCTCTATCTGCTGTCGATCATGACGGCCTTCCTGCTGCCGCCGACGCTGGTGACCGGCTTCTTCGGCATGAACACGGCAAACCTGCCCTTCGCCGTCGGCGACTACGGCACCGAATACGCCGTCGTCCTCATCGTCGGCTCCATTGCCTTTGCCTGGTGGCTATTGAGGCGGGTGGATATTCTTTGAGGGTGAAGGTTCGACATGACTGTCGGAGAGGCGCATTCCCCACCCGTCGCGGTACTTGCTCCAGAAGCTCACCCCACCCTCCGTCATCCTCGGGCCCGACCCGAGGATCCATGTTGGCCTCCATCAGCCGAGGGCATGGATCCTCGGCTCAAGGCCGAGGATGACGGAAGGTGGGGTTACGTTCCGGCCGAACTCGCCGCCGACGCAACGAATGGAACGGCGCTGCGCCTATGGCATCACGCTGCGTTGACACTTAGCGATTGGAAGCGCAACGCGCTTCCTACGCCTTATCAATACGGCGAATAGCACTGCTGGCGCGGGCCGTTATAGGGTTGGAACGTGTTGTCGTAGGCGCGATAGGACCGGTAGCGGTTTGCGCACCAGGCGACGTGGCTCGAACCCATGCGGGGAGCGGGCGCGACGTAACGCGGCTGCGCGACGATAGCGCCGCCGATGACCGCGCCGGCGCCGAAGGCGGCGAGCGGATACCAATAGCCGTTATAGCGGCGATAGCCCGGACGCTGATAGGAATAGCCGCGATAGCCGCCGTAATAACCGGGCCGGTAATAGGCGCCGGGACGATAGCCAGGCCGGTAGCCGGGACGGTAATAGCGGCGGTACTGGACGCTCTCGACGTCGGAGGATTTTTCCACCTGCGGGGCGGTGGGCATCTGGATTGCCTGGGACGGCACGAAGCCCGTCAGCACCACGGCGGCAGCCAGAACTGCGGTCGCAATCTTGTTTCTCAAACCGATCATTGCTTCAACTCCCATTCAACAGCGATCACCGCCTGCCCAGCAACGTCTTCGCGCCCGAATGGTTCCGAAAGCGGCCGGGGCCGGCCTGCTCTCCCTTTTAGATCAGTTGAACTGAACCGGACATTAACCGGTGCGGCAAAGCGCTATCAGGCAACGGCGGAGATTTTCGCCTGGTCGCCCTGCAGACGGTTGACCATGAAGTTCGAATACCATTCGAGGAACTGCATGACGCCGCCCTCGTGCAAGGCGGAATAGGGGCCGGGCTCATAGGCGGGCGAGCGAATGCCGAAGGCGTTTTCCTCGACGATGCGGCGATCCTGATCGTTGGTCTCGGTCCAGACGTGGGTCAGTTCCTCGAGATTGTAATCCACACCTTCGACGGCATCCTTGTGGACAAGCCACTTGGTCGTCACCGCCGTCTCATTGGCGCTGAGCGGCAGCACGCGGAAGGAGATGGCGTGGTCACCGAGCAGATGGTTCCACGTCGTCGGGTAGTGGAAGAGCAGCATGGTGCCGATATGGCTGATCGAGATATCGTCGGAAAGCGCGCGCTTGACCGCGCTCTTGCCCGACATGGTGTAGCTCTCTGCATCCTCGATCAGCGGCATGCGGGCGGTGCGGAACTGACCGTCCGGCGAAATCTGGAACTTGCTCGGCAGGCCGGCCGCCTCGCAGCGCGCCCAATGGCCGGCGATCTCGGGATCGTCGGCGCCGCCATCCGTGCCGGTGACGCTCGGGGCTTCGGGATAGGTGCGGCAGAGCTCGGGGTGATTGGCGGCGCAGTGATAGCACTCGCGGTTGTTTTCCCAGACAAGCTTCCAGTTGCCCTTCTCGATGATCGTGCTCTGGAAGGCGACCTTGCTCTCGCTGATCCGGTGCGGCGCGACATAGGGTTCGATCTTGTCGCGCACCGGCTGGAAATCCGGGGCGGTGTTGGCAAGGCAGATGAAGACATAGCCAGCGACGATTTCGCAATGGACGGGCTTCAGGTTGAAGCCAGTCTTGTCGAAATCATCGCCCATGTGGCGGGCGAAGGCGAGCTTGCCTTCGAGATCATAGGTCCACTGATGATAGGGACAGACGAGGCGCACGGAGGAGCCGTGCTCCTTGGTGCAGACGCGCGAGCCGCGATGGCGGCAGCTGTTGTGGAAGGCACGGATGACATTGTCGCGGCCGCGGACGATGACGACAGGATAGCTGCCGATCTGAACGGTGAAATAGGCACCCGGCTTCGGCAGCTCGCAATCATGGCCGATGAACAGCCAGTCGCGATAATAGATCATCTCCATGTCGAGCTGGAAATAATCCTCGTCGATATAGAACGGCTGTTCGAGACTGAAGCCCTCACGGCGGCTCTTGAGCTGACGCAAAACGTTGCTGCGAATATCCATCTTCATGTCCTCGTGCACCCGGCTGCCGCCTTCCGGCAAGAAGGCCGGCGGAAGCGCGCCCGCTTCCTTCTCTCATGGCGTCATTTAATCACCGAGCCTGCCTGCCGCTTGGTTGTAATGCGACATCGGCTTCGAAATTGACGACAGGATGCGGCACGGCTTGAAGCTGCCGATCCCGGTCGATGACATCGCCCGACTCTCCGGGCAATTATCGTCAATTGCGACATGGCGTAAAGACCCGCTCCGCAAAGAGGTCGGCTGCCTGATATCGATGTCAGTCGCGTTTGCGACATCTGCCGGCATTTGCCCTTCAGCCGGCCGGCTGAGGGGCCATTTTTTAACATCGCCTTAAGCATACGGTCCTATCCTCCTGATGATCACCGACCGACCGAAGAACGCGAACCATGGCCAGACTCCGTTATTTCGACGCGAAAGATGCGAGCAGATCGCAAGAGCCGCAGCTGATTGCCGCCCATTCCGAATTCCTCCGCACCGGCCGCATCCCCCGCGAGCGGCGGCATTGGCTGGCCGAGGAAAAGCGGTATTTCACCCATGACGAGGTCGCCGCGAAGACCGGCCGCAAGCTGCAGGTGGCTGGCGAGAAGACGCATCAGCACATCAACGGCTTTCACCACTCGATCCAGTTTCCGAAGATGATCTTCCACCGGACGCTGGAGGACAGCCCGCATCTCGGCTATTGCCACGTCACCGCCGCGCGGACGAAATTCGCTCATTACGAAGAGGTAAGCTGGGCCTTCTACATCTCGAATTTCTATTCCGACATCGGCGAGAACGACAATTTCTTCGAACGCATCGATGTCGGTTATTCCCGCATGTATTTCGCCGTCGCGATCAAACCTGGCGAGAATTCCGCGGAAAAGATGAGCATCGACCGCTCGGTGCGCGGCAACGGCCTGCTCTTCCGCACCCACGATCCGCAGGCGGCGATCCGCAACATCCTGCTGCTCGGCGCCCGCAACGAACAGCTGCGCGAAATCATCCGCCAACTCTAAAGCGCGACGCGCTTAGGTCCTTGCTTGATGCATGTCGTTGTCCCAAAACCGCTGCACACTTTTGGGCGACATGCATAGATGAACAACGCGATTGATCGCGGGCGGCGGAAAGCCTAATGACTGCCAGGACGAACACGGGCAGGACATGGCACGCACGATCGATATCACGGCAGACAGGCAGGCAGCGCTCGAGGCGGCCTCAGCCGCTCTTGCCGGCGGCTTTGCCATCGCCATCCCGACGGAGACCGTCTACGGCCTTGCCGCCGACGCCACCAATCCTTTGGCCATCGCCCGCATTTACGAGACAAAGGGACGGCCGCGCTTCAACCCGCTGATCTGCCATATGGCCGATCTCGCGATGGCCGAAGAGCATGCCGAGTTCGACCCGGTCTCGCGGGCGCTCGCCAAAGCCTTCTGGCCCGGCCCGCTCACCCTCGTGCTGCCGCTGAAGCGGGAAAGCCCGATCCATTCGCTGGCAACTGCCGGGCTCGACAGCGTCGGTATCCGCGTGCCGAAGGGATTTGCCGGCGCTTTGATCGGCGCCTTCGGTCGGCCGCTCGCAGCCCCCAGCGCCAATACCTCAGGCGGGGTCAGCGCCACGAGTGCCGCCCATGTCGAAGCCGATCTCGGAGCGAAAATCCCGTTGATCCTCGATGCTGGCCCGAGTGCTGTCGGTGTCGAATCGACGATCGTCAAGGCGGAGGGCGGCCAACTCAGGCTGCTTCGGCCGGGTGGACTGGCGGCGCGTGAGATCGAACGTGTTGCAGGCCAACCGCTGCTGCGGGCGAAGGCGCCATCGGCGGCCATTGAGGCGCCTGGCATGCTCGCCTCGCATTACGCGCCGGGTGCATCCGTGCGCCTCAATGCAATGGCAGTCGAACCCGGCGAAGCGCTGATCGCCTTCGGCAGCGCTGCGGTCTCCGGCGCAGACAGTGCCCGCATCGTGCTTGATCTCAGCCCGCGCGGCGACCTTGCAGAGGCCGCCGCCAATCTTTTCGACTACATGAAGCGGGCCGATGCCAGCGGCGCCCGGAGCATCGCCTTTTCGCCGATTCCCGAGGAGGGGTTGGGCGAAGCGATCAACGACCGGCTGCAGCGGGCAGCCGCGCCCCGCGACTGAAGGACCGGGAACAGGATGGAGAATCGAGCCCGATGAGCAGCATTTCCAACGAGGGTCTCGACCGCTTCGTGGCGATCGTCGGCGAAAAATACGCGCTTCGCAGCGAGGCCGACCTTGCGCCGCATCTGATCGAAAACCGCGGGCTCTATCACGGCTCCTCCCCTCTCCTGCTCAAACCCGGTTCGGTCGAGGAAGTCTCTGATATCATGAAGCTTGCGACGGAGACCGGAACGGCGATCGTGCCGCAGACCGGCAATACCGGCCTCGTCGGCGGCCAGACGCCGCGTCAGGGCAAGTCCGATATCATCCTGTCGCTCGAGCGGATGAACAAGATCCGTGATGTCGATCCGGTGGCGAACGTGCTGGTGGCCGATGGCGGCGTTATCCTGGCCGAGGTGCAGAAGGCGGCCGAGGCGCATGGGCGGCTGTTTCCGCTGTCGCTCGGCTCGGAAGGCTCCTGCCGCATCGGCGGCAACCTTTCCACCAATGCCGGCGGCACGGCCGTGCTTGCCTACGGCAATATGCGCCAGCTCTGCCTCGGCCTCGAAGTGGTGCTGCCGACCGGCGAGATCTGGGACGGTTTACGCCGCCTGAAGAAGGACAATACCGGCTACGACCTGCGCGATCTCTTCATCGGCGCCGAGGGCACGCTCGGCATCATCACCGGCGCAGTGCTGAAGCTCTTTCCCCAGCCGCTCGGCCATCAGGTGGCCTTCGCTGGCCTGAATTCGGTGACGGATGCCCTTGCCCTCTTCAACCTCGCCTCCAGCCTCTGTGGCGCCTCGCTGACCGGTTTCGAGCTGATGCCGCGTTTCGGCGTCGAGATCACCACGCGCCACATCGACGGTGTGCGCGATCCGCTGGAAACGGCCTATCCCTGGTACGTGCTGATCGACATTTCGACGTCGGATTCGGCCGAGACGGCGGAACGGATGATGAACAGCGTGCTGGAACAGGGTTTTGAGGCCGGGCTGGTGCTGGATGCCGCAATCGCTGCATCGGTAGCGCAGCAGAAGGCGATCTGGCACATGCGCGAAAGCATGTCGGATGCTCAGAAGCCGGAAGGCGGGTCGATCAAGCACGATGTTTCGGTGCCGGTGTCGAAGATCCCGCATTTCATGGCCGAGGCCGAAGAAGCGGTGATGGCGGCCATGCCTGGCGCCCGCATCTGCGCCTTCGGCCATATGGGCGACGGCAATATTCATTACAATATTTCCCAGCCGCTCGGTGCCGACAAGGCCGCCTTCATCGCCCGCTGGCGCGAGATGAACCATATCGTCCACGGGCTGGTGCTGGCCCATGGCGGCTCGATCTCGGCCGAGCACGGCATCGGCCAGCTGAAGCGCGACGAGTTGGCGGCGATCCGCCCAACCATCGAAATCGAACTGATGCGCCGCATCAAGCGCGCCTTCGACCCCGCCAATATCATGAACCCGGGAAAGGTCGTCAGCCTCGATCCGTGAGGCTGCACGCCATCAGGCCTACTGCGTACCGCCGTTGGTCAGGATCATCAGCGCCGGCGACTGCTGGGTGGCGTTCTGGACGTCGTACATCGCGGTGAACCGGCGCAGCAGCTTGTCGACCTTCTTCGGATCCTGGAGATCCTCGAGCTTGACGAAGCGATTGATCAGATCGGCCTGTTTGGCGACATCCATGCCCGAGATCTGCGACGGCAGGCTGTAGGCGGTAGTGATGACCTGATAAAGCGCCTTGTCGCCGAGGATCCCATAGATCGAGGTGATGCTCGAGGCCTTGCGGCTGAAATAGAGCGCCAGGCGGACGCCGTCATTGCTTTCGCCTTCCTGGGCTTCCATCGTTTGCTGAACGTAGAGCTCCTGCGTATGCTCCTCGGCCGCCTTGTTCTGGATGGTGCCGATCTTGGCGCGGGTCAGGTTGCCATCCTTGTCGAAATTGAATGCGGCGACGATGTCCTTGAATCGTGCATCGGCGGTGGCGTTGAGATAGCTCTTCTTGTCGTCGGGATCGGACGTGAAGATCTTCTTCAGCGTCGCCTTGTCGTAATCCTTGGGGTCAAGGTTGTTCGCCTTCAGCACCAGATCGGTCAGGCGGCTGTCATCCAGGAAATCGTCAAGCGACTTCACCTTCGCCATGCCCTTGGCGAAATAATCGACTTCAGCCGTCGCGTCCTTCGCCGCCTTGTCCTTCACCGGACCGTCCTTCATCAGCATGGTGATATGCGATCTATAGTCGGTGGCGTATTTGGCCATGGTCGCGTCGGGCAGTGCCTGGAAGGGTGATGCCGCCTTGCCGTCGGGGCCGAAATTGAAGGCGCGGGCAAGATTGGTGATACGTTCATCCTGGAGCGAGGCGACATAGCCGTTCGGATCATAGGCATCGCTGGTCAGGATCTTGCGCATCATCGAACGCGATACGTCCTGGTCAGTCAGGCCGAAAGCCTGCAGCGCCACATGGAAGAGATCCGGCAGATTGTCGTTGCTCTTGCTGAAATCGACCGCCGAATTGGTGCGCAGGAAATCATTGACGCTCTTGATGTCGGAGAAATTCTGCAGGCGGCTGGTATCCGCCATCAGGCTCTTGTAATTGGCAGCGACCTCGTCGATCGCCTCGTCGCGCTCGTCGTCATAGCGCGCGGCGTAGTTATCGTTGGTGGTCTGCGCCTGGTCGGCCGTCTGGACCGAGCTGACGACGGGAAGCGATCCATCGGCGGCGAAGTTGAAGTCGGCATTGAGATCGGCGTGACCGGCTGCTGCAGCCGCCGTCGCATCGGTCAGAATGCTCTTCAGGTCAGCGTTCGAGATATCGAAAGGCAGATTGTAAGTGCTCTTCAGGAAATTGGTGATGCCGTCATCGGCAATAAGATCATCGACATTGGCGATCGCCCCCATGCGTGCGGAATAGTCGTTGGTCCGCGCTGTCGCACTAATTTTCGTATTGCTGATCTGGGCGGCCGTCTGCGCCTGCATACCATCTTCAAGCGTGCCGTCCGCCTTGAAGTTGAAGGCAGCGGCAACGTCGGCATAAGTGCCGGTGCCGCTCTGGTCAGTCAGGATATTCCTGAGATCGAGATCGCTGACCGTCGATGGGATGCCGAAAGCATTGCGGACGAAATTGTTCAGTTTCTGGTCTGCCAGCAACTGATCGACGTCCGAGATGCCGGCGATGGTCGCCTGGTAATAGACGGCCGCATCATTCGCCTTGCTGGTGGTGCTCGCGCTTTGTGAGGCGCTTTGCGAGGCGTAAAGGGTGGCGACAGAACCATCCGTCTTGAAATTGAAAAGATCGTGGACGTCGCTATAGCCCTGGGCGCTGGCAGCCGCGGGATCGACCAGGATGGTCCTCAAGGTCGCATCAGAGACGCTGTCTGCGATCTGCATGCTGTTTCTGATGTAGCTCACGGCAACGGCATCCGACATGATGTCATCGACATCGGTGACATTGCCGATCATGCCGTTGAAATGCGCGGCGTTCGCCGCCGACTTGTCGGTGGTCGACTTGCGCTGTGCTTCCGTCTGAATCACCGAACCGTTGATCGAACCGTCCGCCTGGAAATTGAAGTCGGCATTGATGTCGGCATGGCCCTGAGCTGCGGCATAGGCCGAATCCGTCAGGATGTTCTTCAGGTCGGCATTGCTGAAGCTCGTGCCGAGACCATAGGCATCCTTGATGTAGCGCGCCAGCACGTTGTCGGCGAGCAGGTCATCGACATTGGTGATGCTGCTCGATTGCGAGGTCAAGGTATAATAATTGCCGGTGTTCGACGCAGCCGACTGCAGATTGTTCGCCTGGGCGATAGACTGGACGCGCGCCGTGTTCGACGTCGAACCGTCGGCCTTGAAATTGAAAGCATTGTAGACGTTGGTGAAGCCCATCAGCTGGGCATAGCCGGGGTCGGTCAGCACCGTGCGCAGCGCTGCAGCGGTAAAGTCGGCGCCCATGCTGTAGGCCGTCGTGATGTAGGAGGTCAGGCGCTTGTCAGCGACCAGGTCGTCGACATTGGTGATCGTGCCGATCTTGGCGGTGTAATAGGCCTTGTTGTATTCGGCCGCCGTCTTGCCGACATAGTAGACGTCGGAGCCGACCGAATTGTCGATGATGACCGATTGGGAATTCAGCGTGTAGGACTCGATGACCGAGGCCTTCTGCGCGGCGGTCTGGGCCGTGCCGGTGACGGTGCCGTCGGCGTTGAAGCTGAACTGGGCGGCAAGCGCCTTGTATTTGTCGCCGCCCTGCGTATTGACGACGCTCGTGGGATCGCTGAGATCGCTGGTCAGCACCTGCCGCAGAAAATCCTTCGACGCATAGGTGGGGTCGATGTTGAAGGTCTTCAGCACATAGGTGCGCAGCCGGGTGTTGTTGACCAGGTCGTCGACGCTCTGCACGCTATCGATATTGTTGCCGTAATAGGTGCTCTCGGCGCTCGCGGCCTTTTCGGCATCGGCGAAGGACTGCTTGTAGAGGCCGATGAGATCGTCCTCCTGCGCGTCTGTCTGCACGTCCTTCTCCGGCGCATTGAAATTAAAGGCGGCGGCGAATTCGCGGTAACGCGTATCGGAGAGCTTGTTGGCGTAGCTGTTGGGATCGGTCAGATCGCTTTCCAACACCTTCTTCATGAAGGCCTTGGCGTAGGTCATGTCCTCGAGGCCATAGGCCTTCATCGCATAGCTGTAGAGCTTGTAGTCGCCGAGGAAGTCGTCGACGTCGGTGACCTTGTTGATATGGTCGGCGTAATACTGGGCATCCTTCTTGACCGTCGTCTGCGACGCGACCTTGTTGAGGCTCGACGTCATGTCGCGCGACAGGATCGTGTAAGCAAGGGAAGCCGTGATCATGGAAAGCGCCCTTTTCGGCAAAATCTCTAAAAGAACGACGAAATGCTGGTGAGCACATTTTGCCATGCAAAGCTTACCTGAGGCTTACCTCCGGATGCATCATTCCAGGACACCGCATCGTTCACCTTCCGGAAACCCTGCCGGATTCGGTTTTGATAACCATCAGAGGAGGCAAAGTTTTCTTAACCGCAATTTTTAAGCTGTACGGAAGGGCAGCTGCCTATTGTCGGCCATAGAGGACGAAAAGTCCCAAGGAGAAGACCGGAAATCGGCTCTCAGGTAAGACAAGGGTAGAATGAAATGAACAATCCCGTTATGAAGCCCGCTTGGGCTGGCACGACGTTACGCCTCGATCCGTCCCGCTTTCCCCAGCAGGTCAGCTACGCCATCCACGATTGTTCGGATGACGTCAATATCACCATAGACGAACGTGGTGCGGTCCTGCGCAAGGTCCTCCCCTCCAGCGGCCTGCCGCTCTCGATTGCGCTGCCGAAGCGCGTTTTCAAGGGCGTCGCCGCCCGCGCCATCGACCATGGCGACGGCGATGTCACCGTCACTCTCGAACTCCATCACACCGATCCGGAGCTCTGCATTCCGCTGCTCGTCGCCCATGATCTCAGCGACATTGCCGCAGACTGGCGCAGCTGGTCGGAAGCCTTCCGCATTCCGATGCTGATGGTCGAGGCCGACGGCGTCGCCCGGCCGCTCGAAGACCACATCGGTGCCTTGCGCACCAGCGACCTCAAGCCGCGCCGCCGCCATTCCTACTTCGCCAATCGCCGTCCGCGCTTCCTCGTGCGCCGCACCACCGGCCGGCTGGGCGTCGCCATGAAGATCGAAGGTAAGGAAATCATCGCCCGCAACTGACCGAAATCGCGACACCGGACATCATTGCCGGGCATTCTGCGCACTCACCTGTCGCGGAATGCCCGTTTTGCGACGCTGTCGAATTCGGCCGTAGACTGTCTCGATTGGCACCGCGGGATGAGTTTTGACTGGATCACTGCGTAGCCAGTAAAAAGCCTCTCATTCAAAGACGGAAAGTCCCAATCCGTGCTTGACCGTTTTGAGTGCGATCAGGCTCTTGTATTTTCGCACGAGCGCCTGCTGCTCGCCCATAAGCCGCTCAATGAAGGCATTGTATTCCTCAAGATTGCGGACGGCCACGAGCAGGACATAGTCCATGTCGCCGGTGACATACCAGCATGACTGAACTTCAGGCGCACGGTCCAGCCATCGTTGGAATTGCTCCAACGCGTGTCGATGTTCGTTCTGAATTTCGAGCTCAACCAGAACGGACAAGGTGCGATCAACGGCTTTCGGACTGACCACCGCCACGATCTTCTCGATGATCCCATCTTGTTTCAGTTTGCTGATGCGCCGTTCGACGGCCGAGGTAGAGAGATTGACCGCGTCAGCAATGACCTTGCCGGGAATGTCGGCATTCTCCTGCAGCATCGACAGAATAGTTCGATCAATATCATTCACAGCGTATAACCAAGCCCATAAGCAGAAATTCCGCTATAAATTTCTCATGAGCGCGGTTTTTCCGCGCCGAAAGTTCCTATCATCTGCCCATGACAAAACAAACACCTCTTTCAGCCGCCAAAATCGACGATGCACGCAAAAAAATCGATCCGATTTTCCTGAACACCAATCTGTTGCGTTCCGATAGGCTCGCGCTGTCGCTCGTCGCCAAGGACGAAACGGAAAATCCCATCCGCAGCTTCAAGGGGCGCGGGACGGGGTATTTTCTCGCCGATCTCGTTGGCGACAGAACTCCTCTGGTCACGGCATCAGCCGGGAATTTCGGCCAGGGGCTTGCTTATAATGCCGCGCGGCATGGGCGATCCCTGGTGGTGTTCGCCAGTGTCAACGCCAATCCGTTGAAGATCGAAGCCATGCGCAAGTTTGGGGCGGAGGTCTTTCTCGCCGGGGAAGATTTTGACGCTGCAAAGGAGGCCGCCAAAATCTACGCCGCCGAACGGAAACTGCAGTTCGTCGAGGACGGGGCGAGCGCAACCATTGCCGAAGGGGCAGGAACGATTGCGGCGGAGCTGACTGAAGAGGTCGAAGATATCGATGCCGTTTTCATTCCGCTTGGCAACGGTGCCCTGGCGGCCGGAATAGGGTGCTGGTTCAAATCACGATCACCGCGAACTAGGGTCGTCGCAGTTGCCGCAAAGGGCGCACCTTGCATGGCCCTGTCCTACAATGCGGGTGACGTGATCTCAACGCCGGAGGCACGCACGATTGCCGATGGAATTGCTGTGCGGATTCCCGTCCCGTCGGCCGTCGGCTGGCTTCAAGACACGATCGATGACGTCGTTCTCGTGGATGACGATCAGCTTTTCGATGCAATGCGGTTTGCTCATGACACATGGAAGCGTCTCGTCGAACCAGCCGGAGCAGCCGGGCTCGCTGCTATTCTTGCGCAGGCATCTGCCCTGAAAGGCTGCCGTGTAGCGACTATGCTGTGTGGTGCCAACCTCACGGATCAACAAATCAAGGCATGGCTTCCATCTGCCGCAAAGGACGACACGAATGGCTGCTAGACCAATCCTCCTATCTGAGGACATGCGCGAGGGCTGGCGCCCGCGCCGGGCTTAACGTCCCAATCAGGGAATGGCAAACAGCAGCGAGACGAAGAGGCCGAAGAAGATGATCAGGCCGACGCGGTTGTTCGATTTGAAGAGCGCCAGGCACTGGTCGGCATCATTGATATCGAGCCGGACGATCTGCCAGGCGAACATGCCGGCCGCACCGAGCAGACCCAGAAACGCGATGAGATTGGCGCCGGCGAGAACGAAAGCAACAAACATCAGCGCCAGCGTCAGTCCGTAAAGACCGATAAGCCACTGCCGCGTCCTGTCGCCGAACAGGCGCGCGGTGGAGCGGACGCCGATCAGCTCGTCATCCTCCTTGTCCTGATGCGCATAGATCGTGTCATAACCGATCGTCCAGGCGACGGAGGCGGCGTAGAGCAGGATGGCGGCAAAGGAGAGGCCGCCGAGAATGCCGGCCCAGCCCATCAACGCGCCCCAGGAAAAGGCAAGTCCGAGGTAGAATTGCGGCCAGTCGGTGAAACGTTTGGCAAAGGGATAAAACGCCACGATCCCGAGCGAGAGCACACCGAGGAAGACGTTGAGCCAGTTGAACTGCAACAGCACGAACAGGCCGACCAGCGCCTGCAAGCCGATGAAGATCTTCGCCCGGCGGCGCGTGACGCGGCCGGAGGGCAGCGGACGCGACCGCGTGCGCGCCACTTCCATGTCGATCTCGTGGTCGACGAGATCGTTATAGGTGCAACCGGCGCCGCGCATGGCGACCGCGCCGATGAAATAAAGGAACAGGTGAGACACCAGCAGGCTGCCGGAATAGAGCCCCTCGCCGATCGCCGCATTGGCGGCAAGTGTCGCCGACCAGAAGCACGGCCACATCAGGAGCTGCCAGCCGATCGGGCGATCCCAGCGCGCCAGCTGCGCATAAGGCCAAAGCCATGACGGCAGGATCCGGTAGACCCAGTTATCGGAAGGTGCGTCGGAGACGCGATCGTTGAAGTCGCCGGTATCGTGCATGCCGCTCATCTAGCGGCGGGCGGCCGATCCGGTCAAGAAGCGATCATTGCGCTGCCACTTGCATCATCCCTAGATCAGAATCGATCCCGGGATGAAATTATCCTGCAATTCAAAGTGTTACAGCGCTGCGCATCTGAGAGGGATGCGCAGCGCGTCAATCACTGCAGGGAAAAATTGAACTTGTAGGTCGCCGAGACGCCGATCAGGACCTGGTTCTTCGAGCCGCGCTCGCGCACGAGGCTGCTGTCGGCGGCGGGACCCGCCAGCCGCTTATATTCGAGGAAGGAACTTGCCGAAAGGTTTTCCGTCGCCTTCCAGGTGAGCGCCGCGCCTGCGCCATAGGATTGGATGCCCGACGACGGCTTATAGGGATCAAGCCCGCTTGCGGCCGCCTGCTTGGCGTTGACGCCGTAATAGGCGTCGTAATAGCCGCTGGTGGCGAAGGTCGCGCGCGGGCCGCCTGATAGCTGCAGGTCGGGGGCGATATCGGTGAAGGCATCGACCGCGAGATCGGCGACGATGCCGTCATGCGAGCGGATGCCCTGGCGGACTTCGGCGCGGGCGCGAAGGAAGTCGGTCGGGTAAACCTCGACGAAACCGCCGGCTTCCGCCCCCCATTTGACCTTCTTCAAGCCCTTCAGCTCGTTGCCGTCGCCATCATCGCGCGACGGCACGAACTTGCCGACGATACCGGCGCGGAAGGCGCCCTTGTCGATGAGGGCGAAGGACGGATTGTCGTTGCGCGAGGAAAAACGCGGGCCAGCACCCTGGCGGCCGACCGAGATCAGCGGGCTGAACTTGAATTCATTGTGCGACGAGCCCTCGAATTTCGGGGCGGAGAAGCCGGCGACGCCGACGCTCAGATACCAGTCGCCGGACCAGAAATGCTGGCCGCTTTCCTGGGCGGCCACTGAGCCAGCAGATAAAAGGGCAATAGCCAAAGAGATCGATACGACTGATCGATGAGACACGTCCACACTCCAGAAAACGCAAAAACAAAGCCGCGGAGGGCGGCGCTCGCTACATTTATCCTGATGTCGTTACCCCAGTGTTAACCACGGCAAAACAAAGGGCGCTCATGAAAGGCGTGCCGTGTGGGCCCCTCATCCGCCCTACGGGCCCTGACCGGGGTCGAGCCGCGAGTCTCGACCCGTCCTTCGGACCCCCGCTGGGTAGAAGAGGGAGAATGCCGCTTCGTCACCGACCCCATTGGATAGCGTGCCGTTGGGCAGGCGGGTTCGTTTGGCAGTGTCGGTGCACCTTGCTCCCTCTTCTCCCTCGGGGAGAAGGTGGCCCGAAGGGTCGGATAAGGGGGCCACACGGCTGATGACATCTGCTATCGAACTGAGCAAACCCGCTTCCGCCCTATCTCTGGTTCCAGCGGCGGATGACCGGTTCGGTCAGATCATGCTCGTAGCCGAGCACGCTGATGCTGGCCGTATCGAGCACGAAACGGGAGCCGTCTTCCGGCGGCAGCCCAAGCCAGCGGGCGGCCAGCACGCGCAGGAAATGCGAGCTCGAAAAGACCAGGATAGTGCCGGCCGTTTGGCGAAGCGCATGGATGACGGCGTCGGCGCGATCGCCGACATCGGCAGCGAACTCGCCCTTCGGGCAGCCGTCGCGAAAGAGCTGCCAGCCGGGGCGGTCGGCAAGGATCGCCTTTGTGGTAATGCCTTCATAAGCGCCGTAGTCCCATTCGGCGAGATCGTCCTTGATCACCGCGCCCGAGCCGAATCCGGCGAGCGTGCAGGTCTTGCGGGCACGCTCGGACGGGCTCGACCAGACGGCGGAGAAGCTAAGGCCCGCCAGCCGGTCGGCGAGTTTGCGGGCGGCGGCCTCGCCGCTCGCCGTCAAGGGAATATCGCTGCGTCCGGTATGGCGCCCGGACAGGCTCCATTCGGTTTCACCGTGGCGGACCAGGTAGATCTCGGGATACGCACTGCTCATCGGCACGTCCTTTCATGAGAATCTGTCCCTCGGCAAAACCGCCAGCGGAAGCGGCATTTCCGCGGGATCAGAACGTCACCTTTTCGAGCGGGGCGCGCGCCGCCTCGAATTCCTTCAGCTTCGCTTCATTCCGCGCGATGTAATTGCGATTGTCGGGAACGGCGAACTGGTTCTTGGCGATCTGGATCTGCAGGATGAAGAGCTCGTCCCAACGGAAGCCTATTTCGGAACCGGCCAGATAGAGTTCCCACATGCGGAAGAATTGCTCGTCGTAAAGCGCCACCGCTTCGGCCTTACGCGCCACGAAACGCTCGCGCCAATGGCGCAGCGTATAGGCATAATGCAGCGGCAGGATTTCGATATCCTTGACCAGCAGCCCGGCCTTTTCAAGCGGCGGCACGACCTCGCCGACTGAAGGGATGTAGCCGCCCGGGAAGATGTATTTCTCGATGAAGGCATTGGTGCCGAAGCTCGGCTTCGGGCGGCCGATCGAATGCAGCACCATGACGCCGTTGTCGTCGAGGAGATCCGATACCTTGCGG
Source organism: Rhizobium sp. WYCCWR 11152 (assembly GCF_013087615.1). Taxonomy (NCBI): domain Bacteria; kingdom Pseudomonadati; phylum Pseudomonadota; class Alphaproteobacteria; order Hyphomicrobiales; family Rhizobiaceae; genus Rhizobium; species Rhizobium sp. WYCCWR 11152. The sequence goes on along the minus strand of NZ_JABFCP010000009.1, from coordinate 130,510 downwards.
AAGAAATTGCCGTAATGGCCGATGCCGACATGTTCGAACATGCCGACCGAGACGATGCGGTCGAACTTCCTGCCCGTCATGGTGCGGTAGTCCTGCAGTTCGAACCGCACCCGGTCGGCAAGGCCGCGCTTTTCGGCGCGCGTACGCGAGACCTTGAACTGCTCTTCGCTCAGCGTGATGCCGGTGAACTCTGCACCTTCGGTCGCCTCCGCCAGGTACATGCCCATGCCGCCCCAGCCGGAGCCGATCTCCAGGATGCGCTGGTTCGGCTCGAGCAGAAGCTTGGCGGCGATATGGCGTTTCTTGGCGAGCTGCGCCTCGTCGAGACCAATGCCCGGCGGCTCGAAATAGGCGCAGGAATATTGCCAGTCCTCATCGAGGAAAAGATCGAAGAGCTTGGCCGACAGGTCGTAATGATGGGCGACATTGTGCTTGTTGCGATTGACCGGCACGCGGCTCTTCAGCTGCTGCCAGGCAATGCGGCCGAGGAGCAGTGCCGCCATCTTGAAATCGAAGATTTCGTTGGTGGTGTTCTGTTTCACCAGCGACAGGAAATCATAGATGTTGCCCTGTTCGAGAATGAACCGGCCTTGCATGTACATTTCGCCGAGCTTCATGGCCGGGTCGCGCCGGATGGCGTCCTCGGCCTCCTGATCGGCAAGGCGGGCGACAACGGTTTCACCGGTGCCGTCGCCGATAGTGTGGGTTTCGCCATTGGCAAGGGTAAGTTTCAACGAACCCTTGCGGATGATTTTTTCGACGATCGATAAGAATGCCGACGCCATGGACGCCTCGCAAATGTGACAGGATGGTCACATCAACTTAGTAGCTCTCTTTCGCCTTACAAGCGCCGGATTTAGCACTCTGTTCAGAACGCTGCCAAACTGTTGCATTTTTGCCGAAATGCCGGCTAAACCCTTATTTTCGCTTCATGGCTTCGGCAAGTGCCGCACCGAAGGCGCCCTGGCTCTCCGGTTTCTGAGCCGCAGGCCGGCGTTCGTTCTGCGGCCGCGACCCTTGGCTTGCGCGAGAATCACCACGCGGCGGCGGCGCTGAGGAGCCGTCATCGCGGCGCATGGAAAGACCGATGCGTTTGCGCTTGGCATCGACTTCGACAACCCGCACCTTGACGACATCGCCCGCCTTGACGACCTCGTGGGGATCCTTGACGAAGCGATCGGCAAGCTGGGAGACGTGCACCAGACCATCCTGGTGCACGCCGATATCGACGAAGGCGCCGAAGGCGGCGACGTTGGTCACCGTGCCTTCCAGCACCATGCCGGGCTTCAGGTCGGAAATTTCGTTGACGCCCTCGGCAAAGGTCGCGGTCTTGAAGCTCGGACGTGGGTCGCGGCCGGGTTTTTCCAGCTCCGCGATGATGTCCCTGACCGTCGGCAGGCCGAATTTCTCGTCGATGAACTGGCGCGGATCAACCGATTTCAACACGGCGCTATCGCCCATCAGCGTGCGCAGATCCCGGCCGCAAGCGGCGACGATCTTCTTGGCGACGCCATAGGCCTCCGGGTGGACCGAAGAGGAATCGAGCGGCTCCTTGCCGTTGGGAATGCGCAGGAAGCCGGCGCATTGCTCGAAGGTGCGGCCGCCGAGGCGGGCGACCTTCAGCAGATCCTTTCGCGTCTCGAAACGGCCTTCGCTGTCGCGGTGGCGGACGATGGCGTCGGCGATCGACGGACCGAGGCCGGAGACGCGGGACAGCAGCGGTGCAGAGGCGGTGTTGAGATCGACACCGACGGCATTCACCGCGTCTTCCACCACGGCATCCAGCGAACGCGATAGCTTCTGCTGGTCAACGTCGTGCTGATACTGGCCGACGCCGATCGACTTCGGCTCGATCTTGACGAGTTCTGCCAGCGGGTCCTGCAGGCGGCGTGCGATGGAGACGGCGCCGCGCAGCGATACGTCGAGATCGGGGAATTCAGCCGCGGCGGTCGCCGAGGCGGAATAGACCGAGGCGCCGGCTTCCGACACGATGACCTTGGTCGGCTTCGGCGCCGGCAACTCGGCCAGCATATCGGCCACCAGCTTTTCGGTTTCGCGGCTGCCGGTGCCGTTGCCGATCGAGATCAGCTCGACATTGTGCTTGCGGATCAGCGATGCGAGCTCGACCTGGGCGCCGCGCACGTCGTTCCTCGGCTGGAAGGGATAGACGGTCGATGTCGCCACCACCTTGCCGGTGCCGTCGACGACGGCGACCTTGACGCCGGTGCGGATCCCGGGATCGAGACCCATCGTCGCGCGCGAGCCGGCGGGCGCTGCCAAAAGCAGATCCTTGAGATTGCGGGCGAAGACGTGGATCGCCTCTTCTTCGGCCCTTTCGCGCAGTTCCCGCATCAGGTCTAGCGAGAGCGACATGGAAAGCTTGACGCGCCAGGTCCAGCTTGCGACCTCCATCAGCCAGCGGTCGCCGGGGCGGCTCGTACCGATCTCGTAGGCCGTCACGATCATGCGTTCGACCGGCTTGTTCGGAGAGGTCGTCTCGGCGTCGGCCTCGATCGTCAGCGTCAGCACCTCCTCGTTCCAGCCGCGCAGCATGGCCAGCGCGCGGTGGCCGGGGGCGGTCGCCCAGCGTTCGGAATGGTCGAAATAATCGGAAAACTTCTCGCCAGTCGCCTGCTTGCCGTCGACGACTTTCGCCTTCAGCAGCGAGGCCTGGCGCATATGGGCGCGCAGCTTGCCGAGCAGGTCGGCATTTTCGGCAATGCCTTCGGCGATGATGTCGCGCGCGCCTTCGAGCGCCGTCTTCACATCGGGCACATCGGCGGTGACGAAGCCTTCGGCCAACACCGCCGGTTCCCTGGCACGGTCGGCAAGGATCGTCTCGGCGAGCGGTCCGAGGCCGCGTTCGCGGGCGATTTCGGCCCGCGTGCGGCGCTTCGGCTTGTAGGGCAGATAGAGATCTTCGAGCTCGGCCTTGGTTTCGGCGCCTGCGACCTTGGTCATCAGCTCGTCGGTCATCTTGCCCTGGCCGGTGATCGATTCGACGATCGCGTCGCGCCGGGCTTCGAGTTCGCGCAGATAGACCAGCCGCTCGGCGAGATTGCGCAGCTGCGTATCATCCAGCCCGCCCGTCACTTCCTTGCGGTAGCGGGCGATGAAGGGCACGGTAGAGCCTTCGTCGAGCAGCTCGATGGCGGCTTTGGCCTGTTCGGGCCGGGCGTTGATTTCGGCGGAGATGCGGGCTGCGAGAAAACGGAGGTCTGCGGCCATGGGATTTCCTGTTTCGTCAGAGGTGGCGGGACCATAGCGGCGAAAAGCGGCAAGGCAATGCCCGACTGTGGTTTTCACAGGTTAATGGATTGGGGGATCATCGGCGTGTTGCCGTGTGGGGCCCTCATCTGCCTGCCGGCATCTTCTCCCCGAGGGGAGAAGGGATATGCCGCACTGCTTTCCTCCATCACAAACGGCAGCGGCAAGAATGGATCGCTGCCGCAACTCCCCTTCTACCCACCGGGGAGAAGGTGCCCGGCAGGGCGGATGAGGGGGCCACGCGGCAACACGCCTGCCGGTTGCCCCACCCCATCGCTCTCGTCCGTTTTTGCGGTTGTGCAGATGCGGCATTCTTTGATAGCAGAAGCAACGTTTTTGGATCGCCCTGCCCGCGGGCGCAAGGAAAAGATTGACATGCCAAACCTTCTTCTCGAACTCCGCTCCGAAGAGATTCCGGCCCGCATGCAGCGCAAGGCTGCCGGCGACCTGAAGAAGCTCGTCACCGATGCGCTTGTCGAAGCGGGTCTGTCCTACGAAGGGGCGCGCGAATATTGGACGCCGCGGCGGCTTGCGCTCGACATCCATGGCCTGACGGCCCGCTCCGCCGATGTGCGCGAGGAACGCAAGGGACCGCGCACCGACGCCAACGAGAAGGCGATCGAAGGCTTTTTGCGCGGCGCCGGCCTTTCCTCGGTCTCCGAGGCGCAGGTGGTGAGCGATCCGAAGAAGGGCGATTTCTACGTCGCGGTCATCTCCAAGCCCGGCCGCGCGACGGAAGAGATCGTCAGCGATGTCATGCCCGGCATCATCCGCGATTTTCCCTGGCCGAAATCGATGCGCTGGGGCAAGGCCTCGTCGAAGCCCGGTGCGCTGCGCTGGGTGCGGCCGCTGCAGTCGATCGTCTGCACCTTCGGACCGGAGCATGAAGAGACCGTCGTGATCCCCTTCGAGATCGACGGCGTTACCGCTTCCAACATCACCTATGGCCACCGTTTCCATGCGCCCGAGGCGATCACCGTCCGGCGCTTCGACGATTATGCGGCGAACTTGGAAAAGGCCAAGGTCATCCTCGATGCCGAACGGCGCAAGGACATCATCCTGCACGACGCTCGCGACATCGCCTTTGCCAACGGGCTCGAGCTGGTGGAAGACGAAGGCCTGCTGGAGGAAGTCTCCGGCCTCGTCGAATGGCCGCAGGTGCTGATGGGCAGCTTCGAGGAGGATTATCTCTCGATCCCCTCCGAAATCATCCGGCTGACGATCAAGACCAACCAGAAGTGTTTTGTCACCCGCAAACAGGGTGAAGAGACGCTTTCGAACAAGTTCATCCTCGTCTCAAATATCCAGGCGAGCGACGGCGGCAAGGAAATCGTCCACGGCAACGGCAAGGTGGTGCGGGCCCGGCTTTCGGATGCGCTGCACTTCTGGAAGCGCGACCAGGGCAATCTGCCGGATCTCGAGACGCTCACGGCTTCGGCGGCAAAGTTCGGCCTCGACATCAAGAAGCCGCTCGATCAGCGCATGGCCAAGCTCGATGCGCTTGACGTAACGTTCCATGCCAAACTCGGCACACAGGGCGCGCGTGTCGCCCGCATCCGCACGCTTGCCAAGGAATTGGCTGATATCACCGGCGCCGACGCGGCCCTGGTCGATCGCGCCGCCGTGCTCGCCAAGGCCGATCTGCGCACCGAAGCGGTCGGCGAATTCCCGGAACTGCAGGGCTTGATGGGCCGCAAATATGCGGCGCTGCAGGGTGAAGATGCCTCCGTTGCCGCAGCGATCGAGGATCACTACAAGCCGCAGGGTCCATCGGACCGCGTGCCGGAGGACAAAGTGGCGATCACCATCGCGCTTGCCGACAAGCTCGATACCCTGATCGGCTTCTGGGCGATCGACGAAAAGCCGACGGGATCGAAGGATCCGTTTGCGCTGCGGCGGGCAGCCCTCGGCGTCGTCAGGATCCTGCTGGAACGAAGGATCCGCCTGCCGCTGCTGGCAACGACCAGGGATGGCGACCTGCTCTCCTTCTTCCACGACCGTCTCAAGGTCTATCTGCGCGACCAGGGCGCCCGCCACGATCTGATCGACGCCGTGCTGACTTCAGATGCCGACGACCTGCTGATGGTGGCGCGCCGCGTCGAAGCGCTGACGGCCTTCATCACCTCGGAGGACGGCAAGAACCTGCTTTCCGGCACCAAGCGGGCGACGCAGTTGCTCGCCGCCGAGGAAAAGAAGGGCACCGTCATCGCCGACGGCGTTTCGCCAGCGCTTCTGACGCTCGATGCCGAGAAGGAGCTGTTCGCCGCAATCTCCAGCGCCTCGAAGGATGCATCGGACGCCGTCGCCGGCGAGGATTTCCGCTCGGCAATGGAAGCGCTTTCCAAGCTGCGCGGCCCGGTCGACCGCTTCTTCGAAGACGTGCTCGTCAACGACGAGGACGCCGCCATCCGCGCCAACCGCCTCGCCCTGCTGCGGCTGATCCGCGAGGCGACGGGGACGGTTGCGGATTTCTCGAAGATTTCGGGGTGATGTTGCCAGCACGAACGGGGGCGTTTGCCACGTGGGTGCTGGGATTAAATACGTTTGGCGCCGATGTTGCGCCGTCTCAAAAACATCTGCCCCTCACCCTAACCCTCTCCCCGTACACGGGGCGAGGGGACGTGCCCTACGAGAGGTGGGCGAGGAATGGAGAGGTTGCTGCGATACCCCTTCGCCCCGCCTGCGGGGAGAAGGTGCCGGCAGGCGGATGAGGGGCGGTTCGCTGTCCCTTGAAGAGCGGCTATCCAACGCTGGCATTGCCGCCGCCGTGGCGTTATTCATGCAGACATGCAAAGCAAGATTCTCGTCAGCGCCTGCCTCATGGGGCACGCCGTTCGGTATGACGGTCGGGCGAAGCCGTTGCTTCATTCGGCGATCGAGACATGGCAGGCCGAGGGCCGGTTGGTGACGATCTGTCCGGAGATGTCGGCGGGCATGCCGGTGCCGCGCCCTCCGGCCGAGATTGGAAATGGTGCGACCGGCGAGGATGTGCTGGCCGGCACGGCGCGGGTCGTCGAGCTGACGGGCGCCGACGTGACGGAAGAGTTCCTGCAGGCGGCGGAGAATGCCGTGGCGCTCGCAAGGCAGGCCGGCTGCCGCTATGCGCTGCTCATTGACGGCAGCCCGTCCTGCGGATCCGGTTTCATCTATGACGGCACCTTTTCCGGCCGCAAACGAGCCGGCAACGGCGTGACGGCGGCGGCGCTGAAAGCGGCCGGTGTCGAAGTGTTTTCCGATCACGAGATCGAGCGGCTGATCGAGCGTATCGAGCAATGAGCTCCAAATGGCACGGCCGCCGGAGAACCGACGGCCGCTAAGAATTTGGTGATGAAAAGGCTTGTTGCCTCCGCGCCGTTTTGTTTTTACGCAATTCCTGACGGAAAACCGCTACACACTTTTCCTGGAATTGCGCTATGCAGCGCGACGACCTTGATGCATGACCGGGGCAGCGCTTTCGCCACTGACTCGGAAGCCGCGGATGAGGTCGATCAGCTCGTCGGTATCGGTGGCCAGCGTCTCTGCCGATGCCGTGGTCTCCTCGGCCATGGCGGCATTCTGCTGGGTGGCGGCGTCGAGCTGGTTCATCGACGAGGAGATCGAGCGCAGCGTCGTGTCCTGTTCGGAAGCGCTGTGGGCGATCTTGGCGACGATCTCGTTGGCGGCCTTGATCTGGTCGGAGATCCGCTTCAGCGCTTCACCTGCCTCGCCGACCAGACGGACGCCGTGGTCGACCTGGCTGGAGGAGCGGGCGATCTGATCCTTGATCTCCTTGGCGGCCGCGGCCGAACGCTGGGCGAGTTCACGGACTTCCTGGGCGACGACTGCAAAACCCTTGCCGGATTCACCGGCGCGGGCTGCCTCGACACCGGCATTCAGCGCCAGCAGATTGGTCTGGAAGGCGATCTCGTCGATAACGCCGATGATCTTGGTAATCTCCGAGGACGACTTCTCGATGCCGCTCATCGCCTCGATCGCCTGGGTGACGATCGCATCGCTATGCGTTGCCTCGGTGCTGACCGCGTGGACGCGCTTGCTCGCTTCATGGGCGCCATCGGCCGTCTGACGGACGGCGACGGTGAGTTCGTCGAGAGCGGCCGAGGTTTCTTCCAGGCTGGCGGCCTGGCGCTCAGTGCGCTGTGACAGCTCGTTGGAAGCGCGGCGGATCTCTTCCTTGCTGGTGCCGATGTCGGTGCCCTTGGCGCTGACCTTGGCCATGGCGGCTTCGAGATGCGACAGCGCATCGTTGAAGTTGTCGCGCAGGGCGGCATACTTCTGGCCGAGATCGGCGCAGCGAACGGTAAGATCGCCGCGGGCGATCATCTCCAGCGCCTGGCCGATGGTCGTCACCACGCGCGCCTGCAGCGTTGCTTCATCCTGCTGCTGGCGCAGATTGTTTTCGCGCTCGCTTTCCAGCGCCAGCTGCTGGGCCGCCTCGCGATCCGACATCGCATGGCGTTCCCTGATCTTTTCCTGCAGTGACTGCGTCGCCTTCGCCATCATGCCGACTTCGTTGTTCATGCCGGTGTGCGGAATGGTGATCGAAACATCCTCTTCGGCGACAGCCTTCAGGGCGGCATGGACGTTGTTGAGAGGTCCCGATATGCCGCGGATGACGACGTAGGCGGCTGTCATGGCAAGGAAGAACAGGACGATGCTGCCGGAGAGCGCGGTCAGGATCGTGCTGTTTATCTGAGCATCGAGATCGTCCATGTAGACGCCGGTGACGACGACGATCTTCCAGGGTTCGAAGGCCTGGCCATAGGCCGTCTTGCGATAATCGCCAACGGGTTGGCCCGGTTTGACCGTGGAATAATATTCGACGAGACCGCCGCCCTGCTGCCCGAGCTTGACCAGCTCATCGCGATAGAGCTTGCCTTTGCTGTCCGGCTGGCCCTTGTTGATCTGCCCGACTTTCGAGGCATCGTAGTGGAATACCATCTGGACGTCGTAGCTATAGCCGAAGAAATAGCCGTCCGGATCGTATTTCATCCCGTTGACGGTGGTGTAGGCCTGCTTCTGGGCATCCTCCAGCGTCATTTCGCCGGCGGTGACCTTGGCCTGGTAAAGCTTGAGAACGGAGACCGCCGACTGAACCTCGGCGCGCAGCATGTCATAACGTTCCTTGTAGATCGCATCGACCGAGGAGCGGATCTGCAGGGAGGTGGCGATCGCAAAGGCAATCATCAGGCCGACGACCAGCAATATGAGCTGCTTCGATATCTTCAAATTTTTCATGACGCCTCGCAACGGGAATGGGTGAATACATTCCGGTGCGGTTTTCTACCGCCTGTGCGAGCGCGCCAAACAAGACGACGCGTCTACCGCTGCTAAAACAAACATGCTGCGACCGGGTAAGGAACAATTGATGCCCACCCTATAAAAAAGCTTTAACTTTATTGTTCGCGATCCGAATTTCCCTCAAAATCCAGGGGTGCTTACAAAGAAAAACCGCCGGATTTTCACCCGGCGGTCGAATATTGCTTGTTGTCGAATTCTCAGCTTGCCCGGCGCATCGGTTCGGCCTGGCGGTGCTGCGGTGCGCCGACGCGGAAGCCGCGGATGAGGTCGATCAGTTCGTCGGTATCGGTGGCGAGTGTCTCGGCGGATGCCGTGGTCTCTTCGGCCATGGCGGCGTTCTGCTGGGTGGCGGCGTCGAGCTGGTTCATCGACGAGGAGATCGAGCGCAGCGTGGTGTCCTGCTCGGAGGCGCTGTGGGCGATCTTGGCAACGATCTCGTTGGCAGCCTTGATCTGGTCGGAGATGCGCTTCAGCGCCTCGCCGGCCTCGCCGACCAGACGGACGCCGTGATCCACCTGGCTGGAGGAGCGGGCGATCTGGTCCTTGATCTCCTTGGCCGCAGCGGCGGAACGCTGGGCAAGTTCGCGCACTTCCTGGGCGACGACCGCAAAACCCTTGCCGGATTCACCGGCACGCGCCGCCTCGACGCCGGCGTTCAGCGCCAGCAGATTGGTCTGGAAGGCGATCTCGTCGATAACGCCGATGATCTTGGTAATCTCCGAGGACGACTTCTCGATGCCGCTCATCGCCTCGATCGCCTGGGTGACGATCGCATCGCTATGCGTTGCCTCGGTGCTGACCGCGTGGACGCGCTTGCTCGCTTCATGGGCGCCATCGGCCGTCTGACGGACGGCGACGGTGAGTTCGTCGAGAGCGGCCGAGGTTTCTTCGAGGCTGGCGGCCTGGCGTTCGGTGCGCTGCGACAGCTCGTTGGAAGCGCGGCGGATCTCTTCCTTGCTGGTGCCGATATCGGTGCCCTTGGCGCTGACCTTGGCCATGGCGGCCTCGAGATGCGACAGCGCATCGTTGAAGTTGTCGCGAAGGGCGGCATACTTCTGGCCGAGATCGGCGCAGCGGACGGTGAGGTCGCCGCGGGCGATCATCTCCAGCGCCTGGCCGATGGTCGTCACTACGCGCGCCTGCAGCGTTGCTTCGTCCTGCTGCTGGCGCAGATTGTTTTCGCGCTCGCTTTCCAGCGCCAGTTGCTGGGCCGCCTCGCGATCCGACATCGCATGGCGCTCCCTGATCTTTTCCTGCAGCGACTGCGTCGCCTTGGCCATCATGCCGACTTCATTGTTCATGCCGGTATGCGGGATGGCGATCGAAACGTCCTCTTCGGCCACCGACTGCAGGGCATTGTGGATGTCCTTCAGCGGATGGGAGATGCCGCGGATGAAGAAGACGGCGGCGGCAATGCCGCAGACGAAGACGATCAGCGAGGCGGTCAGCGCCTTCCAGATCGTCGCATTGACCTTCTGCTGCAGATCGTCGAGATAAACGCCGGTGCCGACGACGATCTTCCAGGGCTCGAAGGCCTTGGAATAACCGCCCTTGAGGAAGACCTGGTCTTCCGGCTGACCCGGCTTGGTCCAATAGTAGAAGGTGCGGCCGCCGCCGGCCTTGCCGTTGTCGACCAGCGCCTGGCTGAATTTCGCGCCGGTCTTGTCGACTTGACCGCTCATGTCCTTGCCGAGATTGACCGGGCTCGGATGGAAGAGCTGGATGACGTTGTAGTCGAAGCCGAAGAGATAACCGGATGGCTGAAAGGAGACGCGCTTCAGGATTTCGAAGGCCTCGGCCTGGGCGGCCTCATGGGTCATCTGACCGGCCTTCTCGCGCTCATAGAAGGTGTTGAGGACGGAGATGCCGGATTCGACCTGCGTGCGCAGCATGTCGAAACGCTCGTCGTAGATCGCCTGTTCGGAGGTGCGGATTTCGAAATAACTAGCCACTGCAAAAGCAGCCATTAGGACGCCGATCAGCGCAAACAATTGATGCGCAATCTTGAGCTTTTTCATGATGTGCCTCGCAAAGCAGGTGAATTCAAAACAATTCCGGATCGGTCAACTCCCGACCCGCGGACGTCTCAAATCGCCCGCGCAGCTAGCGCAATCATGCGTCCTCCGGCCTCTCGATTGGTAAAATTAGAGTGAATGACTAAATTATCTTTTAACGATCCATGGCTTCTATTTGCACGACTTGGGAAGATCGAAATATAAATTCTCGAATAAATGCGTAAGTTGCATTCTTCTATTTAATTTCAATAATTCAGTTTTTGATTGTGCATTGAAACAAGAATGCACCCTCGCTGCTCATCGAGGGTGCATTCGGTCCACCGGTGGTGGAACCCCAATCGATCGAAACCTTGATCAGGCAGGGGCAGGGAACTTATTTGTTTTGCGCAATTCCCGGCAAAACCGCTGCGCACTTTTCCTGGAAGTTGCTCCTAGAAACGCAGCTTGAATTCGGAAGCGTCGAGGCTCTTCGGTTGTTCCGTCATGCCGGCCGCGACAGGCTTGGCTTCGCCGCCAATGACGGCCGCGGTTGTCGCATTCATGTCGATGCCGTCTACCGGCGCCGCCGGCGGCGCGGCCGCAATCATGGATTCAGGCGTCGCCTTGCTGACGAAGACGACCGGCGAGCCGCCCATCCAGCTTTCGGTGCGGTAAATCTTCTTTTCGCCGCCGACATCGCGGACTTCACTTGCCTGGAGGACGCCGGGCTTCAGCTCCGGCACCGTATAGTCCTTCTTGGTGAGCTCCGTCTGGAGCGGTGGGCAATGGGCGCAGGTTTCGGTGACGATGCTGCCTTCAGCGGACGGCGCAGTCTTGCCGACCACCTCTATCGAGGACGCCATTGCTGAGCCTGCCATCAGCAGGATTGCCGCACCGAGAAAAATCTGACGCATCAAAGTTGCTCCGTCTCATCTTCGGAGCAAATTAGCGCAGCTTTGTTTCCATCCCGTCAGGGGAAAGGGTAAAAATTTAAAGAACGCGGCGGTTTATACTCACGCCGAGCCGGTTTCGCGCTCGATCGCCCGCCAGCCGATGTCGCGCCGGCAGAAGCCGTTTTCCCATCTCACCCTGTCAAGCAGCGTGTAGGCGCGGTCCTTGGCCTCGGCGACCGTGCCGCCGGACGCGGTAACATTCAGCACGCGGCCGCCGGTCGAAACCAATGTGCCATCCCTCAGACCCGTGCCGGCATGAAACACCTTCTCGCCCTCGCCTGCATCCGGGAGGGAAAGGATCGGCGTGTTCTTCTCGTAGGCGCCGGGATACCCCTTCGAGGCCATGACCACCGTCAGTGCCGGATCGTCGTTCCATTCGGCCTTGACCTGATCGAGCGTGCCGTTGGCGGTGGCGAGCAGCAGTGGCAGGAGATCGCTCTTCAACCGCATCATCATCACCTGGCATTCGGGGTCGCCGAAGCGGACATTGTATTCGATGAGCTCCGGCCCCTTCCTGGTGATCATCAGCCCGGCGAAAAAGACGCCGGAGAAGGGATGACCGCTCTCTGCCATGCCGCGCATCGTCGGCTCGATGATCTCCTTCATCGTCCGCTCGACCATCTCGGCGGTCATCACAGGCGCCGGCGAATAGGCGCCCATGCCGCCGGTATTGACGCCGGTATCGCCCTCTCCCACTCGCTTATGATCCTGGGCGGTTGCGAGCGGCAGCGCATGTTTGCCATCGCAGAGGCAGAAGAAGCTCGCTTCCTCGCCATCGAGATAGGCTTCGACGACGACTTCGGCGCCGGCAGCGCCAAAGGCACCCTCGAAGCAGTCGTCGACCGCGGCCAAAGCTTCATCGAGCGTCATCGCAACCGTCACGCCCTTGCCGGCGGCAAGACCATCGGCCTTGACGACGATCGGCACGCCCTCGGCGCGGATATAGGCTTTCGCCTTCGGTCCATTGTTGAAGCGCTGGTAGGCGCCTGTCGGAATATCGTAGCGGGCGCAGATATCCTTGGTGAAGCCTTTGGAACCCTCGAGCTGGGCTGCGGCAGCGGAGGGACCGAAGACCGAAAGGCCATCGGCGCGCAGCCGGTCGGCAAGGCCGGCAACCAGGGGCGCCTCCGGGCCGACGACGACGAAATCGATCGCCTTGTCCTTGCAGAAGGCCGCGACCGCTTCGTGATCCTCGATGTCAACCGGCACGAGGACGGCGTGTTCGGCAATGCCGGGATTGCCGGGTGCGGCGTAGAATTCCGTCATCAACGGCGATTGCGCCAGCTTCCAGGCGAGCGCATGCTCGCGTCCGCCCGATCCGATCAACAGAACCTTCATGCGCGACCCTTTCCTTTTCTGTCTGGCGGTTAAGGGCCAGGGGCCGAAAGGTCAAGCGGGAAAGCTTACCAGCCCCCGCCTCCCCCGCCTCCGCCGCCTCCTCCGGACGAGCCGCCGCCGGAAAAACCGGAGGATGAGCTCGATGGCGGCGGCGAAGGAATCGTCGACGCGATGGTCGAGGCCATGGACGAGGAAAAGCCGCCTATACGATCGGAGAAGCTGCCACTGTTGAAGTTGCCGGAATACCAGGCGGGCGCATAGGCGGCCGCCGCGCCGGCTGCAGCTGCCGCAAGCCAGGTTTCGAATGTGCGCGACCATGGTTTTTCGACACCGAGCGCCACCGCATAAGGCAGCAGCGTCTCGAAATGCCGCGGCGACATTTCCGGGGCGCCGGCCGTGTTCATCCGGTCTTTCTCGGCAAGCGTCAGATATTGGCGCAGACCGTCTATGCCATCCATCATCTTGGCGCCGAGCGGGGTCGGCGCACCCATGATGAAGAAATAGAGAATGTTCAAAAGCACGATGCCGCCAACGGCAAAGAGCATCGGCGTTTCGTGCAGTTGCACCAGCGAGGAGGCAAGCGCCAGCCCCATGGTCGCCAGGATGCTGATGCCGACGAAGACGCCGATCGCGGCGGAGATGATGGCGATGATCTTGCCGAACAGCGAATTGCCGCGATGCAGCGACCTGACGAGGCCGGCGACGAACACCGAAACGAAGACCGAGATGACAATCGGGATCAGCATCACCGCGATGGTGTCGGGCTCCAGCGAACCAAAAACGAACAGGGTCACCAGGGCCGCGGCGCTGAGCGCGATGCCGCCTGCGGTATAGGCCAGGTTGGAATTGTAATATTTGCCGCGATGCTCCTTCTCGATCGCCGCGCGGAAGGACTGACCGACGGATTTCACCCGCTCGCCATTGGCCTTGTCGATCGTCAGCGTCGAACCGGCGCCGCCGGCAACCTTCAGCAGTTCGATTTCGCCGGCCTGGAATTTCTCCTTGCCGAGCGGCTTGCCGGTGCCCTGGATGACGATCGAATTCTTCAGGTCTTCGAGCTTGACGTAACCGCGGACGGCAAGATTGAGGGCGGTGGCGGACAGCGCCGTCCAGCCCTCACCGGAGAAGCCCTTATTGTCGATGTAATTGACCAGCGCCGGCGAGATACCATCCGGCGCGTCCCAGCGCGGCACGACGACACCCCGGGCAGGATCGCGGCCGACCTTCAGCCAGGAGCGCGTGTAATAGGCGAAAACGAGGATCAGGCCGCCGAAGCCGATGAAATAATTGCGGTTGTCCTTCAGCCACCAGGTGCTTTCCATATCCGCGCTTGGCGGATCGATCGACCCCTTCGGCATGCGGATCGCAAAGGTCAGGCCTTCGTGGGCATCGAGCGGCGCGGTGGTGGAAAAAACCAGGCCGGCGCCGGTTTCGCTGACGCGGGCATTCTTTCCCGTCGCGCCCTCAGGGCCGGTGAAGAAGGTCGTCTCCGTCGCGCCGACGCCGGGCGGCAGCTTCACCGTTGCCGTGATCGACCGGATCGGGAAGATCCAGCCATTGCCGGTGACGTTCCAATAGAGTTCGTCGTGATCGTCGAAATAGCGGATCTGGCGATTGGTCCTGTAGGTGAAGACATATCGATGACGGCCCGGCGTCACCGTCACATCGGCAGAACCGGCATAGATGCGGATGCCGCGTGATATCGATTCGGTGTGCCAGGGTTCTTCCTCGCCATCGCGCTTGACCGAGACCATATCGAAATCGACGCTGCGGCGACGGCCGTCGGCGTCGGTGAAATAGAGCGGGAAGTCACGGAAGATGCCGTGGTTGATCTGATTGCCCTCGGCATTGACGGTGATCGTCTCCGTCACCGACATCGCGCCGCTCTTTTCCAGCGCGATATCGGAGGCAAAACTGTCGATCACCTCGGCGGCAACGGCCACCGGGGCGGTCAGCATCAACAGCAGCGCAAAGCAAAATCCGAAAAACCGACGCCCCATCCCTGTCTCCCCGCCGGCAGCCTCGGCTGCGTGTTTCGTCAATCTTTGTCCTGATAGGTCACGCCGAGTGCTGCCAGCGTCCGCCAGTAGGCGGGGAAGGTCTTGCCGACGCAATCGGGATCGAGAATGGTGATGCCGTCGATCTTCAGCCCGGCCAGCGCGAAACTCATGGCGATGCGGTGATCGGCGAAGCTGTCGATCTCCGCCGGCAGATGCTTGCCCACCAGTGCGGGATCCGACTGCACGATCAGATCATCGCCCTCTTCGCGGGCAAGGCCTGAAACAATGCGGTTGAGCCCGGTCGAAAGCGCCCGGATGCGGTCGCATTCCTTGACGCGCAGATTAGCGATGCCGACGAAGCGAACCGGCGTCTCGTTGAAAGCGGCAAGCACGGCAAGGGTCGGAACGGCATCCTGCATCTGCGAGCCGTCGATCTCCGCCGGCAGATGCGGGAATTTGGCGATGATGTCATAGGCGCGGGCATCCGGCTGCGAGAAGGCGTCGGAGGGAACACCGAGATCGATCGCGCCGCCGGTGAGGACCTCGGCGGCCCAGAGATAGGTCGCAGCCGAGGCATCGGGCTCGACGATGAAGTGGGCAGCGCGGTAGCCGGTCGGCTCGACGCGCCAGGTGACCGGGCTGGTCTTCTCGACCTTGGCGCCGAAAGCCTTCATCGCCGCTGTGGTCAGATCGATATAGCCGAGCGCGCCGATATCCTCGCCGACGAGTTCGATATCGACCGGCCGGTCGCCGCCGGCCGCCATCATCAGCAGCGCCGAGACATACTGGCTGGACAGGCCGCCATCGATGCGGATGCGGTCGGCCTGGAAACGGCCGGTGCCTCTGACGGTGACCGGCGGGCAGCCGGTCTCAGACGTCGCGTCGATGCCGAGCGTGCGCATCGCCTCGACCAGCGGGCCGATCGGGCGCTTGCGCATATGTTCGTCGCCATCGACGATGACGGTGCCGTCGACCAGAGCCGCAGCGGCCGTCAGGAAACGTGTCGCCGTACCGGCATTGCCGAGGAAGAGCGGCGCCTTCGGCGGCAGCAGCCTGCCGGTGCCGGTAACGACGAAGCTGGTGTCGTCAGGCTCGTCGATCGCAACACCCATAGCGCGCAGCGCTTCGGCCATATACCGCGTATCGTCGCTCTTCAGCGCCCCGGTCAGCCGGCTCGTGCCCTTCGCAAGGCCGGCGAGCAGAAGCGCGCGATTGGTGATCGACTTGGAGCCCGGCGGCATGGCGCGGCCCGAAAGCGGCCTGCCCGGCGGGATGATCGTGAGTTTGGCTGTGCGTGTCATGCTGTTCTTCCGTCCATAAGGCGACCCCAAAACGTGTGCCGCGCTTTAGGTCTTTGGTTTTGCGCATGTCGTCATCGCAAAACCGCTGCACACTTTTGCGCGACATGCTCAGAGCATGATGCCGAAAAGTGTGCAGCGGTTTTCGGACGACATCATGCTCTAACTCTTTAATTGAGAACAGGATTTAGATTTTAGGCCGACCGGGCCTAAAATCATCCTGTTCTCGCCGGCCGCGATCTGCCCCTGCTCTTAATCGCTTTCTGGCAAAGGCAAAATGCCGGATCGTCAGAATTTCACGGTGGGGACGGCGCGGTCGGCCTCGTTGGTGATTTCGAAATATTCCCGCTTGGCAAAATCGAACTGACCGGCAACGAGATTGGACGGGAAGCTTTCGACCTTGACGTTCAGGTCGCGGGCGGCACCGTTGTAATAACGCCGGGCCATCTGCAGCTCGCCTTCCATGGTTTCCAGCGAGGCCTGCAATTCTGCAAAGTTCTGGTTGGCCTTGAGATCGGGATAGGCTTCGGCGAGCGCGATGACGCGGCCGAGCGCCTGGCCGAGCAGCCCTTCCACCTGCGCCCTGCCGGCAACATCGCCTGACGGCACGGCCTGCGCCTTGTTGCGGAGCTCAACCACCTCTTCGAGCGTCGATTTTTCGTGGGCGGCATAACCCTTGACCGTCTCGATCAGGTTCGGGATCAGATCGGCGCGGCGCTTGAGCTGGACATCGATGCCCGACCAGGCCTCTTCCGCCATCTGCCGCGCGCGAACCAGACCGTTGTAGATGAAGACGAGATAGAGCGCGACCAGAACGATGACGCCAAGCGCAATATACATCGCGAATCCCCCGCAGCGAAGTAATGTTGAGGCGGAGACTAAGCGGTTTTGCCGGCTGCCGTCAAACGCCGATATCCGCGAGGATTCGGGGTACCCGACCAGCCGTTTATATAGACGATACGGCTGGTGAGCTGTTGCGTTACGCCGCCTCTTTGGAGAGATTGACGCCGCCGGCGTCGGTCAGCAGGAAGGCTTCGCCGCAAGCCTTGGCAAGCGTGCGAACGCGCAGGATGTAGCTCTGGCGCTCGGTGACCGAGATGACGCCGCGGGCATCAAGCAGATTGAAAACATGGCTTGCCTTGATGCACTGGTCATAGGCGGGGAAGACGCATTTGTGCAGGCGCTGGTTGGCGTTGTCGCCGGGGGCGCCAGCATCGAGCAGCGCCCGGCATTCCTTCTCGGCGTCGACAAAATGGCGATGCAGCATCTCGGTATTGGCGAACTCGAAATTATGACGCGAATATTCCTGCTCGGCCTGCAGGAAGACATCGCCATAGCTGATCTTCTCGTCGCCGTCGCGGCCGTTGAAGTTCAGGTCGTAGACATTGTCGACGCCCTGGACATACATGGCGAGGCGTTCGAGACCGTAGGTCAGTTCGCCAGCGACCGGTGAGCATTCGATGCCGCAGACCTGCTGAAAATAGGTGAACTGCGAGACTTCCATGCCGTCGCACCAGCATTCCCAGCCGAGACCCCAGGCGCCGAGCGTCGGGCTTTCCCAGTCGTCCTCGACGAAGCGGATGTCGTGCAGCAGCGGATCGAGACCGATCGCCGCGAGCGAGCCGAGATAAAGCTCCTGCAGGTTGGGCGGGTTCGGCTTCAGGATCACCTGGTACTGGTAATAATGCTGCAGCCGGTTCGGGTTTTCGCCATAGCGGCCGTCGGACGGGCGCCGCGACGGCTGGACATAGGCCGCCTTCCACGGCTTCGGGCCGAGGGCGCGCAGCGTGGTGGCCGGGTGGAAGGTGCCGGCGCCGACTTCCATGTCGTAGGGCTGCAGCACCGCGCAACCCTTGTCCGCCCAGTAGTTATGCAGGGTCAGGATCAGCGCCTGGAAGGAGCGCTTCGGGTTCATATGGTCTGGGATAGCTGACATCGAACGGCACCGATTGCTTGGGATTTGTCGGCGCGACAGGTGCCATGGAGGGCGGCGGGGGTCAAGACTTTTGCGACGGCGGAGAAGCGTCGAATGCCGATAGGGAAGAGGAATTCTTTCTGTGCTGCGGGGGGTACCCCCCTCTGTCCTGCCGGACATCTCCCCCACAAGGGGGGAGATCGGCTGGGGGGAATGTCCCGGCTTTCATAACGGCTCCGCGCAGGCGTTCCGTTGTTTGGGGAAGCCTTCGCCACTTGCCGATCTCCCCACCTGTGGGGGAGATGCCCGGCAGGGCAGAGGGGGCTTCCCACCTGCAGAGCGCCCGGAGCGGCAGCCGGATGAGAGGCAGATGAGTGGCGACGCCCCTTATTCTCCCTCGCGCTTCAGCCGGTATTCTCCGGTCGCCGGGTCCTTGACCAGCGTGCCGATGGCGCCGGTCTGGCGCTCCTTTTCAGCGCGGCGCGACTTTTCGGCGAGCTTGCGGGCATCGGAGACGAAGCGGCGGTAGAGCCACCAGGCTGAGAAAACCAGGACCAGGATCGTAATAAGCTGTGCCATGCCCCTCTCTTGCTCCTCTCAAAGCCCGAACCGGCTCCACAATGCTCTCTCTTCCGCCGCTTCGACAAGCCCCGTCGCGAGACCGGATGCAGCACCTTCTAGCGAGACCGGCGATACACCGGGAATCCGGCGGCCGAACAGGCCGCGGCCGGCGGTGACGAGCTCCAGTTTGGTCTTCTGGCCGTAGCGCCGCTTCAATTCCTGGCGCATGTCGCCGAGGCCGTCGATCAGGCCGAGTTCGAGGCCGCGCGTGCCGCTCCAGAACAGGCCGGAAAACACCGCCGCATCGTCCCTCAGCTTGCCGGCGCGACGCTCGCGCACCATGGATATGAAGACCTGGTGGATTTCGAGCTGCAGGCTTTTCAGATACTCGATATCCTTTTCCTTTTCCGGCTGGAAAGGATCGAGGATCACCTTGTTTTCGCCCGCCGTATAGACGCGGCGCTCGACGCCGATCTTCTTCAAGAGTTCGGGAAAGCCGAAACCGCCGGAGACGACGCCGATCGAGCCGACGATCGAGGTGGCGTCGGCGATGATCTCGTCGCCGGCAAGCGCGATCATGTAACCGCCCGAGGCGGCGACATCCTCGACGAAGACCAGAACCTTCTTCTGCTTCTCGCGGGCGAGCTCGCGAATGCGGGTGAAGATCAGGCGCGACTGTACGGGCGAGCCGCCCGGCGAATTGATGGAGATGGCGACTGCCGGTG
Organism: Rhizobium sp. WYCCWR 11152; assembly: GCF_013087615.1. NCBI lineage: Bacteria > Pseudomonadati > Pseudomonadota > Alphaproteobacteria > Hyphomicrobiales > Rhizobiaceae > Rhizobium > Rhizobium sp. WYCCWR 11152. The sequence continues at coordinate 111,161 of NZ_JABFCP010000009.1, read as the reverse complement.
CGTCCTTCATGGCGAACGCCTTTTCCAGGACCGGAGAGACATTGGCGAGGTTGAGGGTCGGCCGGAACTGGCCGCCGCCGCTGATGATCGCCCCCTGCAGGCGAACGACCGGAATGGTGATGCCGTCCTTGCGGAACCGTTTCGGCATCAGTTTTCTCAAGAATCCGGCCATTTCCCATCCTTCGCTTCGGGTCGCACGATCGTCACCCATGTATGCGCTGGAACGACAAACGCAATGGCTGCGTTCCTGAAAACATTGGGTTGAATTTGTTGTTGCGAATGACTTGCATTATCATTCTAACTCGTCATAGTGCAATGCACGATAAAACAGGTGGAAATCGCATGGACGTGCTCAATCCGAATACAAAGAGCGGCTGGCGGCACGAACGCGGAGAAGCGTCGCTGTCGGATGTCTACCGCACCGTCGGAACCGGGCGTCACAGCTCGATGTGGCGAAGGGCGGCAGCCTTCGCCGGGCCGGGCTACATGGTCGCCGTCGGGTACATGGACCCCGGCAACTGGGCGACCTCGCTCGCCGGCGGCTCGAAATTCGGCTATGCGCTGCTCACCGTCGCGCTGCTTTCCAACCTGATGGCGATCGTGCTGCAATCGCTCTGCGCGCGCCTGGCGATCGCCTCCGGCCGCGACCTCGCACAGGCCTGCCGCGACGCCTTTCCGAAATACGTCTCCTTGCCGCTCTGGGCCTTTGCAGAAATTGCCATCATCGCCACCGATATCGCCGAGGTGATTGGCACGGCGATCGGCCTCAACCTGCTGATGGGCATCCCGCTCGAACTCGGCGTGCTGATCACCGCGCTCGACGTCTTCGTGATCCTCTTCCTGCAGAAGCTCGGCTTCCGCTGGGTGGAGGCCTTCATCATCGCGCTGCTCGGCGTCATCGCGGTCTGCTTCGGCGTGCAGATCCTGCTGGCCGACCCGCAATGGGGCGCTGTTCTCACCGGCTTCTTCCCGACGACCGAGATCGTCACCAATCCCGAGATGCTCTACCTGGCGCTCGGCATTCTCGGCGCGACCGTCATGCCGCACAATCTCTACCTCCACTCCGGCATCGTGCAGACGCGGGCCTATGGCCATACCGTTCCCGAAAAGCGGGAGGCGCTGACCTTTGCGACGATCGACTCGACGGTTGCGCTCTGTTTCGCGCTGCTGATCAACGCCGCTATCCTGATCCTGGCAGCCGCCGCCTTCAATGCGCACGGCAAGACCGACGTCGTCGAACTCGGCGATGCCTATTCGCTGCTGTCGCCGCTGCTCGGCCTCGCCATCGCGCCGACGCTGTTCGGCATCGCGCTTCTCTGCTGCGGTCTCAACTCGACGGTGACGGCGACGCTTGCCGGCCAGATCGTCATGGAAGGCTTCCTCAAGATCCGGCTGAAGCCGTGGGTGCGCCGCCTGATTACCCGCGCCATCGCCATCGTGCCGGCGGCGATCGTCACCATCTGGTATGGCGACCAGGGCACGGCGGAGCTGTTGATCCTGACCCAGGTGGTGCTCAGCCTGCAGCTTTCCTTCGCCGTCTTCCCGCTGGTGATGTTTACCGCCAACAAGGCCAAGATGGGCGAACTCGTGGCGCCGCGCTGGCTGAGCGGCCTCGCCTATCTGATCGCGATCGTCATCGCCGGACTGAACATCAAGCTGCTCCTCGACTTCGTCACCGGCTGAAGCATTTTCAGGAAAAGTGTGAAGCCAGCCTAAAGCCTGGCATAGGCCGCCCGGCCATTGTTGAAATCATCGACGAGAGGGGAGAACTTGTGGCTCCCCTCTTCGTGCATGATGAGGGCAGCCCGCAGCGACAGCCGCGCCCGCGATCCCTTGATCGCTGTCACCAGGATCCGCACGGCGTTTTCACCCGGACGCGGATGGATGGCAGTGATCTCGATGCCGCCGAAGCGCCGGCCGCAGGCCGTGACGATCTCGGCGATCGACTGGGGCCTGGCGATCAGCGACAATTGCCCGCCTGGGATCATGATGGCGCCGGCCGTGCGGATCCAGCTTTCAAACAGGCCGTCGGTCATGGCATGGGCTTCGGCCTTCAGCGCATCCGGCGTGCGCCGGTCACCGGCGTCGTTGAAGGGCGGGTTCATGATGACGTGGTGGAAGCTCTCATCGGCGAGCCCCGTATCGTTGCGCGCCTTGGCGGTCAGCGTCACATCGGCCTCGACGACGCTGACGCGGTTGGCGATATGGGCATTGTCGGGCAGCAGGACGCTGCGGCGGGCATAATCGGCCATCTCGGCCGAGCGCTCGAAAAGCACCACCTCCGCATCGGCAAGGCGCGAGGCGACGGCAAGGCCGGCAGCGCCGGCGCCGGCACCGAGATCGGCAACCCTGACCTTTCGATCGTCGGCGACGAGAGCCGCAAGCAGCATCGCATCCATGCCGGAGCGATGGCCCCTGCCCTTCGGCTGCACCACATGGAAGCCGCCGCGATGAAAGGCATCGACAGTGTCAGTTGCGGTCATCGGAGCTCACTTCCGCTCGCGCAACTCGCCGCCGAGACCGGCATCGGTCAGGATGCGGCGGGCCTGATCGGCCATTTCCTCATCCACCAGCAGGCGGCGCGACAGCATGCCTAGCGAGCCTTCCAGCACGCTCATGCCCTGATCGGCGATGAAGCAGTGAATTCCGGCATCCTTCATCAAACTCTCGGCATAAGAGAGAAGAACGGGGTCGTTGGCGCGGATAAGCTCATGCATTTGCCGTCGTTTTCCTTCCAATTTCGCCCAGCGCGACAATTCACCCCTTGCCGCGTCCATCGCCCCTTTCTATTGTCAGGTGCAATGAATGAATAGGAGTCCGGGTCGTTGGGCGTGGTCATACCGCTTGAAGAAAGCAAAAACAAACTGGCATCCATAAAGCCGCTGGTCGATCTCACCAGGGCGGACATGGAGCGAGTAAACCAGCTCATTCTGTCTAAGGCCGGCTCCGATGTGCAGATGATCCCGGAAGTGGCGAACCATCTGATCTCGTCCGGCGGCAAGCGGTTGCGGCCGATGCTGACGCTGGCTTCCGCGTCGCTGTTCGACTACAGGGGCGAAAATCACGTCAAGCTCGCCACATCGGTCGAGTTCATGCATACGGCAACGCTGCTGCATGACGACGTCGTCGACGAAAGCGATCTGCGCCGCGGCAAATCGACGGCGCGAATGATCTGGGGCAACCAGGCAAGCGTGCTGGTCGGCGATTTCCTGCTCGGCCAGGCCTTCCGCATGATGGTCGATGTCGGCTCGCTCGATGCGCTGGACGTCTTGTCTTCCGCCGCCTGCGTGATCGCCGAAGGCGAGGTGCTGCAGCTTTCCGTCGCCAAGAACATGGAGACGACGGAGGACGATTATCTCTCCGTCATCCGCGCCAAGACGGCCGCTCTCTTTGCCGCCGCCTCCGAAGTCGGGCCGATCGTCGCCGAGGCCGGCCGATCCGGCCGCAATGCGCTGAAATCCTACGGCATGAATCTCGGGCTCGCCTTCCAGCTGGTCGACGATGCGCTCGACTATGGCGGCAAGGCGGCCGATCTCGGCAAGAATGTCGGCGACGATTTCCGCGAGGGCAAGATCACCCTGCCGGTCATTCTCGCCTATCGCCGCGGCACCGAGGATGAGCGCGCCTTCTGGCGTGATGCGATCGAGGCCGGCAACAGCACCGACGCCAACCTCGAAAAAGCGCTGGGACTGATCACCAAATACGGCACGCTCAGCGACACGATCGGCCGCGCGATCCATTACGGCACGATCGCGCGCGATGCGCTTGCGCCCCTTCCCGATACGGTCTGGAAATCCGCCCTGATGGAAGTGATCGACTTCTGCATCGAGCGCGTCAATTGATCAAACGTCCTTGATCGCAGGCTGATTTTCTTGCAGCGCCGCTTCAAAAAAGCCATCCTGTTATGAATCAGTGATCGCAACTGGTTTTGCGGCCGGCACCATTTGTCGGGACGCTGTCGAAGAAAGGTTTCCTAATGCGGCAGAGAATTGCCATCCGTCTTCTTACGAGCGCAGCGCTGGCCGCTGGCCTTTCGCTCAGCGGTGTCGGCGGCGCGAACGCCGAGGATGCGGCCAAGACAGACGATGCCGGCACAGCCGTTCACTTCGATGCGGACAGCGTCACCACTTTCTCCGGCGCCTTTCTCGCCGCGCGCACGGCCGATGTCGATCATGACTACGAAACGGCGATCGAACTCTACAAGAAGGCGCTGCAGATCGAGCCCGGCAATCCCGAGATTCGCCAGCGGCTGATGATCTCGCTGCTGCTCAATGGCGATATCAAGGACGGCGTCAAATATGCCAACGACCTGAAGGGCGATCCTTCCGTCGAGCGCATCACCACGATCGTGCGCGGCATGGATGCCGTGCGCCGTGACGACTACAAGTCCGCCGAGGCCATCCTGAAATATAAGGGGCCAAACGATCTCGACCGGATGATGAACGACCTGCTGCTCGCCTGGGCACGCGTCGGCGCCGGCCGCGGCAAGGAAGCGCTCACCATGGTCGAGAAGATGAAGGGCCCGGACTGGTTTCGCATCTTCCAGAATTACAATGCCGGGGCGATCGCCATCGCCATCGGCGACGTGAAATCCGCCCGCAAGCATCTGAACGATGCCGTGCTCGACAAGGAAGGGGGTGCTACGGCGCCCGACACCTTCATGCGCGCCGTGATGGCGCTTGCCCGCCTCGAAGCAACACAAGGCAATAAGCAGAAGGCGCTCGATGCCGTTTCCGTCGGCGACAACCTGCTGCCCAACTATGCGCCGCTGAACGCGCTGCGCGACAGTATCGAAAAGAACGAGAAGCAGGAACAGCAGGTCAAGACGGCCGAAGAAGGCGCTGCCGGCGTGCTCTTCTCGGTCGGCGGCGCGCTGAACCGCGACGGCGCCGAGGACATCGTCTCGCTTTACCTGCAGACGGCCAATGCGCTCGATCCGAACAGCGCCGATACGCTGGTGCTGCTCGGCGGCATTGCCGAGAAGCAGAACCAGATGGACCGCGCCATCGCGCTCTACAAGAAGGTGCCGGAGAATTCGCCGATGCGGCGCATCTCCGAGCTGCAGCTCGGCCTTGCCCTTGCCCAAGGCGGCAAAGTGGACGAGGCGCGTAAGCACCTGCAGGCGCTGATCGCCTCCGACCCGAAGGACATCCGCAGTTACCTCGCCTATGGCAGCGTGCTCTCCGACGCCAAGGACTACCAGGCGATGGCCACGAATTACGACAAGGCCGTCGAAACGATCGGCCCCATTCCCGGCCGCGCCAACTGGAGCGTCTTCTTCCAGCGCGGCATTGCCTATGAGCGGCTGAAGAAGTGGGACCAGGCGGAACCGAACTTCCGCAAGGCGCTGGAGCTCAATCCCGACCAGCCGCAGGTGCTGAACTATCTCGGCTATTCCTGGATCGACATGAACCGGAACCTCGACGAAGGTCTCGGCATGATCAAGAAGGCCGTGGAGCTTCGCCCTGACGACGGCTACATCATCGATTCGCTCGGCTGGGCCTATTTCCGCCTCAACCGCTTCGACGATGCCGTCGACGAGCTGGAGCGGGCCGCACAGATCAAGGCCGGCGACGCGACGATCAACGACCATCTCGGCGATGCCTACTGGCGCGTCGGGCGCAAGCTCGAGGCCGTCTACCAGTGGAACCGGGCGCTCGCCTCCGAGCCCGAAGCTGCCGAGATCCCGAAGATCAAGGACAAGGTCGCCAACGGCCTGCCTCCCGTCAGTGACGATGCCAAGGCGGCCGACAAGAAGCAGCCGGATCCGGCGCCCGTCACCCCGCCGCCGGTCGACAAGAAATCCTGACGGACCATGCCTGACGAGGCCCCGGCCGGCGTGCGATCAAAGAAATAGAGCATGATGTCGTCCGAAAACTGCTCACACTTTTCGGCATCATGCTCCAGCGTTTCCGAGGAAGCTCGCGCGAAAATCAACCTGGCCCTGCATGTGACGGGCCAGCGGCCGGATGGCTATCATCTGCTCGATATGCTGGTGACCTTCGCAGATCACGGCGACCGGCTGGACTTCATGCGGTCGCCGGCCGACGCATTCACCCTGTCGGGCCGTTTCGGCGAGACGCTTGCCGGCGACGGCGGCACCAACCTGGTGCTGAAGGCCCGCGACCTCCTGCGCGAGGCAATCGGTCCCCTCGCCTTTCCCGTCCGTATCCATCTCGAAAAGAACCTGCCGATCGCCTCCGGCATCGGCGGCGGCTCGGCCGATGCAGCCGCGACGCTGCGCGGGCTGATGCGGCTCTGGGGCACGACATTATCGGCGGAGACGCTTGCCACGCTGGCGCTGAAGCTCGGCGCCGACGTGCCGATGTGCCTTGAGAGCCGGCCGCTGATTGCCCGTGGCATCGGCGAAAAGATCGAAGCTGTGCCGGAACTTCCGGCCTTTGCCATGGTGCTTGCCAATCCGCTGAAGGGCGTCTCGACACCTGAGGTTTTCCGCTGGCTGGCGACAAGGAACAATCCGGCCCTGAGCCTGGCACCGTCTCAGACTGCCGACTGGCTCGCCGCGATTGCTGCTGCCCGCAACGACCTGGAGCCGCCGGCGCGCGAACTCGTGCCCGAAATTTCGGCGATCTCGGCGATGCTGCAAGCTCACGGCGCCCTGTTGACCCGCATGTCCGGTTCCGGCGCCACCTGTTTCGGCATCTTTGAGAGCATGACTGCTGCCGAACATGCAGCGGCAGCTCTTCACGACGAGCGCCCTGGCTGGTATTTCCAGGCGGCGAAAACGGTTTCGGGAGGCGCATGATGGCAGGTCTGGACGAAAAGCGGCCCTTCATCGCGATCGGCATTGCGGTTCTGACGATCTCGGATACACGCACGCCGGAGACGGACAAGTCAGGCGACACGCTGGCGGCGCGGATTACGGAGGCGGGGCATAGGCTGGTCGACCGGGGGATCGTGCCCGATGATCGCGAAAAGATTGCCGCGCGGGTGAAGGCCTGGACTGAGAACCAAGACATAGACGTCGTCATCACCACCGGCGGCACCGGCTTTACCGGCCGCGATGTGACGCCAGAGGCGCTGGAACCTTTGTTCGAAAAGCGGATGGACGGTTTTTCCGCCATCTTCCACCGGATCTCCTACGAGAAGATCGGCACGGCGACGATCCAGTCGCGCGCCACGGCAGGCGTTGCCAACGCCACCTTCATCTTCGTGCTGCCGGGTTCGCCCGGCGCCTGCCGGGATGCCTGGGACGGCATTCTGAAAGGACAGCTCGACTACCGCAGCGCGCCCTGCAATTTCGTCGAGATCATGCCGCGTCTGGACGAACACCTGAAACGCGGCGCGACGAAGTAGACTGCCTGCAACAGCCGTATTCCCTATGTCGCAAGACCCGGCAGGACCGGCATCGTGTCCCAGCTGTCACCCGACAGCAGGACGCAGCTTATGCCGTGAACATCCGTGACGATGAGTGTCCAGGTGCCGCTTTCGGCGGCATAGACCTCGAGAATGGCGTTCTGGTTGATCAGTCCGACTGCCGTGAGCTTTTCGGCGAAGTTCTTGTCGAGGAAATTGACGATTTCGGGTCGGCCTGCGCAACTGCGCATCATCTGCGATGCTGCCGAATGCGGATGCGCGATCACCAATGTCGGCAATATGACGGCTATGAGACCGTAGATCATACTGCGTACCATGACGCACCTCCTTTCGCCGGGAGCCCGGCAGAAGAGGAGATTTTCGCTGACCTGTTCTGCCGTTCACCGGCATTCCATGGCCATTCCGTTGCGAAGCGAGGCGCTTCGACGGCGCCATGTTTGAATTATAGCGCGAAATCCTATTGGGCGCCATCTTTTGCGCGCGGCCCATCGAGAAGGTTGCGATGCCTATCGCGCAGCGCGGGCAACCCATGACGGAATCAGTTCGCTCGCGAGCTTGCGCGGCTTCTGGCCCTTGACGAATTCGGTAAGTCGCATGCCGCTTTTGGCGATGGCGAGCGCCTGCTTCTTCGGCAGGAGAAAGCCGAGTTCCAGCGGCGGCACGGCTCGGCCGACACGCTGGAAGAACGGGCGCCTATAGCCGCGCGATGCGGTGAAGCGCGCCGGCAGTTTGTTCAGCGCGACATATTCGGCGATCTCATCGATCCAGCCGGCCTGCGGTCTGGCGCCCGGCTCGACGAAGAGCAGCCATTCGCCGCGCGCCGAACGGACGATGTCCTTGATATCCCATTGCGAATGGAAGCGGCAACCGGCGGCGTCGGCGACCCGCGAGGTGCCGTCGCGCGAGCCGTGATCGAGCACGACCACGTCGCTCACAAGCCCCTCCACCGCGCCTGCCACCAATACCGATAAGGTCTGTGCCAGCTCAGATTCCTGATCCTGACATTCGAGAACAACCGTCAACATTGACCATTTATAATGCGCCGCACAAATTTTTGCCAGCACCGTTTTCCTCATTTTGTTCTTGCATTGTTCTTATTTTGCGGATAGGAATTTAATCAGCAAAACGGGCGGAGGCGATGGCTTTCGCCGCGGGAGAATCCGATGAGAGAGCAGTCCCTGGCAGGGCAGGCCGCATTCGCGCCTGCCAATACGGCAGATATTGCCGATGCGATGATCGTTTCCTCCGGTCTGAGAGTCGAGGTCGATCGGCGGCGCGGACGTGGGGCGGGACTGAACCCGACAGGGCGGTTCGAAGCGCAGCAGCGCGAGACCGTCGACGATGGCTGGCAGACGTGGGAAGAGCTGCCGCCCTTCAAGACGGAAGTGCAGGTCGAAAAACCGCGCACGGCCATCACCCGCAACGAATCGCCGGACCTTTCCTTCGACCGCTCGATCAATCCCTATCGCGGCTGCGAGCATGGCTGCATCTATTGTTTCGCCCGACCGACACACGCCTATATGGGGCTTTCTGCGGGGCTCGATTTCGAGACCAAGCTCTTTGCCAAGCCCGATGCGGCAAAACTCCTGGAGCGGGAGCTCGCCAAGCCCGGCTACAAGGTGCGGGTGATCGCGATCGGCACCAATACCGATCCCTATCAGCCGATCGAGAAGGAATGGCGCATCATGCGCGGCATTCTCGAGGTGTTGAACAAGGCGAACCATCCGGTATCGATCGTCACCAAGTCGGCGATGATCCTGCGTGATCTCGACATCCTGCAGGAGATGGCAGCTAAGAACCTGGTGCGCGTCGGCGTCTCGGTGACCACGCTGGATCGCAAGCTTGCCCGGACGATGGAGCCGCGTGCCGCCACACCGCCGCGGCGGCTGGAGACGATCCACACCCTTGCCGAAGCAGGCATCCAGACGGCAGTCATGGCCGCCCCGCTCATCCCGGCGCTGAACGACCACGAGCTGGAGCGCATCCTCGAATCGGCCAAGGCTGCCGGCGCCGCCGAGGCGAGCTATGTCATCCTCAGGCTGCCGCTCGAGGTCAGCCCGCTGTTTCGCGACTGGCTGCTGCAGCATTACCCCGATCGTTACCGGCACGTGATGTCGCTGGTGCGCTCGATGCGCGGCGGCAAGGATTACGATGCCGAATTCGGCAAGCGCATGAAGGGCGCCGGCCCCTATGCCTGGCAGATCGCAAGGCGCTTTGAAATGGCCTCCAGACGTTTCGGCCTGACGCGCCGCAGCGTGCCGCTGCGCGACGATCTGTTCGTACCGCCGGATGGCAGCGGCGTGCAGCTGTCGCTGCTCTAACCTTTTGTTTTTAGGACTCCGGATGGAAACTGCTTCGCACTTTCCCTGGAATTACCTCTAGCCTTTTACGCAATTCCGGACGGAAAACCGCTGCACACTTTTCCTGGAATTGCTTCAAGCTTGCGCATCGGCGTCTCGACAAAACCGCCCTGTTTTCGAGCCCCGAGCGCAATTCCCGCGGATGGCCTTGACCGCCACCATCCGTCGGGCCAGTCCCCGGCCGCCGCCCTGATCCGGGGACTTGCGGGAAATCGGGTTGGCGTGCGAGGTTCAGCCGCATGAAACCTCGCACGTCACCCGATTCTCCCCTGCTTTTCGACACGGCTCCGCTCGTGCCGGATTTCCGACTGGAACTCAAAGCCCGCAAGGCCGGCCACTGGCCGGTCGCCGGCGCCGATGAGGCTGGTCGCGGGCCGCTGGCGGGACCCGTCGTGGCTGCCGCCGTCATTCTCGATCCGAAGCGCATCCCAGAGGGTCTGAACGATTCCAAGCAGCTTTCGGCGCAACGGCGCGAGGAACTGTTCGTGCAGATTCTGGCGACTGCGACCGTCTCCATCGCCTCCTCAAGCTCGACGCGCATCGACGAGACGGATATCCGCAAGGCAAGCCTCGACGCCATGCGCCGCGCCATCTGCAGCCTCGCCATTCCGGCCAGCTACGTGCTCACCGACGGGCTCGACGTGCCGCCGGGCCTCGATTGCCCCGGACAGGCCGTGGTCAAGGGCGATGCCCGCTCGGTCTCGATCGCCGCCGCCTCGATCGTCGCCAAGGTGACGCGTGACCGGATGATGGCGCGGGCCCATAGCGTGTTTCCGGATTACGGCTTTGCGGCGCATGTGGGCTACGGCACGGCGCAACACCGCGCCGGCATCGAGAGGCACGGCCCCTGTTCGCTCCACCGGATGAGCTTCAGGCCGTTGCGCAAGATCGAGGACGGTCCGGAGACGGACGAGCTGCTTTCCGAATAGGTCGCCTAAGGAAAAGACCGGGCAGATGAGAAGCCCGTGCATGCTCTGTGAAAGCGGCGCGCGAGGAACGGAGAGGTCGCGGCACGTCCTCTTCTCCCCTCGGGGAGAAGGTGCCGGCAGGCGGATGAGGGGGCCGCACGGCAATCACGCTCCCACTATAACCTATCCGCCGCGACGGCAACGCTATGTATCCCAGCGCCCTGAGCACCGTCGAGACGCTGCCAGACGGGTGGGAAGCGCGCTTCAGCATTGTAGGAAAGACCGGCTTCGCCGGCCCCCTCATCCGCCCTACGGGCACCTTCTCCCCGCTGGGGAGAAAAGGGAATCGAGACGTCGCGGCATGTCCCTTCGCCCTGTTTACGACGGTTCGGAGGACGGCACGAGACACGTGGTTCGACCCAGGCGAAGGTGGCAATGCCGGATCAACGGCACCACATTGTCCTCGGCACGAGGCCGAGTAAAGACCAAGCCTTGCCAACAAAGAAAAGGCCGGGACATGCCCGGCCTTCCCTCTCAATCTTTTTCGAAGCTGCTCAGTTCAGCCGCGTCTTGACCTGGCCGACAGCATTGCCGAAGAGCTCAGACTGGATCTTGGCGTCGGCCCGCTTGGCAAGCACGGTTTCAGCGGCCGCGATCGCGAGATCGACAGCGGCGGAACGCACCGCCTTCATCGCCTCGACCTCGGCCTGCTTGATCTTCTGCTCGGACAGCGCCGTGCGGTTGGCGACGAATTCTTCCGTCTTCTTCTTAGCCTCAGTGGTCAGCATTTCGGCTTCGCGCTCAGCGGCGGCAACGATGTGGGCCGCTTCGGCTTCCGCTTCCTTGCGCTTGCGCTGGTATTCAGCGAGCAGGTGCTGAGCCTCCTCACGCAGGCGCTTGGCTTCGGCCAATTCGTTGCGGATCTGGTCGGCGCGGTCGTCGAGCGACCGTGCCAACATGCCCGGAACCTTCAGGTAAACGACCAGCGCCAGGAAGAGGACGAGGCCGACAAAGGCGAAGAAAGTCGCGTCAAAGGCAAATTCCATCGATCAAGCCTCCTTCTTGGCAGCCGCGACGGCGGCGGCGACATCGGCCTTGGCGACGGTGCCGCCGATCAGCTGATCGACCACGGCAGCCGCCGTTTCCTCGGCAATGGTGCCGACGTCGGCGAAGGCCTTGGCCTTGATCTCGCCGATACGCAGCTCGGCAGCCTTGATCTTTTCCGACAGGCTCGCCTCGACAGCGCGGCGTTCCTCTTCGGCCTTGGCCTTGGCGGCGTCGCGTGCGGCAGAGCCGATCGCGTTGGATTTGGCGCGGGCAGCGGCCAGTTCACCTTCATAGGTCTGGACGGCGGCGTCGGCTTCGCCCTTCAGGCGGCCTGCTTCTTCCAGATCCTGGGAAATGCGCGTGTGACGCTGATCGAGGATGGCCCCGATGCGCGGCGCGATGACCTTTTGCATGAGCAAATAGAAGACGCCGAACGTGATCACCAGCCAGAGCAGCTGGGACGCGAAGGTCGTCGAATCGAAAGGCGGGAAAGGGCCGCGGGCGTGTTCGCCTTCGGCAACACCAGTCTCGGTATGGACCTCGCCTGCGGCCGGAGCGGCGTGCGCATCCGTACCCGTCGCTGCCGCCGGTGCTTCCTCAGCGTAAGCCGGGGTCACAAAAAACATGCTCACCTCCAGGTGGACTGCAAATGCAAAGGATCACGGCTTGCGATCGCAGGCCGTGATCCATCTATTCGCCGATATCAGACGGCGAAGAGGAGGAGGAGAGCGACGAGCAGCGAGAAGATGCCCAGAGCTTCCGTAACGGCGAAGCCGAATACCAGACGGCCGAACTGGCTGTCAGCGGCAGACGGATTGCGCAGTGCGCCGGAGAGGTAGCTGCCGAAAATATTGCCGAGGCCGAGAGCCGTACCGGCCATACCAAAGCAAGCCAGGCCTGCACCGATGTACTTTGCTGCTTCCGCTTCCATGTTGAACTCCTTTGAAATGGTTGTTGCGGCGAATGACTGACGCCCTTTGACGTCGATGTCGTTATCCTTAGTGCCCGCCCGGATGGATTGCGTCGTTGAGGTACATGCAAGTCAGCACCGCAAAGACGTAAGCCTGAAGGAAGGCGACGAGGAACTCGAGACCGGTCAGGGCGACGGTCATGATGAGGGGAAGAACGGCGCCGCCGATACCGAGAGCACCCATGGTTCCAAGCGAGGCGACGAAGCCTGCGAACACTTTGAGCGTGATGTGGCCGGCGAGCATGTTGGCGAAGAGACGAACCGAGAGCGAAATCGGACGCGACAGGAAGGAGATGATTTCAATCGCAATGACCAGCGGCAGCAGAAGGCCGGGCACGCCCGAGGGCACGAAGACATTCAGGAAGTGGAAGCCGTGCTTATAGAAACCGTAGACGAGAACCGTGCCAATGACGAGCAGGGCAAGGGCGAAGGTGACGATGATCTGGCTCGTCACCGTGAAGAAATACGGGAACATGCCAAGCAGGTTCGCCGTCAAGACGAACATGAAGAGCGAAAAGACCAGCGGGAAGAACTTCATTCCCTGCTTGCCCGCGCCTTCCTTCAGCATGTTGGCGATGAATTCATAGGACATTTCCGCAACCGACTGCGAACGGCCCGGCACGATGGCGCGGTTCGAGGTCGCGAAATAGAGGAAGCCTGCGGCAGCGGCAGCCGAAACGGCCATGAAAAGCGATGCATTGGTGAACGAAAAATCAATTCCGCCGATTTCGATCGGCACAATCTTCTGGATCAGGAACTGATGAGTCGGATCGTTAGACACCGCTTGTTCTCTCTCTTTGGCCCGCAGGACGCGGGGTCATTGCACTGGACCGGAACCGGTCCTTATTTCTTGTCGTCCTTGTCGTCCAGGGGATGGGCCACCACCCCCGCAGAACGCAGCACGTTCAGAACGCCGGCACAAAATCCGAGAAGCAGAAGAACAATCAAACCCCAAGGCGCCGTGCCAACAAAACGGTCGAGGAGATAGCCAAGGAGAGCACCGACGACGATTGCGGAAATGAACTCGCTGGAAAGCTTCATCGCCTGGGCATAACCTTTGCGGCTTACCTCGGCGCGGGCTTCCCTAGCCTCGTCTTCTCCCGTCTCCACGCCCTTGGTCGCGAGTTTCGCTCCCAATTGCGCACGGCGCTTTTCTAGACTTTCCTCGCGGTCGTCCGCCATGGGTCTCTCCTCGCCTGCCCGTCGCCCGCACTCCCGCTACCCCGGTCATTCGGACCCCGGACGCGAAGGTTGAGACCCTTCCGGCCCGTTCTGAAGTCGCGCGCAACATAGTTTTAGGGATTAGCATAGTCAAGGCGTAGACAGCTTCTGTCCAGCGAGAAAATAATTCCATCAAATCAAAGAGATAAATCGACTTCGGGTCGAGCGCGCAAATTCGACGGAAAGAATCCGCTTTTCCGGGCCGGAAATCGGCTTGCCCCAGCGATTTATGTCAGCTCCAGCCGCCGCCATAGGTGCGGTAGAAGACGTGAAGACCGATGCGGCCGACCTTTTCCATTGTCTTTGCCCATTTCGGGCGAACATAAACGGCATGGTAATGCGTCGCCGAGCCCACCTGCGGCAGCCAGATCTTGCCTGATGTCACCGCCATCGCCACATCGCGGGCGACTCGCCAGTGATATTCCGAGTTCACCCTGTCCTTGATGCTGTCGCAGGCGAAGGAAAACTGGCAGCGGTTGCGCCAATCCTCGTTCTGATAGACGACGCCGCAGATGGTCTTCGGATAGGAAGGATTGCGGACGCGGTTGAGGATGACCTGGGCGACGGCCGCCTGACCCTTCACCGATTCTCCGCGCGCCTCGAAATAGATGCCGGAGGCAAGGCACTGCTGTTCGCGGGCAGAAAAGACGCTCGGCGCCAGCACGCTTGCGGCCCAGGCGTGATCGCGCGGGCCGATCTCCGGAACGAAGCGGCCGCTGTCCTGCTCGGCTAGGATCGAATCGAACGGCGATTGGCGGGAATAGTCGGGTGCGGCCGGCCCATAGGCGGTGGCGAGCACATCGGCCTTGTTGCTGGTGATGAGGCTTGCGAGCATCGCCGGCACGCCATTATCGGTCACAACAGGCTGCTTCTTATAGAAAGAAGTGGCGATCTCGATTTCCTTGCCCTGGATCTTCGGTTTGACGAAGGCCGACCTGTCCTTGAGATCGAAGCTCGGGGTGAAGAGCATCTTGGTGCGCTCGAGGATCGAGCCGGCGGAAAAGTCTTTCGGCGGCTGCATCCTCTCGACGGCGACGACGCGGCCTTTCTTGCTGCCGCGGTTGACGCGATCCTCGTCCGGCGTGTCCTCGTGGCCCCTATCCTTGGCAGCGCCCTTGTCCTTCGCATTGAAGGCGACCTTGCGGCCATCGGGCAGCACCATGCCGGCGCTGGCTGAGATCGAACCTGTCACCATCGGCTCGGCAAAGGCGAGTTCGGCCTGGTGGATGGAGCCGGCCGGAGAATTGGTCAGCACCATACGCCAGTTCCCGCCCTCCTGATCGAGGCCGGCGAGCATCGCGGCGAGATCGGCATGAGATGCGACGCTCGGGAAAATCAGCCAGCCGGCGAGACCGAAGATTACGGGCGACACCCAATTCTCGGGAATGAGACGCAGCTTGCTACGGGAAGGGCTCTTTCGACGCAACACGGACTCCGGGCATGGAACGCGGGAACATTCCGATAAAAATCCCGCATTAACCTTGATGTCCGGTTAACAGGCTGTGCCGAAATGTGCCCATGAGAACTTTTGGATGTTCTAATGTGAGGGATAATTTCGTACGTTCGTCCGGGCTTGCTCCCTCTTCTCCCCAGCGGGGAGAAGAGGAACAGAGGGGTCTCCGCCCATCAAATGATAACGTGCGAGCCCAGTTCGACCACGCGGTTTGCCGGCAGACGGAAGTAGTCCGAGGGGTTGGCGGCGGCGTTGGCGAGCGCGATGTAGAGCCGGTCCTGCCAGTAAGGCATGCCCGACTTGGCGTCCGGCACCAGTTTGCGGCGGCCGAGATAGAAGGAGGTCGACATGATGTCGAACTTCAGTCCTGTCTTGCGCAGTGTCGCCAAGGCCTGCGAGACGTTCTGCGATTCCATGAAGCCGAACAGCAGTTCGACGCGGGAGAAACGCTCGGAAATCTGCTCTATCTTGTAACGGTCGTGGCTCGGTACACGCGGTTTGTTGATCGTGCGGATCGTCAGGATGACGTTGCGGTCGTGAAGCACATGGTTGTGCTTGAGGTTGTGCAGCAAGGCGGCGGGGGCGGATTCCGGATCGCTGGTCAGGAAGATCGCGGTGCCCGGAACCTGGGCCGGCGAATGTTCGCTCTTGCGCTCGATCGAGCTGACGAAGGAGGCGAGTGGAATATCGGTGTGGCGGGTCTTTTCCATCAGGATCGCCGAGCCGCGACGCCAGGTCCACATGACGACGGTAAAGGCCGTGGCGATCATGATCGGGATATAGCCGCCGTCGTGGATCTTCAAAAGGTTGGCGCCGAGGAAGATCAATTCGAGCACGACCAGCGGCGCAAGCGCGATCACCGCGACGGGAAGCGACCAGTTCCAGCGGGCGCGGACGAATTCGAAGGCCATGATCGAGGTGACGACCATGGCGCCGGTGACGGAGATGCCATAGGCGGTCGCCAGCGCGTCCGACGTCTTGAAACTCAGGACCAGGAAGATAACGCCGATGAACAGCACGGCATTGACCGAAGGCACGAAGATCTGTCCGGTATTGGTTTCCGAGGTGAAGAGGATTTCCATGCGCGGCAGGAAGCCGAGGTTGATGCCCTGGCGCACCATCGAGAAGGCGCCTGTGATGACCGCCTGGCTGGCGATGATCGTCGCGGCGGTCGCCAGGATGACGACCGGCAGCAGCGCCCATTTCGGAAACATCAGATAGAAGGGATCGGACATCGTCATCGGATTGCCGAGAACGAGCGCCCCTTGCCCGAGATAGTTCAGCGTCAGCGCCGGGAAGACCAGCAGGAACCAGGCCCACTGGATCGGGCGGCGGCCGAAATGGCCGAGATCGGCATAGAGCGCCTCGGCGCCCGTCACCGTCAGGAAGACGGCGCCAAGCACGACAATGCCGTAGAAGCCCTCGTGCAGCAGGAAGGCGACGGCATAATAAGGATTGAAGGCGGCAAGGATGCCGTAATCATCCGAGATATGGGAAATGCCGGCGGCAGCCATGACGAGGAACCAGACGGCGGTGATCGGGCCGAAGAACTTCGCGACGGCGCCGGTGCCGCGCGATTGCACGACGAAGAGCAGCGCCAGGATCACCACCGAGATCGGCACGATATATTCAGAGAGCCTGGGTGTGACGAGCTTCAGACCTTCGACGGCCGACAGCACGGACAGTGCCGGCGTGATCATCGCATCGCCGAGGAAGAGGGCAGCACCCATCAGGCCGAGCAGCATCAGGATGGCGGTATGGCCGTTGGCGGTCTTCATCAGCAGGGCAAGCAGCGACAACGTACCGCCCTCGCCGTCGTTGTCGGCGCGCAGCAGGAAGAGCACATATTTGATGGTGACGATGATCGTCAGCGCCCAGATCATCAGCGAGATCAGGCTGATGACTTCAAAACGGGTGACGCCGTCATGGGCCACGGGCTTCAGCGCCTCGCGAAAGGCATAGAGCGGGCTGGTGCCGATATCGCCGTAGACGACGCCGACGGAACCCAGCCCGAGATAGAACAGCTTTTTCGGCGTCATATGGCGTTCGTTCGGATGGCTCTCTTCGGACATGAAGTTTCAACAGGCTCCTCAGAGCCAGCCTTTCCAGCGGAAAAAGAAAAAAGGGATGACGGCGGATAACGCCATCAGGGCCAGCGAATAGGGATAACCCGCAGCCCAGGTCAGCTCCGGCATGACCTGAAAGTTCATACCATAGATGGAGGCGACCAACGTCGGCGGCAAGAACACCACCGAGGCGATCGAGAAAATCTTGATGATCGAGTTCTGCTCGATGTTGATCAGCCCGAGCGAAGCGTCGAGCAGGAAGGTGATGTTGGCGGCGACGAAGGAAGCATGCTCCGATAGCGACTGGATATCGCGGGAAACGGTGCGGCAGAGCTCCTTCGCCTCGCGGTCCTGCTGGATCGCCGGGATCGTGTGAAAGAACGTCAGCAGGCGGGCAAGCGAACCGAGACTGTCACGCACCTTGCTGATCATCCGGTGATGGCCGGCAATATCGCGCAACTTCTCCTCGAGGTAGTTCGAGGGCTTACGCACTTTCCTTGCCCGGTCGCCGAAGACATGCGTCGACAGGATGTCGATGCGCGAGACGGAGATTTCGAGAATCTCGGCGGTGCGGTCGACGATCGTCTCCAAGAGCTTGGCAAGAAGGGCAGCGCCGCTGCGCCAATTTTCCGGCAGCCGGTGGAGGGCGGCGATGAACAGCGCAAAGGATTTGGGATGGGCGTAGCGAATGGTGACCAGGCGATTTCCAGCCAGGATGAAAGCGACATCTGTCAGCGTCGGTACGTCGGTGTCAGCCTTCCAGAGCAGCGAGGCGGTCATGAAGACGGCGTCGTTTTCGACATAGAGACGGGCGGAAGGCTCGATATCCTTGAGGTCGTCGCGGGTCGGGACCTCGATGCCGAGAATCTTCTCGACATAGAGTTCCTCATCGCGGGTCGGCTCGATCATGTCGATCCAGACAACATCCTCGGGAAAGGACGCGGCATGCGACAGATCGCGGATCTCGACCGACCTGCAATTGGAACAGTAAGCGGTGATCACCGGTCGTCTCTCCGGCTGCATCCAACCTTAAAGGCCGGCATGCGCGTTGTGCTCAACCGCATCGCAGTTCCCAATCCTTCGATCGACAAGACAACTCCGAACTTGCAGGCGGGCCGGCCTCTTCGAAACGAAGACAACCGTCACTGAGCATCTGCAGCAAAACGCCATCATGGCGCCGCGGCATATGAAGCAAAGCCGTGAAATAATCAAGACATCTTCCGTGAAGCGCGGCTTTTCACCACGTTTCACCCACAATTTGGGGTATCCGCCGGGGTGATTCGGCGCCCTCTAAAATGCCGCGCATCGCAGGTGATCCATACGATGCGCTTCAGCTCTTTGTATCATGCATGCCGTTGTCCCGGAACCGCGGCACACTTCCCGGCGACATGCATTATTCGAAGACGATTGTCGGTGCCGGACGCTGGGACTGACCGGCGATCTGTTCCCAGACCTTGGTGGCGATGCCGCGATAGATGCCTGCGACGACGCCGTTCGGCTCGGAGGCGACAAGCGGCGTGCCGGCGTCGGAGGTTTCGCGAATGTTCATCGTCAGCGGCACTTCGCCGAGGAAGGGCACGCCGATGCGCTCGGCCTCCTTGCGGGCGCCGCCATGGCCGAAGATGTCGTAGCGGGTGCCGGTATCCGGGGCGATGAAATAGCTCATATTCTCGACGATGCCGAGCACAGGCACCTCGACCTTGCGGAACATGTTAAGGCCCTTGCGGGCATCGATCAGAGCGAGATCCTGCGGTGTGGAGACAATGACGGCGCCGGCAAGCGGCACCTGCTGGGCCATGGTCAGCTGCGCGTCGCCGGTGCCGGGCGGCATGTCGACGACGAGGACGTCGAGCTCGCCCCAGGCGACTTCGCGCAACATCTGCAGCAGCGCCGACTGGACCATCGGCCCGCGCCAGATCATCGCCGTCTCCTCGTCGACAAGGAAGCCCATCGACATGACTTTGAGGCCATAATTCTCCATCGGATTGATGATGCGGCCGTCGATCTGCGTCGGGCGGCCGGATATCTTCAGCAGCCGCGGCATCGAGGGACCATAGATATCGGCATCGAGAATGCCGACACGAAGACCGTTGGCGAGCAGGCCGAGTGCGAGATTGACGGCGGTGGTCGACTTGCCGACCCCACCCTTGCCCGAGGCGACGGCAATGATGGCACCGATGCCGGGCACGCCGATCTTGCCGGCGCGCGGCGGTTGTTGAGGCGCGTGGGCATGGCCCGCATGATCATGTTGGTGATCGTGGCCGGCATGGCCGTGAGGCGGGTTCGGCCGGTCAGCCGGAGCGGCGGCGGCGGCCTTCTTGTCGGCGGTCAGTGTGACGAGGGCACCCTTGACGCCCGGCATTTCCTTGATGATGCGCTCGGCGGCGAGCCGCATCGGCTCCAGCTCCTTGGCGCGATCGGCCGGGACGGTGATGGAGAAATAAACCTTGCCGTCGGAAATGAAGACGTCGGAGACCATGCCGAGCTCGACGATATCGTGCTCGAGATCGGGTCCACGCACGGTCTTCAGCGTTTCGAGAACCTGTTCCTTGGTAACGTCGGCCATTCCACCCTCACTGCTGCTTGCAGATCACAAATAGTGGAGACGGAAGCCTTCGCCAAACAAAATCAACGGGAGGAAAATCCGGCGCGCCAAAAGAGCGCCGGGGAGACTTGGCAATCCGTTGCGGCCATCAAGTCCGCCGGGCTTTCGCCCTGATGGCCGCAACGGTCTCCCCGAGAACCGGCGCAATCCGGGGCGAACTAGAGCAAGCCGAGCAAAAGGCCAGCGAAAAGTGAACTGGGAAGACTAAATCGCGAACAGCCGGGAAAGAAGCGGTGCCAAAACGCAACAACCGCCGCCGACACCGAAGAGCCGGGAGAAAGCGGCATCGGCGTCGGGCAGCGGTGTGTCGGCCGCGCCATTTCCTGGCGCTGGTCTCAAAGTCCCCTCTGGACCTCTCGCACAAGACATGCAGAAAGCGTGCCAGATGGAAAATTAGGAAAAACAGCGCAAAAGCGCTCGGGACAGGCTTCCAACGGGAAGGACTTGCCTATGCGCTGGGCGGCTTCGAAAGCAGTCGGTTGTTTTTTGCAACTTATTTGATCAGGCCGATGCGCAACGCCTTGGCGACGGCCTGGGTGCGGTTGACCGTGTCGAGCTTCTTGGTGGCACGGTTGAGGTAGTGATTGACCGTATGCTCGGACAGGGTGAGGATTTCGGCGATTTCGGCACTGGTCTTGCCGGCCGCCGTCCAGTTGAGGCAATCGATCTCGCGGTCGGTCAGCGTGTCCGTCATGCGCGTATCGAGGTTGCGGATCTCGGCAAGCCTGTCGAAGACATGGATGGAGATGTAGCAGAGCTCGCGCATCTCAGCCGGGCTGAAGGGTTCGCGGTCGCCGGCGAAAGAGATGGCGCCGCGCAGGCCGGAGGGCTCATGCGTCGGGAAATAGGCGCAGCGCATCATCTTGAAACGTTCGAACAGGGAGGCGACGAGAATGGACTTGCCGTCGTCCCGCGACCAGTTCTGGCGCGACATGTCGTAGAAGAAGGGCCGCGCGGATGTTCTCAGCCGCCTGAGGACCGGGCTGTTCACCATCAGGCCTTCCTGGTCGTAGAGCGCCAGAAGCTCGGCCGGCCAGCTGGTGATGACGGTGCTGCCCTGAAGATCGAAGGAGGTGATCGGCGGCAGGTTGAGAACCATGAAGGCACGGCTGCGATAGGCTTCCGTCACCCGTTTCATGAAACGGAAAATATCGAACTGGGTCTTCAGGCCCGCTATTTCCTGAACATAATCGTCTTCTTCCGTGGATGTTTGCGACAAGGGTGCCATCACATTTCTTCATCTTCGGCACAGCGGCCGACAAACCGTTTGCGAAACCTGCCCGCCATGGGGGTTTCGAATGCATCGGGGAACGACGATCGCTGGTTGGAAACGGCTTCAGCGTTGAGCGTTCGGCCGGTGACTGGTTGTAGATTTCGCGGACCGTTGTAGTTGTGGTGATTCGTCGGCAAATCTCAATATCGCGCTCATCATAAGCATGCTCTGCGATTGCGTCCAGCAGCGGGCCGATTGCAATTTTCCCTCAGCGGCGCGGACCGAGACGAACGCGCATACCTTCCATGATCCTCCCAGCCGCCAGCTGAACCGGAACGGACCATTGGTGCAGAAGTTCCATCGACAACCGATAGGCCGGACCGGTAATCGAAATGCCACCCATAAAGGTCCGATCCTCCGACCAGACGGGTGCGGCAACGCAGCGGATGCCGGCCTCATGCTCTTCGCGGTCGAAGGCATAGCCCTGATCGGCAATCTCGCGGATTTCGGCAAGCAGGGTTTCGGCAGAGACATGGGTCGAGGCGGTAAAGCTGGTGAAGATCAGGCCGGCAAGCAGTTCGACGAGGCTTTCGGCCGGCAGCAGCGAAAGGGCGGCCTTGCCGACGCCGGTGCAATAACAGGGCGAGGCATTGCCGATCTGCGAATACATGCGCACCGGTTGACGGCCTTCGACCTTGTCGAGATAGATGATCGACTGGCCTCTGAGAACGCCGAGATGCACCGTCTCACCCGTCGCCTGCTGCAGATCTCTGAGGTGCGGTTCGGCAATCAGGCGGAACTCGTTGCGCGCCCAGCTGCGCGCGGCGAAATCGAGCAGGCGCAGGCCGGGCGCATAACGGCCGTCGCCATCGAGCTCGAGCAGCCCCTCCTCCACCAGATGGGTGAGCTGGCGATGCAACGTGCCGC
Organism: Rhizobium sp. WYCCWR 11152; assembly: GCF_013087615.1. Classification (NCBI taxonomy): domain Bacteria; kingdom Pseudomonadati; phylum Pseudomonadota; class Alphaproteobacteria; order Hyphomicrobiales; family Rhizobiaceae; genus Rhizobium; species Rhizobium sp. WYCCWR 11152. The sequence continues at coordinate 89,053 of NZ_JABFCP010000009.1, read as the reverse complement.
GCGGCTGGCCGGCAAGGGCCAGAATATCGGTGAAACGCAGCGGCGCGTCGGCATGGGTGACGAGATCGAGCAGAACCATCAGTTTGCCGAGCGTGCCGGTCTCGCGTGCCTGTGCCGTGCTTTCGCCGTTTGAATTCATCGCCTCGTCCGCCCTTGACAGAAAGGGCAGCGTAATTCGATAATTCCATATAGTCAAATTAAGTTCCAAATAATGGAACAATCAAGTCGGGAGGCGACGGTGACCATGATGGCAGCACAATTTCCCGAGTTCAAAGACCGAGCCGTGCTGGTGACCGGCGGCGGATCGGGCATAGGTGCTGCGATCGTCGAAGGTTTCGCGCGCCAGGGCGCCAAGGTCTCGTTCATCGATATCGCCGAGGCGGCCGGCCGCAAGCTTGCCGAAAGACTGTCGCGGGAGACGGCACATCCGGTCTCCTTTCACCATACCGACCTGCGCGACATCGCCGCGATCCGGCACACGGTCGATACCGTCGTCGCCAGCTCGGGGCCGATCCGCGTGCTGGTCAACAATGCCGCCTGGGACGACCGCCATGAATTCGACGCGGTGACCGAGGCCTATTGGGACAACAACCAGGCGGTCAACCTCAAGCATGTGTTCTTCACCTCGCAGGCAGTCGTACCGTCGATGCGGACGGCCGGCGGCGGGGCGATCATCAATATGTCGTCAATCGCCTTCAAGCTGAACATGGGCGGCTTTCCCGCCTATGCGGCAGCCAAGGCGGCGGTCGTCGGGCTGACGAAGAGCCTGGCGGGCAGGCTCGGGCCGGAGAACATCCGGGTCAACTGCATCCTGCCCGGCATGGTGGTCACCGAGCGGCAGATGCAGCACTGGCTCACCGAGGAGAGCATTGCGCGCTCGGTCGAGGATCAGTGCCTGAAGGTCGCGCTCAAACCCGATGCGATCGTCGGTCCCTGCTTGTTTCTTGCATCCGACTGTGCGGCGGCGATGACCGCCCAGTCCCTGATTGTCGATGGAGGCGTTCTGTAATGGCTAATCCCGCTTATGTCGCGGTGGACTGGGGCACCAGCAGCTTCCGGCTCTGGCTGATCGGCAGGGACGGCACCGTCCTTGCCGAGCGCCGCAGCGGCGAAGGCATGACGAGCGCCGCAAAGACCGGCTTTTCCGCCGTGCTTGCCGGCCATCTCGCCGCCATCGAGGCGCCGGAAAACCTGCCGGTGATCGTCTGCGGCATGGCCGGCGCCAGGCAAGGCTGGGTCGAGGCCGGTTATATCGACGTGCCGGCGCCGCTCGCCTCGATCCTGACCGGGGCGGTCTCCGTGCCCGGGGAAAGCCGCGACATTCGCATTCTGCCGGGCCTTGCCCAGCGGGACATGGCGAGGCCCGACGTCATGCGCGGCGAGGAAACCCAGCTTCTCGGCGCGCTCGGCCGCGCGAGCTCGGGCGCGCAGGCTGTCTGCATGCCCGGCACCCATTCGAAATGGGTGCATGTGACGGACAGCAAGGTAACCGGCTTCTCGACCTTCATGACCGGCGAGCTTTTCGACGTCATCAGCAAGCACACGATCCTTTCGCATGCCGTGGCCGGCGCGGAAGAACAGCCAGTGGATGCGGCAGCCTTCGAGGCGGCGGTCTCGGCCGCTTTCGCACGCCCGGCCCATGCCTCCAACCTGCTCTTTGCCGCCCGTTCCGGCCAGCTCCTGCACGGGATTTCTGCCGCTGCCGCGCAAGCCCGGCTTTCCGGCACGCTGATCGGCCTCGAAATCGCCGGGGCGCTGCAGGATGCGGCAAACGGCACCACCATCACCCTCGTCGCCTCCGGACGCCTGCAGGCGCTCTACGAACAGGCCTTCAGAACCCTCTCCCTTGCCTTCACCGCCATCGACGCCGACGCCGCCGTGCGCCGCGGGCTTTCGGCCGCCGCCGAAGCTATCTGGCCGAACTGAGAAAGCTGACACGATGAACCGTATCCCCTTCCCCGACATGAAGCGCCCGCTGATCGCCATTCTCCGCGGCATCAGGCCCGAGGAGACCGAAAGCGTCGTCGGCGCCTTGATCGACAATGGCCTGACGGCGATCGAGATCCCGCTCAACTCACCGGAGCCGTTCAAATCCATCGAGATCGCCGCGAAGATGGCGCCGGCAGACGTGCTGATCGGCGCCGGCACGGTGCTGACGGTCGAGGCGGTCGACAGCCTGCATGCGGCCGGCGGCACACTGCTGGTCACCCCGAATGTCGAGCCGGAGGTGATCATCCGGGCGCGCGGATACGGCATGGTGACGATGCCGGGCGTCTTTACGCCGACCGAGGCGCTGGCGGCCGCACGCGCCGGCGCCACCGGTCTCAAATTCTTTCCGGCCAGCGTGCTCGGCCCTTCCGGCATCACGGCGATCCGGGCCATCCTGCCGCCGGAGCTGATGATTGCCGCCGTCGGCGGTGTCTCGGACAAGAATTTCGGCGATTACACCAAGGCCGGCATCTTCGCCTTCGGCCTCGGCACCAGCATCTACAAGCCAGGAATGACCGCGTCAGAGGTTGCCGAGCGCGCCAAGGCGACCATTTACGCCTATGATGCAGCCATTGGGAGCGTGAACGTATGACCGATATTTATGAGTTCGAGGGCAAAACACTTTGCAATACTAATTCCGTTCTCGGTGAAGGCCCGACCTATGATCCGGACAGCAATACCGTCTGGTGGTTCAACATCCTCGGCAAGGAACTGCACGAGCTCAATCTTTCGACGGGCGCGAAAAAGGTGCATCCGCTGCCTGTGATGGCGAGCGTGCTTGCCCGCATCGACGCCGGGCGGCAGCTGATCGCGACGGAAGAAGGGCTGTTCGTGCGCGATGTGGCAAGCGGCAACCTCACCTTCTACGCCGCGCTCGAAAACGACAGGCCGGAAAACCGTTCGAACGACGGCCGCACGCATCCTTCCGGTGCGCTCTGGATCGGCACAATGAGCAAGCGGGCGGAAAACCAGGCCGGCGCCATCTATCATGTCGCCAGCGGCAAGGTGACGAAGATCTTCAACGGCATCAGCATCCCGAATTCGATCTGCTTCTCGCCTGACGGCACGGTCGGCTATTATACGGATTCCCGCATCAACCGGCTGATGCGCGTCATGGTCGATCCGCAGACCGGCCTGCCCTCGGGCGAACCGATCGTGCTCGTCGACAGCATGAACGACCCCGGTGACATCGACGGCTCGGTGGTCGATGCCGACGGCTATCTGTGGAATGCGCGCTGGGGCGCTGGCGTCGTCGACCGCTACAGTCCGGACGGTCTGCGTATCTCGCGATACAAGGTTCCTGCCGTGCAGCCCTCCTGCCCCGCCTTCATCGGCGTCAATGCCGACCGCCTGGCGGTGACGACAGCCTGGGAAGGGCTCGACGAGGATGCCCGGTCGGCCCAACCCAGTGCCGGCGCGCTGCTGGAACTCGGCATCGACGTCAAAGGCGTATTCGATCCCGTCTATGTGATCTGATTTTTGCTGGCCATCGGTGATCAGAGCGCTCCCCACCGGGGCGCTTTTTCTTATTTTGGTGGCCACTCATCGATAAATGTTCCGTGAAAATCGAGAGATTTTCCGTGTTTTCAACCGGAACCAATCACTCCACCAGTCATTTTCCCTTCGAACTGGCGCGGTAACGAGACCTGAGAAACAGGTTTTGCCGGGTCAGCGATCACTAGAAAAAAAACGAAGGTAGGTTCGAAATGACACGCAAACTCTTGACGACCGTTGCCGCTGGCGCCCTGTTTGCCACGGCTTTCGCACCGGCGGCATTCTCGCAGACGGCACCGCAGCCTGCGGACCCTGCCGCTCCGACCCAGGCGGCTCCCGCCGACCCGGCAGCACCGAAGCCGATGACGCCTGACGTCACCAAGCCCGCAGGCGATGCCGCACAGGCTCCGGCCGCAGCACCGACGGCAGATACGGCTCAAGCCGGCTATCTGACCGAGCAGTCTCCGGACCAGGTCAGCGCCAACACCTATATCGGCCAATCGGTCTATAACGGCAGCAATGAAAGCATCGGCAGCGTCAACGATCTGATCCTCAAGAAGGATGGCGGCATGGTTGCCGCAATCGTTGGCGTCGGCGGCTTCCTCGGCATCGGTGAAAAGAACGTCGCCGTGCCGATGGAAAAGATCACCGTCGCGCAGAACACCCAGGACGGCAGCGTCAAGCTGACGACCAGTGAAACGGCTGAATCGCTGAAGGCCGCACCTGAGTTCAAGACGCTGGCGATGCAGTCGGCCGAAAAGGCTCCGGCTGCGACCGGTACCGATACCACGGCGACCGGCTCGACCACGCCTAAGTAATCCGTGCGCGGTAGTATAGCGTAGGCGATGGCGCTCCCAGGGGCGCCATCGTTTTATGAGGCGCCATCGCTTTATGCGCTGGCCCGCTCCGCCATGGTCGGATCGTAATAGTTTTCGTGCAGGAAGCGCAGCGTGGCGATACCGTCGGCCGGACGGCCGAAGTGATAGCCCTGGCCCATGCCGCAGCCGAGCGTGCGCAACTTCACGGCCTCGGCATAATCCTCGATGCCTTCCGCCACGACTTCCAGCTCCAAGCCCTCGCACATGGTAAGGATCGCCTTGATGATGTGTTCGGAGGCGCGATCGGAATTGATGCGCGAGACGAAGGCGCGGTCGATCTTGATCTTGTCGAAGATGAAGTCGCGCAGGCGCCCGAGGCTCGACTGACCGGTGCCGAAATCGTCGAGCGAGATGCGCACACCGGCGGCGCGCAGATCGGCGATGATGCGGTGAGCGGTATCGGCTGAACTCATCACCGCCGTCTCGGTGATTTCCAGCTCCAGGCGATGCGGATCGAAGCCGACGCGGCCGAGGATCGACAGGACGCTGCTGCTCGTGCCCGGATCCATCAGTTGGGCCGAGGAGAGATTGAACGACAGGAAAAGTTCGCGCGGCCAGGAAAGTGCGGCTTCCGCGGCTTTGCGCAGCAGCGCCTCCGACAGCGCGTCGATGAAGCCGCGCTCTTCGGCGAGCGGCACGAAGACGCCGGGCGACACGAAGCCGAGATCGGGATCGTTCCACCGGGCGAGCGCCTCGAAGCCAACGACCTGATTGTTGGACAGCGAGACGATCGGTTGGAAATGCACATCGATCGCGTCGGAGATGATGGCATTTCTGAGCGCCTGCTCCAGCTGCGTCGCACGCTTCATTTCCTGGGCGATCTCGCGCGAATAGACGGTGATCTGGCCGCGGCCGCGGCGCTTGGAACGGTAGAGGGCGGTCTCGGCGCTCTTCAGCAGTTCCTCGCAATCCTCTCCGGCGAAGGGATAGATGGAAAAGCCGAGTGAGGCGGAGAGGCGGACGTTGCGGTCACCGAGGTCATAAGGCGCCGACAGCACCTCGCGGATCATCTGGCCGAATTTCTCGGCACTCGCCCGCTCGAAGATCAACGGCAGCACGAAGGCGAATTCGTCGCCATCGTGGCGGGTGACCAGCGCGCCATCAGGAATGCAGGCCCTGAGACGATGGGCGACCTGGCAGAGGATTTCATCCCCGGCTGTCGAGCCGAACAGATCGTTGATCGGCTTGAAACTGTCGAGGTTGACGATGCCGATGGTGAAGGGGGCCGGATCGTTGGCGCGCTCAGCGGAGATCTGCAAGACCTTGTCCCGCATGCGATTGCGGTTGCCCAATCCGGTCAGCGGATCGGTATAGGCCATCGCCTGAAGCTCATTCTGACCGACGGTCAAGAAAGCTATGTCCGCCGATTTCATCATCCAAAACCCGAGCTTTCCTCCGGAGCCATGCAGAAGAATGACCGGCAGGTCTTAACAATTCGATAGTAAATCAGCGGCATAGGCGCTTGAACCTCCCCAAAATCTAGGGAGTTGACGGGTATTTTGGCGTCCACACACTTTTGCGCGACATGCTTCAGCTTCGGGCCCGCATGGCCTCATTCATTAGATATTTCTGAAATACAGTCTCAAGCATATCAGGGCTGACGGGTTTCATGATGACGTCGTCCATGCCTGATTTGACGCATTCGGCGCGGTCACGCTCGAAGGCCTGGGTGAGCACGCCGATGATCGGGGTGCGGTTGCCACCGCCGGTTTCCTCCATCTGCCGGATGAGGCGCGCGGCCTCGAAGCCGTTGAAACCCGGCAGGGAAATATCCATCAGCACAATCTGCGGCCGGTGCTCGGCCCATAGGCGCACGGCCTCGTCGCCGGTCGCCGCAAGCATGTGGCGATAGCCGAGGCCTTCGAGGATCTGTGAAAAGACGATCTGGTTGATATCATTGTCTTCGGCGACGAGAACCTGCAGGCCGACCGGATCGTCGGAAATGCTGATTTCCCAATCCGCATCCGAACCGGCGGCGCTGCGGCTGTTGCGATTGAAATGGCGGGCGATCTGGAAGGTGAGCTCGTTGGCGATCTGGAAACCGTCCATGACGAGCGCCGGGATGCCGTATTGCTCGGCAAGCTCGAGGCAGCGCATGCCCATCTGGTTGTCGATGATCAGAAGATCGAGCGAGATGCCGGAGGAAGTGGCGATTTCGAGGAACCGCTCCTCTTCATCCTCGCCCCGGACCGAGCAGGATTCGAAGCCGTATTTCGTCAGCGTCCGCAGCGCGGCGGTCTCGGCGGCGAGGTCGGCAGTAACGACGAGGACCTTGCGGCCGGAGAAATTCTCCGGAACGATCGCTTCCATCGCCGCCGGTTCGCGCCGTGCGATGCCGCTTGGTACCGGCACATAGGCGCGGCGATAGCTTTGATTGCTGGAGGCGGTGATCGCGGACGCTTGGCCGAACTCGTCGAGATCGGCGCCGTCGCGCGGCAGATCCTGCATGGTCGACACCAGGAAATAGCGGCCAGGCTTGCCGATGCGGTGCTTGCGGCTGACGATATCGCGCTCGATGCCGTCGCGGGAGATCTGCCGCTGGCGGGAGACGGACATCTCGCCGGTCTCCAGCACATGGCGGTCGCTTTCTTCGAAGCGCTTGGCGATCTCTTCTGAAAAAAGATCGCCGCTCTTGCGCCCGAGCACTTCGTCGGCGCTCGTCTGATATTTCTCGCAGAAGGCAAGGTTCACCGCGACATAAGTGAGGTTGCGATCCTTGACGAACAGCGGGAACGGCAGATTGTCGAGAATGTCCTCGGTGAGCTGCACCCGCTCCAGATCGGAGCGCCATTGCTCTTCGCGCTTCTTGTTCTCGGAAATGTCGGAGATGATTGTGACGCCGTAACCGCCCGGCAGCCTACGCTTGACGAAGCGGACCCAGCTATCGGCACCGTGGCGCTCGACGGCGTCGAAACGCTCGCGCCAATGCGAGGCGATTTTCTGCGACAGCCAGTCTTCGCGGCTCAGCGAGCCACCCTGCCTGACATCATACTGCTGGCGAATGCCGGTGTCGTACATCGCGCCGAGGAAATCGCGAAGCCGCGTGCCCGGCTTCAGCATCTCGGCGGGCAGCGGAAAGAATTCGAGGGTCTGGCGGCTTGCGAAGATCAGATGATCGTTCTTGTCGTAGATGATGAAAGCTGCGGAAAGGCTGTCGCACACCACATCGAAAAGCGCCGTCTGCAGATCGGCCTCGGCGGGAGACCCATCCATTTCTGATGATGTGTCCGCCTTTTCGAAGCCGGCACTCATGCTATTGCGTCCCACATCTGTTCGATTTCGCAGCTTCCGGAGGTATGTGATTAGAAATGCCATTTTTATGTTAAAACCGGCTTAACATTACCTATTCCCAAATTTGGGGGAGCCCCGGATCACGTTTCCGGAAAGCCTGTCGAAACCCCTTCCCTCCGGCCCGCGAATCCCCGAAAATAGCCCATGGCCATCAGACAGCTTTCCGAAACGCTCATCAACCAGATCGCCGCCGGCGAAGTCATCGAACGGCCGGCGAGCGCTGCCAAGGAACTGATCGAAAACGCGCTCGACGCGGGCGCGACGCGCATCGAAATCGCCACGTCTGGCGGCGGCAAGGCGCTGCTGCGCGTCAGCGACAACGGCTCGGGCATGGATGCGGCCGATCTGGAACTGGCGGTCAGGCGCCACTGCACTTCGAAGATCTCAGAGACGCTCGAGGATATCCGCACGCTCGGCTTCCGCGGCGAGGCGCTGCCCTCGATCGGCTCGGTCGCAAGGCTCAGCATCGCAAGCCGCAGACGCGACAGCGCAGGCGGCCACGAGATCGCCGTTGCCGGCGGCAAGATCGCGCATCTGCGCCCGGCTGCCGCCAATCCCGGGACGATCGTCGAAGTGCGCGACCTGTTCTTCGCGACACCGGCCCGGCTCAAATTCCTGAAGACGGAAAAAGCCGAGGCCGGCGCCATCACCGAAATCGTCAAGCGCATGGCAATCGCCTTTCCTGCCGTGCGCTTCGTGCTGTCGGGCTCGGACCGCACCACACTGGAATTCCCGGCGACCGGCGACGATCATCTGGCGCGCATGGCGCAGGTGCTCGGTAAGGAATTCCGCGACAACGCCATTGCGCTCGACGCCGTGCGCGAAGAGATCTCGCTTACCGGCTTTGCCGGCGTGCCGACCTTCAATCGCGGCAACTCCGCCCATCAATACGCCTTCGTCAACGGCCGGCCGGTGCAGGACAAGCTGATCCTCTCGGCGATCCGCGGCGCCTATGCCGAGACGATCCCATCCGGACGCTATCCGGTGGCGGTGCTGGCGATCACGCTCGATCCCGCTCTCGTCGACGTCAATGTGCATCCGGCAAAATCCGACGTGCGGTTCCGCGATCCTGGCCTGGTGCGTGGCCTGATCGTCGGCGCCATCCGCGAGGCCTTGGCGCGCGACGGCAGCCGGGCGGCAACGACGGGTGCCAGCGACATGCTGCGCTCCTTCCGCCCCGGCTTCCAGCCGCACGCTCAACGGCCGCAGACACCATGGTCGGCCGAGACCTCGCCCTCCCGGCCCTACCAGCCGACAACGGGTTTCGGCGAGCGGCCACAGACGTCCTTCGACGGACTTTCGATGCCGACGGCGCGGGCCGAGCCGCAGTTTTCGCCACAGCCGGCAGCTCCTGAAGCAAATGCACGGTATCCGCTCGGCGCGGCGCGGGCGCAGATCCACGCAAATTACATCGTCGCCCAGACCGAAGACGGGCTCGTCATCGTCGACCAGCATGCCGCGCATGAGCGGCTGGTCTTCGAGGCGATGCGCAAGGCGCTGCATTCCAAGCGGCTGGCCTCGCAGGTGCTGCTCATCCCCGAGATCGTCGATATTCCGGAGGAGGATTGCGACCGGCTGATGCAGCACGCGGCCGAGCTTTCCGAACTTGGCCTTTCGATCGAGCGTTTCGGCCCAGGCGCAATCGCCGTGCGCGAGACGCCGGCGATGCTCGGCGAGGTCGATGCGCATGGGCTGATCCGCCAGCTTGCCGACGAGATCGCCGAGTGGGACACGGCGTCGGGCCTATCGGCCAAGCTCGAATATGTGGCGGCGACCATGGCCTGCCATGGGTCGGTGCGCTCCGGACGGCGGCTGCGGCCGGAGGAAATGAACGCGCTGCTGAGAGAAATGGAAGTGACGCCCGGCTCCGGCCAGTGCAATCACGGCCGGCCGACCTATATCGAATTGAAGCTCAGCGATATCGAACGGCTTTTCGGCAGAAGCTAAAAAAGCTGGAAAAGCAAGCCTTGCGGGAGTATGGCAGACTAAAGCGTGTCGCGATCTTTCAGATCCGCTTACCACGCTTTAGGTGTTTGGTGTCCGCATGTCGTGATCGCAAAACCGCGGCACACTTTTGCGCGACATGCTCTAATGACAGACTGCAGGGAACGGAGCGCATGAATTTGTTCGAAGGGCACGGAAACCGCGAGGCGAAGATCCGGTATCTCGATGGCGATTTCCAGATTCTCTCGCCCGGCTCCTATGTCGTCTGCGCGATGACGGGAAAACAGATCCCGCTCGACGAATTGCGCTATTGGAGCGTCGCCCGGCAGGAGCCCTATGCCGACGTGATCTCGGCGATCGACGCCGACAAACGCGCCGGCGTGCTGCCGAACCAGAGGCGCTAAAGCGCCGCGCGCCTCACCATCGATAACGATCAGCCAAGGCTTTGCTGAAGGCGTGCTGGCCGTCCCGATAAAAGATTGAAATCTGGGCACAACGAGCGGTCACCCGCCGGCCCGCCCAGCGAAGGACGGGCCGTTCGCGTGATCCGATCCCACTGGGGCAACGGTTCACTTGAATTTCGCCATATTCTCTGGCGTCACGAGCGCAGCGCCGGAGTCAATCAAAGACTCAACCGCCTCTCCGCGGATCGATTTTACCAGCGCATCCACACCGAGTTCAGCCATCTTGGTGGGAAACTGAGCCACCGACGCATCCTCGACCCCACTCTTCAGCGCTTCCTCTTCGCCGCAACAGAAGTCGAAACCGACCAGCACAATCTTGTCATTGGCAGTGCCAGCGTTCTTGATTGCGCGCGCCGCGCCAGCAGCGGGCGGGCCGCAAGCGGCATAAATGGCCTTGAGGTCCGGGTTCTTCGTCAGCAGATCCTCGGCGACACTGATCCCGAGCTCCTCGGTGCAGTTTGTCGCGCCTTTCCCGACGATCTTAACGTCAAGTCCCTTCAGCCCTTCAAGCATTCCCGTCACACGGTCATCAAGCGCTGGCACCCCGGGCACGCCCTCAAGAATCCCGAGCGTATCGCCGGCATGAAGAACAGTTTTGAGATATTCGCCAGCGATTTTGCCCGCAGCGAAATTATTGGTCGTGGCAAGCGCCGTCCTGCCGTTCCAATCCGGAATGTTGTTATCCATCAGCACGACCTTGACACCGGCCGCAACCGCCTTGTCCAGGGCAGTGGACACGGTAGGATCGACGGGCGTGAGGGCAATACCCTGCACGCCTCGTGTCACCATGGATTCGATCTGTGCAATCTGGCCCTCGATGTCGGTTGCTGATGTACCCTGCCCGTAGATGATCTCGACGCCGGGATTTCTCTTCGCATAATCTTTGGCGGCGTTCTCCATTGTTGCGAAGAACGGTACAGGGAATTTGGTTATAAAGCCGAGCTTGACCGGCTCCTGCGCCAAGGACGGGACTACAGCGACGGCCAGGGGCGCAAGAGCTCCCAGCAGGGATTGCAGTTTCATGATACACCTCCCATGTTTCGACCGCCCTCCTCTAGAGCGATCTCGTTGTCCGCTGCCCCAACGAAGCAGCGATCTCCCTTAAGCCTCGGCGCCGACAATCATCGCGACAAGGTCCTGCTTGTTGGCTTGCGTTGGCTTCAGTTCACCCACCTTGCGACCCTGCCGCAGCACAACCGCCCGATCGGCGATTTCGACGACATGCTCCATATTGTGCGTGATGATGATCACGGCATTGCCGTCGGCTTTGAGCTGATGGATAAGGTCAAGAACCTGGCGAGACTCGCGAAGACCGAGGGCGGCCGTTGGTTCGTCAAGGATTACCAGCTTGCGCGCAAAAACAATGGCGCGCGCGACCGCGATCGCCTGTCGCTGTCCCCCGGACATCAGCGCGACCGGCGCATCGAATCTCTGCAGCTTAACCTTCAGGCGATCGATGACACTCGCCGCTTCCCGCTTCATCAGGCCCGTGTTGAGGAAGCGGAGCGGACGCGGCAGCCAGGAGGGGAAAGAGATTTCTCGTCCGCAATAGAAATTCTGGACGGGGGTCAGGTTGTCGAAAAGCGCCAGATCCTGATAGACGGTTTCAATGCCGGCGCGGCGAGCCGCCGCCGTTGAATGGAGCGATACGGGCGCACCATCCACGAGGATCTCTCCTTCGTCGAGACGATGAAGCCCGCTGATGCATTTGACGAGCGTCGACTTGCCGGCGCCGTTGTCACCCAAGAGAGCGGTTACCTCACCGGAGTAGGCATCAAAGCTTACATTTTTCAGGGCATGGATGGCGCCAAAGCGCTTCTGCGCGTTTCGAACCGAAAGTGCCGGTGTGGTGGATGCCGGGTTCATTGTACTCTCGCCGATTGAAGCACGCGTGCGCGCGCCTCGAGATGGTTGCGAAGCACATCAGCCTCTACGGCGATGACGATGACGAGCCCAATCGCGATCATTTGAAAGAACACGTCGACCCCGAGAAGATTAAGGGCGTTGCGGATGACGCCGATCAGCACGGCGCCGATCAGGGCGTGGCCGAGATGGCCTCGTCCGCCAAGGAAGCTGGCGCCACCGATAATCACCGCAGCAATCGTGTCGAGTTCCAAAAGATTGCCGTAGATTGGCGAGGCGGCGGCGGTCCGTCCCGCAAGCAGCACCGCGCCGACACCTGCACAAAAGCCGCAAATAATATAGGTTGCGAGCAGAACACCCTTTACCGGTATACCCATGCTTCTGGCGGCATTCGGCGCGCCGCCGACCGCATAGATCCATCGGCCACAGACCATCGACTTCGTCAGGATCAGAAAAAGAAACCCGAACATCGCAACGACAAAGAAGGAATTGGGCACACCAAGCGTCGTACCGCCACCGATTGCAGTCACTGCATCAGGCATCCCGCGCATGGTCGTGTGGCCGGGCGCCAAGGCAAGTGCCAGGCCGCGGCAGATACTCAAGCTCGCAAGTGTAATGATAAAGGGGTGCGGCAGCCGGCCATAGACAAAGACCACGCCGTTGACCGCACCGACAGCCGCACCCGCAAGCAGCATGGCCACAATGACGACGATCGAGGAATCAACCTGCTGGTAGACGAGCCCGCCAATGACTGTCGCGAGCGCAAGATTCGAGCCGACAGACAGATCAATCCCGCGCGTCAGGATAACGAGCTGCTGCCCCATTGCGACAACGGCAATCACTGCCGTCTGCGCAAGGATGTTCCCGAGGTTCATGGGCTTTAGAAAAGCCGGCGTGATCAAACTGACGACGGCGATGAGCATAATGAGGATCAATAGTGGCCCCAGGCTCAATAGCCTCAGCCCCAATGTGATGCCAGATTGTCTCGGATGGAAGGTTGCATCCTGCGAACCGCCAGGCCGCGACGAATTCTGAGGCAGAATCCCGGAGTCTTCCAAATTCCCCTAGCCTCCCCCGTTTTTTATACATAAGAAACATATGATACACGTGCGTCAAATTGTTTTTTATGGATATCTAACCATACCGGGAGTTGCGCCATGAGAACGGATACGACTTTCAAGCGGGCATTCAATGATATGATCGATATCATTCGGACGCTCGATCTTGGGGCGGAATTGCCGTCCGAAAACGTCCTGCGCGCCCAGCTTGGCGTGAGCAGAACAACGGTGCGGAAGGTGCTGGCAGGGATGTCCGCCCGTGGGATCATCATATCTGAAGCGCACAGGCGGATCATAGGTGAGCAGCCACGGCAGAAAGAGCGCTATCCGAAGAAAGAGACCTTGGCAATTTCGGAACAGGTCGAGACGAGCTTCATGGAATGGATGCTGCGCGGTGATGCCTGTCCGGGCACAGAAATCAATGAGACGGAATTAGCTCGGAAATTCGGCGTCGCGACAACGATTGTCCGTGAGTTTCTCAATCGATTTCAGAAATATGGGCTGATCGAGAAGCGTCAGAATGCAGGCTGGGTTTTTAAAGGGTTCACAGCCAGTTTCGCACTCGAACTGTTCGAGATCAGAGAGATGTTCGAAATGCGCTCCGCACGGCTTTTCGCTGCCCTGCCCGACGGCTCGCCCGTCTGGAAACAGATCCAAGCTATGCGGGCGGCACATTTGGAACTGCTCGCGGATATCGACGCCCGGTTTCAGGATTTCTCGGAGCTGGACAGCCGGTTCCACCGGCTGATTACGGCTGTCGCGCCAAACCGCTTTATCGAAAGCTTCCAAGACGTGATAACCATGGTCTTCCACTATCACTATCAATGGAACAAGCGTGATGAACGCGCGCGGAACGAGGTCGCCATCAGAGAGCATCTCGCGCTGATCGAAGCCCTGGAAAGCCGTAATATCGCTTCGATCGATCGCGCATGTCGGTTGCATCTGACTTCCGCCCGCGAGACTTTGCTTCGCTCGATCGCGTGATCGCGTTGCCTGTACAGATGTGCGCAGGACGAGACGTTTTGCAGCAGCCCGCTAAAGCGCGTCGCGATCTTTCAGATTCGCTTGTCGCGCTTTAGGTCTTTGTTTTTACGCATGTCGTTGTCGCAAAACCGCTGCACACTTTTGCGCGACATGCTTTAGAGCGGTTCAGCCTTTCCCGGAATTGCTTTACCCCCGGCCTTCATCTCCCGCAGGCGCCGCTCGCGGCAAGCGGCGATCGCCCGGTCGATGATGAGGCTGGGGGCGAGGTGATCCTCAAAGACCATGTCGACCTCGATCACCCGGCTCTTTTCGACGAGCCGCGCCGCCTTGCCGTGATGGCCGGAAAGGCGGACGAAATCCTTGGAGGTGGTGACGATCAGGAGACCTTGATGCTCGGCGGTCGTCAGGATGTCGTCGATCTCCTCCTCGGTCAGGTGCTCGTGATCACCGAAGCTCTTGGCGACGACGATCTCGGCGCCGCGGGATTCAACCGTGCGGAAGAATTTGGCGGGATCGGCGATGCCGGCAAAGGCGAGCACCTTCGTGCCGGCCAGCGTATTGTCGCCGCGAACTTTCAGCGATGCGGTGAAATAGGGCTTTGCCGCGCGCGCCGCCATGCGGACGATCCTGTCGGCGGCGTTGCCGCCACCGACCTTCAGCAAAGCGGTCGCAGAACGCAGCTGCTGGCGGATCGGCGCGCGAACCGGGCCACCCGGAACGATATGGCCGTTGCCGAGGCCGCGCGTCGCGTCGATGACGAGCAGGGCATAGTCGATCGCCAGCCGGGCACTCTGGAAACCGTCATCCATGATGATGAGATCGGCGCCCTCCGCCACCAGCCGCTGAGCCCCTTCGACGCGCCGGCGGGAAATCACCGTCAGCGCTTCCTGGGCAAGCAGCAAGGGCTCGTCGCCGACGGCAATCGCCCGGTGATGATCGGGATCGACCACGGTGGTCACATCGAGCGAGCCGCCGTAACCCCTGCTGAGAAAGCCGGGCTTCAGCCCCTTCGCCTTGGCGGCGCGGGCAATCGTCAGCGCCGTCGGCGTCTTGCCGGCGCCGCCGACGGTGAAATTGCCGACGCAGACAACCGGGATGGGAACGGAGGCGCGGCGCGCATGGGCCATGCGGTGGCCGGCAATACGGCCATAGAGAAAAGAAAGCGGCAGCAGCAGCCAGGCCCGCCAATCGGCTTTCCTCCACCAGAACGGTGGCGCTTCAGATATCATCTTGCCGTCCCGCTCCCCTGCCCCTCGACTGGCCGGATTGAGAAGCCAAAATCGATGAAAATGCAAGCCCTTACGGATTAGGCGGGCTGCAGGTCCGGCAGCAGCGTCTCGATGGCGGTGATATCGTCGAGCACGTGATCGGCCGCGGCGGCAAGCGTCTCCCGCGAACCGGTGCCGGTCAGCACCGCGATCCTCAGGCCGGTGCCGGCATTCAGACCCATGTGCAGATCGTGATTGTTGTCGCCGACCATGGCGACCTCTTCAGGCGAAAGACCGGTCGCGGCGCAGAAGCCGAGCACCATGCCCGGCTCCGGCTTGACGCCGAAACCGCTGTCGTAGCCAGCGATGTAATCGATATAGCCGGCGAAACCGAAACGTTCCGCCGTCTGGCGGATCGACCGTTCATTGTCGCTGGAGGCAACGCCGAGCTTGAAGCCGCGCCGATGCAGCCGGGCGAAGAAGCCGGCAAGGTCGGTCACTGGCACAGAAAATTCGGCAGCGCTGGAAAAGAGTTCGTCGAGGCGGACCGTCAACTCGCCGACATCGACCATCGAACCCGCGGCAACCAGACCCTCGGCGATCTGGCGGGTATTGCCGGCGGCAAGCAGGCTGTCGGGAACGATATGGCCGGTCACCGGATCCATGCCGCAGGCCGAAAGCAGCCGGTCGGCGAGAAGCTGATCCCCTTGGGCTGCGATGCGGGCAAGCTCGCGATTGACCGGCAGCCAGCTCTCGTCATAGTCGAGCAGCGTGCCGTCCTTGTCGAAGAGGATGCCTTTGATAGGGGACGCTGCCGACATCTCAGCTCCTTAGACCTGGGCCACGGCCTTGGGCAGCAGCCGCGCCTTCACCGTCAGCGGATTGATATAGGGTTCCAGGCCCTTCACCGTCGCTGTCAGCGCGCCGCGCATTTCGTGCACGGCGGTGATGCCGGCCTCGATCATATTGCGGCGGGCGTCGTCGTTGATCAGCAGATAATGCACGCCCTTGGCCAGCATTTCGGTATCGCGCACCATGCGGGCGCTGCCGCTGCGAGCAAGCTTCTGATAGGCATCGCGGAAATTCTGCACATGGCCGCCGGAGAGAATGGCGCAGCCGAGCATGGCAGGCTCCAGCGGGTTCTGGCCGCCTTCGGCAAAGAGCGAGCGGCCGACGAAGGCGATTTCCGTCAGGCGCAGATAGAGGCCCATTTCGCCGATCGTATCGCCGAGGAAGATATCGACATCGGCGGACAAGACATCGTCGCGGGTGCGGCGGGCGACCTTCAGCCCCTGCTTGACGAGCGCCGCCTCGATCTCATCGCTGCGCTCGGGATGGCGCGGCACGATGATGGTCAATTGATGGTCGCGCTCCCTGAGCGCCCGATGAACGATGGCGGCGGCATTCTCCTCGCCGTCGAAGGTCGAGATCGCCGCCCAGGTCTTGCGATCGCCGATCTGCTTCTTATAGCGGGCGAAGACAGCGCTGTCATAAGGCGGCGCGTCGGTATCGACCTTCAGATTGCCCGAGGTGATGACGGGCACAGCGCCGAGATCGCGGAAACGTTCGGCATCGACATCCGACTGGGCGATGACGAGGGCAAGATTCTCGAACAAGGCTTCGGCGATCGCCGGGCGGCGGCGCCAGCGGGCAAAGGAGCGGTCCGACATGCGGGCGTTGATCAGGATCTGCGGAATGCGGCGGCGGCCGAGCTCCAGCACCGTTGCCGGCCAGATCTCGGATTCGGCGATGATGGCGCAATCGGGCTGCCAGTAATCGAGGAAGCGGCTGACGGAAGGCTTCAGGTCGAGTGGCACATATTGATGAATTGCTTCCTGGCCGAGACGCTCGGCGGCGAGCTTGGCCGACGTGATGGTGCCGGTCGTCAGGATGACATGGATGTCGCGGCGGCGGATTTCGCGGATCAGCGGGATGACGGCGTTGGTTTCACCGACGCTTGCGGCATGGAACCAGATGAGCGGGCCCTGCGGCCGGTTGGCGCTCGGATAGCCGAAACGCTCCAGGCGGCGGGCCCGGTCTTCCTTGCCCTTGGCCGTGCGGTAGGTGATATAGAGGCCGACGACTGGAGAGGCCACGGTTCCCGCCAGACGGTATGCGCTCAGACCGAACCGCGCCATCCGGGAACTCATCGCGCCAGCCTCCGATCAAAACCGATCGACATCAAACCCATTCCCTAATTATCGTTGCGGCCGCAATGGCCGATTAATTTGTTCAGAATGCGTCAAACAATCCGGATCGACGGGCGCGCC
This sequence comes from Rhizobium sp. WYCCWR 11152, assembly GCF_013087615.1. Lineage (NCBI taxonomy): Bacteria > Pseudomonadati > Pseudomonadota > Alphaproteobacteria > Hyphomicrobiales > Rhizobiaceae > Rhizobium > Rhizobium sp. WYCCWR 11152. Next base: position 71,610 of record NZ_JABFCP010000009.1, on the reverse strand, counting down.
CGATGCAGCAAAGCCCGCTCGACGAGCGGCCGGCCGGCCGGCAGCACTTGCTAAGCTCAGCCCTTGGGCTTTTCCTGCGGATCGAGCAAACGATGCATGTGGACGATGAAGTAGCGCATATGCGCATTGTCGACCGTCTGCTGCGCCTTCGACTTCCAGGCCGTCAGCGCCGTGGCGTAATCCGGGAAAATACCGACGATATCGAGACCCTGCAGATCACGGAACTGAACGTCATCGAGGCTTTCCAGTTCGCCGCCAAAAACGAGATGCAGAAGCTGCTTCTTGTCACCGGAGTCAGTCATTTTTTGTTCTCTTTCTGCCTATTCTCCTCCGCCACCCATCTGCGGGATTTTGACGGAAACGTCAACTGTCTCGTCGTCCCGCAAAGGCCGTGAGGAATTCCTCAAGGCGAGGCGTTGGCGCCGCACAGAGGACCTTGTGGGTGACTTCGGCGCGATTGTAGACGATCGGTTGGCCTTCGATGTCGACGAGGCCGCCGCCGGCGCAGACAAGGATCAGATCGGCAGCGGCAAGGTCCCAATCATGTGAATTGCCCTTGACGAAGGTGCCTTCGAGACGGCCGTCCGCTACCATGGCGATGCGATAGGCGAGCGAGGGAATGTATTTCTCGCGCGTCACCCGGTCGCGGAACTCCGGTGGAAAGGTCTTCAGCAGGTCGTCGCCGATCGCAAGGCGGCTCATCTCTTCCGGTCCGGCCGCCGAAACGGTGAAGGGGACGCCGTTCTTCAGCGCCACGCCGCCCTCGACCGCCTCATAGAGCTCCTCGAGCGCCGGGGCATAGAGCACGCCGGCGACCGGCCGGCCGCGATGAACCACCGCGACGCTGACACACCAGACCTTCTGCCCGCCGAGGAAGGCGCGCGTGCCGTCGATCGGATCGATGATGAACAGCGTCTCGCATGAGAGACGGTCGGCATCGTCGTCGGTTTCTTCCGACAGCCAGCCATAATCCGGCCGGGCCTTGCGCAGGATGGTCTCGAGCGTCTTGTTGGCGGCGAAATCGGCGGCGCTGACGGGCGAACGGTCCTCGTTCTTCCACCAGACCTCAGGCGACTGGTTGAAGAAGCCGAAAGCGACGGCACCCGCCTCTTTCGCGGCATCGACGATCAGCGTGAGATCGCTCTGCCACCGGGCTTTCTCCATGTCGCTCATCAGATCAATCCATTTCTCAAGGACAGTTGGAGCATGATGTCGTCCGCAAACCGCTCACACTTTTCGGCATCATGCTCTAAAGCGTGTCGCGATCTTTCAGATTCGCTTGCCACGCTTTAGGTCTTTGTTTTTCCGCATGTCTTTATCGCAAAACCGCTGCACACTTTTGCGAGACCTGCTCTAGCGCCCTGCAAGCGTCATGCCTTCGATGGCGAAGGTGGGGGCCGCGACGCCGAACTTCCGGTCGATGTCGTTTGCCAGCGTCAGGCGCATGAACATCTCCTTGAGGTTCGAGGCGATCGTCACCTCGGAGACCGGGAAAGTGAGTTCGCCGTTCTCGATCCAGAAGCCGGTGGCGCCGCGGCTGTATTCGCCGGTGATCATGTTGACGCCGTGGCCGATCAATTCGGTGACATAAAAACCGTTGCCGACGCTGCGGATCAAATCCTCCGGCGAGATCTCGCCGGGTTCCAGCGCGAGGTTGGTGGAGGAAGGCGAGACGGCGGTGCCGCCGCGCACGCCGCGGCCGTTGGTTTCGAGGCCGAGCTCGCGCGCGGTCGAGGTCGAGAGGAACCAGTGCTTCAAAACACCATCCTCGATCATCACCAGCCGCTCGCCGGACACGCCCTCGCCGTCGAAGGGCCGCGAGGAAGGGCCGCGCACGATCAGCGGATCGTCGGTGATCGACAGGCCTGACTTCAGGATCTGCTGACCCATCTTGTCGCGCAGGAAGCTGGACTTGCGGGCGACGGCAGCACCATTGATCGCACCGGCGATATGGCCGACGAAGCCGCGGGCGACACGCGGATCGAAGATGACGGTGATGTCCTTGCCGGTCGGCACCTGGCGCGGATTGACGCGCTTGATCACCCGTTCGCCGGCGCGACGGCCGATTTCAGCGGGATCGTCGAGCTCGGCATAATAGAGACGGCTGTCATAATCATAGTCGCGCTCCATGCCGGTGCCTTCGCCGGCAATCACGCTGACGGAATGGCCGAAACGGGAGGCCATGTAACTGCCTTCGAAACCGTGCGAGGTGGCAAGAACGAGGCCGCCCATGCCGGCCGACGCGCCGGCGCCGGAAGAATTGGTGACACCCTTGACCGCAAGTGCTGCTGCTTCAGCGGCAAGACCCGCCTCGCGCAGCATCTCGGAGGATACCTCGGTGGTATCGAGCAATTGCAGGTCGGGATAGGATCTCGAAAGGCTCGCCTCATCCGCCAGGCAGGCGAAGGGGTCTTCCGGAGAAACCTTGGCCATGGCGACGGCGCGTTCGGCCAGCGCCTGAAGATCGAAGCCCGGATTGGCCGAAACGCTGGCGACACGCTTGCCGATGAAGACACGCAGCGAGAAATCGTCGCTTTCGGAGGATTCCGTGCCCTCGACCTTGCCGAGGCGGACGCTGACCGATTGCGAGCGCGACCGGACGACGACGGCGTCGGCGGCATCGGCCCCTGCCTTCCTTGCCAGATCGATCAATTGACTTGCGCGGGAAAGAAGTGTCGAGGAATCAATTTCAGAGGACATGATTTGGCCTTTCCTTCGGCTTCCATTTATTGTGCACTCTCCCAAGCATCAAGGCCGCCGTCACCGATTCTTTATCCGGGCTGCCTGCTTGCTCCCCGCCGTCGAAAGAAATTGTCAGCATGTCAGCGCCCAATGCCTTTTTTTCCGAAACGATCCTGCTGCTTGGCGGGGCGGTGGTCGCCGCGCCGATCTTCAAGAAACTCGGGCTCGGCACGGTGCTCGGCTATCTCGCCGCCGGCATCGTCATCGGCCCGGTCTTCCACGGCATCACCGATGGCGAACAGATCCTCGCCGTCGCCGAACTCGGCGTCGTCTTCCTGCTGTTTATCATCGGACTGGAGTTGAAACCCACCCGCCTCTGGCAGATGCGGCGCGACATCTTCGGCCTCGGCGCGGCGCAGGTGGTGCTGACGGGGCTAGCGCTGACCGCGCTTGCCTGGTTTTCCCAGGTTCTCGACTGGCGCGGCAGCATCGTCGCCGGATTTGGCCTGGCGCTGTCTTCGACCGCCTTCGCCATGCAGATCCTCGAGGGCGACGGCGACGTCAATACGCGATACGGGCAACGCTCCTTTTCGATGCTGCTGTTCCAGGACCTGGCGATCGTGCCGCTGCTGGCGCTGATCACCATCCTCGACGGCGGCGATAAGGGCAGCAACGCGCCACTGTTCGATTTCGCTATCGCCGTCGGCGCGGTTGCGGCGATGATCGTCATGGGACGTTACCTGCTGACGCCGCTTTTCCAGATCATCGCCCGGACCGGCGCGCGCGAAGCAATGATCGCGGCTGCCCTCTTCGTCGTCATGGGATCGGCGAGCTTGATGCAGCTAGCTGGGCTTTCGATGGCGATGGGCGCCTTCCTATCCGGCGTGATGCTTGCTGAATCCTCCTACCGGCACGAGCTGGAGGCGGATATCGAGCCGTTCCGCGGCGTGCTGCTCGCCATCTTCTTCATCGCCGTCGGCCTGTCGCTGGAGCTCGACGTTCTCGCCGACAACGCGCTCTTCGTCATCGTCGCCGTGCCGATCGTCATGGCCGTCAAGGCGATCGTCATCTACGGCATCTGCCGGATCTCCGGCTCTTCGCATGACGATGCGATCCGCATCGCCTTCCTGCTGCCGCAGGGCGGTGAATTCGGCTTCGTGCTGTTCACCACGGCGGGGGCGGCCGGGCTGATGTCGACGAGCACGGCCTCGCTGCTGGTCGCGATCGTCACGCTGTCCATGGCGCTGACGCCGATCGGGTCGGCCCTTTCGAAGCGGCTGCTCAACGGCGACGAACAGGAGGAGCTGGACGAGGATTTCGAGGGAGCCGGCGCCGACGTGCTGATGGTCGGCTTCTCGCGTTTCGGCCAGATCGCCGCCCAGATCCTGCTTGCCGGCGGGCGCAGCGTCACCGTCATCGATTTTTCCGCCGACCGCATCCGTCAGGCCTCCTCCTTCGGCTTCCGCATCTATTTCGGCGACGGCGCCCGCAAGGACGTGTTGCGCTCGGCCGGCATCGACCGGGCGAAGATCGTGCTCGTCTGCACGCAGAAGAAGGAAATCACCGACAAGGTGGTGGAGCTGGTGCAGGCCGACTATCCGCACACCCGGCTCTATGTGCGCTCCTACGACCGCATCCATTCGATCGAACTGCGCAACAAGGGCGTCGACTACGAGCTGCGCGAAACGCTGGAATCCGGCCTTCTCTTCGGACGGCGAACGCTGGAGGCGCTCGGCGTTTCCGAGGTCGACGCCTACGAAATCGGCGAGGATATCCGCAAGCGCGACGAGGCGCGTCTGGTGCTCCAGGTGTCCGAAGGACTGCAGGCCGGGCGCGACATGCTGTTTTCCCATCCCGTCCGCCCCGAACCGCTGGTCAAACCGAAACGCGCCGCCGATCCTTTCGAGGGCGATCCGCTGGCCGGGACCGCGGATGCGACGGCGGATGCCTGATCGCCCCGACTTGTTGCAAAATTGACGCATTGAATATCAGGGAGGCGGCGTTTATCAAACGTCCGATCGGAGCGATCCAAGAGGGAAACTTGATCAGACGGGCGGCACAGATCGAACAATGGGCGCTGCGCATCCTGTGCGCGGTCGCACTGGTGTTCGTCGGCTTCGCCCATCAGCTTCCCGCCGCAGCGGCTGGCGAATTCGATCCGGCTGAACTCGCCCAATATGTGCTTCCGGACGGGACGCTGCCGACACTTTGCGTTACCACGACGGACAAATCCGGTCAGAGCCAGCACGACAAGTCGCATTCGCACGGTTGCGAAGCCTGCCGGATCAGCACCGCCATTCTCCTGCCGGCGCCGGCGGACATCTCCGGTGCTGCCATACCCTTTGCGGCTGCGGTTGAACTGCCGATCCGGACCGAGGCCTTCCATCGCCAGCTTTTCCCGCCCAATACCGGTCCTCGGGCTCCTCCTTCCGATCCGATCCTTACCTGAACTTCGCGTTGCGGCAGGCGCCGTGACGCGCCTTTCAACGCCGGCCGACCTGCATGCGTGCCGTCGGTTGTGGATACGGATCCATTCTCATGTCGACTATTACTGCTGCCGAACCGGCAGAGGACGCCGCAAACGGCGTTTCGCTCTACCGTGCCATCTGGCGCTGGCATTTCTTTGCCGGGCTTCTCGTCATACCCTTCCTGCTCAATCTGGCCGTCACCGGATCGCTCTATCTCTTCAAGGACGAGATCAACAGCACCTTCTTCGGCTACCGCTACAGTGTCCAGCCGGCTGGCGAAACGCTGTCGCCGGAGCGGATCGCAGAGATCGCCGCCTCCTCCGTGCCGGGCTCAACCGTCACATCCTACAAAGACCCGGTCCTGCCCGAGCGATCGGCCATCGTCACCCTCGCCAGCGATGCCGGCTCGATGCTGGTCTTCGTCAACCCCTATGACGGCAAGGTGCTCGATGTGGTCGGATCGACCGACGAGTTCAATTATGTCGTCAAGCGCATCCATAGCCTCGCCTATTTCGGCACCCTGACGAACCGGCTGATCGAAATTGCCGGCGGCTTTGCCATGGTGCTCGTCGTCACCGGCATCTATCTCTGGTGGCCGCGACGCCAGACGGGCGGCGTCGTCAGCGTGCGGGGAACGCCCGGCCGCCGCGTTTTCTGGCGCGACCTGCATGCGGTGACCGGAGCCTTCGCCGGTGTCCTGATCTTCTTCCTTGCGATGTCAGGCATGCCATGGTCGGGCTATTGGGGGGCGAACGCCAATGCCTGGCTGACCGAACATGGCCTTGGCTATCCGGTCCAGCTCTGGGACGACGTGCCGAAGTCGCAAAAAGTCACCGAGGATATCCTTCCGAACAGCGGCTGGATCGTCGAGAAGGCGCCCGTTCCGCTTTCCGATATCGCCGCAGCGCAATCAGCCAGGCCAATCGGCCTCGATAAAGCCGTGGAGATCGCTAAACGGCTGGGCATGGCGCCGGGCTTCGACGTGGCGATCCCCTCCGACGAGACGGGCGTCTATACCGCCTCGCTCTTTCCCGACGACCTTACCGACGAACGCACGCTCCATATCGACCAGTATTCCGGCAAACCACTGATCGATATCGGCTTTGATCAATATCCGTTCCTCGGCAAAGCGATCGAGTGGGGCATCAATGTCCACCAAGGACAGGAATGGGGGCGTTTCAACCAGTTGCTGATGCTCGCAACATGCGTCGCAATTGTGCTCAGCTGCGTGACCGCCGTCCTCATGTGGTGGAAACGGCGCCCGATCGGCCGCCTCGGCGTGCCACCCATGCCGCCAAAGCCTTCGATCTATTACGGCCTGTGGGTAATTGTCGGGATCTTCGCGGTCACCTTCCCGATGAGCGGGCTGGCGATTCTGACCATGATCGCCTTCGACCAGATCGTCGTGCGGTTCGTACCGTTGTTGAGACGCGTTCTCGCTTGAGGGAGGCCATCAGATGAAAAAGATCATCGCTATTGTTGCCGGCATGCTGTTTGCCTCCATGGCATCTGCGGATGACGATCCGCAACAGGCGATCCCGGCGAGGCTGAAGGTGATGTTCGAAAGGCCAGACAAGCCGCTCGATATCGCGCCGGTCGTCGTTCAGGCCGATTGGGCGATCGTCGGTTGGCTGCAGGACGGACGCGGGGGACGGGCCCTGATGAAGAAGACGCATCATGGCTGGAGCATCTATCTCTGCAGCGGCGACAGCCTGAAGGATACCGGGACGCTGGAGACGATCGGGCTCTCCGCAGATGACGCCGCCGGGCTGGCTGCGAAACTGAAGGATGCCGAGGCGGGCCTCGATTCTTCCGCGCTTGCGCTCTTCTCAAGCTTCGAGGGCACGGTGATGATGAATGAGGTTTCAAACGGCGCGGGTCATGCCGGCCATGAGGGCCATGCCCAATGAAGCGAAAAACAGCTAGCGCTTCAGCCGCGCTTCGATTTCCCGGTCAAGGGCGAATTTCAGGTCGTCCTTGACGCCGACGGACATGGCGAGGACTTCGCGAGCCTTGAGGAAATCCATGACGCCGGTGCGCCCGACCGTCGGGCGCAGGAAGATGTGCGGCGGGCGAAGCCTCAGCTTCAGCGAGATCGCCGTCTGCATCATCAGCTGGCCGGAACCGAAGATGCTCTCCATACGGTTCGGAATATGGGTGCCGTCGCCTTCCGGCGCGCCGACGACATCGATGCCGACGACGATGTCGGCAAGATCCATCAGGCATTCATAGGGCACCGGATTGCTGATGCCGCCGTCGATCATCACGCGGTCGCGCAGGCGCACCGGCATGAAGACGGCGGGGATGGCGGAAGAAGCCGCGAGTGCGGGAAACAGCTCGCCCTGCTCGATGATGACTTCGCACTGCCCGTAATAATCGGTGGTGATCACCTTCATCGGGACCAGCAGATCCTCGAAGCGGGCCGGCAGCTCGGACGGCAGGAAGGCCTTGAGGATCCGCTCCAGATTGAACTGGCCGATGCGGATACCCTTGGCCACCGCATCGCGCACCGTCGCCGGCCTCAGGCCCCAGATGCGGGCGACGACGGCCGTCTTGTTGCCGACGGTCGTCAGCGCATGTTCGCGGATTTCGGCGCCTGACATGCCGGCCGCCATGCCGGCCGCCATGATCGCGCCGATCGACGAGCCTGATACCGCCACCGGGCGGATGCCGAGTTCATCGAGCGTCTCGATGACATGGATATGGGCAAGTCCACGCGCACCGCCGCCGCCAAAAGCGACGGCGACCGTCGGCACATCGCTGATCGCAGGCAATTTCGGGCTGATGATCTCTGCCTGCTGCACGCCCGCCCCCGCTTATTGCGGCTGATATCGGAAGAAATGCACCCTCGTATCGCCAAAGATGCGGCTTTCGAGGAAGACATAGGAAGGATGGACGGAAACGACAATATCGGCCCGTTCTTCGAGCACCGCGATTGCGCCTGGCCGCAGCCAGCCGCCCTCGGCCGCCGCCGCCATCGCCTTCTCACCGAGACCCTTGCCATACGGTGGGTCGGCAAAGATCACGTCGAAGGGGTCGAGATTGCCGACGCTGCCGAGATCGGTCGCATCCCGGCGCAGGATCCGCGTGCGGCCATGCAGGCCGAGCGCATCGATATTCTCCCAGAGCAGCGCCCTGCCCTCGACACTGTTTTCGACGAAGAGCGCATGGCGACAGCCGCGTGAAACCGCTTCGAGGCCGACGGCGCCGGTGCCGGCAAAGAGGTCGAGAATCCGGGTGCCATCGACGCATTCCGGATAGGCATGGCTCAATATATTGAACAGGCTCTCGCGCGTCCGGTCGGCAGTCGGCCGGATCTCGTTGGATTTTGGCACGGCGAGAGGCCGTCCGCGAAACTCACCGCCGACGATCCGCACCGCGTGTCATTCCTTTTCCTTTAGCACCACCTCTGGACGGCCCGCCCGCAGGCCTGTCGCCGCCTGGTCTGTCCCCGCCCGGCTTGGCGCCTTTCGGCTTGCCGGAAAAATTCTTGGCCCCACCGGGCTTGGCCCCACCGGGCTTGGCCGCAAAGCCCTTGCCGCGCGGCCTGTCTCCAGAAGGCCTGTCACCCGAAGGCTTGTCGCCGAACGATCTTTCACCGCGCGGACGCTCGGAGCGGCCCTCGCCGGCAAAGCTTCTGGCTGCCCGCGGACGCTCATCACCGTCCTCGCGCGGTCTGCGATCCCCACGCGGCTTATCGCCGAAGGGCCGGTCTCCACGTGAAGGACGATCACCGGAGGGGCGGTCGCTGCGCGGACGCTCAGAGCGGCCCTCACCGGCGGAGGTTCTGGCGGCACGAGGACGCTCGTCGCCATCCGCACGCGGCTTGCGATCACCGCGCGCCTTGTCGCCGAAGGGCCGATCCCCACGCGAGGGACGATCACCGAACGGCCGGTCGCCGCGCGGACGCTCAGAACGGGCATCACCTGCGGAGCTTCTCGCGGCACGAGGACGCTCGTCGCCATCCGCACGCGGCTTGCGATCACCGCGCGGCTTGTCGCCGAAGGGCCGATCCCCACGCGAGGGACGATCACCGAACGGCCGGTCGCCGCGCGCCGGGCGGTCGCCAGAACCGCGGTCTTCGCGGGCGGGTCGATCCCCGAAGGAACGCTTACGACCGAAGCCTTCGCCCTCATCCTTGCCGCGGGGCTGCTCGCTCGAGCGGATCCATTCGCCATCCTCTTCGCGCACACGGTTCACCTGCGTGCGCGGGCGATCCTCGATGCGATCATTCTTTGCCGGCGCCTGCTCGCCGCGCCGGCGCGCAGTCTGCGCATTCTTGGCGGCTTTCGCCGCTGCCTTTTCGCCGAGCGGCCGGGCGCCCGGCGCCATCCAGACATTGGCGCTGCGGCGCTGGCCGAGCGGCTGGGGACGCTTCGGCTTCTCGTCGTCCCTGCGGCCGCCGTCGCGGCGATCGTCCTCTTTGCGCGCCCCACCATGGCGGTCGTCGCGCTTCGTATCGAGACGGCTCAGCGCCCGTTCGCGCTTGTCCTCGTCGCGACGCGGACGCTCGCGCTTTTCCGGTGCTGCGGGCTCTGCCTCTTCCTCGGCAGCGACCGCCGTCGTATTGTAGATCGGCGCGTCGAAATTCGCCTTGGCTTCCTCGATGAGGCGCGGGCCGAGCTGGTCGCGCAGTGTGCGGCCGCGCACTTCGACGACATGGCCTTCCGGCAGGTCGCCAAGCTGGAACGGGCCATAGGAAATGCGGATCAGGCGATTGACGTCGAGGCCGAGCGCACCGAGCACGTTCTTGATTTCGCGGTTCTTGCCTTCGCGAAGACCCATGGTGATCCAGACGTTCGAGCCTTGGGTGCGGTCGAGCGTCGCCTCGATCGAGCCGTAGAGCACGCCGTCGACGGCAATGCCCTCCTTCAGCTTGTCGAGCGCGTCCTGATCGATCTCGCCATGGGCGCGGACGCGGTAGCGCCGCAGCCAGCCGGTGGCCGGCAGCTCGAGCGCGCGGGCGAGACCGCCGTCATTGGTCAAGAGCAGCAGGCCTTCGGTGTTGATATCGAGGCGGCCGATCGACATGACGCGCGGCAATTCTTCCGGCAGGTTGTCGAAGACGGTCGAGCGGCCTTCCGGATCGGCATTGGTGGTCACCAGGCCGGTGGGCTTATGATAGAGCCACAGCCTGGTGCGCTCGATGCCGCGGATCGGCACGCTGTCGACTTCGATGCGATCGGCGAGCGTGACGTTGACGACGGGGGTTTCGAGAACCCTGCCGTTCAGCGTCACACGGCCTTCCATGATCATGCGTTCGATGTCACGGCGGGAGGCGACGCCGGCGCGCGCCATCACCTTGGAAATGCGTTCGGCCTTGGCGTCACCATCGGTTTCGGCGGCGATTGCGCGTGCGACCGCAGGCTTTGCCGGCTTGTCGCCGTCGGCCTTCGGGCCGGCTTTCGACCTGATATCCCGTGAAAGGGGCTTTGCGCCCGGGCGTTTTGGCTTGTCTTTGGGTGTCATTTGTTGTTTGCCTGCCTTTTGGGCCTGTCTATCAGGTCACGCATCTGCGGTTAAGTGGAAATTCTTGCGATCGTGAAGACAAATCGTTTCATGGAGATGGCGCTCGAAGAAGCGCGTGCCGCCGGAGAACGCGGCGAGGTGCCGATCGGCGCCGTCGTCGTTGTCGACGATATTGCCGTTTCACGCTCGGGAAACCGCACGCGCGAGCTCAAAGACGTCACCGCGCACGCCGAAATCGCCGCGATCCGGCTCGCCTGCGAAGCGCTCGGACAGGAACGTCTTGTCGGCGCCGATCTCTACGTGACGCTGGAGCCTTGCACCATGTGCGCGGCAGCCATCTCGTTTGCGCGTATCCGCAGGCTCTATTACGGCGCCGAGGACCCGAAGGGCGGCGGCGTCGACAATGGTGTGCGATTCTATGGGCAGCCGACCTGCCACCACGCCCCGGAGGTCTATTCCGGCTTCAACGAGGTCCAATCGGCCGATCTGCTGCGAAGGTTCTTTTCGCAAAGGAGAGAGGCGCCGTAATCCCAGCGCCGGTGCGCGGCGCCGTCATCCTTGCCGGCGCGCCGAAAAAGCTATTGCAGGAAGTTCCACCACTGCTTGCCGGTGTTGGCGACCGCTGCATCCTTCTTGCGCTTCTTCTGCTTCTTGAGTTCGGGCTCGCCGACATCGTCGAGCTTTGCCGGATCGTCAACGGTGCGGTAGCCGGGCGGCGGATCGGATATATAGCGGCGCTGATCGACATAGGAGCCCTTCTGCAGGGCACGGGCTTCACGATAGGCCTTGGTCTGGGCTTCCGTCGTGCGCCGGCCGCCTTCGATCGCAGAGCTGGCGAGCGGCGAGCGGTAATTCGGATTGTCCGAATTCTCGTCGGCTTCCGAAACGAGACGGGCGCGGGTCTCCTCCGGCGATTCTAGCCATTGCGGATTGTCCTTGTTGGCGACCGTCTGCTGCGGCGCAACGAGGGTCTCCTTCTGCGCCTGTGCCGGCAGAACCAGCGTCGGCCGCGGCGTGTACTTGACGCCCTTGTTCTTCGGGTCCGGGCCGGTCAAAGACACGGACTGGCCGAGATCGTCGGTCAACTGTTCCATGGCGGTCTTGTCGGTGCCGTAGGTCGGGCTGCTGGCACAACCGGACACCAGGGAGCATCCCGCCACTACAACAGACAGGCAGGCGCCCATACGGAACCAATGCGTTGCTAACATGAAAACCCTTCCAGCCCTGCCGGTGCAATCATCGCCCAACCGGACAACCGTCCCCCTGACGCAAAAATCCGGCCATTTTCAGGCAGCTTTTACCGGATGAACCGCGAAAACGCAATTCATCCGGCAATATTCTTCACTTGAGCGTGGCAAGCTCGCGAAGGGCAGCAGCGTCGCGGGCCGAAACATCAGGATATTCGGGATCGGAACCGACATCCCTGGTGATACGCCAGGAGCGAGCGCATTTCTCACCCTCTGCAAGCTTCGGCACGACGCTGACCTGAGGCACGTCGGCAAGGCGGAAGGCATCCACTGGTCCTTCGCCGGCCTTGATCTCGATTGCCGAGGTGATGCAGACCTCGGTGAAGTCCTGGCCTTCGATCGCCTGCAGCAATTCAGGATCGGCGATGTGGACGACAGGAGCCGCCTCCAGCGAGGAGCCGATGCGCTTGTCCTTGCGCTCGATTTCCAGAGCGCCGGTCACAACCGAACGCACGGCGCGGATCTTCTTCCACTTCTCGGCCAAGGCATCGTTGCGCCATTCCTTTGCAACCGGAGCAAACTGCTCAAGATGCACAGAAACGGCGGACGGGTTGCGCGACAGCCAGGCCTCCTCGGTGGTGAAGGGCAGCATTGGGGCGAGCCAGGTCACCATGCAATCGAAGATCTGACGGATGACGTGCAGGCTGGCGCGCCGGCGCAGGCTCGACGGCGCATCGCAATAGAGCGCATCCTTGCGGACATCGAAATAGAAGGCCGAAAGCTCGACATTGGCGAAATCGATCAGCGCCCGGGCGATCTTCTTAAAGTCGAAGGCATCGTAGTTCTCGCGCACCAGCTCGTCGAGCTCGGCAAGCCGGTGCAGCATCAGCTGCTCCAGCTCCGGCAGATCGGCAAGCGCGATCTCCTCGCCCTTGTCGTGGGCGAGCGTGCCGAGCATCCAGCGGATGGTGTTGCGCAGCTTGCGATAGGCGTCGACATTGGTCTGGATGATCGTCTTGCCGACGCGCAGGTCGTCGGCATAATCCGAGGTCATCACCCAAAGGCGCAGGATATCGGCGCCGGCATCCTTCATCACTTCCTGCGGTGCTGTGACGTTGCCCTTCGACTTCGACATCTTCTCGCCCTTCTCGTCCATGGTGAAACCATGGGTGAGGACGGCGTTGTAAGGCGCACGGCCGCGGGTGGCCGCCGATTCCAGCAGCGACGAATGGAACCAGCCGCGATGCTGGTCGGAACCTTCGAGATAAAGGTCGGCCGGCCACTTCAGGTCCGGGCGGTCTTCGAGCGTGAAGGTGTGCGTCGAGCCAGAGTCGAACCAGACGTCGAGGATATCCATGACTTGGGTCCAGCGGGAATGGTCGTGGTCGTTGCCGAGGAAACGCTCCTTGGCGCCTTCGGCAAACCAGGCGTCGGCGCCCTCATCTTCGAAGGCTTCGAGGATGCGGGCATTGACGGCTTCATCGACCAGAACCTCGCCCTCATCGTCAGCAAAGACGGCGATCGGCACGCCCCATGCCCTTTGACGGGAAAGAACCCAGTCCGGGCGGCCTTCGATCATGGCGCGCAGGCGGTTTTGGCCGGCGGCGGGCACGAAGCGCGTATCGTCGATCGCACTGAGCGCGCGCGAACGCAGCGTCGTGCCGTCGGCAAGGGTCTTGTCCATATAGACGAACCATTGCGGCGTGTTGCGGAAGATGACCGGCTTCTTCGAGCGCCAGGAATGCGGATACTGGTGCTTCAGCCGGCCGCGGGCAAAGAGCGCGCCGCGGGCGATCAGCTCCCTGATGACACGGTCGTTGGCATCGCCCTTCTTGCCGTTGTCGTCGATGACGCGGGCACCCTCGAAGCCGGGAGCGTCGGCGGTATAGAAGCCACCGTCGTCGACCGGGAACGGGATCTTGGTGTCGATGCCGCGGGCCTCAAGCGTGCGGACAGCCGACATCCAGGCATCGAAGTCTTCGCGACCGTGGCTGGGTGCGGTGTGCACGAAGCCGGTGCCGGCGTCATCGGTGACGTGATCGCCATCGAGCAACGGCACGAGGAATTCGTAGCCGCCGTCGAGATCTTTGAAGGGATGGGCACAGGTCATCGTTGCGAAGTCGGCCGCAGTGACATCGCTCAAGCGCTTGTACTGCAGCTTTGCCTTGGCGAAGGATTCCTCGGCCAGCTTATCGGCAAAGATCAGCTTTTCGCCCGGACGCGGACCAAAATCGTTCTCTGCGGCCGTCACCTCGTAGAGGCCGTAGGAGATGCGCGGCGAAAAGGAGACCGCGCGGTTGCCGGGGATGGTCCAGGGCGTGGTCGTCCAGATGACCACGAACGCATCCTTGAGCGCAGCCGGACCTTCGACGACGGGGAATTTCACCCAGATCGTATCGCTCTCATAGTCTTGGTATTCGACTTCTGCCTCGGCCAGCGCGGTGCGCTCGACGACCGACCACATGATCGGCTTGGAGCCGCGATAAAGCTGACCGCTTGCGGCGATCTTCAAGAGTTCGCCGGCGATGCGCGATTCCGCGTGGAAGTTCATCGTCGTATAGGGATTGTCGAAGTCGCCCTCGATGCCGAGACGCTTGAACTCTTCCGCCTGGACCTTGATCCAGCCGGCGGCGAATTCACGGCATTCCCGGCGGAATTCGTTGACCGGGACCTCGTCCTTGTTCTTGCCCTTCTCGCGATACTTTTCCTCGATCTTCCATTCGATCGGCAGGCCGTGGCAATCCCAGCCGGGCACGTAATTGGCGTCGTAGCCGCGCATCTGGAACGAACGGTTGATGACGTCCTTGAGGATCTTGTTCAGCGCGTGGCCGATATGGATGTTGCCGTTGGCATAGGGCGGGCCGTCGTGAAGGACGAATTTCTCGCGGCCGGCGGCAGACGCGCGCAGTTTCTTGTAGAGACCCATCTCCTGCCAACGCTTGACGAGTTCCGGCTCCTTCTGCGGCAGGCCGGCGCGCATGGGGAAATCGGTCTCGGGCAAATAGAGGGTCTTCGAATAGTCGATCTTTTCGGCTGTGTCGGTCATGTCTGACAATCGTTTTTTGGCGGCCCAGGAAAGGGCGCAACGGGCGTGAAATAGCTGGTGACGGAAGCGCTCGTATCCAAGCGCCAAAAACCCGGACCTTCCGGCCGCTTAGCGCGCGCGGAAGGCCGGGCCGATAATTCGCATCATCATTGCCAGCCGATATTTCTTCATCGCGCCGGTTCATAGGCGTTTTTGCCGGCAAAAGGAAGAGAAGAATTCGCTGCCCGCAATCGGCTTCAACGGCTGGAATCGCCGGTGCCCGCATCGTTCCGGAAAGCCTATGGCTGGAAAGTCTATGCGGCTTGTGGTATATATCTGACTATCTGACCAGATTTGGATCGAGAGCCAGATCCATGAAAAAAATCACCAAGCAAAGCTGGAAGCTCGAAGACGCGAAAGCGCGCTTCAGCGAGGTGGTCCGTCGTGCACACAGCGAAGGACCGCAGCGCGTGACTGTTCGCGGCCGGGACAGCGTCGTCGTCATCAGCGCCGAAGAGCTCGACCAACTGACCAAAGCCGAACCGAAAAAGCCTTTCGTCGCCTTCATGGAGAGCCTCGACCTCAAAGAGCTCGACCTCGAGCGAGAAGCAGATTACGGGCGGGATGCAGAGCTGTGATCGGCTGGCTGCTCGATACCAACGTCATTGCCGCGCTGATCAATCCGAACGGTCCACCCTCCGTCAAATCCTGGGCTGCGGCTCAAGACGAGGAGCGGATGTTCATCAGCATCCTCACACTGGCGGAATATGACAAAGGCATCGAAAACCTGCCGGACGACGATCAAAACCGCTATCGTTATGCGGCCTCCCGCGATGCGCTGGAGGAAAGGTTTTCGCAGCGCGTTCTTTCGCTGAGCGACGCAGCCGTCAGGCACTGGGGCGTCATTTCAGGGCAGGTGAAACTCAAGACCGGACATGCGCCGTCGGTTGTCGACACGATGCTCGCAGCAACCGCAATCGAGCACAATCTCTATCTGGTGACGCGAAACGTCAGGGATACGCGCTTCTCCGGCGCGGCGATCTTCGATCCATGGACGAACGATCCCGGTCAGTTTCCGCTGAGCCGGAGATAGCCAAGGCGACCTCAGGAAAAGCAGAGTTTCTGATCAAGAGCGCCGATTGGTTTAACACCCGCAAGCAGCGCCCTCGCCTCTTCCTCATCGCGTTTGATCTGGGCGACCAGCGGATCGAGGCCGTCGAATTTCAGCTCAGGGCGGAGATAGCCGAAGAAGGAGACGGAGCAGAGCTGGCCATAGAGATCGCCGCTGAAATCGAAAAGATAGGTTTCGAGCAGCGGTGCGCCGTTTTCCGTCACCGTCGGGCGGCGGCCGTAGCTTGCGACGGCATCGTGGAGCGTGCCGTCCTGGCGGCGGAAGCGGACGGCGTAGATGCCGGCGGCAAGATCGACCTCCGGCGGCAGGCGCATGTTGGCCGTGGGAAAACCCAGCTGCCGGCCGAGCTTTTCGCCATCGATCACCTCAGCCTCCACCGTATAGCGGTAACCGAGCATGCCGGCGACTTCGCTGACATTGCCCTCCTTCAGGAGCGCGCGGATATGGCTCGAAGAGACGACATCGGCGTTTTCGTCGCGGAAAGCATCGATCAGGGTGACGCCGAAGCCGTAGGTATGGCCGGCATTCATCAGGAAGGCGGGACCGCCCTCGCGGCCGCGGCCGAAATGGAAATCGAAGCCGGTGACGACTTCGGAGGCGCCGAGCCAATCCTTCAGGATCGAGTGGATGAAATCATCGGCCGAGCGCTGCGAGAACTCGTAGTCGAAAGGATATTCGATGACGGCGCTGAAGCCCAGCGTTTCCAGGATACGGGCCTTCAGCGGCGCCGGCGTCAGGCGGAAGACCGGTGTCTGCGGCCGGAAGACCGTGCGCGGATGCGGCTCGAAGGTCAGCACCAACGCGGGGATACCGCGCGCCTTGGAGATCTCGAGCGCCCGGTTCAGCACCGATTGATGGCCTCGGTGCACGCCGTCGAAATTGCCGATGGCAATGACGCCGCCCTTCAGATGGGCGGGTAGGGGTTCCCGGGTTTCATTGCGGTGGAAGACGGTCATCGGCTGGCTTCTCTTCATGCAAGGCGTGTCTCATGCAAGGCGGGGCATCCACCACTTCGGCGCGGCGTTTTCCCGTTCGAGATAGGCGTTGAGGATCGCCTCGTCGGTTTCACCGTTGAGAGTATATTCCTTAGCGTGGATACCGCCGCTGATGTAGAGGAGGTCGAGGCCGTAATTCAAGGCGCCGCGCACATCGGTCGGCATGCCATCGCCGATCGCCAGCACACGCTCGACCGGGAAATCGCCGCTAAGCTCGCGGGCAGCCGCTAGCGTCGCCTCGTAGATCGGCCGGTGCGGCTTGCCGGCGATGCGGGTGCTGCCGCCGAGCTGCTCGTAATAGGCGGCCATGGCGCCGGCGCAGGGGATGATGCGATGGCCACGCTCGACAATGAGGTCGGGATTGGCGCAGATCATCGGCACGTCGCGAGCTTTGAAATCGAGAAGCATATCGGTGTAGTCCTCCGGCTTCTCCGTCTCGTCGTCGAAAAAGCCGGTGCAGACGAGCGATAGCGCTTCGCCGGCCGGCCGGCGCTCGACGCCAATGCCTTCGAGAAGCGCCTTGTCGCGCTCGGGGCCGAGCAGAAAGACGGTCTTCGGCCCCTCTGCGATCAAACCGCGCGTGACGTCGCCCGAGGTGACGATCCTGTCATAGGCGCTGTCGGGAACGCCGATCTGGCGCAACTGCTCGACCACCTGCCAGGAAAGGCGCGGTGAATTGGTGATAAGGACAACGGCGAGGCCGCTTTCGCGTGCCGCTTCAAGGGCTGCGGCCGCCTTCGGGAACGGATCGACGCCGTTGTGAACGACGCCCCAGACATCGCAGAGCACCACATCATAGTGACCTGATATCTCCGAGAAGTTTTCTATCCGCTTGGCCATTCCGATTTCCCGATTTGCTTCAGTCACCGGTGACATTGCAAAGGCGCAAGGCGATGGCAAGGCATTTTCTTCGCTGCCGGACCAATGCGAGGAGCTTGAACGGCGATCCGGCGAAGCGGATGGGCAAAGGGTTTTGATGATTATCGCGAAGCGGCAGATCGCCGAGCGCGGACGAGTTCGGCAAAGTTCGGCAGCACCCGGGTTTCGGCCGCAATCTCGTACTATTCTCCAGCCTCTTCACAATTCCGGCACAAAAATTCGTGATTGCTCTCATTGACTCCTCTCGGAGCCATCCCTAAATGCTCGTCGCTAGCACTCACCGCAAGGGAGTGCTAACATCTATCCATGTGGGCCACTCCGGTCCGCGAATGTCATTCGATCGAGGGATTAGACAATGGCAAGCACCAACTTCCGCCCCCTTCACGACCGCGTCGTTGTTCGCCGCGTTGAGTCCGAAGCCAAGACCAAGGGCGGCATCATCATTCCCGATACCGCCAAGGAAAAGCCGCAGGAAGGCGAAATCGTCGCCGTCGGCTCCGGCGCGCGCGATGAGTCCGGCAAGGTCGTCGCACTCGACGTCAAGGCTGGCGACCGCATCCTGTTCGGCAAGTGGTCCGGCACCGAAGTCAAGATTGACGGCGAAGACCTTCTGATCATGAAGGAAGCCGACATCATGGGCATCATCGGCTGATCGGCCGACCTGCTTTCCCGAAATGGCTGACGGGCCTTTTGCCCGAACAACTCGAATTCAGGAGTTAAGAATATGGCATCTAAAGAAATCAAGTTTGGCCGCACCGCGCGCGAAAAGATGCTGCGCGGCGTCGACATTCTCGCCGATGCAGTGAAGGTCACGCTAGGCCCGAAGGGCCGTAACGTCATCATCGACAAGTCCTTCGGCGCTCCGCGCATTACCAAGGACGGCGTTTCCGTCGCCAAGGAAATCGAACTCGAAGACAAGTTCGAAAACATGGGCGCCCAGATGGTCCGCGAAGTTGCTTCGAAGACCAACGACATCGCCGGCGACGGCACCACGACGGCTACCGTTCTTGCCCAGGCGATCGTTCGCGAAGGCAACAAGGCCGTTGCAGCCGGTATGAACCCGATGGACCTGAAGCGCGGCATCGATCTTGCTGTCGCCGACGTCGTGAAGGATCTCCAGGCCAAGGCCAAGAAGATCTCGACTTCGGAAGAAGTTGCACAGGTCGGCACGATTTCGGCCAATGGCGACAAGCAGGTCGGCCTCGACATTGCTGAAGCCATGCAGAAAGTCGGCAACGAAGGCGTCATCACGGTTGAAGAAGCAAAGACCGCCGAAACCGAACTCGAAGTCGTCGAAGGCATGCAGTTCGACCGCGGCTACCTCAGCCCCTACTTCGTGACCAACCCGGAAAAGATGATCGCCGACCTCGAAGACGTCTTCATTCTCCTTCACGAGAAGAAGCTCTCGAACCTACAGTCGATGCTCCCGGTTCTCGAAGCTGTCGTCCAGACCGGCAAGCCGCTCCTCATCGTCGCTGAAGACGTCGAAGGCGAAGCTCTTGCTACGCTCGTCGTCAACAAGCTGCGCGGCGGCCTGAAGATTGCTGCCGTCAAGGCTCCTGGCTTCGGCGATCGCCGCAAGGCCATGCTCGAAGACATCGCCATCCTGACCGGCGGCACTGTCATCTCCGAAGACCTCGGCATCAAGCTCGAATCCGTCACGCTCGACATGCTCGGCCGTGCCAAGAAGGTTTCGATCTCCAAGGAAAACACGACGATCGTCGACGGTTCGGGCGCCAAGACCGACATCGAAGGCCGTGTTGCCCAGATCAAGGCGCAGATCGAAGAAACCACTTCGGACTACGACCGCGAGAAGCTGCAGGAACGTCTTGCCAAGCTCGCTGGCGGCGTTGCCGTCATCCGCGTCGGCGGCTCGACGGAAGTCGAAGTGAAGGAAAAGAAGGACCGCATCGACGACGCGCTCAACGCGACCCGCGCTGCTGTTCAGGAAGGCATCGTCCCCGGCGGCGGTATCGCTCTGCTCCGCTCCTCCACGAAGATCACCGTCAAGGGTGCAAACGACGACCAGGAAGCCGGCATCAACATCGTTCGCCGCGCCCTGCAGTCGCTCGTTCGTCAGATCGCTGAAAACGCAGGCGACGAAGCCTCGATCGTTGTCGGCAAGGTCCTCGACAAGAACGAAGACAACTACGGCTACAACGCCCAGACGTCCGAATATGGCGACATGATCGCCATGGGTATCGTCGACCCGCTCAAGGTCGTTCGCACGGCGCTGCAGAACGCTGCTTCTGTCGCATCGCTGCTGATCACCACCGAAGCCATGATTGCCGAACTGCCGAAGAAAGAATCGGCTGGCGGTGGCATGCCGGGCGGAATGGGCGGAATGGGCGGAATGGACATGATGTGATAGGCGAAAGCCATCACTGACTACCATTCCGGCATCCGGAACAGGAAGGGCGGCCCTCGGGTCGCCCTTTTCTTTTGACCAAAGCGATTCGACGTGCGGTAGGCCCGATTGGCATAGCCGATGAAACGTTTGCCCGGCTCTCTACTGCAGCCCCAGGCGCGAAGCTTGCGCCAGGCTTACGTTGCCCGCGTCTTTCTCCGCCCACCGACATGCGAGAGATCATTGAGTTGCGGCACGATTTCCGGCCTGACGCAGCGTGAAAACGTTTGCAACGCTCTCAAAGATGATCCTCCTGTGCCAATTCTGGCGAAATAGGCCGAAGATGCAGGCATCCTAAGAAATGAGGCCGATCCGAATACCCCTTAAAAAGCCGTTGCCGTTTATCCAAAAGCTCCTATAAATCCGCGCTGCAATTAAAGCGCGCCCGGCGATAATTTTTCGCCAATAGACGAGGCCGGAGCGCGGAAGGCGATACGTGAACGTTCGGCTTCGAAGGGCTCCGCTTACGGAGGCCAGATGGCCGTGGCAATCATCGCCGGATGAAGCGCGGACATCATGCCCGCTGCTGCGTGATCCTGTTTCTTTGTGTTTGCCGAGCGTGCGGCGGGAGCCGCATCCGAACGGGGGAACGCCTTGTTTAAGATCGCCAGAGCCAATGTAGCCGTACCTTTGACGCCCGGCTCGTTTGATGACGCCAATCAAAATCACGAGATGTTGGCGCAGTTTTCCGTTTCCGAAGCCTGGACTGGAGATTTTTCGAGCGGCATGCTCCGTCTCGGCGAATGGAGCGCGATGCTGCACGGCCTTGCCGCACGGGAATGCGGACTGCTCAGCCTGATCCGCTGCTATGATGCCAAGGACCGCAGCCACATATTGGAGTTGTTCGAGCAGGCGGCGACGCTCTGCTCCTCCTTCTGTTTTTCGACGACGATCATCATGCCGAACGGCTTTCGCCAGCCGCTCTTCTGCATGGGCGAGTCCAACGGTCTCGAGCAGAAATACAGCGGCAGCATGGTCGGCGTCTTCGTCTTTCCGCGATTCAAGCTGGAAGGCACAAAGCAGATCACAAGTCGGCGATAGGCCGGAAATCAAGATAAAAGGCCGCCTCGAGGGCGGCCTTCGTGCTTTCCAGCGATCCGTCCGTTACTCCGGCTTGACCGGTATGTTGAGGCCCCTGGCACTTGCCGGACGGGCGATGCAACGCTCCAGCCAATCCGAGACAGCGGGGAATTTCGCATATTCGAGCACCTCTCGGCCGCCATAGAAGATATCGGCGCCGCGAACCCAGGTGAAGGTGGTGATGTCGGCGATTGTATAGAGATCGCCCATGATCCACTGACGACCCTTCAGCCTGTCTTCGAGCACGCCGAGCAACCGTTTGGATTCATCGCGATATCGCTCGACCGGATAGGAATTGTTGGCGACCTTGTCGGCGGCGAATTTATGGAAATGTCCGAACTGGCCGAACATCGGGCCGATACCCGCCATCTGGAAAAACACCCATTGGATGGTTTCGTAGCGACCCGCGGCATCAGCAGGGATGAGCTTGCCGGTTTTTTCGGCGAGATAAAGCAGGATCGCGCCGGATTCGAAAAGGCCGATCGGCTTTCCGTCCGGGCCGTTCGGATCGATGATCGCCGGAATGCGGCCGTTCGGGTTGAGAGATTCGAACTCCGGCGACTTCTGCTCGTTGGCGGCGAAGGAAATATAATGCGGCTCATAGGCGAGGCCGAGCTCTTCGAGGGCGACCGAGACCTTGACCCCATTCGGCGTCTGCAGGGAATAGAGCTGGATGATGTCGGGATTTTTCGCCGGCCAGCGGGTCGTGATCGGAAATGCGGAAAGATCTGCCATCGGATTCTCCATGTTGGGCGCCGACCATAAGAGACCCGGCTTGGCAAAGGCAAGCGGGGGGCAGCTAATGCATGTCGCCCAAAAGTGTGCGGCGGTTTTGGGCCAACGACATGCATGACCACAAAAGATCTAAGCGCGTCGCATGAATCCGGTCGAACGCGGCGCGCTTTGGAGATCGTTCCATATTAGTGAACGAAGTGTCCCCTTTCGTTTATCTTTCCACAACGCAAGAAAAGAGCGACATAGAGGCATCCGAGGTCGAACCGGTGCCGGGGCACCAAGATCTCCAAAGTCCTTGAAACGGAGACAACGTCCATGTCGAACAACGTCATCATCCTGATTGCCCGTATTCTTCTTTCCTTCATGTTCATCCTTTCCGGCTTCATGAAGCTCACCGATCCTGCCGGTACTGCGGGCATGATCGCCGGTGCCGGCCTGCCGGCAGCAACCCTGCTGGCCTATGTCGCAGGCCTTTTCGAACTGCTGGCCGGCCTTGCGGTTCTCACAGGCTTCCAGGTCCGCATTGCCGGCTGGCTGCTCGCCGCCTTCTGTGTCTTCACGGGCATTGCCTTCCACCTGCCCTACGCGAGTGGCACGGAACTCGTGAACATTCTCAACCAGATCATGGTCATGAAGAATATCACGCTGGCCGGCGCGTACATACTGCTCGCCACCGTCGGTGCCGGTGCCTATTCGATCGACGCACGCCGCGGCGCCTACGCAGCCGCCTGATACCAGCAGACATCCTCCCATAAATGCGAAAACCCGCCGTCACCCGACGGCGGGTTTTCTTGTGCCTTGATGACGGGGATCAGAGGGCGGCGCGCACCGCGTCGATGATCGCCTGGACCGCCGGTTCGTCCGCATGGCTCTCCTTGCGGGCGCGCACGAGGCAGGCCTGCGAATGCAGGATGACGCCGTCCTGGAGCACCTTCAGGTGGTTGGCACGCAGCGTCGAGCCGGTGGAGGTGATATCGACGATGATATCGGCCGAGCCGGAGGCGGGAGCACCCTCGGTGGCGCCCAGGCTTTCGACGATGCGATAAAGCTGGATGCCGTGCTGGCTCGAAAAGAACTGCTGGGTCAGTCGCCAGTATTTGGTGGCGATGGCAAGGCGCCGGCCGTGGCGGGCGCGGAAATCGGCGGCGACATCGACGAGATCGGCCATGGTGTCGACATCGAGCCAGATCTCCGGCACAGCGACGACGACATCGGCATGGCCGAATCCGAGGCGGGCGCAGAATTCGACGCGCTTGTCGACCTCGGCAAAACCTTCCCGCATCAGATCCTCGCCGGTGACGCCGAAATCGACGGTGCCGTTGCCGATTTCGCGGGAGATTTCGGAAGCCGAGAGGAAAGCGATTTCCACATCGTCCCAGCCTTCGACGCGGCCGCGATAGGAGCGGTCGTTACCAACAGCCGAGATCGTCATGCCGGCACGTTCGAAGATCGCCGAAGCGTCCTCCTTCATCCGGCCCTTGGAGGGAAGCGCGATGGTGATGGTCATGCGGCTGCCCTTTCGGTTTCGATGCGGTCGAGCCAGAAGGAGAAGCCGACGGCCGGAATGCGGTCCGTCGCACCGAGGAAGGTCAGGAGCCGGTCGAAGCGGCCGCCGCCGGCTAGAACCGCGGTCGAACCTTCGACCGTCACCTCGAAGACGAGGCCGGTGTAGTAGTCGAGCGGCCGTCCGAAGGCGGCACGATAGTCGAGGCAGGAAAGATCGACGCCGGCATTGGAAAGTGCTGCGACACGGCCATTGAAACGGGAAAGCGCATTGCCGAGTTTCAGGCCGGCAGCATCGGCGAAACCGGAAAGGGCCGCGGACGCATTGACCAGCGGCACGTCGAGCGACAGGAACTCTTCCAAAACATGGAAGGCCGCATCGTCGAGGCGCGTTTCGGACAGGATGAGCTTTTCCTTGAGCCTTCGGGCGATCTCCAGCGCCGAACGGCCGGCATTCGTCGAATAGCCGGTCTTCTGCATCTCGCGCTCGAGATGGGCGACCAGCGCCTGCTCGTCGCCTGACGCGACCAGCCTGGCGATATCGTCGTCCAGACCGGTGACGAATTGCGGGCTGACGAGGCTGGCAAGCAGCGCCTCCAGCTGCGTCATATTGCCGAAGGCGTGGATCAGGCGCTTCTGCCAGCCAAGCGGCAGGCCGAGCGCCTGGACGACAGCCTCGAACACCGCCTGGTCGCCCAATGTCACCGACAGACGGCGGCCCGGCAGCAGGCGGGCGAGAATGCCGGTGGCATCGCCGATGGCGCGGGCATCGGCGTTTGACAGGTCGATATCGCCGAGATCCTCGATGCCGGCCTGATAGAATTCATTGGCCCCGTCGCGACGCTGGCGGAAAACCTCGCCGAGATAGGCGTAGCGCTTCGGCGTGCCGGTCGCCGTCTCGATGTGGCGCAGACAGACGGGAATGGTGAACTCGGGACGCAGGCAGAGGCTGGCGCCGGTTTCGCTCTCCGTCATGAAGATGCGGCGGCGCAGATCTTCGCCGGCGATATCCAGGAAAGGTTCGGCCGGCTGAATGACAGGCGTATCGATGCGCTCGGCGTTGCGGGCGACGAATTCGGCGATGAGGTCGTTGGAGAATTCGGGGAGGTTGATCAGGGGCATGCAGCGCTCCGAATAATAAGCGACGGGCGTGCCGGAAATGCCTCAGACATCACCGCCCGCCCTCTTCCGATCCTCGGCCTGTGCAGCAAGGATTTCCTTCACCTTGGCGACGAGGTCGGCTTCCGGCGCCGTCTCCTGCGCCACGCGCGCTTCGCGCCAGCTGGCATTGTCCCCGATCTCGCCGGAGAGCCGCTTGCCTTCGATCAGATCCTTGATCTGCACGACGCCTTCGGCGCGCTCGTCGCCGCCCTGGATGATGGCGACGGGGCAGCCGCGGCGATCGGCATATTTCAGCTGGTTGCCGAACTTCTTCCAATTGCCCTGGAACATCTCGGCGCGGATGCCGGCGGCGCGCAGTTCCTGCGTCATCTTCTGATAGCGGCCCATCGCCTCGACGTCGCCGTCCATGACGGTCACCAGCACCGGCTCGATGACCTCGCTGGCACCGAGCTTGCCGAGGTTCTTCAGCGCCGTCATCAGCCTGGAGACGCCGATCGAAAAGCCCGTCGCCGGAACCGGCTGCCCCATGAAGCGGGAGACGAGGCCGTCATAACGACCGCCGCCGCCGACCGAACCGAAGACGACCTTTTCGCCCTTTTCATTGGTGACGTCGAAGAGAAGTTCGGCCTCATATACAGGGCCGGTATAATATTCGAGGCCACGGACAACCGATGGGTCGATCTTAATGCGATCAGACTGATAGCCGGCAGCCGTCACGAGATGGTGGATTGTATCGAGTTCAGAGAAGCCCTGATTATAAGCGCCATTTTCTTTCAGCGCTTGATTTATCTCGTCTGCTCTCTCGGACTTCCTGCTTTCCAGGTAAGGCTGCCGTAGCACTACCGCGATTAGGAATTCCACAGCTACGGGATCAAGTCCTGCACCTTTGGTGAAGTCGCCGGATTCATCCTTGCGGCCAGGACCGAGCAGCAATGCCACGCCTTCCGGGCCAAACTTGTCGAGCTTGTCGATGGCGCGCAGCACGTTGAGCCGCTGGCCGGCCTTGTCGTCGCCGCCGAGACCGATCGCCTCGAGCACGCCATCCAGAACCTTGCGGTTATTGACGCGGATGACATAGTCGCCGCGCTTGATGCCGAGAGCTTCCAGCGTATCGGCCATCATCATGCACATTTCGGCATCGGCCTGAACACCAGGCGCACCGACGGTATCGGCATCGAACTGCATGAACTGGCGGAAGCGGCCGGGGCCCGGCTTCTCGTTGCGGAAGACGTAACCGGCGCGATAGGTGCGGTAGGGAAGCTGGATCTCGTTGAAATTCTCGGCGACATGACGGGCGAGCGGCGCCGTCAGGTCGTAACGCAGCGACATCCATTGCTCGTCATCGTCCTGCAGCGAGAAGACGCCCTCGTTCGGCCGGTCGCTGTCGGGCAGGAACTTGCCGAGCGCATCGGTATATT
Organism: Rhizobium sp. WYCCWR 11152; assembly: GCF_013087615.1. Taxonomy (NCBI): domain Bacteria; kingdom Pseudomonadati; phylum Pseudomonadota; class Alphaproteobacteria; order Hyphomicrobiales; family Rhizobiaceae; genus Rhizobium; species Rhizobium sp. WYCCWR 11152. The sequence goes on along the minus strand of NZ_JABFCP010000009.1, from coordinate 45,508 downwards.
CGAACAGCGGCGTTTCGAGCGGATCGAAACCATAATGCTCATAGACTTCCCGGATCTTTGCCGTCATCTCGTTGACGGCGCGGATATCGCCGGCCGTCCGGTCAACGAAGCCGCGCGGCAGGCGGGCCTTGAGCTTTTGCGGTTTCTTCTGCTTGTCGTTCATTTCCGGGGATTCCACTGACTGTGACAGTGGCGGTTTCCTAGCGGATTGGGCGGGGAGCGGCAAGGGCGAAGGGTCTTGATGTGGCTGCGAGAATCGATTGAACGAAGGAGCTCCATCAGAAATGCGGATATGTTCATGATCACTGAGGCACTCCTCTATGCCGCGACCTTGCCGCTGACCGGCAAGCCGCATCGAAAGTTCATCCGCTATTCCGTCAATCTCTGGTCGCGGGCCGGGCGCTGCGCGGCGGATTGGGCCGAGCATGAGGAGATGAGCCGGAAGGCGATCCTGGCGGCGACGGCCGATCTCAGGCAGAAGCGGACCGCCGTCGTCCTCGGCTCCGGCCTGTTGCGCGATGTGCCGATCGAGGTGCTGGCGCGAGATTTCGACACCGTCTTTCTGGTCGATCTCGTTCATCTCGCTTCGGTGCGCCTGTGGCTGTCGGCCAAAGCCTATCGCAATGTCCGGCTGATCGAGCGCGATCTTTCCGGCTATGATGAACTTGCCGCCGGCCGCGAGCCCGAACCGCTCCGCTTCCTGCGCGCTGTGCCCTATCTCGATTTCGTGGTTTCCGCCAACCTGTTGTCGCAGATCGGCCGCGGCGTGAAACGGCGCCATGAGGCCGAGGCAGGGCGAATGCCGGAAGACACGGTGGAAAGGCTGATCGCGGCACATCTGACCGGACTTTCGGGGCTTCCCTGCCGCAGCTGCCTGGTGACCGACATCGCCTATGCCGTCATCGACCGCAACGGCAAGACGCATGAGGAGGCCGACCTGCTGCATGGCGTTTTAGCGCCGCCGGCAAAAGCAACTTGGACATGGCCGGTCGCGCCGCTTGGCGAAGAGAGCAAGGATTATAGGATCGAGCACAAGGTCATGGCTGCTTGGTGATCAGGATGTGACCGCCGGTCGCCTTGGCTTGTATCCAGCATTCGCCTATAAAACAGCATGCGCATGCTCGCCCTCATCACGATGTTGCTCGGCTGGCTGGTTTACAGCGCCATGTCCGCATGGGCCGGCTGTCCGACCTGTGCGTCGATGAATGCAGCCGTCATCGAAAACGGCATGCACCATGAGATGGCTGGCATGGATAGGCATGAGGCGGCGGGCAAGGCCGATCCGTTGAAAGACCCGTGCACCACCGGCAACTCCGCGCATATGCCGCTTTGCGCCGCCTGTCTTCTTCTGCCAGCGACGGTGACGGTCATGGATGGCGGAAAGTCCATGTTCGGCTATCCCGGCCCGGCGCTTGCCCGCGCCCTGGATGACGAGAGGCCGACACCGCAGCCGCCCCCTCCCCGACTGTCCTGAGACAACGACTATCCATGCGGAATGGGCGGCCCGGCCGCCTGGAAGACCTATTGTCAGACAGAGGAAGGAACTCTCATGTCTTTGAAAATCATCGCCCTCACCGCAATGCTCACCATCGTCGCCGCTCCGGTCCTTGCCGAAGACAAGCCGATGGACATGAGCAAACCGATGGGCAACCACGATGCGCCGAGCCACGCCTTCAGCGAGGCGAACGCCAAGATGCACAAGGATATGATGATCGAGTATAGCGGCGACGCCGATGCGGATTTCGTCCGCGGCATGATCCCGCATCATCAGGGTGCGATCGATATGGCCAGGATCGAGCTGCAATACGGAAAAGATCCCGATATCCGCAAACTCGCCGAAGCCGTCATCAAGGCACAGGAAGCCGAAATCGCCGAGATGAACGCCTGGCTCAAGGCCCACGGCAAATAATCGATCGTTGATGAAAAGGGAACGCCGGAAATGTCAGGCGTACCCCAAGACTTATGTTGGCGATCTCAGTCCTTCGGCTCGAAATCGGCCGGGCGGCGGCCGGCGCCCTGTCGCGCCAGCATCCAGCCCGGATATTCGGGCGCAAGCGCGCTCACCTCGTCGAGCCTCTTCATATCGCCTTCATCGAGCTTCAGCTTGACGGCGGCAAGGTTCTGGTCGAGCTGATCGACACGCTTGGCGCCGATGATGACTGTGGTGACGAAAGGCTTGGCGAGTATATAGGCGAGCGCCACGGTGGCGACGCTGACGCCGTGCTTTTCGGCGACCTCGCGCATGACGGCGACGCAGGCCCAGGCCTTGTCCGTGTCGACGGGCGGGAAATCGAAACTGGCGCGGCGACCTTCGCCGTTGCCGGGCGCGCCGGGACCGTACTTGCCGGAGAGCAGACCGCCGGCGAGCGGCGACCAGACCATCAAGCCAAGCTTTTCCTCCTGCATCATCGGCACGATGTCGCGTTCGAGATCGCGGCCGGCGATGGAGTAATAGGCCTGCACAGTTTCGAAACGGGCAAAGCCGCGACGTTCGGAGAGGCCGAGTGCCTTGGAAATGCGCCAAGCCTGCCAGTTGGAGACGCCGATGTAACGCACGAGACCGCGGGACACGAGATCGTCAAGAGCGCGCAGCGTCTCCTCGATCGGCGTCACCGTGTCGGTCGCGTGGATCTGATAGAGATCGATATGATCGGTCTGCAGGCGTTCGAGGCTCGCCTCGACCGAATCCATGATGTGGCCGCGCGAGGCGCCGCGGTCGTTCGGCTTGTCGCCCATAACGCCGTAGACCTTGGTGGCGATGACGACGTCCTTGCGCTTGACGTCGAGGTTCTTCAGCGCCTGGCCGAGCAACCTTTCGGACTCGCCGGATGAATAGACGTCGGCCGTGTCGATGAAATTGACGCCCGATGCAAGTGAGCGCTCGACGATCCGGTCGGCGGCATTCTGGTCGACATCGGCGATGGCGCCCCACATACTGCCCTGTTTGGCTTCGCCGAAGGTCATCGTACCCAGGCAGATTTCCGAGACGAAAAGTCCCGTATTTCCGAGTTGATTGTAACGCATGTCGAAAAATTCCTTTGTGTCTGCCGCAAGAGGGGCTTGCGAACTGCTGAACTTCATTTTTTGATTATTGGCCTGCATATGACACGCACAGCCGTGGCTGGCTGCAAGTGAGGCGATTTCCATGTAGTGCGGCGGCGGCGCTTTTCAACGCCGTACCTTGGCTGTGCGGAGGCGGGTGCCCTTGTCTCGACACAGGCAGCAGATAGATTGCCGGCCATATTTTAAGAGGTACGCATATGACGACGCGACCACTGACCACGATCGGCTTCGATGCCGATGATACGCTCTGGCAGAACGAACAATATTACCGGCTGACGGAAGCGCATTTCACCGGGCTTCTTGCCGATTTCGCCGAGGGTCCGAAGATTTCCGAACGGCTGCTGGAAGCCGAGAAACGCAACCTTCGCCACTACGGCTTCGGCATCAAGGGTTTTACGCTGTCGATGGTCGAAACCGCGATCGAGATCACCGAGGGCAAGGTTCCCGCGAGCGTGATCGCCAAGATCCTCGATACCGGCCGCGAACTGCTATCCCATCCCGTCGAGACCATGCCGCATGTGCGCGACACGCTGGAGGCGCTTGCCGGCAAATACCTGCTTGTCATGATCACCAAGGGCGATCTCTTCGACCAGGAGCGCAAGCTTGCCCAATCCGGGCTCGGCGACTTCTTCGATGCCGTCGAGATCGTCTCCGACAAGACGGCCGTCACCTATCGCCGCATCTTCGCCAAGGTCGGCGACGGGCCGGAACGGGCGATGATGGTCGGCAATTCGCTGAAATCGGACATCGTGCCGGCGATCGCCGCCGGCAGCTACGGCGTCTTCGTGCCACACGAACTGACCTGGGTGCTGGAACATGTGGACGAGCCGAAAGAGGCGCCGCGTTTCCGCAAGATCGACCACCTCGGCGAATTGCGCGAGCTGATCGACCGGCTCGGCTAAGCCAGGCGCCACCGCTGCCTCATTGCGGCTTCGGCGGGGCCTTCGGGAACAGCGAGGGGCGCTCCGGCTCGGCCGGCGGTTTCGGCTGCTGCGGGGCAGCCGCCAGCGGCTCGATCAGGATGCGGAAGGGAGCGCCGAGGCCGCGGCGCGGCGAGACCTTGGAATAATAGGGACGCAGCAGCCAGGTGGCGTTTTCCTTGATCGTCGTCTCGAAGCTCATGCCGTCCTCGTCGGTGCCGAAGAAGGCCTCGTCATCGGGTTTCGACAGGTCGAAAATCGCCAGGAAGGCAAATTTGCTTTTCGTCGAAAAGCTGATCTTCAGGTGCTGGCCGGCGCGCACCGGCAGCGTATAGACATGGCCATTGCCGAACTTCGTCCAGCCCTTCAACTGCATGGTGACGGCCGGGAATTGCAGCTTTTCCAGCTTCTCGCCAGGATCGAGCTGCGGCGTCTGCGCCATGGCGGAGACGGTCAGAAGGAAAAGGGCAGCAGCGGCGATCAATGTTCTCACGGAATGATCTTTCATGGGCGAACCAAAGCGGTGCGCATCGCCTCGACCTCGGGCCGGCAGAAGCAGCCTTCCAGATGATCGTTGACGAGACCCATCGCCTGCATGAAAGCATAAACTGTGGTCGGGCCGACAAAGGTCCAGCCGCGTTTCTTCAGATCCTTCGAAATGACCACCGATGTCGGCGTCGTCGGATTGGCGATGATATGCTCGCGGTCGACCACCGCCGGCCGCTCGTTATGGCCGGGCTCGTAGCGCCAGAAATAATGGGCGAGCGAGCCGAATTCGTCCTTGAGTTCGATTGCGCGCTTGGCATTGTTGATGGTCGAGACGATCTTGCCGCGATGGCGGATGATGCCCGCATCGGCAAGACAGCGAGCGACATCCCCTTCGCCGAAGAGGGCGACCTTGTCGAAATCGAAACCTGAAAAGGCGGCGCGGAAATTCTCGCGTTTGCGCAGGATCGTCAGCCAGGAAAGACCGGACTGAAAGCCTTCGAGGCAGATCTTCTCGAAGAGGCGGATGTCATTGGTGACAGGGCGGCCCCATTCCTCGTCATGATAGCGGAGATAGTCGGGCAGATTGGCATGCCAGTGGCAGCGGCTCCTGCCGTCCTCTCCGATGATGATGCCTGTCGCGCTCATGATCCTTCATTCTGCGGGGATCCGCTTCGTTCTCTGCTCATGATTCCGGCTTTACCATTTGCAAACCGTCTTTCCAAACCGAACGGTAACCCTGACGAAAAGTTTATCCGGTCGGTCGGCTTTTCATGAATCGATCTTTACCATTCGCTGGCGGATCGGGTGGCAGCGTCATTCCCGGGCGGAACATGTCCGCCAGCGCATTTTCGGTCATTTGTAGAGAGTTCGTCCGATGATGAAACAGCTTGTTCTTGCCGCAGCCCTCTTCGGCATCTTCTCCACGGCCGCCCTTGCAGACGACCGCTACGCCACCCGCCCGCCCGTCGTGCTCAGCCCCGATCTGACCGCGCCCTGGATCAACCAGCTGGGCGGCGGCAGGGTTCGTCCCGTCGTCTATCAGCGGCCGGTCATCCAGCCGCAGCAGCGCGGCCTTTTCCAGCGCCGGATCATCCGTCGGGCGCCGCAGGTTTCACCGCAGACCGTTTCGGCGATCAATCCCGGCATCCCGTCGATCCGTCGTCCGATCGAACCGCAATACCTGCCGCAGATGGTCGATTACGACACCACGGAAAAGCCCGGCACGATCGTCATCGATACCAACAACCGCTTCCTCTATCTGGTGATGCAAGGCGGCAAGGCGCGGCGCTACGGCGTCGGCGTCGGCAAGCCGGGGTTCGAATGGGCAGGCGCCCACAAGATCACCCGCAAGACCGAATGGCCGGATTGGACACCGCCTTCCGAGATGATCAGCCGCGAAGCCGCCAAGGGCCATTACCTGCCGGCGCGCATGGATGGCGGGGCGGAAAACCCGCTCGGCGCCCGCGCCATGTATCTCGGCTCGACACTTTACCGCATCCACGGCACCAACGCCCCCTGGTCGATCGGCAGCGCCGTTTCCTCCGGCTGCATCCGCCTGCGCAACGAAGACGTCGTCGACCTCTACGACCGCGTCAATGTCGGGACCCGCGTCATCGTCATGTAACGGCGGCGCAATACTTACAGCGCCGCGTGTCTTGTTCTGATGCGCAAAGGGCGCTGTAATCCTTTAAATTGCTGCATAATTTCTCCTTAAGTCGATTCCGATTTGAGGATAAATTATGCAGTGGGGGCCGCAAGAACATCCGGCTCCCCTTCTCCAAAAATGCTTTATCCGGCCACACCGATCTTGAATCGGGCAGAAGTTCATGTAGCTTCGAGCGGATTTGCTTGAGGGGAATCGATCATGATCAAACTAATGCCGGGTCTGGCTGCTGCCGGACTTGTCCTATCCTTGATGTCCACATCCGCCTTTGCTGCACCCGCCGGCTCCGCGTCCGACAATGCACGGCGCCCGGCGCAGATCGTGCGCGTCGCGCAGATGCCGAAATATGTGAAGCCGCAGTTCAAGCGCAAGAAAGTGCGCCTGGTAACGACGGAAGCCACCGGCACCGTCATCATCGATACCAACAACAAATATCTCTACCTCGTCGAAGGCAACAATCGCGCCACCCGCTACGGCATCGGCGTCGGTCGCGACGGCTTCGGCTGGTCGGGGGTCGTCAAGATCGGCCGCAAGGCCGAATGGCCGAGCTGGACGCCGCCGGCCGAGATGCGCCGCCGCGAAGCCGCCAAAGGACATATTATTCCTGCTTTCCAGGAAGGCGGCGAGGACAATCCGCTCGGCGCCCGCGCCATGTATCTCTACCAGGGCGGCCGCGACACGATCTTCCGCATCCACGGCACCAATCAGCCCTGGACGATCGGCCTCAACATGTCTTCCGGCTGCATCCGGATGATGAACCAGGATGTGACCCATCTCTACGATCGCGCGCCTGTCGGCACCAAGGTGATCGTCATCGGCCCCGGCAACAGGCAGGGCAAGGTGGCGTTCGAGGACAGGGGTATCGACGTGCTGCGCACCATGTTTGGCGGCTGAGCAACACTTACCAAAAAAACGAAAGGCGCAGTTTGACGCGCCTTTTGTTTTGCTTAGACTTTGCGGCGAAAAGCTGGCACACGTGCCTAAGAGTCGACATATTTATTTCGGGGCTATTCAATGACATCTGCGCTGCGTTCCTCAGCTTCCCTGCTTGCGGGCATCGCGTTTTTTACCATCTGTTCAGCAGTTTCCGCCTCGGCGGAAGACCTGCAATTCTCCATCTACGGCGGCTACCAGACCGCACCGCACAGCGGCGTCGATCTTTCCGACGGAGCGAGTTTCACCGCCGGCTGGGAAGGCAAGTCCTTCGGCAGCCCGCCTTATTACGGTGCCCGCGTCACCTGGTGGCTCGAGAACTTCAACAAGCCGAACTGGGGTATCTCGCTCGATTATACCCATGACAAGGTCTATGCGGACGACGATACGCTCGCCAAGGCCGGCTGGTCGCATTTCGAATTCACCGACGGCCTGAACCTGATCACGGTGAACGGTCTCTATCGCTTCCAGGATCCGACCCGCCGCTGGACGCCCTATCTCGGCGCCGGTATCGGCGTGAACATTCCGCATGTCGAAGTGATTCGCCCTGAGGGCAAGACCTGGGCCTATGAATTCGGCGGCGTGACGCTGCAGGCCCAGGCCGGCGTCGACTTCAAGGTAACCGAGCGCTGGTCGACCTTCGTCGAATACAAGGGAACCTATTCGCGCATCGACGTTCCGATCGACAGCGGCGTGGACCTGAAGACCAACATCTTCACGAATGCCGTCAACGTCGGCGTATCGTTCCACTGGTAACAAATTTCAGCTGCGGTGCTATTTGGTGCCGCAGCTGACCTTGCCCTCGACGGCATAGGGTTTTTCACCGCCTTCGATCGTCAGGGAATAGCTGCCGCTGAAATTTGCCGCCGGCTTGCCGCGCTCGCCGGCAATGACCACCAGATCCAGCGTTGCTCCCTCGGTATCATCACCGCCGCCGTCAAAGACCTCCATAAGCAGTTCGCCGTCGCGCGACCAGTGATTGGTCAGGTGCTGCGATTCGAAAACACGCTTTCCGAATACTGCCGATTGGGCCTCATCCTTGACGATCAACGCGCCGCGGAAATGATTGAGCTTGTGGCCGGCAGCGCTTTCGAAACCGCTTTCGAGCGTGAAGCGTGCTTCCTTGTCATCGGCGGAACAGAAATAACGGCTATTTGCATGGGCGGTGCCTGCCGCACCGAGCAGTCCCGCAAGCACAATCATTCCCCGCCACATCGTCTAAACTCCCGAGACCGGCCCGACGGGCCTTCGCAAGCTTCAGCCTAACGGCAAACCTGTTAATTTTTCCGGCACAGCGCCGCCGTAGGCCCAATCGAGCAGTTCGACCGTATGCAGGATCGGCATGCCGGTGCCGGTGGCGATCTGGGTGATGCAGCCTATATTGCCGGTAGCGATGACATCGGCCTTGGTGGCCTCGATGTTCTTGACCTTGCGCGCCTTCAGCGCAGCCGAGATCTCCGGCTGCATGATGTTGTAGGTGCCGGCAGAGCCGCAGCAAAGATGGCCTTCGGCCGGATCGCGCACCGTAAAGCCCGCCGCTTTCAGCAATTGCTTCGGCGCAAGCGTGATCCGCTGGCCGTGCTGCATGGAACAAGCGGAATGATAGGCGACCGTGACGCCCTTCGGCTTGTGCGCCGGCAGGTCAAGGGTTGCGAGATATTCGGTGACGTCCTTGGCGAGCGCCGAGACCCTGGCCGCCTTTGCAGCATAGGCGGGATCGAGGCGCAGCATGTGGCCGTAATCCTTGATCGTCGTGCCGCAGCCCGAGGCGGTGATGATGATCGCGTCGAGGCCCCGCCCGTCGATCTCGCGTGTCCAGATATCGACATTCGCACGGGCGCTTTCGAGCGCTTGTTCGGCGCGGCCCATGTGATGGACCAGCGAGCCGCAGCAGACCTCTCCTTCCGGCACCACGACCTCGACGCCGAGCCGCGTCAGCAGCCGGATCGCCGCTGCGTTGATGCCGGGATCGAGCACCGGCTGGGCGCAGCCGGAAAGGATCGCCACCCGGCCGCGCCGTTCCGTTTCGGGCTGATAGCTGCCGGGTTTTGCGAAGTCCGAAGCGGCGGGGATGCGGCGCGGCGCAAGCGCCAGCATGGCGGCGAAGGGTTTCAGCGCGCCCCCCCGCATCAGGCCGGCGAAGGGCCTGCCGAGACGGGCGAGTTTGAGCGCCAGACGGAAACGGCCGGGATAAGGCAACACGGCGGCAAGAATGGCGCGCGTCAGCCGGTTCATGAACGGGCGCTTGTAAGTCTTTTCGATATGGGCGCGGGCGTGATCGACCAGATGCATGTAATCGACGCCGGAGGGACAGGTGGTGACGCAGGCAAGGCAAGAGAGACAACGGTCGATATGGGTGACGACCTCGGCATCGGCGGGCCGGCCGTTTTCCAGCATGTCCTTGATCAGGTAGATGCGGCCGCGCGGACTGTCGAGCTCGTTGCCGAGCGTCACATAGGTGGGACAGGTGGCGGTGCAGAAGCCGCAATGGACGCATTTGCGCAGAATCTGCTCGGATTCGGCGACATCTGGATCGAGGAGCTGGGTGGGTGTGAAGTTGGTTTGCATCTAGCGGAATTCCCAAGGGATATTGGAGGTTCTGCTCGAAATACCCCCCTCTGTCCTGCCGGACATCTCCCCCACAAGGGGGGAGATCGGCAAGAGGTTGGACCATCGCTTCCTATCTGCCGTGTCGGGGTCGCAGTGCCTGAATTGTTTGGGGAAGTCGTAGCCCCCAGCCAATCTCCCGCCTTGTGGGGGAGATGTCCGGCAGGACAGAGGGGGGTATCTCAGACGCAGACCCATCTTGTTTCTCACCCCATCTTGCCCGGATTGAATATACCGGCCGGATCGAATTTTTCCTTCACTCGCCGAGACAACGTCGCCACCGCCTCGGGCTCCGGATGGAAGGCGGGTGTAACCGCCCTCGCCTCACCCGATGCACGAATCAGCGTCGCGTGGCCGCCGCCGAGCGCCTTGATGTAGCGACGGACCAGTTCCGCTTCGGGGCCGGCCTCCATGCGCATCCAGACGAGGCCGCCCTGCCAGTCGTAGAAGGCGTCGACGGCGGCCTCGAGGCGGAGTGCTGCGACCAGCTGATGGCCGGTGCCGGGGGCGACCGAGACGCGCCAGATCGGCCGCACGCTGCCGTCGGCATAGGGCAGCACGTCGCGGATTTCCTGCCAGAGCTTCTGGCTTTCCGGCTGTTCCAGCCGCGTGACCCTGGCGAAGGCCGACATGGCCGCCGCAAGCTTTTCGATGCGCACGTCGACCGAGCTCGGCAGGCCTTCGATGCGCAGAACGGTCGCCTCGCCCTCGGGCAATTTGCCGGCGAGGAATTTCCACGTCACCGTCAGCGGCAGGTGGGCGGCGCCCGAGACTTCCACCGGCAGGGCCATCGCCGCCGCCATGGCATTTGCCGCCTCGGCGTCGTTGAGACCCGATAGCACCACCGTCCGCTCCGTCTTCGGGCGCGGCGGCACACGGAAGGTGACTTCGGTGAGGAAGCCCAGCGTGCCGTGCGAGCCGGCAATCAACTTGACGAGATCGAGGCCGGTGACATTCTTCATCACCCGGCCGCCGGCCTTGATGATCTCACCCTTGCCGTTGACGAAGCGCACGCCAAGCAGGCTGTCGCGGGCGGCACCCGCGATCAGCCGGCGCGGACCGGAGACATTGGCGGCAAAGACGCCGCCGATGGTCGGCTCGCCGGATGTGCCCATCACAGGGCGATGATCCATCGGCTCGAAGGCGAGCATCTGGCCGTTCTCCGAAAGTGCCGCCTCGACTTCGGCCAGCGGCGTGCCCGATCGGACGGTCATGACCATTTCGCCGGAATTATAGGCGACGATGCCGGAGATTTCGGTCGAGCGCAGCCGGTCCTCGGCGGCAACCGCATTGCCGAAGCCCGAGCGGCTATCGCCGCCGCAGATCGCGAGCGGCTGGCCGCTTTCCGCATGGGCGCGGACGATCACTGCTGCCTCTTCCTCGGTCTTCGGCATCAGATCGATCATGCGGCGGGGCGCCCTTCGAGCGGGAAGACCTTCGACGGGTTGAGGAGCCAGCCGGGATCGAAGGCAGCGCGCGCCGCCATCTGCTGGGTGAGATCGGCCTCGGAATATTGGTGCCGCATCAGGTCGCGCTTCTCGATGCCGACACCATGTTCGCCGGTCAGGCAGCCGCCGGCATCGACGCAGAGCCTCAGAATATCGTTGCCGGCCGCTTCGGCGCGGGCGGCATCATCGGGATCATTGGCGTTGAAAAGGATCAGCGGGTGCATATTGCCATCGCCGGCATGGAAGACGTTGGCGACGCGCAGGCCGTAATGATCGACGATCTCGGCGGTCCGCTTCAGCACGTGGGAGAGCTGGCTGAGCGGCACGGTGCCGTCCATGCAGATATAGTCGGCTATGCGGCCGGTGGCGCCGAAGGCGGATTTGCGACCCTTCCAGATCAATGCCGCCTCGGTCGCCGACTGGCATTCGCGCACGGTCTTCACAGCGTGCCGGCGGGCGATCTCGACGATGTCCTTCAGCGCGGCGTCCATTTCCGCTTCCGACCCCTCGACCTCGACGATCAGCAGTGCGCCGACATCGAGCGGGTATCCGGCATGGGCGAAGGCCTCGCAGATCTCGATCGCCGGCTTGTCCATGAATTCGATCGCAACCGGGATGATGCCGGCGGCAATGACATCGGCAACGCAGGCGCCCGCCTCCTCCGAACTCTCGAAGCCGAAGAGCACCGGGCGCGCGCCTTCCGGCTTGGCGATCAACCGCACCGTCGCCTCGGTGACGATGCCAAGCTGGCCTTCGTGGCCGCAGACGAGGCCGAGTAGGTCGTAGCCTGCCGCATCCAGCGCCTTGCCGCCAAGCTCGATCACGGTGCCGTCGACCAGCACCATCCTGACGCCGAGCAGATTATTGGTGGTGACGCCGTATTTCAGGCAGTGGGCGCCGCCGGAATTCATGCCGATATTGCCGCCGATGGTACAGGCGAGCTGCGAGCTCGGATCGGGCGCATAGAAAAAGCCGTCCGCGGAGACGGATTCGGAAATATTAAGATTGGTGACGCCGGCCTGGACCACGGCGACGCGGTTCGGCAGATCGATTTCGAGGATGCTGTTCATCTTCGACAGGCCAAGCACGACGGCATCCTCCTGCGGAATGGCGCCGCCGGAGAGCGAAGTGCCGGCACCGCGCGGCACGACGGGAATGCCGTAGCGGTTGCAATAGCGCATGACGGCGGAAACCTCAGCCGTGGTGCGCGGCAGGGCGACGGCGAGCGGCAGGCGGCGGTAGGACACGAAGGCGTCGGTCTCGAACGGCACCAGCTCGCGCGCCTCATGCACCAGGCATTCCGGCGGCAGAAGATCGGTCAGATCGGCAACGATCTGGGCTCGGCGCGCCAGCACGTCAGCGCGCGGCTCGAGAAACGAAATGGCGTCGGACATGGCGTTCTCCCTGGCCCTGACGACGGGGAATGACAGCGGGAAGATGATAACGGAAACCGGCCGCGAACCTCCCTGCCGCCGATAGACCGGCTTAGCACTTTCCCGAAAGTGGCGCAAATGCTAAGCACTTATGCCAAAAGGGGAAAAAGTCACAAAACCATATGACCAATCTGGGTGATCTCGAAATCTTTGCCAAGGTCGTTTCAACGGGAAGCATGTCGCTCGCCGGGCGGGCGCTCGGCTTTTCGCCGGCCGTCGTCTCCAAACGGATCAAGCGGTTGGAGGACCGGCTCGGCACCCGGCTTCTGCAGCGGACGACGCGACAGATCTCGCTGACGGAGGCCGGACAGGGTTTCTACGATCGCGTTCTCGGCATTCTCGCCGGGCTCGAAGAGGCGGAATTCTATATTTCCGGCCGCTCAGCGCAGATGCACGGCACGCTGAAGATCTCGGCCCCGACCTCCTTCGGGCGCATGCATATAGCACCGCATCTGAAGGATTTCATGGAGGCGCATCCAGAGCTTGCGATCAACCTGGTGCTGACCGACGAATTCAGCGACATCGTCGGCGGCGGTTTCGATCTGGCGATCCGCATCGCCGAACTCACCGATTCGAGCCTCGTTGCCCGAAGGCTGGCGCCGGTGCGCCGGCTGCTCTGCGCTTCGCCGGACTATCTTGCAGCGCATGGCGAACCGAAGCACATCGACGAGCTGAAACACCATCGCTGCCTGCCGGCCCACAATAACGACACCTGGCGGCTGAAGGGGCCGGACGGGGCGCTGAGTCTCAGGCCGGAAGGCTTGCTGATTACCAATTCCAGCGAGGTGATCCGCGAGGCTGTGATCGCCGGCCTCGGGATCGCGCTGCGCTCCACCTGGGATATCGGCGAAGAGCTCAAGAGTGGCCGGCTGGTGCAGGTGCTGCCGGCCTATGAGAGCTCGCACAATGTCGCGCTGTCGGCCGTCTATCCCAGCCGGCAGTTCCTGCCGGCCAAGGTGCGGCTGTTCATCGACTATCTGGCGGAACTTTATGGGCCTGTCCCCTATTGGGAGCGTTGACGCCGCTTCAGCGCGCCAGATCGAGATAGGCGTTCGCCACCATCGCATCGATATCGGCGGGCACAGACACGAGGCAGGATTGGGGACCGGCTTCGCCCCTGGCGATGCGTTCCAGGCAGCGGGCCTGAAGGGTGAAGCCGAGATCCATCGATTCGACGGTATTGCCGAGCGGCCGCGGGCCGGCGAGGTTGGCCATGTGGCCGCCACCCAGCACATGGAAGGAGCGGCCGTCGCCGAGATGGAAGGTCTCGATGTGATCGGCCTCATAGCGGTCGATGCCAACGATATCGGGATGGCGGCGGAAAGCCTCGACATCGATCTCATGCGGGAAATGACCACCATTCATCAGGATCGCGCCATCCTTGACGAGTGGCAGGTCGGCCGCCGTGACGATACCGGTAAAACCCGTGACGGTGATGATGATATCTGCCGAGCGGATCGCCGCATCGCGCAGCGGCGTGACGAAGCCGTCGAGATGGGCTTCGAGTGTCGTCACCGGATCGGTATCGACGACGCTGACATTGGAAAAGGCATTGCAGAAACAGGCGGCCGTGCCTTTGCCGCAGGCGCCGTAGCCGAACACCGTCACGCGTTTGCCGTTGGTGGAGCGGTTGGTGAAGCGCAGGTAGCTTTCGAACAGGCTCTGGCCGACGGCATGCCTGTTTTCGGCGAACTGCTTGATCGGGCTGTCGTTGATGACGAGGATCGGCATGTTCAGGCGCTCGCGCAGCGGCAGCAGCCGGGTGCGGCCGGAGGTGGTTTCCTCGGTGCCGCCGCGGAGATTGGCGTAGGTTTTTTCCGCCGCGATGGCGAAAAGATCGCCGCCATTGTCGAGCAGCAAATCGGGCTGTTCGGCGATCACTGCTTCGAGGCTCTGATGATGCGCGGCGGGATCGGTCGTCTGCGAGGCAAAAACCGTGATGCCTTCCGAACGCAGGAATTCGACCGTCGAAGGCTGGGTGCTGTTGAGATTGCCGGTGCAGACGAGACGGGCGCCGCCGGCGCGAAGCGTCATCAGCAGCGCTACCGTCTTCGGCTCCAGATGAATGCCGGTGCCGATCGACAGGCCCTCGAAAGGACGCGTCCGCTCGAATTCGGCGGCCGTCGCCTTAAGCAGCCGGCAGCTGTTGCCGATCCAGTCGATGCGGGTTGCGCTCTTTTCCATCATCTCTTTCCTATTTGCGTGTTGGTGCTATTTTTAGCCGAGCAACAGGGCGGCGAATATGGAAGTAATTCTGGCGAAGGGGCAGAAAAGCTGCCCTTTCAGGCCGGTGTCCCGCAACGAAGCAGCCAGCCGGATAAGGCGGCAAAGGCCGGCCGTTTCGCATCCGGCGTGCGGCAGCAGAGGCTATAGCCCGATGGCCGGGAGATGAAACCGTAGGGCGCGACCAGATGCCCGCGCTGAAGATCGTCCTCGATCGAAGCGCGTGGCGCAAGCGCGATGCCAAGCCCGGAGCGGGCCGCCCCCAGCGATAGCAGCAGATCCTCGAATTCTTGGGCACGGGAAAAGACGACCGGCGGCGTGCCGCTTTCGGCAAACCACTCGTCCCAGAGCTTCGGAACGCTGCGGCTGACAAGCATCGTCAGCCCGCCCATTGCCGCCGGGCCGCTCGATAGTGTCGCGGCAAGCGAAGGCGTCGCGACCGGGCCGAATTCGTCCTCCATGAACCGCAGGGCGGTGATGCCCGCGGCCGGCCGGTATTCGCCACCCATGATCACAGCGTCCAATTCGGGATGCATCTGCAGCGGTTCGACCACGGTCATCGGCACGATGTCGACGGTATGACCGAGGCTCGCCTGCATGTCCCCGACGCGCGGCATCAGCCACCAGACCGCGAAGGCGGAGGGCACGCCAAGGCGGATGCGGCCTGGCACCACACCTTCGAGTTCCGAAGCGGCGCGCTGTAGAATGTCGAAAGCCGCACTCGCGGCGGCTGCAAAAACGCTGGCCTGCAAGGTCGGGACCAGCCTGCGGCCGTCACGCGTAAAGAGCTTGCGACCGAAGTGATTCTCCAGCGTGTCGATCTGCTGGCGCACGGCGCCGCGCACCACATTCAGCTCTTCGGCAGCCTTCAGAATGCTGCCGTGACGGCAGACGGCCTCGAAGGCGCGGATGGCATTGAGCGGTGGAAGACGCATGGAGACGACATTCACAAAATCATAGTGGATCACTAGATCTCGCCATTGAACGAAAGGCAAGATCACGCCATATTGTACAGCTGTGCAATGTGACGCATTCGAGACAGGATGTGGCGGATTTTCCGAACCTGTCCCACCTCGATTTCCCTATGAACGGCGATCAAATCGCGTTTCGATCGTCACGCCTATTTTGGATTGAGTAAGCTTTCCGTGATATACGTATATGAGTGATTCCTAACGACGACTGCGAAGGTGACCCGACCATTGACTCTTCTCGCCCGACTGGCTTCCGATGTGCAACTGATGTTCCGGCGTCCGCCGCGACAGCAATATGGTGCGCTCTGCTATCGGGTAAAGAAGAAGAGCGGCGAGGTCGAGGTACTGTTGATGACCAGCCGCGATACCGGCCGCTGGGTCATTCCCAAGGGCTGGCCGATGACGTGCAAATGCGCCCATGAGGTCGCGATGCAGGAAGCCTTCGAGGAAGCCGGCGTCCGCGGCGTCGTCGAAACGGAGACGCTCGGCGCCTACACTTATTCGAAGGTGCTGCGCGACGGCGTGCAGGTGATCTGCAAGGTGCAGGTCTATGCACTCGAAGTCACCGACATGGCGAAAAACTTCAAGGAAAAGGGCGAGCGCCGCATCGAATGGGTCTCGTTCGACGAGGCGGCCGGGCGCGTGCGCGAACCGGAACTCCGCCACCTTTTCCTCGCCTTCAAACAAAGGATGGCCGACAGGCTTTCGGCCAAGGCTGCAAAACAAATTCCAGAAGTGAAACAAATTCCGGCAGAATGAATCCTGCCATCTTGCGCTGCTAGGAAAGCAGCGTAGAAGCAGATTCATCCTCAGGAAAAAGAATGCCGCCACGTCCCGCAGTCCTCACGAAACGCACGCTCGACAAGGACCTCGACAAGATCACCCATGCCGAGGACGCGGCGAAGCATGTTTTGCGGCGGCTGGTGACGCCTGGTCTCGGGCTGATCTTCGTCGGTCTGGCCATGCTCTTTGCCGGCGTCTACGTATTCGACCGGCCGGGAGCGATGCTCGTCATCGCGGCGGCGGCCCTTGCCGGCTACATGGCGATGAACATCGGCGCCAATGACGTGACCAACAATGTCGGCGCCGCCGTGGGCGCGCGCGCCATGACGATGGGCCAGGCACTCATCATCGCCGCGATTTTCGAAGTTCTTGGCGCCACGATCGGCGGCGGCGAGGTCGTCAAGACGATTTCCGCAAACATTGTCGACGCCGTCCAGGTACCGCCGGCGCTGCTCGGCTGGATCATGATGGCGGCCCTGATGGCGGCGGCCCTCTGGATCAACCTCGCAACCTGGATGAACGCGCCGGTGTCCACCACCCATGCGATCGTCGGGGCGGTGATCGGCGCCGGCATCTCAGCCGTCGGGCCGGAGCCGGTGAACTGGCGGGTGATGCTGGAGATCACCTCGAGCTGGATCACCTCGCCGCTGATCGGCGGGCTGATCGCGGCCGGGCTGCTTTATCTCGTCAAGACCCTGATCATCTATCGCGACGACAAAATCGCGGCCGCACAGCGCTGGGTGCCGGTGCTGGTCGCGGTGATGGCCGGCGGCTTCATGGCCTATATGGTGCTGCAGCTGTCGCCCACGGGCAGGTTTCAGTCTTTCACCATCATCCTCATCGGGATCGGCATCGGGCTGGTGAGCTGGCTTGCCGCCCGGCCGCTCATTCTCGCCCAAGCGCGGGATCTCGAAAACCGCAACAGCTCGCTGCGGGTGCTGTTTAAGCTGCCGCTGATCGGCTCCGCAGCGCTGCTGTCCTTCGCGCATGGCGCCAACGACGTTTCGAACGCGGTCGGGCCGCTTTCGGCGATCGTCCATTCGGTCGGCATCGGCGGAGACGGTGGCGTCGGGCATCCGCCGCTCTGGGTGATGCTGATCGGCGCCTTCGGCATCTCCGTCGGCCTGCTGCTCTTCGGGCCGCGCCTCATCCGGCTCGTCGGCGAGGAGATCACCAAGCTCAATCCGATGCGGGCCTATTGCGTCGCGCTGTCGACCGCCTTCACCGTCATCGTCGCCTCCTGGCTCGGCCTGCCGGTCAGCACCACGCATATCGCCGTCGGCGCCGTTTTCGGCGTCGGCTTCTTCCGCGAATGGTACACGCGCCATTCGAAGGCCCGCATCGCCTATATCAGACGCAAGGCCGAAAGCTGGGACATTGACGAGCCGGAAGAGCCGAATATCCACGAGACCCGGCGGCGCTATCTCGTGCGCCGTTCGCATTTCATGACGATCATCGCCGCCTGGATCGTCACCGTGCCGGTTTCGGCAGCGCTTGCGGCAATGATTTATTGGGTTATGTTCGCGCTCTTCGTCTGAGATCCCGAGTTTTTTTAAATGCGCGCCAATTTCCGTATGCAACGGCTTTTCGTCGACGCGCCGCTTTCCAGCGGCGCCGTCGTAGAGGCGAATGCCGATCAGTTCAACTATCTCGGCAATGTGCTGAGGATGGAGGACGGTGCGGAGATCCTGCTCTTCAACGGCCGCGACGGCGAGTGGAAGGCGACCCTTACCTTCCCCACGCGCAAACGCATCCTTTTGACGGCAACCGAAGAGACGCGGCCGCAGCCGCTGCCTTGCGACCTGCACTACCTCTTTGCGCCGCTCAAGGTCGGCCGCTTGGACTATCTCGTGCAGAAGGCGGTCGAAATGGGAGCCGGCCTGCTGCAGCCGGTCATGACCCAGCACGTCCAGGGCAAGATCACCAATCTCGACAAGCTGCGCGCCAATGTCGTCGAGGCGGCGGAGCAATGCGGCATCCTCGGCATTCCCGATGTGGCCGAGCCGGTGAGGCTTCTCGACCTGCTCGACCGCTGGCCGAGCGAGCGCCGCATCATCTATTGCGACGAGGGCGATGCCGGGCAAAACCCGCTGCCGGTGCTCTCGGCGATCAGGGAAAGACATCTCGCTTTGCTCGTCGGGCCGGAAGGCGGCTTTTCGGAAGAGGAACGCGCGCGGCTTCGAAGCCTCGATTTCGTCACCGCCATTCCGCTCGGACCGCGCATCCTGCGGGCCGATACGGCAGCCGTTGCGGCATTGGCAGTGGTCCAGGCCGCGATCGGCGACTGGAACTAAGATCGAAAACGGGTTGACATGGAAATCACTGTTATTTTTTTGATGCGTCATTGAAAGAATTTCACTTGCAACATGGGTGGCTTGGGTCCAAATCACCCTTCCAATTGCCCGGCCCCCTGGGCGCCTTTTTGAATACAGGTATCCCGCATGGCCCGCGACACTACCGACCAGACACCGCTCTCTTCGGTCCAGGATCTGACCGATTATATCGCGGCGGGCAACAAGCCGCGGGAGCGCTTCCGGATCGGCACCGAACACGAGAAATTCGCCTTCTTTCGCGCCGACAACAGCCCGGTTCCCTATTTCGGCGATGCCAGCATTTCGGCCCTCTTGACCGGCCTGCAGAAAAAAAGCGGCTGGGAGCCGATCACCGACGGCGGCAACATCATCGGGCTTGCCGAGCAGAACGGCATGGGCGCGATCTCGATCGAGCCTGGCGGCCAGTTCGAACTTTCCGGCGCACCGCTGGAGACGATCCATGAGACCTGTCGGGAATCGAACCAGCATCTGGCGACGCTGCGCGAAATCGCCGAACCGATGGGCATCCGCTTCCTCGGCATCGGCGGCAGTCCGAAATGGACCTATGCGGAAACCCCGCAGATGCCGAAATCACGCTACGAGATCATGACCCGCTATATGCCGAAGGTCGGCACCCAGGGTCTCGACATGATGTACCGCACCTGCACGATCCAGGTGAATCTCGATTTCTCCTCGGAAGCCGACATGCGCAAGAAAATGCGCGTCTCGATGAAGCTGCAATCGCTGGCGACCGCTCTATTTGCATCCTCGCCCTTCACCGAAGGCAAGCCGAACGGGCTGCTCTCCTGGCGCGGCGATATTTGGCGCGATGTCGACAACCGGCGCGCCGGCCTGCTCGATTTCACCTTCCGCGACGATTTCGGCTTCCGTGACTATGCCGAATGGGCGCTCGACGCGCCGATGTATTTCATCGTCCGCGACGGCCGCTATCACGACTGCACCCATGTCACCTTCCGCCAGTTCATGAACGGCGCATTGAAGGGCGAGGTCGCCGATCCGGCGCCGACGATGGGTGACTGGACAAACCATCTTTCGACACTTTTCCCCGACGTGCGGCTAAAGCGTTTCCTCGAAATGCGCGGCGCCGACGGCGGCCCATGGCGCCGCATCTGTGCCTTGCCGGCCTTCTGGGTCGGCCTGCTTTACGACGATGCGGCACTCGACGCCGCCGACGAGTTGACGAAGGATTGGAGCTTTGCCGAGATCGGTGCGCTGCGCAACGCCGTTCCCGCCGAAGGGTTGAAGGCGCAATTCCGCGGACATCCGCTCTTCGACATGGCGCGCGAGGTGATCGGCATATCAAGGGCCGGCCTCAAGGCGCGGGGCAGGCTCAACCGCGAAGGCCAGGACGAGAGCATCTTCCTGGCGCCTCTCGAAGAGGTGCTCGCCAAGAAGGCGACACTCGCCGAGGATCTGCTGTCGCTCTATCACGGCCGCTGGCGGGGCTCCGTGGAACCGGTGTTCGAGGACTATCAGTACTGAACTGAGCCCTGAATAATTCCCTAAATCGGAACCGATTCAAGGAATATGCAGTGGCAAGCTGTGGTCACGGCGCCTTCGCGCGCTTCCTGGCTTCGCGCAATCTGGCCGTGCGACGAGCGGGCCTCAGTTCCTCGATCGTCGGCAGCCACCACTCGGCGTCTTGAACTGGTGGCATCTTCGCAGGCCAGGTGCGGACGAGTTCTTCCAATGTGGGGACCCGCCAATATCCCCAGACATGATCCTCGGTCACGCCGGCATAGAAGTCCGTAACGACGTTCGGGTCGACCAGTTCGCCGGTGATCTCGGTAAAGACGACGATTCCGTAGGCGGTGACCACAGGGCGGCCTATCGGCGGCAAGTCGTCGCTCTGAAGCGGGTAGCGATGACGCTTCCGTTCCGCAGAGCGGAGCTTGCTGCGTATATCCTGTTCGGTCCCCTTCCGCTCCTCGGCTCGACGCCGTCTCTCCTCTGGCTCGTTTCTGCGCGCCGCCGCCTCGATCTCCTGCCACCGGCGTCTGAGTTCCTCATAGGACCGGAAGGGAACGTGCCATATCTTGAGATCGCCGTCCCATCGCGAGAATGGCACTTCGCGCAATTCGTCGACGACGGTCTTCGAATACGGCGTGCGAATTCGAAAGCCTGCCTTGCCGAGTTCAAGGTAAGAACTGTCGATGGGATCGAAGGCGAAGGCGTCGCGGCCCTTCGCATCCGCATGGGCGTCGGCTTCAGCCTCCATCTCGGCAAGCCATCGCCCGATGCGGCGGGACGCCGTCCGCCCGGGAACGAACCAGGCCTTGCGGGCATCACTCCAGCGGGCACGGGGGAAACGTCTTCGGAATTGCTCGACAGTCATCCTGTCATAGGAGAAGGAAATGTCGGCGCCCGGCTTCA
The DNA here is from genome assembly GCF_013087615.1 of Rhizobium sp. WYCCWR 11152. NCBI lineage: Bacteria > Pseudomonadati > Pseudomonadota > Alphaproteobacteria > Hyphomicrobiales > Rhizobiaceae > Rhizobium > Rhizobium sp. WYCCWR 11152. Next base: position 24,269 of record NZ_JABFCP010000009.1, on the reverse strand, counting down.
CACCGTCTTCACTCGGCGGCGCCTCGTTGTGATCAGCGGGGGATTTCGTTTCGGCCATGGAAGGAGAACGCCGGCGCGCAGGGATCGGTTTCCGGCGAGGATATCATGCCGCGAAGAAATCGGCTCAGCTCCGGAAATTTGCCTGCACATGCTTAAATGCCCGCTCGACGGCGGGGCGTGGTTCAGCGACGGCGGGGTCCTGCTCGGCTTCGACGACCAGCCATCCGCGATAGCCGCTGTCCCTGACGAAACGGGCAAGCCGCTTGAAATCGATGATGCCGTCGCCGGGGACGGTGAACATGCCCCCGCGCACGCCGGCATTGAAGCTCATGTCACCCGCACGCACCTCGTCGATAACAGGACCTCGAATGTCTTTCAGATGAATGTGCACGATGCGATCGCCGAACCGATCGATCAGCCTGGCATAGTCGAAGCCGCCGGCGACGGCATGGCCGGTATCGAGAAGCAGTCCCGCCTCCGAGCCTGTCTTGTCAAAGATTGCCGATATCTCGTCGAACGTTTCGGCGACCATCATCAGGTGATGGTGGTAGGCAAGCGTCAGACCATATTCCGTCGCCAGGCGTCCGGCGAAATCGGTCAGGCGCCCGGCATATCCCGCCACTTCGGCCGCCGGCATGCGCAACCGCTGCGACATCGGTGCATCCAGCGGCGATCCAGGCGTCATCATCGCGACTTCGCCATAGACCATCACCTTGCAATCCATCGCTCGCAGCAGCGCGGCGTGCCCGGCAACGGCCTTCATCTCGTCGTCGACACTGCGCTCGGCCAACTCGCCGGAATGCCATCCGGATGCGAGAGCAAGCCGATGGCTGTCCAGCAGCGAGCGGAGCACTCCTGCCTCGCGCGGGAATTTCCGCCCGAGCTCGATCCCCTCATAGCCGCTCTCGGCAGCGTCCCGGAGGCAGGTTTCTAGCGATATGTCGGCGCCGAGGTCTTCCAGAACGTCGTTGGCCCATGACAGCGGACTGACCGCCAGACGCACGCCAACGGGCAAGGCAGTGATATGTCCAGTCATCGATATTTCCTCCGAGATATGTCTTGAGAGTGCCGCTTGGTGGCCGCGAAAAGGAGCGCCCCATGTGGAAATGGCCTATGTGGATGTTCGCACGACCAGCTTGCCGGGAAGGGTTACGGTTTCCGGCTCCAGCCGGCCCTTGATCATGCCGATGACCGCCTGCACCATCTCGATCCTCGGCTGCTCATAGGTCGTCAGGCCGTAGCAGGAGGCGCCGCCGAGTTCGTAATTGTCGAAGCCGACGACGGCGATGTCATCAGGTATCCGCAGTCCGAAATTGCCGCGGATCTCGTCCATCGCTCCGAGGGCGAGGATATCATTTTCGCACATGAGGACGTCGACCCTTGCGGCCGGGTCGATGTCGTTCAGATAGTGACGGACGGATCCTGCCCCAGCTTCGGCGCTGTATCTGTCGGCGGACAGAATGACGATCTCGTCCACCCCCTTCCCCTTCCAGAAATCGATGAAATGCTGCCGGCGCCGCAGCGCCGTCGATAGCGCCGGCGCACCGGTCATGAAACCGGGACGCCGGTATCCCCTTTCATAGAGGTGGTCGACAATGTCGCGCAGCGCCAGTTCGGCGTCGCAGACGACGGCCGGCACGCCGTCGATCTGGCTGTCACGAGCCAGGACGAACATCGGCGGCATGCCCCTGCCCAATTGCCGGTCGCTCAGCGTTTCGTTGCGAAAGGCGGTGCCGAAGAGGATGACGGCGTCGACCTGACGCTGATCGGCGTTCAGCAGCGCATGGACGTGATCGAAGTGATTGTTGATATTGATCAGCACCGCGACCAGGCCTTCCGCCTGCAAACGTTCGGTCAGGGTTTCCAGGAACGGCAGCTTCTGGGGATTGGCGAAGTCGTCGACGAAGACCGCGACCTGATGCGTCAGATTGGTCGCGAGACTACGGGCGAGCAGGTTGGGCGTGTAGTTGAGCACGGCCGCCGCCTCGAGAACCCTACGCTTGCTTTCCTCGGTGATCGAGGCGCCCGGCGTAAATGCCCGGATGACCGTCCACTTCGAGACGCCTGCCGCATCCGCGACCTCTTTGGCCGTCGCTCTTTTTCGCAATGATGCCTCCCCGCAAAAAAAATGAAACAAACATTCCATTTTATGATTCAGATGAAATGAATGCTTGATTTTAGCGCATCCGTGAATAAGATGCACCCGTTTGCACCCGGTAGCAAGCACGTTTGCACCCGGTAGCATTCGTTTTTGCCATCCTGAGGAGTGGATGGCCTAGAGGAGGAAGACATGACATCTATTTTGAAGAAGCTCGCATTCGGCGCCCTCGCCCTTGGCGTTGCGACCACGGCGGCTGTCGGAGCCAAGGCCCAGGAGCCGACGATCATCGCCGTCACCCACGGCCAGGCGTCCGATCCGTTCTGGTCGATCGTCAAGAACGGCATGATGCAGGCGGCCAAGGACAGCAACGTCAAGGTCGACTATCGCGCTCCCGAAACCTTCGACATGGTGGCGATGGCGCAGCTGATAGAAGCCGCCGTCAACCAGAGCCCTGCCGGCATCGTCATCTCGAACCCCGATCCCGATGCGCTCGGTTCGGCGATCGAAAAGGCCGTTGCCGCCGGCATCCCGGTCATCTCGATGAACTCCGGCATTTCCGCTGCCGAAAAACTCGGCATCAAGCTGCATGTCGGCCAGGACGAACTGCCGGCAGGCGTCAAGGTCGGCGCCAAGCTCAAATCTCTCGGCCTGAAGCACGTCCTCTGCGTCAACCAGGAAGTTGGCAACGCGGCGCTCGATCAGCGTTGCGCCGGCACCGAGAAGGGCTTTGAAGGCGGCACGGTCACCGTTTTGCCGACCACGGCCGATCCGGCCGAAATTGAAGCGAAGATCCAGGCGGCTCTGACCTCCGATCCGTCCATCGATGTCGTTCTCGGCCTGTCGGCTCCGCTCGTCGGCGAGCGTGCGGTCGCCGTCGTCGAGAAGATGGGCGCTGGCGACAAGGTCAAGGTCGCATCCTACGATCTGTCCGCCGGCTTCCTGCAGGCTGTCGCCGACGGCAAGGCGTTGTTCGCGGTGGACCAGCAGCCATACCTCCAGGGCTATCTCCCCGTGACCTTCCTGGCGCTCAACGCTCGATATGGCACGATCCCGGCAGGCAACGTCGCCTCCGGCCCGAGCTTCGTCGAGAAGGATGCGGCCGCATCGGTCATCGAGAAATCCTCCCAGGGCATCCGCTGAGGCGGAGCCGCGGCAGCTTCCGCCTGGGCGGAGGCTGCCTCCAACGCCGCGCCTCCACGCGTGAAGGCGCACGCACGGCAACGACCAATCCTTGAGGAATGAACCATGACGCTCGCCAATGAACAGAATGGGGCTGCCACCCGATCCGATGAGCGGCTGAAAAAGGTTTCGGGTTTGACCGCGCTGCTGCGGCGGCCGGAACTCGGCGCCGTCGCCGGTCTGGTGCTCGTCACCATCTTCTTTTTCTTCACCGCCAATCCCGCCATGTTCACGCTGGCCGGCGTGATCAATTTCATGGCGCCGGCCGCGCAGCTCGGCATTCTGGCGATCGGCGCGGCATTGTTGATGATCGGCGGCGAATTCGATCTGTCGATCGGCTCGATGGTGGCCTTTGCCGGATTGGTCTTCGGCACCGCCCTCGTCGTTCTGCACCTGCCGCTCAGCGTGGCGATCCTCGTTGCGCTGGCCTTCGCCGCCGTGATCGGCGTGACCAACGCCCAGATCACCATGCGGACCGGCCTTCCCTCCTTCATCGTCACGCTCGCCTTCCTGTTCATCCTGCGCGGCCTGACGCTCGTCGGCCTGAAATGGGCAAGCGGCGGCGCCACCCAGCTGCGCGGCATGAAGGAAGCCGCAGCCGGCAGTCCGCTCGCGCCATTCTTCTCGGGCGACGCCTTTATCGGCCTGTTCTCATGGCTCGCCGGGCACGGGATCATCGAGACCTTCCCGAACGGCACGCCGAAAGTGCCGGGAATTCCGGTCGAGATCCTGTGGTTCTTCGGCATCGCCGTTCTTGCCACCTGGGTCCTGCTCAGAACCCGCTTCGGAAACTGGATCTTCGCAGCCGGCGGCGATCCGCGCGCCGCCAGAAAATCGGGCGTTCCGGTTGCCCGCGTCAAGACCACGCTTTTCGTGATCACCGCCCTTTGCGCCACGCTGGTCGCCATCCTGACCGTGCTCGACGCAGGCTCGACGGATGCGCGCCGTGGCTTCCAGAAGGAGTTCGAGGCCATCATCGCCGCCGTCATCGGCGGATGCCTGCTGACAGGCGGCTATGGCTCGGCCATCGGCGCATTCTTCGGTTCGATCGTCTTCGGCATGGTGCTGATCGGCCTGACCTACACCTCGATCGACCAGGATTGGTACCTCGTCTTCCTCGGCGGCATGCTGCTGATCGCGGTGATCTTCAACAATGTCATTCGCAAACGCGTCACGGGAGAACGCTGATGAGCATGTCTCAGACGCCCCTCGTCGAGGTGAAGAACCTCGTCAAACACTTCGGCTCCATCATTGCGCTGAACGGCGTGTCGCTCACCGTCAATGCCAACGAAGTGCTCTGCCTTCTCGGCGATAACGGCGCCGGCAAGTCGACGCTGATCAATACGCTCGCCGGCGTCTTCAAGCCGACATCGGGAGAATTCCTGGTCGAAGGGCAGCCGCGCGCCTTTGCCGGTCCGCGCGACGCGCTCGATGCCGGTATCGCCACCGTGTATCAGGATCTCGCGATGATCCCGCTGATGTCGGTGACCCGGAACTTTTTCATGGGACGCGAACCGCTCAAAGGCTTCGGCCCCTTCAAGCGCATGGACATGGAACACGCAAACAACGTGACGCGCGACGAGATGCACAGGATCGGCATCGATGTGCGCGATCCCGAGCAGGCCGTCGGCACGCTTTCCGGCGGAGAGCGCCAATGCGTTGCGATCGCGCGCGCGGTCTATTTCGGCGCCAAGGTGTTGATCCTCGACGAACCGACATCGGCACTCGGCGTGGCGCAAACATCGATGGTACTGAAATACATCAACCAGGTCCGCGGCAAGGGCCTCGGCGTGATCTTCATCACCCACAATGTTCGCCACGCCTATGCTGTCGGCAACCGCTTCACCGCGCTCAACCGCGGCCGCACGCTCGGCACCTATTCGAAGAGCGAGATCGGCATCGAGGACCTTCAAAACCTGATGGCCGGCGGCAAGGAGCTGCAGACCCTGTCGGAAGAACTCGGCGGAACGATCTGACCGACCTTCACCCCGAACTACGATGCGGCGCTCGCGCCGCTCTCACCACCTCAGACCCTTGATATGGAAACCCTGCCATGAGTGCTGCCAAGACTTCCCCCTTCCCGCTTGCCGCCTGCGCCGAAATGCTCTGGCGCGACAAGCCGATCGAATGGCGCGCCGCGAGGCTGAAGGAAATGGGCTTCGGCGTCGGTCTCTGGAACTGGCCGGAGCACGACCTCGCCAAACTGGAGGCAACAGGCGCGACCTTCACGATCATGAACGGCTATCTCACCGGCCGCCTGACCGACGACGAGGGCGCCGCCGAACTTTTAAGGACGGCGCGCCAAACCGCTGAGATCGGCAAGCGGCTCGGTGTGCAGCGGCTGAACCTGCACGGCACCGGCCTCGGAGATGGGGGCCTACCCGTCCAGCCGGTCGAAGTGGTCACCGGCGCGATGTGGCTGAAAGCGCGCGACACGCTCCTCCGGATCGTCGACATGGCCGAAGAGGAAAACGTCACCTTCACGCTCGAAAACCTCAATCTACCGGTCGATCATCCGGGCGTGCCCTTCGGACGCGCGGAAGACACGCTGGCGCTGGTCTCGAGCGTCGATCACCCCCGGCTTCGCCTCAATCTCGACCTCTACCATGCCCAGATCGGCGAAGGGAACCTGATCGAGCTTTGCCGCAAATGCCTGCCCTGGATCGGCGAAATCCAGGTGGCCGACGTGCCGGGCCGCTGCGAGCCGGGGACCGGCGAAATCAACTGGCGCGGCATCGCCCGCGCGCTGAACGCCATGGGCTATTCCGGCCCGGTCGGCATGGAAGCCTGGTCGGCGGGCGATCCCGAAGCCGCGCTTGAAGCCTTCCGCACCGCCTTCACCCTCTGATCCATCTCGATACGCACAGGATTGCTGCCATGCCAGCCAACAAACCCGTCAATCTCGGCCTCATCGGCGCCGGCCGCATCGGTTCCTTTCATGGGGAGACCGTGTCCCGCCGCCTCGTCAACGCCAATCTCGTCGCCATCGCCGATCCCGCACCGGGCGCTGCCGCCAGGCTCGGCGAGACGCTCGACGTCGAGACCGCTTATACCGGCGTCGCGGAGCTTCTTTCCCATCCCGGGCTCGATGCCGTGATCATCGCCACACCTGCCCGCTTCCACACCAATATCCTCGTCCAGGCCGCCGAAGCCGGCAAGGCGATCTTCTGCGAAAAGCCGATGGCGCTGACACTGGAGGATGCCGATCGCGCTATTGCAGCGGCACGCGCGGCCAACGTTCCCCTTCAGGTCGGTTTCAACCGGCGTTGGGATCAGGCCTTTGCCGAAGGCCGTGCCGCGATCGACGAGGGAAAGATCGGCGCGCCGCAGCTGATCCGCTCGCTGACGCGCGATCCCGGCCCGTTCGGCGCCGATCCCGATCGCATTCCGCTCTGGACGATTTTCTACGAAACCCTCATTCACGACTTTGACACGCTGCTTTGGCTCAATCCCGGAGCAAAGCCCGTCGAGGTCCATGCAATGGCCGACGCCCTCATCCGGCCGGATGCCCGGGAGAAAGGCTTCCTCGATACGGCTGTAGTGACCATCCGGTTCGACAATGGCTCGATCGCGGTCGCCGAGGCAAACTTCTCCGCCCTCTACGGCTACGACATTCGCGGCGAAGTCTTCGGCTCCGGCGGGATGGTCACGATGGGCGACGTGCGCCGCTCTAGCATGACGCTCTTCGACGGCAATGGCGTCTCGAACGACACATGGCGCCGCGACACCGAGCACTTCGTTCACGGCTATACGGCCCAGCTCGCCTCTTTCGTTCGCGCCGTTCGTAACCGTGAACTACCCAAAGGGCCGACGGGTACGGATGCTCGCAATGCACTCGCAATCGCGCTTGCCTGCATCGCATCGGTTTCGAAAAAGCAGGCAATCCCGCTGGACTGAAGGCCAACCGCGGTGCGTCCGGAGCCGGCGCACTGCATCTCGAAGGAACCACGGTCATGAATTCTGAGGAAAATCTCAAGCGGCCGACCGATCTGACCGAACTCAAGGCCATGATCGTCAAGACAGGCTTGACGCTGCCCGAACAGCAGGAACGCGCTGCCCGCATGGCGCTCACAAATCCGGAACTGATCGCGTTCGGGACCGTCGCTTCTGTCGCGCTCAAGTGCTCCGTCTCCCCCTCCACCGTCGTTCGCGTTGCCACCGCTCTCGGATTTGCGAGCTTTCGCGACTTCAAGACATTTTTCCGGCAGCATCTGAAAACATCCCGCCTTGCCGAGCAGAGCATAAACACTGCCCGACACGCGCCTCCCATCCCGAACCGATGATGTCCTAAAGCGAGAGGGCCGGCGGCGGTGTTCCACTGATCTGCCGCTGAGGCTCGACCGCATGCTCCAGCAAAAAAATTCCTCCCTAAGTTCTTATGGCAAAAAGCCGTTTGCACATTACCATTTCCGGATATAGTGACGTGACACGCGTCACGACTCGGGGAAAGGGACCTCCATGCTGCCACTCTTCGACATGATGATGCAGGCGCAGAACGGCGCGGCGATGGAGGCGATCGCCCGGCAGTTCAACCTTGCGCAGGAACAAGCGACGAAGGCAATGGCGGCGCTGATGCCGGCCTTTTCCGCAGGGCTGAAGCGCAGCACCAGCAATCCCTATGATTTCGTCGGGCTGATGCAGGCGGTCTCCTCCGGCAATTATGCGCGATATTTCGAGGATATGAACCGGGCGTTCACGCCGGAGGGCATTTCCGACGGCAACAATATCCTTGCTCAACTCTTCGGTTCGAAGGAGGTTTCGCGTGCGGTCGCGGCCCAGGCCGCGCAGATGACCGGCATCGGCCAGGATATCTACAAACGGATGCTGCCGGTGCTCGCCGATACGCTGATGGGCGGGCTGTTCAAACAGACGACCGGCCAGATGGCCTCGCCGGTCAACCCCTTCGTCAACACCGCGATGAACGAGACCATCCAGAAGTGGCTGGAAAGCACCGGCTTTGCGCCGAAGCCGAAGACAGCTCCGGAACCCAGCATCTTCGACAATCCCTTCACGCAGGCGATGCAGCTGATGTTTTCGGTGCCGAAGCCGGAAGCGACATCTCAACCGAACCCCTTCCTCGACAATCCCTTTGCCAAGGCGTTCCAGGAGATGATGGGCGGGCTCGGCCAGCAGCCGGCGGCCCCGACCAAGACCAAGACGCCGGAGGCGCCGAAGGAAGAGGCGAAGCTCAATGCCGACAGCTATACCGAGATGCTGAACGCCATGTTCGACAGCGGACTGGAAGTGCAGAAGAACTACCAGAGGAACCTGGAAGCGATCTTCGAAACCTATCGGCCGAAGCCCTCCTCGGACAAGGGCGAATAGCGCTCTAAAGCGCGACGCGATCTTTCAGATTCGCTTGCCACGCTTTAGGTGGTTGGTTTCGCGCATGTCGTTGCCGCAAAACCGCGGCACAGTTTTGCGCGACATGCTTTAGATTTTTGCGCATGTCGTTATCGCAAAACCGCGACACACTTTTGCGCGACATGCTTTAGCGCATAAAAAAACCCGGAGATGGCTTGGGAAAGCCGATCACCGGGTCAAGCGGCAGGGCTATTGGCTATCACCCTGCGGGGAAACTCGCCGCTCCTACTGTTCGTAGGAGCGGAAGAGCGACAGGCGCCAGCGATTGCGCGCCGAGCGCGTCAGATGTTCCGACGGGTCCTCGAAAAAGGTCGACGCCAGGAACGCGGAGGTCAGGTCGGCCCTGCTAAGGCCGATATCCCTCAGCTGAGCGTCGCTCAGATCGTGCAGCGTGTTGATCTCCATCCGATTGCGGAACCCGCGAAAGAGGGAGGTCAACGGTGCGAGGCCTGCTGCCAGACGCTGGGGAAACGTCGGGGTGAGCTTGCCGCAGTCGAGTTCTATTGTTCTGTCTGTCATCCGCATGGGACTCTCCTTTCTTTCGATTTCTTTCAGGCGCGCAACAACCCACCCCTCCCGCGAGGTCGTGCGGGAAGGAGCAAGGCTGAATTCGCTCGGACAGGCAGGGTGTCTGTCCTTCACTTTGCTTGATTTGCATCCCGAAGATGCCAAAGACCTATTGATCAGTCCAACGAATGTTTCTAATGATTATCATCAGCTATCTTTATGGGTGACAACATGTCCGCGCCTCTTGATCTCGACCAATTGCAGACTTTCATCGCCATCGTCGATTCCGGCAGCTTCACCAAGGCCGCCGACAGGGTCTACAAGACCCAATCGGCCGTCTCCATGCAGATGCGCCGTCTCGAGGAGCGCATCGGCAAGCAGCTGTTCATCAAGGACGGCCGCGGCAACCGGCTGACGGTCGAGGGCGAAAAGCTGCTCAACTATGCCCGGCGCATCATCCGCCTCAACAATGAGGCGATCGCGGCCTTCGACGACAACAGGCTGGAAGGGACGCTGCGGATCGGCACGCCTGATGACTATGCCGACCGCTACATGCCCGAGATCATCGGCCGCTTCGCCAAGACGCATCCGAATGTCGAGCTCTATATCGTCTGCGAGCCCTCGGTGGATCTTGCCGAACGCATGCATAAGGGCGAGCTCGACATCGCGCTCGTCACCCACAATCCGCGTGAGCGCATGTCCGATGTGGTGAGAACCGAGCCGCTCTGCTGGGTGGGTTCGGCCAACCATCCGATCCGCGACGACGCGCCGGTGCCGCTTGCCGTCGGCCGGCGTGACTGCCAGTGGCGCCAGCTCGCCTGCTCGGCGCTCGATGCTGTGGGGCGCGAGCACCAGATCCTGTTCACCAGCTGGTCCTGCACCGTCGTTGCCGCTGCTGTGCTTGCCGGCATGGCGGTTTCGGTGATGCCGGAATCGGCGCTGCGGACGGGCATGAAGGTGTTGAGCCAGGCGGACGGCTTCCCGGCGCTGCCGCCGGTGCAGATCGGCATCATGAAGCGACCGGGCGTTTCGCTCTCGCTGATGAACGCGATCACCGCGCATATCACCGCCTGCCTCGACAACATCACGCCCACTGTCGTCGACGACAGCCTCGAGGCAGACGTCAAATCTACCCAGGCGCGCCTTTATCCGCGGCTGAAGGCGGCCAATATGGTCCCAAGCTGGTAGCCGCTCTCAGGCGGCGCGCGGCAGGGTCGTGGCGAAAAGGGAGGCGCGGATGACGCGCTTCCACTCATCGAGCATACGCCGCGCCAAGGCCTCCTCGCTGACGGCGGCAAGCCGGATGACGGCGCCGATCAGGTGGCTGAATAGGTAAGTGCGCGCATACATTTCTTCGTCGCAAAGGTCGGGAGCCAGCTGACGCACGGCGTCATGGAAGATGCCGGCGACGTGACCGCTGTGCTCGATATTCAACTGCAGCAGATCCTGATCGGTCTCCGTTCCCATCCAGACACCGAGATAGACGGGATCGTTGTGGTAGGAATCGTAATACCAGTCGATGGTGGCGCAGACGACGTCCTGCGCCTGGTCGAGTGACTGAACGTCGGCAAACATCGCCGCCATCTTCGCCTGGATCGCCGAGGCGTGCTGGTCGAACAGGGCTTTGACGATCGCCGCCTTCTCCGGGAAATACTGGTAGACCGAACCGATCGGCACCTTGGCGGCGATGGCAAGTTCCGTCATCCGCATGGCGCTGACGCCCTTTTCGGCGATGATCTTGGCGGCGGCGGCGAGAATGAGGTCCAGCCTCTGGATGCTGCGCTCCTGCTTCGGCTTCCTGCGCAAGCCGATCCGATCCATGCTTTCCGCGCCCATGTCGTTCCCATTCTTTTTGTTCGCGCCGGAAGGCATGACATGCAGGTCTTCATCGGCCGTAAATGGAAACACTCGCATTTTAACGACCGGCAAAAGCGTATGAAAAACGGGGCTCTACGGCATTATGCTGCAACTCAAAGTGTTGCAATGTCCTTACGCGCCTGAAAAGACGCGGGAGCGCTGCAATGCATCTCGTATTTAAATCGGGACGTTTCTAGAATTTCACCGACAGCGCCGCTTTAACCCCATGCTGCTGCGCGTTATCGGCAATCTGGCCGGAATAGGCGATGCCGAGGATGGCGCTTCCGGTGAGGTCGAAGTCGAGCCCGGCGTCGAGAACCAAGGCGTTCTCTGCCACCGGCACGCCGGCGACGGTGAACGCGTCGCCTCCGGCAAAAGCCTGCGTCGACAGCGGAACGATGTCGCCGGCGGCGTGCCGCCAGCCTGACATGCCGCGCAGGGTGGCGTTCGTCTCACCCAGGCGGATCTCCATTTCAGCATGCAGCCCAAGCGTGGTGATCGTGGTGTTGGTCATGCGGCTGGAGCTGTGGAGCGCAGCCGCCCCGCCCTCTTCGGTGAAACCCGCCGTTCGAATACCCACATGAGCGAGATTGACGAAGGGCTCGAAAGAGGCCGCCGCCGTATCAAACTGATAGCCCAGCTCCGCAAATGCCTGCAGCGTGCCGGCATTATAGCTCGCTTCCAGCCTGTCCTCGAAGCTCCCCATAAAGACGCTGCGGCTGGTCTCGATCTCGTGCCACGTATGAGCGATGCCGGAGCGGAAGACGAGACCGCCCCATTGCGTGCCGGCGTAAAGGCCGAGGTGATAATCGTCGCTTGATCCCGATGAGCTCCGGTGCCTCGGATCAAATCGGGAATTGCTGTAACCGGCCATCAGGCCGAGCCTGACGTCATCGAACATGGCGTCGACGCCAGCGAGAAACCCGCCGGTCTGGTGGTTGAGTGTGGCGGCATTGCCGTCCGTGCGCGTCTCGCTTGCGCCGCCAAAGGCCGTGCTCCAGAAAACCGGCGCGTCCGAAGGATCGGCAGCGACGAGTTCCGGGCCGCCCGGCCAGAAAGCCTGAATCGGGATCACGCCGGCACCGGCATCGCCGAACGCGGAACGCAGGCGCTCGTTGGCGGCCTCGCGGACAAAGAGGCTTTGCGTGATCAGCGCCGTTTTGATCGAGGCATGGATTTCACCGGAAAGCGCGTCGTAACTGGCCTGGATCAGCGGCTCGTCATCGGGCAATGTGACGATGGCGTCGTAGATATCGTTGCCAGTTCCGAGATTCTCTGCAGCCTCTGCCGCTGCCATCTGGTTGCGCGACCGGGCCATGTCGCTGAAACGCACGTCGTTGCGTTCGATTTCCAGATAGACGTTGTTCGGATCATAGGACAGATTCGCCGAGAGGAAGGCATAATCGGACGTGACGGCGCCGAATGTTCCGTTGATCCCGCCGGCGGCCGTCAGGATCGTATAGGTCGAGAAAGGCTGGTAGTCGCCATTCATCCCGACATGGGCAACGCTGGCGCCATTGAGGAACGCGATGCCCGTGACCGAGATTAAATCGCTGGCAGTGCCAGCCGGATCGACCTCGACCTCATAGGTGGAACTGGGATTGAGGGTGAGGTTGCCGCCGATGGTCAATGTTCCGATGGAGTTGCCCGGCGCGATGGTGACGCCCGCGCCGGCGGTCACCGTACCGATATGACCCGACCCGGCCAGCGTGCCGCCCGTCATCATCAAGATGCCGCCAAGGCTGCCATTGACGATCAGGCGTCCGTCCGAAACCGTGGTCGTGCCGGCATAGCCCGAACTGTTGCCGGTCAGACGCAAGGTGCCGCTGCCCAGCATCGTGACGTCGCCGCTGCCGGAGAATATACCGCCATAGGTGGTGTTGCTCGTCTGATCGAGCGTGAGTTCGGCGCCGCCGATGGCGATCTCGCCGCCGCTTCCCGAAAGTTCTCCCATGGCCAGGTCGAAGCCGCCGAGATCGAGTATGCCGCCATTGACCGCATAGGCGCCGTTCTGCACGAAGGCGCCGGCGCTGCCCGCCTGCAAAGTGCCGGCCTCGACCGTGGTCACGCCGCCATAGCTGCTGGCGCCCGACAGCGTCAGCGTGCCGGCGCCCTGCTTGGTCATACCGCCAGCACCTTGCAGATCCGTCCCAATGCCGATGGCAAAGCCGTTGGTGTCGATAAAGGCGCCGCCCGCATCGAGCATGACATCTCCGGCGTTGAACCCGCCCAGGAAATTCGCCTCATTGCCCGTTGCACGCAGAATACCGCCATCGAAGACGAGGCCGGCGTCACCGGCGCCCCTGTCGATATAACCGGTCTCCAGGACGCCGCGTCCGCTTCCGGCGCTGCCGACAAGTTCTACCGTTCCCGTGGCGCCCGAATCGTCGGCGATGACAACCCCGGAAGCCGAAATCATGCCGCCGTTCTCGACCGTCACGCTGCCCGAGCCGAATTCGCCGACAAACAACGCGCTGGAACTGATCCAGCTCGATCCCGTGCCCGTCACGCTGACCACGCCGCTGCCGTTCGTACTGAAGCCGACATAACCCAGGCTGCCGGTGACCGAGCCGCCGTTCGAAATGGTCAGTGATCCCGCGCCGGCCGTGCCGACCGAGACTTCGGTGGAGTTGCTCCAGACCGAGTTCGGGCCGGTAACGATGACCTCGCCGATGGCGGTGGAATCATTGCTGATATAGCCGGACGCGCTGTTGACCGTTCCGCCATTGGAAATGATCAGAGTACCGGCGCCGCTATCGCCGATGGTGAGATCCTGCGAATTCGTCCAGGTCGAGCCGCTGCCTGTCACCGTCACCGTGCCGCTGGCAGCGGCGGAGAAATAGCCGATATAACCGTTGATATTGTCGACAGCACCTCCGTTTTCGATGGTGAGCGTGCCGGTGCCTTCATTGCCGATATAAAGGTCGTCGGCATTGGTCCAGGTTGAGCCTGCCCCCGTGACCGTCACCGTGCCGCTGGCGCCCGGGTCGACGCCGAGCACGCCGATGTCATTGCTGACGGCGCCGCCATTGCGGATGATAAGGGCTGCGTCGTCGCCGTTCTGGTCGCCCACGAGGAGGTCGGTATTGATTGTCCATGGGCTCGGTTGCGTGCCCGGGCCGGCACCGCCCGGATCGTTGCCATCGACGATCTCCGTGTCATTGCCGGTGATGACCTGCGCCCATCCCGGCTGCACGGCCAGGACCAGCGCCGCAGTGCTCGCCAAACCCGCAAGTCGCAGCATGGCCATCCCATGGATTGCCGCTCCACACATCCTTTCGCCCATGCTCGCTCGCAAATCGTCCCCACCGTCATTCGCTCGCGCAGAAATAGACCAATCAATTTAAATATTAGTAACCATGTTACTGAAATATTCATCGGCCGCGGGAACAACAGCCTTACGTCGCACGCTTTAGGCGCATGTTTTGACTGGTCCACCGCCTCTTCACTGTGAAAGCAATATCGTTGGGAATGACTCATCGTCCGGCGGCCATTTAGGCGCCGATGCCGGCATTTTGCGTCGTCGGCCTGCAACACTTACGGGCAAATGATGGGGCGGCAGCGCCTGTCGCCTCAGCTCATCACCATCCATGCGGCAAGCCAGACCCACATGGCGGCAAGCACCAGGTAACCGGCAGCGAAGATCGGGCTGCGATAACGCAGATCGTTGCTGGTGACATGGATGGCGGCGTGGGCGTAGCGCAGGGCGACGAAGATCCAGGCAAGCCCGACGGTGACGATATTGTCGGCGTCCGCGATATAAAGAAGAATGCAGCAGACATGGAAGAGCACAGGCAGTTCGAACTGGTTGGCGAGGCAGTTCTTGACGGCAAGGCTCTCGGCCGGCTCGTCACGGTTTTCGCGATAATCCGATTTCGCGATGCTGCCGGCGCGGAGCATTTTTGCGCGCCGAAGCCCAAGAAGCGCATAAAGACCATAGACCAGGGCCACATGGGCGAGGAGTGGCCAGAAGATTTGATAGCCGGTCATGTGTGGCCGTTTCCTTTCCGCTTCCGCTTTCGTCGCGAGCATTAGCCGAAAGGGGAGCTGGATACCAGCATAGGGCAACGCCCCATCGGCACCTGCGTCGCTAAGGCACGTCGGCGCAGGTGTCTCGGCTTTTCGACATGGAGCTGGATGGAATACGGCGCCTCAGTCCTGGCGCGGCGAGAGCCAGCGGGCAATGGCAAACCGGGCGATGAGGATGAAGCAGATGGCGAGGCTTGCGAATTTCAGCCGTGTCATCCACGGCAGCAGCTGCGTTGCAACAGTTGAGGGCGCACCGTTGCCGAAGGCCATCAGGCTCGAGATGTTCTCGCCATAGTCGGCGATGCCATAGATGAATGGCAGCAGGTATACCGCCTTGCCGATGAGCGGATGCACCGATTGGCCGAACCACGAGCCGACGGGACCGAGCTTGAGGAAGGCGAGGAACAGCAGCGCCGTCAGCAATGCCGGAAAGATCAGCTCCGGCCCGAAATACATGGCGCGCAGCAGCCCGGTCGCCGTCTCGTTCTCATCGAGCAGCTTCTGCATGTGGAAGACCGCCGACTCGTCGTAACCGGCGAAATAGGTGTCGAGGACCGCCTGCCCGGTTTCGTGCTTGAACGGAACGACGAAACCGAAGGTCGTCCAGGCGAGCACGGCAAGACAGAGAGCTGCGAGCAGCGCGACGATCCAGAGAGGAATCCCGCTGCCCGCCTTCATGATCAGAGGCCAGCGCCCGGATAGTTCGGGCTCTCGCGGGTGATCGTCACGTCATGGGCGTGGCTTTCGCGAAGGCCGGCACCGGAGATGCGCACGAACGTGGCCCGCTCCTGGAAATCCTTGAGGTCCTTGCCGCCAACATAACCCATGGCCGCCTTGAGGCCGCCGGCGAGCTGGTGGATAACGCCCGAGACCGGCCCCTTGTACGGCACCTGGCCTTCGATGCCCTCGGGCACGAGCTTCAGCGTGTCGCGCACCTCGGCCTGGAAGTAACGGTCGGCCGAGCCGCGGGCCATGGCGCCGACGGAGCCCATGCCGCGATAGGCCTTGAAGGAACGTCCCTGGTAGAGATAGACCTCGCCCGGGCTCTCATCGGTGCCGGCAAGCAGCGAGCCGATCATGACGGCGGAAGCACCGGCGGCGATCGCCTTGGCAAGATCGCCGGAGAACTTGATGCCGCCATCGGCGATGACGGGCACATCCTGATCATTTGCGGCCTGCACCGCCGACATGATGGCGGCGAGCTGCGGCACGCCGACGCCGGCGACGATGCGCGTCGTGCAGATCGAACCCGGACCGATTCCGACCTTGACGGCGTCCGCGCCGGCATCGATCAGCGCCCTGGTGCCGTCATAGGTGGCGACGTTGCCGGCCATGATGCGCACCGAATTGGAAAGCTTCTTGACGCGGGTGACGGCATCGAGGACGCGCTGCGAATGGCCGTGGGCGGTATCGACGACCAGAAGGTCGACACCGGCCTCGATCAGGCGTTCGGCGCGCTCGAAGCCGTCGTCACCGACGCTGATGGCGGCGGCGGCGCGAAGCCTGCCCTGCGCATCCTTGGAAGCGTTCGGGTTCAGCTGGGACTTCTCGATGTCCTTGACGGTGATGAGGCCGACGCAGCGGCCTTCGGTATCGACCACCAGCAGCTTCTCGATGCGATGCGAATGCAGCAGGCGCTTGGCCTCCTGCTGATCGACGTTTTCCTTGACGGTGACCAGATTGTCCTTGGTCATCAGTTCATGGATCTTCTGTTCCTGATCGGAAGCGAAGCGGACGTCGCGGTTGGTCAGGATTCCGACGAGGCGGCCGGACTTCTCGACGACGGGGATGCCGGAGATGCTGTAGGACTTCATGAGCCCGAGCGCATCGGCAAGCGTCGCATCGGGGCCGATCGTCACCGGATTGACGACCATGCCGCTTTCAAACTTCTTCACTTGCCGGACCTGCTCGGCCTGCTCGATCGGCGTCAGGTTGCGATGAATGACGCCAAGGCCGCCGGCCTGGGCCATGGCGATCGCCAGGCGGCTCTCGGTGACGGTATCCATGGCTGATGAGATGATCGGGATGTTGAGTTCGAAATCCCGGGCGATGCGGGTGGAGATATTCGTCTGGCCCGGCATGACCTCGGAATGTCCCGGCTGCAGCAGCACGTCGTCGAAGGTAAGCGCGTCTGCGCCGGTTGCCGTTTCAATGATGCGTGCCATGGCCAAATTCCTTCATTTAATAAAAATGCGACCCTGTCCGGAAACGAATCGTCCGCCCCGGCGGTCTGCATGGGTTGCTTGGAAGTTGGCGAGGGCTGGTAACACGTCTATGACAGGAAGGAAATAGCAAAAAGCCCGGCCTGCCCGCCGGGCTCGTCATGGGTGCCATGCGCCAGGAGCATTCCGGGAATAACGCTAGGCAATTTTCTGTCCAGAACGTTGTAAAAACAATATGTTATCGCGGTTCAGCGCTTCCGTGAAGGCTGAACCGCTTCGGATCAGATGTCGAACTGATAGGTCTTCGGCACGAAACGGTACCCGCCATCCTGCCGCTCGACGAAGCCGACTGCCGGGAACGGCATGTGGTAGCCAAGGAAGGCGATCTTTTCGCTCGCAATCATCTCGAAAACCTTGCGGCGGGTGGCGGCTGCCTGCGTCTTGTCCATGTCGAAGCGCACCTCCCAATCCGGCCGCAGCAGCGACAGGATATAGTGGTTGGCGGTATCGCCCGTGAGCACAAGGCGCTTGCCCTCGGATTCGACGTGGAACACCATATGTCCCGGTGAGTGGCCGGCCGCCAGCATCGCCGTTATGCCGGGTGCAAAGCTATCACCCTCCTTGAGGAAAGTGGTCTTTTCGGCAAGCGGCACCACATTGGCGAGCACCGCCTTGTGACCGCCCTCAGCCGGCGTACCCTCACGCGCCTTGTCCGACCAGAAGTCATATTCGGCCTGGCCGACGACATAGCGGGCATTCTTGAAGGCAGCAGCACCGTCTTCCATCAGGCCACCAATATGATCGCCGTGCAGATGGGTGAGCGCCACCAACGTGACGTCGTCGGCCGAATATCCCGCCGCCTTCAGGCCTTCGGTCAGTTGGCCGGCCCCACGTGCGCGGCCGCCAGCGCCGAAGCCGGTATCGACGAGGATGACATCCGAACCGGTATCGATGAGAGCCGGCATATAGCCGTTCATGAACTTGTCGGCCGGCAGGAAGTTTGCGGTCAGCAATGCCTTGACGGTTTCGGGATCCTGATTGGTGCCGAAGGTTTCATAGGGCTTTTCGACAATGCTGGTGCCGTCACGGACGACGGTGAACTTATAGGAACCGAGCTTGAATTGATTGATCTCGGGCAAAAGCGTTCCATCCATATGATTGCTTTCTCCAGTTGCGGCCGCTTCGGCCTTCTCTCTTAAAATGACCGGCGCCGCGAGCAGGCCAAGGCCTGCGGCAAAAAGGGTACGTCGTTTTATTCCCGATGAAATTGCCATATGTCCATCCTCTTATGACGTGCGGTGCGTCGCCGCACGGCCCCCAGTGTCGATTCCGACCGGATTTCTTGCCCCGGCCAAGTAAACATATGTCAATCTTGACTGGCGACGTTGTTGCGCAAGCCGTCTCACGCAGACGTGAAGCAAACGTGTCGTCGACCCGGATTTGGGGATTGGCAGAACCCGCCACTGGGACTAAACAGCACGGGCCTTTCCAGCTCCAATCCGCTGCCCCATCAAGGCTCCCGCCTATGAATCGCATCGTCCCGCTGATCCTCGCCGTCGCCCTTTTCATGGAACAGATGGACTCCACCGTCATTGCGACGGCGCTGCCGGCGATCGCGGCGGATTTGCATGTCGGGCCAATCACGCTGAAGCTGGCGCTGACCTCCTACATGGTGGCGCTTGCGGTATTCATCCCGGTGAGCGGCTGGATGGCCGACAGGTTCGGCGCCAAGAAGATCTTCCGGCGTGCCATCTCAGTCTTCGTCATCGGCTCGATCCTCTGCGCAATCTCGTCCAACCTCGTCGAATTCGTGCTTGCGCGCTTCCTCCAGGGCATGGGCGGCGCGATGATGACGCCCGTCGGCCGCCTCGTGCTGGTGCGCACCACCAAGCGCAGCGATCTGGTCTCGGCCATGGCGCTGCTCACCATCCCCGCACTTGTCGGCCCGCTCACCGGACCGCCGCTCGGCGGCTTCATCACCACCTATTTCAGCTGGCACTGGATCTTCCTGATCAACGTGCCGGTCGGCATCATCGGCATCTGGCTTGCGACGATTTTTCTGCCGGAGGTGGAAGCGACGGCGCCGCCGCGGCTCGATTTCACCGGTTTCGTGCTGACCTCGCTTTCGGCCGCGGGTGTCGTCTTCGGCCTGTCGGTGGTCAGTCTGCCGGCCCTGCCCCCGATCATAGGCATCACCGCCACCTTGATCGGCGTGCTTTGCGGCTTTCTCTATATGCGCCATGCCAAGCGGCATCCGGCGCCGATCCTCAACCTCAACCTGTTCAAGAACCCGACGTTTCGAACCTCCACCTTGGGCGGCACGCTCTTCCGTATCTGCGTCGGCGCCATGCCCTTCCTGACGCCGCTGATGCTGCAGCTCGGTTTCGGGCTGACGCCGTTCCAATCCGGCCTCATCACCTTTGCCGGCGCAATCGGGGCGATCACCACTAAGTTCATGGCGAAGCGCGTCTTCGCCGCCGCCGGCTTCCGCACTACGCTTCTCGGCGCCGCCATGGTCACGACCCTGGTGACTGTCGTCACCGGCCTGTTCACGCCGTCGACGCCGCATCTCGTCATCATCGGTGTGCTGCTGCTCGGCGGTTTCTCCCGCTCCTTCATGTTCACCGGCGTCAATGCGCTTGCCTTCGCCGATATCGATGATGCGGAAGCGAGCCAAGCGACATCGATGAGCTCGGTGATGCAGCAGATCAGCCTGGCGCTTGGCGTCGCACTCGCCGCCGCGATCCTCGAGAGCTCGATCTATTTCCGCGGCGAAACGCTGCAGGTGGCCGATTTCCACCTTGCCTTCTACATCATCGCCGGGCTGACCGTCATTGCGACCATTCCCTTCATCCGGATGGACCGCAATGCCGGCGCACTCGTGTCCGGGCACCGCTTGAAGACGATGACGGCAGCAACTGTGGAAGCCGAACAGCCCGCGGTGAAATAAAACTTGTCGCGCAACAGTGTGCCGCGGTTTTGCGGCAACGACATGCGTGGAAACAAAGACTAAAGCGCGAGGAGCGAATCTGAAAGATTGCGAGGCGCTACAGGCAGCCGCTACTGCGGGTTTTCGCAGACGGCAGAGAGCTTGTTGCCGTCGAGGTCACGCACATAGGCGGCGTAGAAATGGGCATGGTAGGAGCGCAGGCCGGGCTCGCCCTCATCCACGGCGCCTGCCGCGATTGCCGCCGCATGGAAGGCGTCGACATCCGCCCGTGTTTCGGCCGCGAGCGCGACCATGGCGCCATTGCCTGAGGTCGCCCGGCGGTGATTGAACGGCGTCACCACCCAGAAGCGGCAGCGCGTATCACCCTCGGCGGCATAGCCGATTTCCTCTTCGGAAGAGCGCTGGCGGCGATAGCCGAGGGGAGACAGCACGGCATCATAAAAATGCCCTGCGCGATAAAGGTCGTTGGTTCCGAGCGTGACGTAAAGAAGCATGGGATCAGCGGTTCAAATCCTGACAGCGCGGCGCGTCCTTTGATACGCGCAAAGGACGCGGAAACGCTTTCCATTGCCGCATATCTTATCCTTAAATCGATACCGTTTTAAGGAGTTATGCAGTCGATCGCCATCATCCGTCAGGACCTGCCCGAAAATCAAGCTTCCTCTGCGTCGCCTTCGGCCTTGCGCCCCTTGAACCCCTTGGCCAGCAGGAACATCTCGACCGATTCGGCGCGCGACGAGTTCGGTTTGACATGGACGACCTGGCGGAAGTTCTGCTTCAGCATGGCGAGCAGCTCACGCTCCGTGCCGCCCTGAAAGGTCTTGGTGAGGAAGTGCCCGCCTTCCCCCAGCACTTCGACGGCGAAATGCGCCGCCACTTCGCAGAGATGCATGGTGCGCAGATGGTCGGTGCGGTGGTGGCCGGTGGTGGGCGCCGCCATGTCGGAGATGACGAGATCAGGCGTGCCGCCGACGGCCTCCAACAGCTTTTCCGGCGCACTGGGATCGAGGAAATCGAGCTGCAGGATCTTGACCCCCGGCAGCTGGGTCATTTCAAGGAAATCGATCGCAGCCACACGGATATCACCATCCGTCGAGCCGGTGACCTTGGCGGCGATCTGCGACCAGCTGCCGGGGGCAGCGCCGAGATCGATGATGCGCCTGGCGCCGCGCAGGATGTGATGCTTCTCATCGATCTCCAGCAGCTTGAAGGCGGCACGAGCGCGATAGCCTTCGAGTTGGGCGCGCTGCACATAGGGATCGTTGATGTGACGCTCCAGCCATTGGCGGGAGGAGGCCTTCATCTTCTTGTTCTTGACGCGCTGGCCGAGCTTGCGGCCGGTGCGGTTTCCCGCGATCGGTGCCTTGGTCATGCCTATTCCTTATCTCACGATCTCACGCGCTGGCCGCGGCGGTTGCGATTGCGCCGCCACACGCCGTCATCGGCCATCATGTCGGTGAGCAAACCTTCCCTCAAGCCACGATCGGCAACCCGCATGCGCGGGCTCGGCCAGCGGCGGCGGATCGCCTCGAGAATGGCGCAGCCGGCGAGCACCAGATCGGCCCGGTCAGGCCCGATGCAGGGATTGGCGGCGCGGCTTGCGAAATCCCAGGAGAGAAGCTTTGCCTGCATGGCGGAGACCTCATCGTCGGACAGCCAGATGCCATCGACCTTGCGCCGGTCATAACGCGGTAGGTCGAGATGCACGCCGGCAAGCGTCGTCACCGTGCCCGATGTGCCGATCAGGTGAAAGTCGCCGCTCTGGGCGACCTCGATCTCCGGGCAATTGAAGCTTCCAAGCATGCCTTCGACTTCACGCACCATGCCTTCGAAGGCCTCCGGCGTGACGTCGTGCCCGCCATGGCGCTCCGACAGGGTCACGACGCCGACCGGAAGCGAGGTCCAGTGGGTGATGTGATTGGCAAGGCGGCTGAAGCGATTGTCGCCGATGCGGATGACGGCAATCTCCGACGAGCCGCCGCCGATATCGAAAAGCACGACGGAGCGCGTCTCGCGACCGACCAGCGAGGAGCAGCCGGAGACGGCAAGCCGCGCCTCTGTCTCGCGATCGATGATCTCGAGCGCGAGGCCGGTTTCGGCAACGACCCGGCTGAGGAATTCCTCGCCATTGACTGCCTGGCGGCAGGCTTCGGTGGCGATCAGCCGCATGCGGCGGATCTGCCGGTTCCTGAGCTTGGAGGCGCAGATCCTCAGCGCCTCGATCGCCCTCTCCATCGCCTCATCCGACAGACGGCCGCTTGCCGCAAGGCCTTCGCCGAGGCGCACGATGCGGGAAAAAGCATCGACGACGCGGAATTGACCCGGACGAGTCGGCTGGGCAATGAGGAGGCGGCAATTGTTGGTGCCGAGATCGAGGGCGGCGTAGAGCTCCTCCGGCCACACATGCTCGCCGGCCTGACGATCCCCCGGATGCCCGGAATGGGACTGGCTTTCCTGGCGGCCCCTGCGGTTGGCGCTTGCGCCATTCAGTGCTTCACGCAGTTCGGCCCTGAGCACGGTTTCTTCTGCGCGGCTTTCCTGCTGCTGGGCGCCTGATGGTTTTGCCGGTGTCAGCGGCCGGCCCTGCAGACCGCGCTTGCCGCGGTTTTTGCGGCGATTGCGACGGCTCGGCGCTGAATCGCTATCGGAGCGGACAGCATTGCCTGCCGCTGCCGTCTGTTCCATTGCCTGGGGGAGAGGTGAACCATCCTGCACAGCACCATGGCCACCACGACGGCGACGCTTGCGCTTGCGGGCCGGATTCCCGGCTGCATCTTCCATCGGGCGCGCAGGCTGTCCGGCACCGCCGGAAGGCTCATGCGAAGCGGGATGAGCCGCGTTGCGGGATTGCCCGCCACGTTTGCCCTTGCGGCGCCTGGACTTCTTGCCGTCCTTGCGCCCTGCCGCCGACGCCCCGTCAAATTGCGGCTTTGCGCCGCCTTCGGGGTCTTCCACGTTGTTTTTCCATCGCGCCGCGCAAGTCTTGAGATATGCAGCAGGCGCTCATTCGATTTTTGCGTTGCGGCAAGAATATCAGCGCCCGCCAAAATCACCAAATTCTTTTTTGGACAAGGGATTTGCCGCGGTTTCACGTCTTCCGCGGCAGCACCGATTTTTTTCAAAACAGCTATTTGCAATCCCCCGGCTTTTGGTTATAAGCGCCGCACACCAGCCGACCGCCCGCCGGTTCGCTTATGCTGGGGAATAGTTCAATGGTAGAACGACGGACTCTGACTCCGTTAATCTTGGTTCGAATCCAGGTTCCCCAGCCAGATTTTCCCTCATTAAATCAGAACATTTCGCGTCAGTTGGACACTCAGTTGGGAATTTCCGTTCTCTCCGAAGAAAACTACCGCGACCTTGTCGACGTCAGCGACGCGCGCGCCGCAAAGGTGCGCATCGATGCCGGCGAAGAGATCTGGCCGGAAGACGTCGTCAAGGCGCTGATTTCAGGCGAAGATCCTGTCCGCGTGTTCCGCAAGCATCGCGGCATGAGCGTCAAGGAGCTGGCGAAAAAGGCTCGGCTCTCCCAGCCCTATCTTTCCGAAATCGAGACCGGAAAGAAGGAAGGCTCCCTGGACGCGTTGAAGGCGATCGCTCGGATTCTGGACGTAGACCTCGGCGATCTGGTTTGATGCAGGATGCGCATCCGCATCCTCGTATTCCTTCAGTCGACGCGCTCGCCATTGGAATGGCTGAAAGCGCACATCCTTAAAAAACTGATGCGGGCATGGTTTTCGATGATGGGGCGGTGGGTACGTGATTTGAAACCCGCTCGTACTGGATCGAATGAGTGGGGTCACCAAGTCCGAGATTGAAGCGCCGCTCCCAAGTCATCAAACAGCGCGATGACGCGTTCCGACACCCAGGGCCGCCTCTTGAGGCGGACACGAGCTGCCTGCACTGCGGAAGACCGTGATTTCCGATTATTTCAGTTGCGCTCATTGCAGAAAGCGACAAGAAGGTGGTTGTCTATTGATCTGCGAGACGCTGGTAAGCAATGCCTGAAAATTCTCCCTCTGAGACACGGCGCTCAGGATGGTTGTTAGTGTCGCTCGTCGCCCCTCTGCTGGCGATGCCGCGGGTTGCCAAACGCGCTCTGGCATTGCTGCTGGATTCC